>NZ_CP023676.1:623750-1247500 GCF_003030305.1 Cutibacterium acnes | reverse complement strand
GACAAGCAGTTTGCGGACGGCGTCCGGGCCAATCTTGTCGTACTTGTCGACCCGCTGTAGCACCGCCATCGGATCGGCGATGCCGAGCCCGCGATAGAACCCTTCGGAGAGCTTGCGGTTGTTGACGTGCATCGTAACGGTCGGAAATCCCAGCTCAGTGTGCAGTCGTTCAAGGGCTGACAGCATCACTAGCGGGGTTTCGACATCGTGGTGCTCCGCAAGGGTCTGGTCGCCAACAATGTCGATATCGGCCTGGGTGAACTCGCGGTAGCGACCCTCCTGCGGACGCTCGCCACGCCACACTTTCTGAATCTGGTACCGGCGAAACGGGAAATACAGATGTCCAGCATTCTCCAGTACGTAACGTGCAAACGGGACGGTCAGGTCGAAGTGCAGGCCAAGGCGATCCTTCCCGGAACGCGTGTCGTGCGAGTCGGCGTGCAGCCGGTCGACGACGTAGACTTCTTTGTCGATCTCTCCCTTGCGAGTGAGCTGTTCCATCGGCTCGACGGCGCGAGTACGAATCGGTGCGAAGCCATGAAGCTCGAAGGTCTCCTCAAGAATCCGGGTCACATGGTTCTCTACCATCTGTCCTGAGGGCAGGAACTCGGGAAAACCGGACAGGGGCTTGAGACGGGCCATGAGGAAATCCTTCGAAAAGTTGAGTACAACAGCGGGTCACCCCGCAGCCTTTATTGTGCCAGTCTGAGGGCGATCGGGTGCATTCGCATGCGGTGAGGCCTAGCGGCGCCCCAAGAACGGATTGGTCAGACGTTCATTGGCCATCGTCGTTGGTCCGCCGTGTCCGGGCAGCACATAAGTGGAATCATCCAGGGACCACACGACGTCGGAGAGGCTGTGTGACATCTGGGCAGGGTCGCCGCCTGGCATGTCAGTACGTCCGATAGATCCGGCAAAAACGACGTCTCCTGACATGACGATGGGACCGAACTCGGCGTCGATCGTACGAATCATGGAACAACCCGGGGTGTGGCCCGGTGCATGCAAGAACTCCAGGTCGAGGTTGGCGAACTGGTGATGGGAGAAGGGCTCGACGTCGACGACTTGTTCTGGCTCACGCAGGGTCGTCGACCCATACCACTGTTCGATAAGCGGGCGGGCGAAGTCGGAGAGCCCGGCCATCGGGTCGCTGAGCAGGTGACGGTCGTCACGAGGGCACAGCACCGGGATGCCGTACTCGTCCCCGACCTGTCGAGCAGAACCAATATGGTCGATGTGGCCGTGGGTCACAGCGATCGCCACTGGAACGAGATGATGGGTTCTCAGGGCATCACCAAGGAACTCTTCAGCGCCCATACCGGGATCGACGATGACGCACTCAGACCCCTGTTCGCGCGCTAACAGATAGCAATTGGTCTGAAAAGGACCTGTGATAAAGGACGCGATGAACACGTTTGGCAGTTTATCGGGCAAGATGGGGCGTATGAGTCACGCACAAGCTCCGCAGTCCTTCGGCCGCGTCGATGATGACGGCACCGTTTACGTCCGAACTAGTGACGGGGAGAGGTCTGTCGGCCAGGTGCCGGACTCCACTAGCGAGGAAGCCCTTGAATTCTTCGTGCGCCGCTATCGCGCCCTCGAGACCGAGGTGTCGCTGCTGGAATCACGAGTGAGCTCGGGCACCGCCTCGCCGGAGGAGGCACGGTCGGCCGCCAGTAAACTCGTCACATCTATCCGTGAGGCCAATGCCGTTGGCGATCTGGAATCTCTCGCAGCCCGAGTGGAGGCATTGACCCCCACTATTGACGCCAAGGCGGAGACCCGCCGTGAGGAGCGCGCTGAAGCTAAGGCCCGCGCCAAGCAAGCTAAGGAGGAAATGGTAGCCCAGGCAGAGGCTATTGCTGCTGGCAGTGACTGGCGTGGTGGCATTGGAAAGTTTCGCGATCTACTTGACCAGTGGCGCCTTCTCCCCCGTATCGACAAGACGACTGACGACGAGTTGTGGCACCGTTTTTCCGGTGCTCGCACCGCATTTACCCGTCGTCGCAAGCAGCACATGGCTGAGCAGAACCACCTGCGCGAGCGCGCCCGCGTCGTCAAGGAGCACATCATTGAGGAGGCTCGTCCGCTGGCCGAGTCGACCGCCTGGGGCGAGACCTCTCGCCAGTTCCGCGACCTCATGAACCGATGGAAGGCCGCCGGACCTGCTCCCCGCGATGTCGATGACAAGCTCTGGAAGGAGTTCCGCGCTATCCAGGACACGTTCTTCGATGCCCGCACCGCGGCTCAAAGCCAGCAGGACGAAGAATACCGCGGTAACCAGGAGGTCAAAGAGCAGCTCCTTGACGAAGCAGAAAAGGATATTCTGCCCGTCAAGGACATTGAAGAGGCCAAGGTCAAGCTCCGCGCATTCCTCGAAAAATTCAATGAGGTTGGTCGAGTTCCTCGCGACGCCATGAAACGTATTGACGCCCGCGTCCGTGACTTGGAGCGTCAGGTCCACTCCGCTGAGGAAGCCGAATGGAAACGCACCGATCCGCAGGCTCGCGAACGTGCTCGCGCCACCGTCGATATGTTCAGCGCCCACATCGACAAGCTGAACGCCCAGGTCGAGAAAGCTGAGGCCGCTGGTCGTACTAAGGATGCCGACAAGGCTCGCGAATCGATCAAGACCTACCAGACCTGGCTCGACGAGGCTCAGAAGGCACTCGACGAGTTTAGCGCCTGATGGTCACCGCTGACGGCCTCGGAACACTTCCCAGATCCGGGGCCGTTGGTGTTCTGGGCAACCTTCAAGACTTTACACGGAAGACGTCGTAAACTCCCGAGATTCGACGAATCGACTCAGTAAGGTGCTTGAGGTGAGTCGGATCGGGGGCTTCGAAGGTAAGCCGCAATCGAGCGAGATGAGACTTTGAGGTACTCATATTGGCTGAAATGACGCTTACCCCCTGCTCGGCGAAAACCCGAAAGGTATCGACCAACAAACCGGCACGATCAAGGCCTTCCACCTGGATAGTGACCTGATAGCTCTCTTGCCGATCATCAGACCACGACACCGAAACGATGCGCTCCGGGTGCTCAAGAAGATTCTTGGCATTGGAGCAATCCGTTCGATGTACTGAAACCCCGTCATAGCGCGTCACGAACCCCATGATGGGATCGCCGGGCAGCGGGGTACAGCACCGAGCCAGCTTGACGAGCATATCCGGGTCGCCGTCGACCATAACCCCAGTTTCGCTACTGCGACGACGACGCGGCGCCTTGACGCCAACCGCCAGTTCTTCCTCGACGTCAGCGGTAGCCTCTTCCGGGCCGCCACCCAACGCGATGAGCTTCTCGACGACGGACTGGGCGCTGGCGTTGTGCTCTCCTACCGCCGCATACAAGGCGTTGATGCCGGGCACCCGGAGGTCGTCGGCCACCGCGGTGAGGTATTCGACAGTTAGCAACGACTGTAACGGCACACCGGCTTGACGTAGCTGCTTTGCGATAGCGTCCTTGCCGGCTTCAATGGACTCCTCGCGGCGCTCCTTAGTGAAGTAAGACTTAATCTTGGAACGAGCACGGGGAGAAGCGATGAACCCCAGCCAGTCACGACTGGGACTCGCATCAGGCGCGTTCGACGTGAGGATATCGATGACGTCGCCGTTGTTAAGTTTGGTATCGAGGGTGACAAGTTTGCCGTTCACCCTGGCGCCAATACAGCGGTGACCAACCTCGGTATGGACGGCATAGGCGAAGTCAACCGGAGTGGCGCCCTGAGGAAGGCTCATAACATCGCCCTTGGGGGTAAAGACATACACCTCGCGAGAGTTAATCTCGAAGCGCAGCGAGTCCAGGAACTCGCTGGGATCAGATTCCTCCTTGGACCACTGGTTGAGAGACTGCACCCACGAAAGATCTGTGCCGTCAGGCTGAATCCCCCGACCGACAGCATTGGGGTTTTCCTTATACTTCCAGTGGGCTGCTACACCATACTCAGCACGCCGGTGCATCTCGTGAGTGCGGATCTGCAACTCGACCGGCTGGCCGCCCGGCCCCAACACCGTGGTGTGCAAAGACTGGTACATGTTGTACTTGGGCATCGCGATGTAGTCCTTAAACCGACCCGGAAGAGGGTTCCATCGCACGTGCATGACACCGAGGGCTGCGTAACAATCGCGTGGAGTGTCGACAAGGATGCGCAGACCGGTGAGGTCGTAGATGTCAGAGAAATCCCGGCCCCGTACCACCATCTTTTGATAGATCGAGTAGTAATGCTTCGGTCGTCCGTAGACGATGGCCTTGATGCCTGCTTCGTCAAGGTCCTGACGAACGATTGTGATGACATCTTTGAGTTGGGCTTCCCGTTGCGGAGCCCGCTCCGCAACCATATGGACGATCTCGTCGTAGAGCTTCGGGTTAAGGGTGGAGAAGCACAGGTCTTCCAGCTCCCACTTGATGGCATTCATCCCAAGGCGGTGAGCTAGCGGGGCGAAAATCTCGAGGGTTTCCTTGGCAATACGGTTTTGCTTATCGGGACGTAGAAACCCTAACGTGCGCATATTATGCAGCCGATCTGCCAGCTTGATGACGAGAACCCGAATATCTCGGCTCATCGCGATGACCATCTTGCGAATGGTCTCAGCTTTCGCAGAATCCCCATATTGGACTTTGTCGAGCTTAGTGACCCCATCGACGAGAAGGGCGATTTCTTCACCGAAATCAGCAGTGAGCTGTTCGTTGGTGTAGGACGTGTCTTCGACGGTGTCGTGCAGGAGGCCGGCGCATAGAGTCCGCTCGTCCATGCCAAGCTCAGCGAGGATCATCGTCACTGCAAGTGGATGTGTGATGTAGGGGTCACCAGACTTACGAGACTGTCCGCGGTGGTAATGCTCAGCAGTGCGATATGCCCGCTCGATGATAGCGGTGTCGGCCTTGGGGTGGTTGGCCAGCACTACCGAAATTAAGGGATCCGTGACGCTTTGCGTCGGTGCTGGTGGTTTCGGCGTCCCCCACCGGACAATGCGCTCGCGCATCCGCATACGGGGCTGGGGACGCTGTTGGCCGGGCTTCGGCTTGCCCAGGGTTCCCTTGCCCGAACCGTACGGGCCATAGACGCTATCGTCGGTCATCGCGTCACCTCCTGGCAAGCTAGACCTCTCATTCTAGTGGTATGCCGCGTCTCAGTGTCGGTTGAGTGTGCTGCCCGAGGGCTAGGTGCAACCAGCGCTGACAGCAAAGTCAGTCCTCTAGCGCTGTTCTCAGCGCACCAGGTCGCTTTCAGTTTGTGATTCATGGCGACGTGGAACCGCTTTGCGCACGACCACGATGACGTCACCGGCCTGCAGCTGACCCACCGAAGGATCGTAGAAGTTGCGCAGCACGTCGTTTCGAATGACGGCTAGCACCCGTTCGTTTTGAATATCGGCTGGACGTGCGCCCACCTCGCTCTCGGAGACCATTCGCTGAACGACTTCCATGCCCTTGGAACTGGATAACAAATCGTCTACGACGGTGCCAACGTACGGGTTAACCGACGACAGCCCAAGCAATCGTCCCACCGCGTCAGCAGATGTGACGACAGCGTCGGCACCAGATTCGCGCAGCAACGGGAGGTTCTCGTCCTCTCGACCGGAAACAACGATGTGACAACGCGGGTTGAGCTGGCGCACCGTCAGCGTCGTCAGAATCGCCGAGTCGTCTCGGTTGAGGGTAATGACGACCTCCCGCGCCTTACTAATCTCAGCTCGCCTCAAGAGATCACGGCGAGTGGCGTCTCCCTCGAAGGCGGCCAGCCCAGACCGGTTGGCCTCAGCTACAGCAGAGGGGCGGGAATCAATGACGACGATCTTCTCGACGGGGACATCGTGGTTACGCAACGTATTGACCGCGCTTCGACCTTTCGTGCCATACCCAATGACGACGGTGTGATTCCTCATACGCTTCCTCCAAGCACTATCGAGCAGGCCGCGTCGCCCCTCATTGGCCAGCATCTCAAGGGTGGTACCAACTAACAGCACCAGGAAAGTGATGCGTAGCGGCGTGATGATGAGGGCGTTAATGAGCCGCGCATGCGGCGCGACTGGGGTGATGTCACCGTAACCCGTGGTGGTGACGGTGACCGTTGAATAGTAAAAGGCGTCAATGAGCGAGACGCCGTCTCCAGCGGTGGAATCAACATACGAGTCTCGATCGACCCACACAATCAACGTACTGATCAGCAGCAATACCGCCGACCAGGCCAACCGCTTAACCAGCTCCCAAAAAGGTTCAGTCGCTTTGAATGGAAGCTTGACCAGAGCGGTCTGTTCGAAGACGCTATGGCGCCCCGAGGATTCGGGTGATTCCGAGACCATGATCAGATTGTGAGAACTGCGTTGACAGGACCGATTCCGGCGCGATCGAGTTTCTCGCGACCGCCCAGCGCCGACAGCTCTATGAGTACCGATACACCAACCAGTTCTGCGCCCAACTGCTCCACGAGGGAGGCCGTAGCGCGAACTGTGCCGGCTGTCGCGAGGACGTCATCGACGATGAGCACCTTGGAACCGGGCTGCACCGCATCCTGATGGACTGTCAGGGTCGCAGAGCCGTACTCCAGCACGAATGACTGAGAGTAGACGTCACCAGGAAGTTTCCCGGGTTTGCGGACAGGAACAAATCCGGCTCCGAGGGAGAGAGCTACCGGCCCGGCGAACATGAATCCACGTGCCTCCATACCGAGGACGACGTCCACGTCACGAGAAGCAGTGTCTACGAGTTCAGAGATCGCAGCCGCATAGCCATTGGGATTTGCCAGTAGCGGAGTGATGTCCTTAAAAGTGACCCCGGGCTCCGGAAAGTCCGGGACATCCCGGATCAGGCTGGCAATGAGGTCCTTACAGTAGGTCATTTCTTCCTCTCGGCACGGGTAGAACGACGTGGCTGGTGACGATCGCTCCCGGTGATAGTCGTAACGTCGCGTGGACCTTCCGCGGCAACGGTCTCACCGGTTACCCGTGGTGCCTTCTGAGCGGCCCGCTCACGACGACGCAAAACACGCGCGGTGTGCTCTTTCATGGCTGGCTCGTGCTCACGCAATTGGGTAAACACCGGGGTTGCAATGAAGATCGAAGAGTAGGCACCAACGATCATTCCGACGAACAGGGCCAGACCAAGGTCTTCGAGCGGCCCGGACCCCAGCACAAAGGCACCAGCGAAGAGCAGCGCGGCGACAGGTAGCACGCCCACGATGGTGGTGTTAATAGACCGCACCAGCACCTGGTTGACGGCTCGGTTAGCGCCCTCAGCAAAGGTGTAATCACGCTTGTCGATGTCCTGGACGTTCTCGCGCACCTTGTCGAAGACCACGACGGTGTCGTACAACGAATAGCCCAGAATCGTTAGCACACCAATGACTGTTGACGGTGAAACCGTGAATCCAACCAACGCATAGATACCGATGGTGACGATGAGATCGTGTAAAAGGGCCACCAAAGCAGCAATAGACATCTTCCAATGCCGGAAATAGGCCCAAATCTGCAGCATCACCAAGACCAGGAATACGACCAACGCCTTAATGGCCTTGCCGGTGATCTGCTCACCCCACTGACTGCCGACCTTAGAGTAGGTGACCGAGCTCATCTTCGTCCCGGTGGCCTTAGCAATGGCCTCCTGAACCTTCGTAGTTTCGTCATTGTTAAGAGCCCGAGTCTGCACCTGGACAGCATCGGAGCCGAGGCTGACGACCTCGGTTGCGTCCATATCGGGAGCACCCGAGGACAGCACCGACTTTCGGACGTCGTCAATAGTAGAGGTAGCAACGTGGGCCGGAGCTCGGAACTGCACGCCACCCTTGAACTCAATACCGAGGTTCAGACCGCGTACTAGCAGGCCGATAAACGAGATGATGATGACGACTGCAGTGATGGTGTACCAGACCTTGCGGCGCTGGATAAACCCGTAGGAGATCTCACCGGTGTACAGGGCATGAGTGAAGCTACGCTTGCGCTTCTTGCCGGTCGCGCCATCACTAGGACGCTTTGTGGCAACAGACGACGTCTGGGCGTTCATGTCGTCAGTCATCTCAGGCCTCCTCCGACTCGATGGTGCGCTTTGCTCTTGAAGCAGATCGTCTGCTTCTCCGACCAAGCAGCTGGCTCTCAGTCACGCCCATATGCTCCGCCTCGAGGCCAGAACCGCGTCGACCTTGTCCCCAGAACCTTGTGCGTCCCAACACGGTCACGATGGGATGGGTGAAGAAGAAACAAATAATGAGGTCGATCACTGTGGTCAGACCGAGAGTGAAGGCAAATCCCTTCACCTGATCTACAGACAGCACGAACAAGACGATGGCAGACAATAGGGACACGCCGTCAGCCATGAGGATCGTGCCCCGGGCCTTTGCCCAACCAGTCTGAAGAGCCGTACGTAGTGTACGACCCTCGCGGATCTCGTCTCGGATGCGTTCAAAGTAAACGATAAAGGAGTCTGCTGTCACGCCGATGGCCACGATCGCGCCGGCGATACCAGCCAGCGAAAGGGTGAATCCGACGGCCTCGCCGAGCAACACCATGGCTGCGTAGGTAGTGATACCGGCAATGACGAGGGAGCCGAGGGTCACCAATCCCAGGCCCCGGTAGTACAGCAAGCAGTAGCCGCCGACCAGAATAAGGCCAATGATGCCAGCGATAATGCCAGCTCGAAGCTGCTCACCCCCAAGGGTGGGCGAAATGTTGTCGACGCTGGAAATATCGAACGACAGAGGAAGAGCACCGTATTTCAAGACGTTGGCGAGATCAGCCGCGCTGTTTTGGGTGAAGTGACCAGAGATCTGAGCCTCGCCACCGTTAATCGGGCAGGACGTGCCGGTATTGCCGTTGAGCTGCGGGGAAGAGATAACTTTACCATCGAGGACGACCGCAAACTGATTCTGTGGGCTCATCTTAGAACACAGGTATGTCGTAGCGTCACTGAACGAGGTGGTGCCAATGGAATTGAATTTCAAGTTAACCACGTAGGACAACTGCCCCTGCGGGATGCCTGAATCAGCACTGACGACCTGGGTGCCGGTAATGGCGACCGGGGACAACAAATATTTCATGGTGCGTTCACGATCACAGGTCACGAGTGGCTTATCACCTGGCGAATCAACCGACTTCGCACACTTATAGTCCTCGAAGGCCTTCTGATCTTCGGGCGTGGGCTTCCACTCCTCGGCAGCCTTTACCATCTTGGCAGCCGACTGAGGATCCTTCTCGTTGTACTGCGAAGCACTGGATGTGGTACCACCCTTGGAACTAGCAGACGCATCTGGGGCAGCCGAGGCGCTGGCACTGGGCTCAACAGTAGGAAGGGCAGATGGTGCAGATGGCTTTGCCTTTCCGGGGGTCGGGCTCTTCTGGCTCACTGGTTCCTCTGCATAAACCATACGGAATCCAAGTTGAGCGGTCTGACCGACCATCTCCACAAGCTTGGAGCTCTCGACGTTCGGGGCCGACACGACGATGTTGCGATCACCCATCGTCTTGACCGACGACTCGCCCACTCCGAGCGCGTTCACTCGCTGCCCGATGATGAGACGGGCCTGCTCGAGACTCGTCGCTGACGGAGCTTTGCCGTCTTCGGTCTTGGCTGTCAGAGTAACGGAGGTGCCTCCCCTGAGGTCCAAGCCGAGCTTGGGTGACCAAGTACGCATAACTCCCATGAGCACGTACATGACAATGATGATTACCAGGAAGATCACCAGGGTTCTACCCGGATGGTGTGTTCGCTTTTTCGTTGCCACGTCGAATAAATTCCTTGATCTTGGTGGATATCAGGCCTGCGGCTGCTCGTCAGAGGTATGAGCATTTACAGCCGACGCCTCGGGAGAGGTCAGCACATCATTCGCCGATTCGGTAGCGACATCGTCATGAACCGTGGAGTTCTCGGTCGGGACGTCGTCAGCGAACGCGAACTCCTCCTCGTCACCAGCGGGCCGAACAATCGCCTGCTTGAGAACGCTCACCTCAACGCCCGGGGCGAGCTCAACCACGGCCTGTTTGTCCCCGATATGGGTAATGGTTACGAACAGGCCGCTGCTCAGCACGACGCGAGTACCAACCTCAAGACGTGACTCGAGTTGAACGCGCTCCTCCTGCTGTTTTTTGACCTGCCGCTTACCCTGCCACAACGTGAAACCAATGAGCACGATAAAAATGATCAGCAGGGGCATGAATCCGCCCAGCGGGCTAGCGAGAAGAGGCATAAAACGTTCCTTGTCTTCGGGTGTGACCGGGGTCATGCTACCCCGACTCGGTCAATGTGGTCAGAACAGCCCCTCACCGGAACTGTCGGGAGGTGGTTCAAGGCCGAGATGTCGCCAAGCTCGATCAGTAGCGACGCGGCCCCTCGGGGTGCGCATGAGAAAACCAAGTCGTACCAGGAAAGGTTCAGCAACTTCCTCAACCGTCTGTGGCTCCTCCCCCACGCTAATAGCAAGGGTTGACAAGCCTACCGGCCCGCCCCCGAACTTTAGACACACCGCATGGAGAACCGCCCTGTCGAGGCGGTCCAGACCCAACGGATCAACCTCGTAGAGGTCAAGGGCGGTCTCGGCTCCTTGCGGCGTCACAGGAGACTCATGATGAACGTCTGCCCAGTCACGGACCCGTCGCAGCAAGCGGTTCGCGATACGGGGCGTACCGCGAGACCGCGACGCAATCGTGTGTGCCGCACCTTCAGCAAGCTCAACTCCGATGACCCCGGCCGATCGCGTCACGATCCGTTCGAGATCAGCTACCTCGTAGTAGTCAAGCTGGGCAGTAAAGCCGAAGCGGTCACGCAACGGCCCCGGAAGCAGCCCAGCTCGCGTTGTTGCCCCCACCAGGGTGAACGGTGGGATCTCAATCGGAATCGCGGTAGCTCCCGGCCCTTTACCCACAACAACGTCGACCCGGAAATCCTCCATAGCCAGGTAAAGCATTTCTTCGGCAGGCTTGGACATCCGGTGGATCTCGTCAAGAAAGAACACTTCGCCGGGTACTAACGAGGACAAGATCGCAGCCAGATCCCCAGCGTGCTGAATGGCAGGACCCGAGGAAATACGGATTGGTGCCGACATTTCGGAGGCAATAATCATGGCCAAGGTCGTCTTCCCAAGACCTGGCGGCCCCGACAGCAGAACATGGTCGGGGGTCGTACCACGGGACTTCGACGCGGCAAGGACCAGACCTAGTTGATCGGCGACTCGCTGTTGTCCTCCGAACTCTGCCAGCGCGCCAGGACGTAGAGCTGCTTCTTCAGCCTTTTCAGGGGGTTCGGCCGACGGATCGACGGGCGAGCGTTCCACCGACATTCTCCTTCCTGACGACTCTTATCAGTCTGCCAGAGGCATCCGACATGTCACCGCGCCAAACTACGCAATGCCGCTCGCATGAGGTTGCCGATGGTCATAGCTGGATCGGCTTCCTTGAGAGCAGCCACCTTGTCGACGGCCTTCTCCGCGTCTTTAGCCGACCAGCCCAAGCCGACCAGCCCTTCCGCCACCTGTTCCCGCCACGGTGCGACCACATGGGTCGCTCCGCTCACCGAAGCTCCACGTGGGGTAAGGGCTGCGACCTTGTCCTTGAGCTCCAGGATCATTTTCGCCGCACCCTTGCGACCAATTCCGGGAACGCGGCATAGAGTTGCGTCATCTTCTTCGGTTATCGCCGTGGCTAGCTGAGCAGCATCAAGGACACTCATAATCGCTGCAGCTAATTTGGGACCGACTCCCGACGCGGTTTGCACCAGCTCAAAAGCATCGCGATCATCAGCTTCGACGAACCCGTAAAGAGTCAGGGACTCCTCTCTCACAACCAGGGAGGTGTGCAGGGACATATCTTGGTTGATGCGAGCACTCGCAGCTGTGGCAGGAGGGCACAGCACCTTGATACCAACCCCATGATTGTCAAGGACGACCCACGTCGGGCCAGCGGCACTAACCATGCCGGAAAAATGGGAAATCACCGGGCTAGGTCCTTCCAAGAACGGGGTACACGCCGACCGCGTCGTTGCGTAGCCACAGCGGCTTCAATGCGACGAGCCGCCCCGCCACGCCACAGGTGGCAGATCGCCAAAGCGACAGCGTCGGCAGCATCAGCAGGCTTGGGAGGCGCCGATAGCCGCAACACCCGTGCCACCATGAAGCCCACCTGGGCTTTATCGGCTCGTCCTGAACCCGAGATTGCCGCTTTAACCTCACTTGGAGTGTGAAGAGCGACCGGAAGACCATGCCGGGCGGCAATCATCATCGCCATTCCGGCTGCCTGAGCGGTACCAGTTACTGTATTGCGGTTGTGTTGGGCAAACACTTTCTCGACAGCGACGGCATCCGGGCGGGTGTGGTCACGCCATTCCTCCAGCCCGTCGTGGATGCGCAGTAGTCGGTGTGCATGATCGAGGTCGGCAGGAGTACGAATGACGCCCACGGCAATGAGCTTCAGAGGCGATCCTAACCCACCTTCAACGACGCCAACCCCGCATCGGGTTAAACCAGGGTCGACCCCCATGACCCTTGTAACACGCGGGTCGGGGGTCGACTTTGGAATGCTCACTCCTCCTCGTCAAGAGCTGCTGCAACCTCGGCGGGGATATCAACGTTGGAGAACACGTTCTGGACGTCATCGAGATCTTCGAGAGCATCAAGGATCCTGTAAAGCTTGCGGGCGTCCTCAAGCTCGACACGCTGGGTGAAGTCTGGCTTGAACGACACCTCAGCGGAGTCGTAATCAATACCGGCATCCTGGACGGCTTTACGGACATCAACAACAGCGCTCGGATCCGAAATAATCTCAAAGACCTCGCCCTCATCAACGATGTCCTCAGGCTCAGCGTCGATGGTTGCCTCCATGAGCTGGTCCTCATCCACCTCACGGGTCTCTGTCTTGCGGCCCTCCTCAACCTCGTAGGTCTTCGAGACCGAGACAACACCCTTGCGCTGGAACAGACGCTGCACAGAACCGCCGTCAGCCATGGTTCCGCCGTTGCGGGTAACGGCCACGCGGACGTCAGAAACGGCGCGATTGCGATTGTCAGTCAGGCACTCGATAAGGATGGCAACGCCAGCGGGGCCATAGGCCTCGTACATAATCGTCTCGTAATTGACGGCGTCAGCGCCCTCACCAGACCCACGCTTCACAGCACGGGTGATGTTGTCGTTAGGAACCGAGCTCTTTTTCGCCTTCTGGATGGCGTCGTAGAGGGTCGGGTTGCCCGACGGGTCTCCACCCCCGAGGCGGGCGGCCACCTCAATATTCTTAATCAGGCGAGCGAAAAGCTTGCCGCGCTTGGCGTCAATGGCCGCCTTCTTGTGCTTGGTGGTGGCCCACTTGGAGTGACCGCTCATGAACGGTGTCTCCCTTCCTCGAATGTCGCAGTTATTGGCCCAGCGGGGCTAAGCATCCGGCGCAGGACGAGCCTACGCACACAATAGGACAGTCTACACTCCCCGTCTGAGAACGAATCAGAGGAAGAAAAACCACGATAAATCGATGCTCAGTCGGTAGGAGGCATCGGGGATGAATCAGCCGGGATGGGGGCCCGGCACACATCCAAGGCCGCAGGCAAGGTGAAATTGCCGACGTACAGAGCCGTCCCGACGATCGCGCCCTCAACACCGATCGGGACTAAACCGCGCAGGCGTCGCAAATCCTCCAGCGTGGCAATACCACCTGAAGCGACAACTTTGCCTTGGGTACGAGCGCAAATCCGCCCCAGAAGCTCGTAATTAGGGCCGGTTAGCATGCCATCACTGGCGACGTCGGTAACGACGTATCGCCTACACCCGGCGTCCTCCAAGCGCGCCAGAACGTCGAGAACCTTTCCGCCCTCGCGCGTCCATCCACGAGCCGTCAGCTGATCGCCACGCACGTCTAAGCCGATTGCTACTTGTTCGCCATAACGCCCGACGACTTCGTCACACCATTGAGGGTCCTCGAGGGCAGCGGTACCGATATTGACCCGGGTCGCGCCAGCGGACAACGCGGACTCGAGACTCCTTTGATCTCGGATACCACCCGAAACCTCAACGTTAATGTCCAACTGCTCAACGACGCTGCTGATGATCTTCGTATTGGATCCATGTCCGAAGGCAGCATCAAGGTCAACCAGGTGAATCCATTGGGCTCCCAGGCCTTGCCACTTCTGAGCGACATCGAGAGGGTCGCCAAATGCCCGTTCAGAACTGGCCACCCCCTGTTGCAGCTGGACGGCACGACCGCCCTGGACATCAACGGCTGGAAACAGCGTGAGTTCTCCGGTCACAGAATCAGGCTATCAACTCAGCTGATTCAGCCAGCGTGTGAGCAGAGCGAGACCTGCTGTCCCCGACTTTTCAGGATGGAACTGCGTGGACGTCACCGAACCATACTCTGCGGCTGCGACAAAGGTGGCTCCCTGATGGGTCGCAGTGGTGAAGTGGTCGTGAGGTCCGGTAACGACCACACCATAGGAATGGACGAAGTAGAACCTCTCTTGCACGCCCTGAAATAAGGCTGAGTCGGCGGCCGGTATCACCGTGTTCCACCCTATATGGGGCAGTCGCTCTGCCGGCAGCTCCTCAACGACACCAGGAAGAACACCAAGGCACTTGACGTCAACGTCGCGTTCACGTCCTCGCTCGAAAAGCATCTGATGGCCCACGCAGATACCCAGCAGAGGTCGTCCCTCGTCAACCCATTGACGGACAAGACGCGCCCCGCCCATAGCCCGCAACCCTGTCATACACGCCGCTAACGCTCCCACTCCGGGGAGGACGAGAGCGTCGGTATCGAGTAAGGCACTCGGGTCGTTGGAAACGATCACTTCGGCACCTACCTGACGCAATGCACGTCTAGCGGAGTGAAGGTTTCCTGATCCATGGTCGATAATGCCGACTCGCACCGGATCAGACATTGAGAGCGCCTTTAGTGCTGGGGACGCGACCGGCATTACGGGGATCCGGTGCTATCGCAATTCTCAGCGCTCGGGCCAGCGCTTTGAACTCGGCCTCGCAGATGTGGTGGGGGTCGCGTCCTGCCAGCAGACGCAGGTGGACGCACAGACCGGCGTTGAAAGCTAAGGACTGCACAACGTGGTAGGTCATCGCACCCGGGTAGGGCACGCCAGAACCACCAATACGAGCGTACGCCTGCCCCTCAGGTTCACCCGAACACACCACCCACGGTCGTCCGGCAACGTCGACAACGCATTGGGCAAGCGCCTCGTCGAGGGGAACCACGGCGTCACCAAAACGCGTGATACCGCATTTATCCCCCAAGGCCTGGGCAAGAGCCTGGCCTAAAGCAATAGCCGTGTCTTCAATACTGTGGTGACCATCGATCTCGACGTCACCGGAAGTAGTGATCGTCATATCGATACCTGAGTGCTTCGACAATGCCGTCAGCATATGGTCGTAAAATCCAACCCCAGTAGAAATGGTGGACTCCCCCGCCCCATCGAGATCAATTGCGACGTCGACAGTGGATTCCGAGGTCTCGCGGTAAACGCGAGCGCGACGATGGGTCATTGATCCTCCTCGAGGACGAGACGCGGAGCGGTGGGAAGGACGTCAAGCAAAGCGGTACGGAAAGCGTCGGTCTGGCGTGGAGTTCCGGCGCATACGCGCAAGTAACCAGTTGGTCCGACCTCTCGGATGAGCACGCCGCGATCAAGCAGCGCCTGGAATACCGCGTGACGATCAGCGAACCTGCCGAAGAGGACGAAGTTCGACTGTGAGGAAACGACGTCCAACCCGTGCAGTTGCAGCCAGTCCTCCAGGTTTACGCGGGTCTCACGCAACTCGTCGACCCGCGCAAGCATCTCAGGGGCATGAGCAAGGGAAACTCTCGCCACCACCTGTGACACGTCGGAGAGATGATAGGGCAGCCGCACCATCCGCAGCGCGTCAACGACGGCCGGTGCGGCCACCGCGTACCCCAGTCGGCCACCTGCCAGGGCGAAGGCCTTGGATAGGGTGCGCACCACAATGAGCCGACCGTACTTCGGAAGCAAAGCAATCGAGGAGTCCTCCGGAGCGTCTGTGAACTCCTGATATGCCTCGTCAACGACGACAATGGTGTCGGTGCCAGCACACACCTCGTCAATGACGGCGACCGGGATAGTGGTTCCGGTGGGGTTATTTGGCGTCGTCAGTAAGACGACATCCGGCTTGACCTCCTCGATTGCCGACAGTATCTCGTCAGTTGTCAGTCCCCAGGAGGCGTTGCGAGGACGAGTGACGTAATTCGTGTGAGTATTGCGGGCATACTCGGGATACATCGAGTAGGTCGGTGTGAAGGTCAGCACAGAGCGTCCTGGACCACCAAACGCCTGCAAAACATGGGTCATAACCTCGTTGGAGCCATTAGCAGGCCATATCTGGGAGCTGCTAATACCGAAGCCAATATATCGGGCCAGATCCTCGCGAAGGCCGGTGGCTTCCCGGTCGGGGTAGCGGTTAAGACTCTTGGCGGCCTTGGCAACAGCCTTGGCCATGTCCTTGCGCACCGCCTCCGATGGCGGATACGGATTTTCGTTGACGTTCAGGCGTACCGGGACGTCAAGCTGCGGAGCCCCGTATGGTTGTGCCCCGACAAGTTCCGAACGCAGCGGAAGATCCGCCAACTGGATAGAGTTAGGCTCCGGCTTAGCCACCGGACGGGGCTGGCTGGTCTGTCGATGCTGAGTCAACGTGACCTCCTCACAGTGATGGCATTGGCATGGCCGGGCAAGTTCTCCGCCAAGGCAAAAGCCTCAACGGAATCGGCCAGCTCAAGTAGGGCATCCTCGGTGTAATCGATGACGTGGACGGCGCGCATGAAGGAACGCACCGACAGACCAGACGAGTGGCAGGCTGCTCCTGCCGTGGGAAGGACGTGAGTGGATCCGGCTGAGTAGTCCCCAAGAGAGACAGGCGCCCACGGGCCGACGAAAATGGCGCCAGCGTTCCGGACCCGAGCAGCGACTGCGGCAGCATCAGCCGTCTGGATCTCGAGATGCTCGGCGGCATACGCATTGACCACTTCGAGGCCCTGATCAATATCACGTACCATGACGATGGCCGACTGCTTGGATGTCAGCGAGGTGCGAATGCGCTCGGAATGTAACGTGGCACTGACCATCGGGGCAAGTTCTCGTTGCACAGCTTCGGCCAGTGTGGTCGAGTCTGTGACAAGCACTGCGGCAGCCAGCGTGTCATGCTCAGCCTGGCTCATAAGATCAGCAGCAATGTGACGCGGGTCGGCAGTCTTATCGGCCAGGATGGCGATTTCGGTGGGCCCAGCCTCCGAATCGATGCCGACGGTGCCACGCAGGCAGCGCTTTGCCGCGACTACGTAGATGTTGCCTGGACCCGTAACCATGTCGACGCGCGGACAGGAATCTGCCTCGTCGGAGCCCTCAACGCCGTAAGCGAACATGGCGATCGCCTGGGCACCGCCGACGGCGTAGACCTCATTGACACCCAGTAGATGACACAGCGCCAAGATGCTCGGGTGCGGCAACCCACCAAACTCCGCCTGGGGCGGAGATGCTACAGCGATAGACGAAACACCGGCCTCCTGCGCAGGAACGACGTTCATGATGACCGACGATGCCAGCGGAGCGAACCCACCCGGAACGTAAAGGCCTACACGCCCGACCGGGACGATGCGCTGGCTCACCCGCGCGCCGCCTGCCACCTCAACCGGTTGGGAAGAGGCCTCCACCTCAGCTTCCTGACATACGTGACGACGACGTCGAATAGATTCGCTGAAAGCCCGACGCAAGGTGCCGTCGAGGTTCGCAGCTGCCGTGGCGAGAGCCTCGACCGGAACGCGCAGATGCTCGGGAACCACATGGTCGAATTTCTCGCTGTACTCACGTAGCGCCTCAACGCCACGATCCCTCACCGCAGAGCAGACGGGGATGACGGCCGCCATGGCGGCATCGACATCGAAGTCCGCGCGAGGCACGGCGCAACGCAGGTCGTCAGTGGTCTCACTGGTCACATCGACGATTCTCAGCACATTGCTAGTCTAATGAAGCCCCGGTCGACGTCTTTGCGCGTCCGGTCCGCGAAGCGCCACGTCTGGCCGCCAGCAGGGACGCGATGAGCATGGGCACCATGGCAGCGAGCAGCCATACCAGGACTGCCACCCAGGTATGGAGAGCGAAATCGATGGGGATAACCTCCCCAGACTTAGCTGAAGCGATCCGTTCGGCAAAAGAGTCCGGGCCGATAAGAACACCCACCCACCAACACGCTAGAGCCGACAGACATGCCGAGATCCCAGCGGCTAAAACACCCCAGGCTCCCCGCCGCCGCATGAGAACCCAGCTCAGACAGCCGATGATGAGTCCCACGACCAGACCGATGAGACAGTACGTAGCGTCAGTTGAGAAGACCTGGGTGAGACCCTTCTCCGTCGTCGTAGCTGCACCGTCAGAGCCGACGGTGTACGTCGGCAGGGTCACCATTGAGTGCCATAGCGGAGCAGCCAGTCCTCCAAGGACGATCCCCATCGCGATCACGAGCAGGCTCAGCCGCAAGATCGCAATCATACGGGCACGAGTCATCTCGTTCACTGCTGCCTCCTCGGGACGCACGACGGGCCAAGCAAAGCCTTGAGGTCTGCCATGAGCGGCTGACCTTGGGTGACCTTAAGTTCGTCGGCAAGCCGGAATGTTGTTGTCACTTTGCCGTCAATGAGCCGCAACCTCACCTCGGAACTACCCGGATGGTTGCGCAGCACCCCGCGCAGCTCTTCGAGCGTGCCACGGGTGCAGCGTCCGCGACGCATATCGATCGTCATTGGTGCCTTGCTAGCGTCAGTGAGATCAAGCAACCAGATGTCGTTGGCCGACATTTCAACCGTCTCATCGCGTTCCCGGACGAAGCCGCGTACCTTCAGGATGCTGTCCACCGCTAGCAAGGGTTCCACTCGTTGATAAACCTTTGGGAAACAGGCGATGGTGATGGACGCATCAAGGTCCTCCAGGGTCACTGAGGCCCAAATGTCACCGTTCTTAGTCGTACGCCGCACGATCTGGGTGACCATGCCGACCACGGTGTACCGGCCCTCGTGATGGCCCTCAGGATTAACGAGTTCCGCCACCGAAATATCTGATTCAGCCTCCAGAGCAGCCTCGAGCCCACGCAGCGGGTGGTCCGACACATAGAGACCGAGCATCTCGCGCTCGAAGGCGAGTTTGGTACTGCGATCCCAATCGTCGTCGGGAACGACCCTCTCGACCCCCATCTGAGTGGGCTGGGAATCATCCCCCATGCCGAATAGATCGTCTTGACCGTTGGCTTGGTTGCGCTTGATGTCGATGACGGCGTCGACGGCCTGCCCGTAGACAGCCATGAGCCCACGTCGAGAGTGACCCATAGAGTCGAAAGCGCCAGCCTTAATGAGGGACTCGATGAGTCTCTTATTGCATACTGTCAAGCTGACCTGATCGAGGAAGGTGAAGAAATCGGGGGCTGGACCGTTCTCCTCCCGGGCGCGAATAATCTCAGCTACGGCATTGGCCCCGACATTTCGGATGGCCCCCAGGCCGAACCGAATGTCCTCACCGACAGCGGTGAACTCAAGGGAGGATGCGTTGACGTCGGGAGGAAGGACGTTGATGTGCTGGGCGCGCATGTCGGCTAGGTACATTGCCATCTTGTCTTTATCGTCACCGACGCTCGTCAGCAGAGCAGCGCCGTATTCAGCCGGGTAGTTGGCCTTGAGGTAAGCCGTCCAATACGAGACAAGTCCATAGCCAGCAGCGTGGGATTTGTTAAAGGCGTATCCAGCGAAGGGGACCATGACGTCCCACAAAGTCTGGATGGCATCGTCGGAGTAACCGTGTTCACGCATACCCGCCTGGAAGGGGATGAAGTTTTCCTCCAGGATGTGCTTCTTTTTCTTACCCATCGCTCGGCGCAACAGGTCGGCGCCACCCAGGGTGTACCCGGCAAGTTTTCGGGCGATCGACATGATCTGCTCCTGGTACACAATGAGGTGGTACGTGGGAGCAAGGATCTCGTCGAGGTCTTCCTTGAGTTCGGGATGGATCGGAATGATCGGTTCCCGGTTGTTCTTACGCTGAGCATAAGAGATATGCGCATTAGCGCCCATAGGGCCCGGGCGATACAGGGCTAGCACGGCAACAATGTCGTCGAAGCATGTCGGACCCATGAGCCGCAGCAACGACCTCATGGCCGTGCCATCAAGCTGGAAGACGCCTAGGGTGTCGCCGCGCGCCAGCATCTCGTAGGTTGTCTTGTCATCAAGGGCGATGCTTTTGAGATCGACATCAATCCCCCGGTTGGCCTTGATGATCTTGATGCAATGATCCATGATACCGAGGTTGCGCAGGCCCAGGAAGTCCATCTTCATGAGCCCCATCTCCTCGAGCTGGGGGTACGCGAAGCCGGCAATGATCATGCCATCCTTATCGCGCTTGTGCATCGGCACGAGGTCAAGCAGTGGGGTACTCGACAGGATGAACGCGCAGGCGTGCACGCCGGTGCCTCGAATCAGCCCCTCGAGGCCTTTGGCAGTCTCAACAACCTTGGCTACGTCAGGGTTATCTGCCACCAGCTGACGGAACTCCTGGCCTTCGCCATACCTCTCGTGGGAGGAGTCGAAGATCTTGTCCAGTGGAACGCCCTTGCCCATCACGTCCGGGGGCATTGCCTTGGTGATCTTGTCGCCGAGGGCGAAGGGATAGCCGAGAATACGGTTAGCGTCTTTGACAGCGGCCTTCGCCTTAATCTTGCCGAAGGTGTTGACCTGGCTGGTGTACTCAGCCCCGTACTTGTGCGTGACGTAATCAATGACCTTGTCACGCTGACGATCGTCGAAGTCAAGGTCGATATCGGGTGGATTGACGCGCTCCGGGTTGAGGAACCTCTCGAACAGTAGACCGTGTTCTAGCGGGTTGATCGCGATAATGCCGGTCAGGTAGGCGACCAGGGAACCAGCCGCTGAACCACGTCCGGGCCCTACCGGTACCCCCATCGAACGTGCCGCGTTGCAAATATCGGAGACAACGAGGAAGTACGAGGAGAATCCCAGCGGTTCGATGACCGACAGCTCGGTCTCGAGACGCTCTAGGACCTCTTTGGGCGGGTTCGGACCGAATTTCTCGTCGAGTCCTTCCTGGAGTTTCTTACGCAGCCAGGACTCCTGAGTCTCCCCCTCAGGAACATCGAACTGCGGCATCCGGTCGACGTACTTAAACACCTCGTCGTAGGAGCCAATCATCTCGGTCAGCAGCAAGGTGTTGTCACAGGCCTCCGGATGGTCGGGGAACAGCGCCCGCATCTGCTCCGAGGATTTGATGTAGTAGCCGGAACCGTTGAACCGGAACCGGTTCGGATCGTCTTTGTTTCGGCCCACACCGACACACAGCAAAGAGTCGTGGGCGTCGGCCTGATCCTCAGTGACGTAGTGGGAGTCGTTGGTGACCAGCAACGGAATGTCTAGTTTTTTGGCCAGCTTCAGCAGGTCGGACCTCACCTGCTTTTCGATCGGGACGCCGTGGTCCATCAACTCACAAAAGTAGTTTTCACGGCCAAAGATGTCCCGATAATCGGATGCAGCTTGGCAAGCTTCCTCAAACTGGCCGAGGCGCAGCCGGGTCTGCACCTCACCCGATGGGCAACCGGTCGAGGCGATGATGCCACCGGAGTACTGGCCCATGAGCTCGCGATCCATACGCGGTTTCATGTAGTAGCCCTCATAGGACGCCAAGGACGAGAGTCGGAAAAGGTTGTGCAGGCCTTCGGAATCCTTCGCCCACATCGTCATATGGGTGTACCGACCGCCGCCAGAGACGTCTTTGCCGCCCTCGGCATCCGGATCTCCTGCATCACGAGAGGTCCCCCAGAATTCCTGTACTCGTGACTTGCGGGTGCTCGGAGCGACGTACGCCTCGATACCAATGATCGGCTTGATGAGAGGATTCTGGTCCCCGTCGTACTTCTTGGAAATCTGGAAGAACTCGTAGGCACCGAACATATTTCCGTGGTCGGTCATCGCGACCGCAGGCATCCCTTGACGTGCCACCTCGGCGAAAAGTTTCTCGTTGCTGGCAGCGCCGTCCAGCATCGAGTATTCGGTGTGGGTGTGGAGGTGGACGAAGTCGGAACGGGCCACAGGCCCTCCTTTCACATTCCGACCCCAAGCCCTTGGGATCGTGCCTTGCGATCGTGCTGACCTAGACAGAGTAGTCGGCACCAAGGACATCTCGAATCACCCCTGGTGCGAACGCCAAGTATTGACGTACGACGTGGGTGAGACGATGTGTGAAGCTGTCGCGTGGGCAACGTGACGAGGCCAATTCTTTCTTGGCACCACCGTTGCCGTGGTGTTGTGACTTGTCGTTGGAAACCTGCGCCAAGTGGTCGACAGACTGTCCCACGACGTCGCAGCTAAAGTCAGTGTCGTGGCTTCGTCGCCGCTTATCAGACTACTGAGCACCTTCATGCGTCTGGGGTGATTGCAGTCACGGCACTCGGGGCCAACCAGCGAGCGCGTGCAGCCGACAGCGAGACCCGTATTGCGCGATTAACCCTATGGGAGGTCGTCAACCCGCTAATCACCGGAATTGCGTCCGGGTATTAGCAGCGCCGTGCTCTTGACGTGGAGCCGAATGGGCGAACTGGCGACTTTGACACTAACTCTGACCTACCTGAGATGGGCAGGCCGAACCTTAGGTTGGGCAAACACCTGAAAAGCCGTGTTATCAGCTCGTAGCAGTATCGCGACATCGACCTGAGACTGGCCGACGGGGCGCTGCGGTTCCTTGACCGACGGATGATAATCGTCACGCGTCACGGTTGATCACCGCTTCCGATACATCGTTCTGTCACCAGGCCGGACGCGAACATCGGGGCCCGCGCGGGATGAAGGACTGAGGCAAGCTACTAAGGCCCGGGGACTCTCGGGACGGCGAAACGAAGGCAGTCATAGTGCGCGCCGCGTCGCCCGGTAGCCCCTCCTCACATCGACGCACCCACCTCATGGGACCGCGCCACAGCAATCTGTACCCTGCCGCATACCGGGCACCACGCGAAAACACTCGAGTAGCGCACCTTCCAAACTCATGATAATCGAGCAGTCACTTCCCTCCGTTCATACCTATGTCTCGAATTAGCCCAATCATGTGTTCAATGAGAGACTGTTCTGACATCGTCGTCATCAACTGATCTTGGGCATGGACGAGCAAAAGCGACATCGGCAGCGAGCCGTTGAGATCACGCGTGATGAGCTCGGTCTGCACATCATGGGCCTTCTTCAACTGTGTGTCCGCCTCAATCATGCATTGTTCACTCTCAGCCATCTCACCAGCCCGAGCTTTGTCAAGAGCCTGATACAGCGACGCACGCGCCTCACCAGCACTCGTGATGATGGTAAAAATGGCAGTTTCGATCTCTGACATCACCGCCCCACCATCCGGGCTGTCACTCCCACACTGTGAAGTCATGCTCCACCTTCTTCGCATCGTTCTTTTTTGAGTTGATCCCTGTCATACATCCTCATGAATGGATAATAGATGACAGTAGAGATTAATATATTTACAAGGCACAGAACGATAGCACGCCAGTCGCCACCTGTCGTCAAGAATGCGCCTATTGGAGCGGGCAACGTCCACGGCGGCTGAACAGCCATGTACGTGACAAAACCCCAACTGAACGCAAACCAAGTTACCACGCATAGCACCAACGGCGCGAGGAGGAAGGGTATAATAAAAAACGGATTCATCATGACCGGGAGACCGAACATGATCGGCTCACTAATATTGAATAGCGCAGGAACCGCGACCGCTCGCATGATTGACTTGGTATACCTTGCTCTCCCAACTAAAAACCCGGCAATAACTAGACCAATAGTCGCCCCAGAGCCACCAATGGAGACGAACCACTGAAAGAACGTTTCCGGTGCGATGTGAGGAGCCGGGACACCGGAAGCCACGGCGTCAGCGTTGTCGCTCAGATACTGTAACCACACCGGCCGGGCAACCGATCCAACTACCGAATCTCCGCTGATCCCGAAGAACCATAAAAATACGACTAAGAAAGCCGGTACTAATACTCCCGGTAACGAATCGCCAGCTTTAACTAGAGGTGACAGACCCTGCTGAACAACATCGACGACGTCGATCTTAAAAACCACAGATATAAGGGTCATAACACCCATGATAATGAAGGCCGGAACGACCGCGCCAAAAGATCGGCTGACGGACTCAGGAACCTGTTCGGGCATCCTGAATGTCAGGTTATGCTTATAACAGATGCGCATCACTTCAACGGCCAGCAGCGCTAAGATCATCGCAGGGAATAGCCCTTTTGAGCCTAGACTTTCAAGCGCCACATAGATTCCACCTCCAAGTGTCTTTGGGGTCAGGCTAAGTAGAAATGCAGCGACACCAAGTTGGCCACCAGCAAGGCCACTAAGATCATAACTACGAGCAAGACTTGAACCGACTCCGAAGCATACATATAGGGACATGATGCCGAACGTCATACGATATGGAATGAGAATCTGTTCCGCATGGTCCTTCGCCCACATGGCAAATCCCGACGTTTCAGGGACCGGCGGAGCTGCTATAATAAGAATTAAGCTGCCAGCGATGATGAAGGGGATAGCGGAAATTACACCGTCGCGAATAGCCCGGATATGTCGCTGCTCCGATATCATCGACATCGGGCCAGCCACTCTCCTATCCAAGAAGTTAAAGAACTTCTCCATGGCGATCACCCGAGATGTTCTTTGACAGTCTTTACCAGTTCTGAACCGCCAAGCGGACCGTAGGCAATCGGAGGAATCGCGCAAATCGGGATCCCATGTCGATCGGCGTACTGTTGAAAAGTCTTCAATCTATTTCGCACCTGGGGAGCGACCAAAACGAGATCCCATTCCCCTGCCGATATTTCGTCCTGCGCCTGCCCTGACCCGACAGCCTTAGCCCGGAGCGGCTCACCCAGCTTCTGGAATTCCTTCTCCAAATCCTTGAGAACGATCGCACTCGACATACCACCAGAGCAAACCAGTAAAACATTAGACATGACCAATCCTCCTTGATTGTGTATCAATCACCTATGAGAGGCGATGAAGTCGCGATACCAATAGAAACTATCTTTCGGCAACCGTTTATAAGTTCCCCGCCCTTCGTTGTCTGCGTCGACATAGACGACACCGTACCTTTTCTCCATTTCGCAACTACCGGCACTGAGGATGTCAATGATGCCCCAAACGAAATATGCTTCTATATCTACACCCTCCCGCACGGCAAGCTCAGCCTGTTCCATATGGCGCTCGAGATATGATATTCTATAATTATCGTGGATACGCCCATCAGAGTCGACATTATCCCGCGCACCCAATCCATTCTCAGCAACCATTATGGGCTTCCGGTACCGGTCGTAAACCTTGTGAGCCGTAATCCTCAAACCCATGGGGTCTATCTGCCATCCCCACTCGGTAGCTTCCAAACTAGCGTTTCTCAATGTTGGTACCAGGTTTCCAGGGACTTGTTCACGTTTTTCGTCTACACTACAAATCGACGATGAATAGTACGAAAATGACACGATGTCACAGGTATTCGACCTGAGTATGCCACGGTCCTTGTCCGTGATGTCGAGTACTACCCCATGGTCGGCCAAGAACTTCTCTGTGTAATACCCGTATTCACCTGTTGCTAGTACATCTGCACACCACCACTGATTGATCTGCTCGTCGTGAACGAGCTTCATGTTGTCCTCAGGTGTGGGATGGAGCGCATAGTAATCGAAACAGCTCACCATGCACACGAACTTTCCTCGTGCTCCGATATCGCGACCGTATTTTGTTATGAGGGCGCTTGCTATCATTTGGTAATGAAGACCATTAAAGATTGACCGATAATCATAGGAGTAATCGATGGTTCCTATTATTCCGAGTCCATTATAAGGACTGAAATACCCGGAATTAATCTCGTTTACAGGAAGCCAATAGTCTACATTTTCTTGCCAGCGATCGACGACAAATTTCGCCATCTTAAGATACAGATCGATGACGTCACGATGTCGCCAACCTCCGTACTTGTCAACGATCGCAATCGGCATCGCATAGTGATTGATCGTGATGAAGACTTTAATTCCAGCATGTGCAAGGGTGCGAATAATCCGGTCATAGTACATCACCCCTTCCGGATTGGGCTGGTCCTCGAAACCAGTGGGAAATAGACGGACCCAGCTAATCGAAAGACGATATACATCTAGGCCAAGACTGGTAATGTAGTGTAAGTCTGATTCCCAGTATTCGTAACCCCGCGATCCCATACGGAACGGGAACCGGCAGTCGTCAGAACGAGAATTCTTTGCGTTTCGAATATCAGCCTCGGTGAGGAGACGAGTTTGTATCGTATCATTCGATAGCCGCGGAATCCATCGACGACAGTCTTGGGTGTCCATTCCCTTTCCGTCGTAGAACCCGCCTTCATATTGACTGGCCGCGGTAGCCCCACCCCACAGAATGCGCTTCATCTCACGTACCTCCCATGAGCGCCTTGCGATCCGCTAAACCGTCTAGGCCAACAACTCTTAGCCTCGACCAACTGCTTCAACTCGTCCGGAGTCATATTCCTGTCGGCAGCAATTTCTGCCAACGGCGCACAGACGTCGGTGGGGCCCATCACCTCGGTGTTCCACACGTTCCAAGGTCGGTCGACTCGCGTTACGACAGCGCGATGAATCTTGTCTTCGGAGACACACTTAATTCCATAACCACCATTGATGTCGGTGTGCGATCCATTGGATGACCAATAGCGCACAGTTCCCACCCTATGCCTGGAACGGTTACTGTGACTCGACCGCCCTAAGACAACCACCATGTGGCCACGTTCATCCTTTCCGATTTCGTCATTCCAAAATATTTTCATGAAGTCGTACCTGCGGATACTCGCGAACATCTCGTTGCGATCCGCGAGGTTCGCATATTCGCCCGTAGTACCGATGTACAGGTTGGTACCAATTTTCAATTCATGGGCCAGTTCAGCCATGCCCGGTCCGTTGGCATTTGCACGCCCCCACGCTCCGACGCCATCGTTCTGGATCGGGTAGGGCCTGTGGTCCACCGTGTAAGGCTTCAGGTATTCCCACTCCTTCCTGGGCGGCATGACGCCGCAGGTTTTCTCGTATAGTTCAAGGCTCTTGAGCAGCAAAAGATAGGTGGCTGAGGAGCAAAACGACGGTGTCGCAAGGTAAGGGTCCACGCAAACGCCAGTCGCCGTGACCCGAACCGCACGGTCCAATCCTGTCCACGCGGTTTGTCGAAAGCCAGGCGGAATATTTCTGCCGGTGTGGTAGCCGCCGCCAGTAGGAAAGCACTGTAACGCGCGCTCAACACACTGCTGCCACATGACCCTCGGCCTTCCTAGGTCGGTCTTAGCCTCTGCTGTGGGAGCAGGACTCATCATCGCGGCCACCGTCGCGACGCACGTTGCCGACATTACGGTCCTGCGAGTGATTAACCTGTCAGTATTCATTGTCATCGTCTCCTGGAATCCGAACGAACCTCTAATGCATTCATCAGATCGACTTTGTGCAGCTCGACACCTCGTAAGCGCCCGGCCGCCCAGCATGCCCCGACGACCGGGTGGCTCGCATATGGGCACTCACCCAGCGAGTCCTCCATCATTGCCCGCAACGTGTTAGGTCGTTGGTGATTGTGGCTTGTGTTCGGCGCAAGCAAGCCTCCTGCCAGGATGACGTGCTCAGCACCAACACTCTTCACGGTCGTCACCAGCTCCGATGCCGCATCAGCCAGGATGATCGACGCGATCTTGTCGTCTTGAGCGGACAATACGATTTGAGCAAAGCTTGCGACGTCTGCCGGTCGAAGCTCCTTCGTCTTGCCAATGAGACCCTGAACGGTACATCCACGAGGCAATCCAAGAGCCTCAACAACCCCACGCGTGATAGTGGTGCTCGGGCCACGACGATCAAGGTCCGCCGCCGCAGCTCGCAAGGCTTTTCTCCCAATCCAATAGCCGGAGCCATGATCCCCCAGCAACCACCCAGCTCCATCTCGGCGATCGACACAGCGCCATTCCGAGAAGCGACCGGCTATCGCACCAGTACCTGCCACGAGAATCGAACCATCCCCCAAAACTGCGGCAGACCAGTAGGCAATCTCAATGTCGGTCACCACCTGAGGGGTGACATCTAGGCCGACGGCGCGAAATGCCTTCTCGACACTCTGACAGACGTCGTGATTCCCAGTCGGACCCGCGCCTGCGGCTCCGACGACAGCGGCTTCCACATGCACAACCGAAGATTGAGCCAACACCGTGCCTAGACAGTCATTGATAGCCTGCCACAAAGATTCGTGACTGACGCGTGCAATACGCTGATAACCCAGTATTTTCCCGCCCGCATCGGTAACGAGGGATCTCACACTCGTTCCGCCAATGTCAACTCCCAAGAAACACATAATCCTGCTCTTTCTCGTCATCACAGGAACGGGTCTCATTGGGCAGCTCTTCTTCCGTCAAAGTCACCGCCGCTCCCGTACGGTGCAATACGATGATCCACGCGTTGCCATACCGCTCGTACTCTAAATTCGGTAAGCCACGACGTAGCGGAGCTCGCAGTCCCATCTCTGCGAGAATAAAAGCCACCAGAAGACCGCGATCTGTGAACAATCGCGGTCGTTCCACACGCCACCTACTGGTGATTTCAGCGCCAGGACGCGGGCAGGAAGTACGACATCCGACGCGCTTCAGAGCGACCAGAGTGAAGGATTTCGCGTACTCGGTTTCAGGCACCTGTAGCGAGGCGAATATGACCTTGCTGTGCGAAGCAGCCTGGCGAGCAACCAGCCCACAACTCTCGTTGGTCAGATATACGGACCGCATCATCGATCAGTCCATAATGCGTTCGGCCATGGAATCCTTGAAACCGAACAGGTAAGTGAGCACAGCTCCCATGATTACTGAAATGAGCCAGCCACCGAGATACCAGCCCCACTTGCCGGCCGAAATCACCGGTGCCATGAGTAAGCCCGACAGGCCAAAGGCCTGGGAGCCAAACGTTCCGCAGTTCTGCGTCCCCCACGCTATAAAGGCACCTCCGAAACCGCCACCAAGACACGCGGTGAGGAAGGGGTACAGTAACGGTAACGAGACCCCGTAAATGAGGGGTTCGCCCACACCAAGGATGCCAATTGGTAGCGCGCTCTTAATCACAGATCGCAGTTTCGGATTCCTGGTTTTCATAAGAACGGCAATAGCCATTCCCACCTGAGCCGCGCCAGCCATCGCAAGAATGGGTAATAGTTCGGTAAAACCATGATTAGCGATGAGTTGAGCATGAATTGGCGTGAGTCCCTGATGAATGCCCAACATCACCATAGGCAAGAAGAAGGTTGCGAGGATAAATCCGCCGATGATTCCACCTTTAGCAAGGGCGAAGTCGACGAGCAGCCATGTGAGGCCCTTCATCAGCAAAGATGACAACGGCATGATCACAAAGATTGACGCTGCGGCGCCGAGGAGCAAAGTTACAGCCGGCACAAGAAAAAGTTCGATAGCCGCCGGGACGACCTTTCTCAACCGCCTTTCGATGACGGTGAACAGCCAGGCGGTGATCATGACGCCGATGACACCTCCCAGTCCGGGTTGAAGCTTCCCGAATATTGGGATCGTCAGCGGGATAGCTGCCGTCTTGTCGGTTGCTGCCGTACCCGCCAGAGCGGGCATATATGGAACCCCGCCCGCGATGAGGCCTAGCACCGGGCTGCCACCACATTCTTGAGCTGTGTTGTGGCCGACGATGAAGTTGAGCGAGGCAATAACGATCCCTCCCAGACCAACTAAAACCAGGAACCACCCGTCATCGGCAACCGTGGGGTCAATTGTCTTCCAAATCCCGCAGATGGCGGTCACTAGCCCACAGGCAATGAACCCTGGGATGATCGGGACGAAAATGTTCCCGATGTGACGGAACATCGCTTGAACCCGAGATGTTTGCGTGCCTCGGACCATCTTCTTGGTGCGAACGGCTATATCTGTATCACCTTCCAGGACTGAACTCGGCTCTGTTTCGACCACTGCAGAGTCCACACCTCGCTTTGCGGTGCCAGGCGGCGTGACTTGAGTCGTCGCGTCTGTGTCGGTGGCAGGAGTATAATCCACCGACCCCATGACCTCACCGAATGCTGACCGTAATCTTTCCGCGTGACCAGGCCCAACGACGACTTGCAGCTCCTTACCCTCGACGACTCCAAGGACCCCGGCCAGCCCATTGATGGCCTCAGCATCAGCAGTCTCGGGCCGGATGAGGTTGAGACGCAGCCGCGTCATGCAATTGGTAAAAGACGCGATATTGTCGGGCCCTCCAACAAGATCGAGTATTTCTCGTGCAAGTAAGTGATAGTCCATGACTTCCTCCCTGGAAGATTCACAGGCGAAGGTGGTTCTCATCGACGGCTACCCGGACTACGCCGCCCGCTTCAGCCAGTCGGGCTCGAGCTTGAGTCGCAGTCATCCCCAACAGCACCATGACAATGGCCGTCTTGGCATGTCCGCCAGCCTCGTGCAACGCCGTGATGGCATCATCACAGGAGCATCCCGTGGCAGCCATGACAATGGACATGGCCCGCTGCCGTAGCTTCTCGTTGCTCGGAGAGACGTCAACCATAAGGTTGCCATATGTTTTACCTAGGCCGACCATGGTTGCCGTGGAGATCATGTTGAGGACCAGCTTCTGCGCGGTCCCTGCTTTAAGGCGGGTCGATCCCGTGAGAACCTCAGGGCCAGCGTCGATTTCCACCGGAAGGTCTACTTCGCTGCTGATGACCGCACGATGGTTGCAACATACTGAAGCCGTCACTGCCCCAGCTCGCTTCGCAGCGCGCACCACACCTAGAACCCAAGGAGTTCGTCCTGAGGCTGCCAGACCGACGACGACGTCGTGGGGCCCAGGCTGAAGCATGTTCAACTCCTCAGCGCCACGATCCGCATCGTCTTCAGCTCCCTCCACGGCCTGAAACATCGCCTGCTGTCCACCTGCGATGAGGCCGACGACCATCGTGGGGTTGGTGCTAAACGTCGGTGGGCATTCCGCCGCATCGAGGACCCCTAGACGCCCACTCGTTCCGGCACCGGCATAGATCAAACGGCCTCCGGCCGACAGACCCTTTACTGCAGCCTCCACGACGGCAGCGATGGCTGAAAGTTGAGAAGCGATAGCATCCGGAACGCGGTGATCCTCGTCATTCATGAGGCGGAGCACGTCGAGGGTCGGCAACTGGTCGAGTTCTTCGCTGGCCGGGTTCCTTCCCTCAGTCGTTGCAAGATTCGTCAGGCTGTCCATGGAATCTCCTCCCCGAATCGAGACTTTGTGGTTCCATGTCTGCGATGACACACCACGAAACGCGCCGTCCCCACGGCGTGAAATGATTGTACACAAAATCCAACTTTAATGGAAGGATGTTTCACATGGATGACAGCCTGCTGCCTCGGATCGATATGGCCAGAACGACCATGCGTCCTGCAGAGGCCCAGGTTGCCGCCGTCATACTGGCCAAGCCCGACTGGACACTCGCTGCTTCAACGAGCCAACTTGCTGAGGCTGCCGGCGTATCCCCCGCGACTGTCGTGCGCTTTTGCCGAGCCCTTGGGATGAGTGGTTATCGGGAGCTTCGCACCGAGCTTGCGCGCGACTTATCTCGACGCACCCTCGAGCTAGAGAGGTCCTCAGTGGCTGAAGGCACTATTACTCTCGACGACTCTCTAACCCAAATGATCACGAAGATCGCGTTCCATGAGGCTCGCACGATTGAGAATACTGCGCGGACCGTTGACGCCGACGAGCTTGAGGCTGTCGCCAGCGCTATCTCGATCGCCCCGCGGACTGCGCTTTTCGGGGTCGGATCCAGCGGTCTTGTCGCAAGCGACCTATCTGAGAAACTGGAACGCATTGGCCTTGTCTGCCAGCATCATCAAGACACCCATATGCAGCTTGTTCATGCCGCATTGTGTAAACGTCCCTGCGTAGCCTTAGGAATCTCTTTTAGCGGTAACACCCAAGAAGTCGTTGAGGCTCTCACCGTGGCGCAAAAGCACGGCGCTACTACTGTCGCTATGACAGGCCTACCCGACTCTCCCGTCGGACGGCTTGCCGACCACGTCCTCGTCACTTCAGCACGCGAAACGCAGGTTCGCGCAGGTGCGATGTCCAGTCGGATGGCACAGCTAGCCGTTGTGGACTTTCTTTTCGCGCGCGTCGCCCAGCTGTGCATGGATGACCTCGAGACCCTCCTGAGTAGTACGCGAACCGCGGTAAGCACGCACAGAAAGTCCCTCACGTAGACTTAACGCATGTCGTCACAGACCCTCAGCAAGACCTGGAAGTCGATCTGGTGGATTCCGTTCACCAAGGGGATCCTCGCAATCGTTGCCGCAGTGGTGGCCCTGCTCTGGTCCCGCCAGACGATGACTGCTCTTGTGATCATCGTCGGTATCTACGCCATCATCGACTCCGTCATGACCCTTGTCAATGCCCAGGCCCTCCATGGCATGGCCGGCACCGGATTCATGAAGGGCTGGGGCATCATCGGCATCATCATCGGCGTGATCCTCATCCTTCATCCTGGATTCTCCTTGCACGTCATTGCCATCTTCATGGGAGTGTGGCTGGTGCTCCTGGGCGTGTTTGCTACCAGTTTCGCCCTGCCCTTGAGACTCGTCACGCAGAAAGCCTGGGGCTGGATGTTTGGGGGTGGCATCAGTCTATTCGTCCTGGGCATCGTCATCCTCGTTCATCCTGGATTCGGCGTAGTGGCCATGAGCTGGCTGCTAGCGCTCGGGGTACTGCTCTATGGCGTTGCTAACCTTGCCATTGCCGTAGGAATCCGCAAGATCACAAGCTCTATCTCGCTGGCGATGCGTCGCAACCCCCACAACACCATCATTGAAGGCGACGTGGTTGACAGCCCTGACACTTCAGCCCATCCCGAGCTGAAGTGATGATCTGATACACAGTAATTGCACCACTGTTGCTCCGGCCTCATTGCTAGGGGCTGCAGTCACGTCCGGAGTCATGCTCCCGTATCCAAGAAGATGGTCTATCGACTACTGCGACGACGGGGAACAACACGAAACCGATGTGAGCTGGTTGGTGAAGAAGCGGCACGTTCGAGTAACGGTGCATCAACGTCGGTCACTCTCCCGTCCTCAGCCAATGCCGAATACACTCGAGAGATGAGCCCCACATAATGCGCAAGCGGGAAGGCCCCAGCAGCAAACTCGTTCGGTGGCTCAACGACCGGGCTGTGACGCATATTAGTCAACAGCACGATCTGGATGTCACGTATCGGATCGACCATTGTGATTGTCCCGGTCCAGCCGGTATGCCCGAAGGCTGCCTTACTTGGCCCGCCATGGAAGTAGTAGTAGCCGTTCGTTCTCCAACCCAACCCGTAAGTCGCGCTATCACCATCAGGGGTGAGAAACCGACGCTGCACATCGGCGGGGAAGTACTCTCGGCCCTGGTACATGCCCTCGTTGGACATCAACTGCAGCAGCACCCCCAGATCGTCAGCGGTGGAGAAAAGCCCCGCATGCCCCGACACCCCAGACATGGTGTAGAAGGCTTTCTCGTCCTGAACCTGCCCACGAATAGTCTGGGTACGGATGAACACCGGGCTGCCGTCAGGACGAGTGCCGAAGCCGACATTACCGTCCCGGGTGTTACCGTTCAGCTCGGTCGCAGCAATGAGGTCGGGGGGTGTCCTGATGTCAAGTGGCCGGAATCCAGTCCGCTCGAGCCCCAGGCGACGGTAAACGCCCTCTTGGAGGTATTCGTCGAGGCGTTTACCGACGACCTGCTCGACGATCAGGCCAAGGATCATGTAGTCGACGTCGCTGTACGCCCTCTCGGTGTGCGGTGCATACATGAGAGGTGTACGGCAGATCCGGTCGATCACGTCAGTACGGTTCGAGATGTCGTCGAGGTTCTGCAGGTATAACTCGCCTGCCACTGTCGCGTTGGGATATTGCGGATCCGGAACGAGCCCACCTCGATGATGCATGAGGTCGACCAGTCGGATGGTCTTCTTGCCAGTGAATGGGCTTTTGATACCGCCGGGGCCCCCGACCGTCCACGAGCCGGTGTAGACCGTCGACTCGTCCCGGAAAGCCTCCCAGCCGGGAAAGGTACACACCTGACGCGACAGGTCGATCCGCCCCTGCCCCACAAGCATCTGCAAAGCCAGGTTGACCGCATACATTTTGGTATTCGAGGCGATATCGAAACGAGTCGTAGCCGTCACGGGAACCTGTTTGGCAGGGGGTAGCAGTCGCGCCTTGTGCACCGTGTGGTCAATGACCTCGGTGGAGTACTTGAGGGCCTGACCGGCATGATGACGCCAGGCAATCTGGCCATGACGGCAGACCAGCACACTCGTTCCGGAAAACCCGGCCTTGACCTGATCGTCGATCCAAGAGCCGACTCTGGCCAACTTAGACTGATCAAATCCCAGAGCGCCGACGTCGCGGCTGGTGCCAAGCACATCAAATCCAACATGCATCCGTTCCAAGGCGATAAGTTGACGGCCGACCCTAACCAACCTGACATCCCACAGCCGCCGCACGACACCGGCGGTAAGCCAGTACTGTCCACCAACGACCATCCCATCGACTGGCTGGATCATGAGGTTGGGCTCGTCGTGGAAGAACTTCTCCTCGAAGTTGCGGGCATGAAGATTGCGGCGAGTGTCGAAGGTCTCGACGTCGCCACCGCGTCGCACCGTCAGCAGGTCAGACGGAACACTAGACAGTCCATCGAATGGAACTGCCCCCCTCGACAGAGGCCAACCGGCGGCCCTCGCCAACCAGTCGACGCTGATCCAACACCGCCCGGACATCACTCGCACGCCTTCGGACGGGACCGGGAGGGCAGTGCGATAGGTGGCGGGATCCTCATGGTCGCCGTCACGCATGATCCACACTTGGTCAGCATCACCTCTGACTAGCCACCGCCAGCGTCCTGAATCCATGCGCACCGCGAACCTGCGTGACGGGACGCTCACGATAGCAACCCGCGACAAGGCCTCCGGACGGGTAGAGAATCGACGGATGCGACCGTCGAGACCTCGCACTTCCACCCGGCTCGTTGTCGGGGCACCTACGAGGTGAATCGTCAGGCCCCGAGTGTCAGATCCGAACGCTCGTAATGTCCGGTCTGCCAGCGGTGCAGTGACAATCGCTGTCATTGAAGCACCCAGTACGGTTCTGCGTCGGATATCGTCGATCATGGCGACAGACTAGACAGCCGGCGGCTCACGCCGGTCATTGCCCCTGGCATCGTCTTCGATGTCGAGTTCACAATCGAGACGGTCATCCAAGACACGAGCCCTCCGCTGGGAGGCCAAGGAGGCCCACCAGACACCCGCACCAATGATGCCCAAGAAGGACGCGGCCCCACCAAAGGCGCCCAGGACGAATCGTGGATCACTCTGGCTAGGTGCCGTAAGACCGATGACATCGAGTACCACAAACAGTGCCACGCACACCCACGTCAGCGCTTTGGCGTGGCGAATCATCGAGTCGAGCTCCTCCTCGTTACCGTTCACCCCAGCAGTTTCCTCCTGCACGGCGCCTCCTGTCGAGCCTAAGAGATCACCTCGGGACTACACCGTCATCTGACGATCCGACGGTTTTACCGGCTTCGGTAGCACCGACGGTGATCCTTTGAGATACGCATCAACACCGTGAGCAGCTGCGCGTCCCTCCGCGATGGCCCACACCACGAGGGACTGCCCGCGGCCAGCGTCACCACAGGCGAAAACCCCCGGCACATTAGTCTCATACGCATCATTTCTGATAATATTGCCCCGTCCGTCAAGTTCCAGCCCCAGCTCGGCAACAACACCGTCATACTCCGGATGAGCGAATCCCATCGCAAAGATCACTAGGTCGGCCGGCAGATCATGTTCGCTGCCCTCGTCCGCAATAAACACCCGGTTCTCATCGCGATGGCCTGAGACCACCCGAACTGCCTTGACGTGGCCCCGGTCATTACTGACGATCTCGACGGTGTTGGTCGAGTACACCCGCTGTCCGCCCTCTTCATTGGAGCTGGAGACCCGTAAAATGAGCGGATAAGTGGGCCAGGGATAGTTAGCCGATCGGTCCTTGGGCGGCTCCGGGTTGTACTGCAGCTGGGTAATTGAGGCCGCGCCCTGACGCACTGCGGTGCCTACACAGTCGTTGGCAGTGTCTCCGCCACCGATGATGACGACGTGCTTACCGTCGGCGCGGATCTGATCAAGCACCTCTGCCCCCGCCACGACGCGGTTTTGCTGAGTGAGATACTCCATGGCATAACAGACCCCGTCGAGCCCAATACCTGGAGCATCCAGCATGCGTGGAACGGTGGCACCAGTAGCCAAGACGACGGCGTCAAACCGCTCGCGTAGCTGCTCGCCAGTGATATCGACGCCGATCTCAGTATTCGTCTTGAAGACGGTACCCTCCAACGCCATCTGCTTAATCCGACGGTCGAGAACCGACTTTTCCATCTTAAAATCCGGAATGCCATAACGCAGCAACCCGCCGATGGCGTCGTCACGCTCGTAGACGACGACCGTATGCCCAGCACGGGTGAGCTGCTGGGCGGTTGCCAGTCCTGCGGGGCCAGATCCGACCACTGCAGCCGTCTTGAGTGAATGCCACTCAGGCACCACTGGAATGACGCGGCGGTCTTCCCAGGCCTTATCAATGATGGCAACCTCAACGTTCTTAATCGTTACCGGGACGCGGTTAAGCCCTTCGACACACGCCGTCTCGCATGGAGCGGGGCACAATCGACCGGTGAACTCTGGAAAGTTGTTGGTGGTCTGCAAACAGCTGAGAGCCTCGCGCCATTCGTCTCGCCAGATGAGGTCGTTCCAGTCAGGGATGAGATTACCCAACGGACAGCCGGTATGGCAGAAGGGCACACCACAGTCCATGCACCGGCTCGCTTGGTCTGTAATGATGGGCAGCAGAGCGTGACCAGGTCCGCCTGGGTAGACCTCTTTCCAGTCCTGGACGCGCTCTTCGACTGGACGACGCTCCGCCTCCTGTCGAGTCACATTCATAAAGCCGTGCAGATCAGCCATGAGACACCTCCATGAACGTCGTCTCGTTCTCGTCCAGGCCGTGCTCCTCAGCGTCGACCATGGCCTTCATCATCGTGGCGTAGTCGCGCGGCAGCACTTTCATAAAGGACTCACGAATTCCGCCAGCCCCTTGTGCCAGAATCTCCCCGGCGAGGGTGGACCCAGTCTCGGTCTGGTGCAGCTCCAGCAGCTCGGTAACCCGATCAACATCGGCTTGTTCCATCGGGAGGGCGTCGACCATATCTGCATTGAGGCGGCTGACGTCGAGGTTGCGCACCCAAGCCATCCCGCCAGACATGCCAGCAGCAAAGTTCCGCCCGATAGCGCCAAGCACCAGCACTTCTCCCCCGGTCATGTATTCACAACCGTGATCGCCAACTCCCTCCACAACGGCAGTGACTCCCGAGTTTCGCACACAGAATCTTTCGCCCGCTTGACCACACAACAGGATTTCACCGGAGGTGGCACCGTAACCGACGACGTTTCCAGCAACGATCTGGTCACGTGGTTGAAACGGCGTTTTGAGCGGTGGAGCGACGATCACCCGACCGCCGGAGAGCCCCTTACCGACATAATCGTTGGCGTCACCGATGAGCCTCATCGTCATGCCCCGTGGCACGAAGGCGCCGAAACTCTGTCCAGCAGTACCGGTGAAGGTGAGGTCGATGGTGTTATCAGGAAGACCCTTGCCTTGGGTGGCAACCGTCACACGGCTACCCAACATAGTTCCCACGGTGCGGTCGACATTGCGAATGCTGACCTCCTGACGGACGGGGGTGCCATTAGTCAAAGCCTCAGTACACATGTCGATGAGCTTCATATCGAGACTTGTCTCGAGGTCATGATCCTGATCGCGAACGTGACGCAGCGGGGAGCCGTGGGGAAGGTCCACCTGATGCAAAATCGGCGACAGGTCAAGACCCCTAGCCTTCCAGTGCGTGATGGCCTTGCGGGTATCCAGTGCCTCAACATGGCCAACAGCCTCGTCAATGGAGCGGAATCCGAGCTCAGCGAGAATTTCGCGAGTCTGCTCAGCCATCATCATCATGAAGTTGACGACGTGGTCGGGATCACCGGCGAATTTCTCACGCAATTCCGGATTCTGAGTAGCCACACCTACCGGGCAGGTGTCGGTATGGCACTTACGCATTATGACGCATCCCTCGACAATGAGCGCGGTAGTTGCGAACCCAAACTCTTCGGCGCCAAGCAAGGCAGCTACGACGACGTCGCGTCCGGTCTTGAGCTGACCGTCACACTGCACCACGATGCGGTCACGAAGACCATTAAGCAGCAAGGTCTGTTGAGCCTCGGCCAGGCCTAGTTCCCAGGGCCCACCAGCATGCTTGATCGAGGTTAGCGGAGCCGCACCGGTTCCACCGTCATGGCCCGAGATAAGTACAACGTCGGCCTTAGCCTTCGAAACGCCGGCAGCAACAGTGCCAACACCGGTCTCGGCCACTAGTTTGACGTGGATCCGAGCCCGAGGGTTAACGCACTTGAGGTCATGAATGAGCTGCTTGAGGTCCTCGATGGAGTAGATGTCGTGGTGCGGGGGCGGAGAGATGAGTCCGACGCCTGGGGTCGAGTGACGAGTTTTAGCTACCCACGGATAGACCTTCGAGCCGGGGAGCTGACCACCCTCGCCCGGTTTGGCTCCCTGAGCCATTTTGATCTGGATGTCGTCGGCGTTGACCAGGTACTCGCTGGTTACGCCGAATCGTCCCGATGCCACTTGCTTGATAGCCGAACGACGTTCTGGATCGTAGAGACGCTCAGGATCCTCGCCACCCTCTCCGGTATTCGATTTGCCTCCAATCCGGTTCATCGCGATGGCCAAGGTTTGGTGCGCCTCTATGGAAATCGAGCCGTAGCTCATCGCACCTGTGGAAAATCTCTTGACGATCTCGTTGGCTGGCTCGACTTCCGCGAGCGGCACTGCTGGACGATCGTGACGGAACTCTAACAGGGACCGCAGGGTCATAAGCCTGGTTGAGTTGTCGTTGATATGGTCGGTGTAGCGACGGAATTGCTCGTAGTCATTGGTACGCGCAGCCAACTGCAGCCGGAATATCGACTCGGGATCGACGAGATGCTGCTCCCCCTCCCGACGCCACTGGTAGTGGCCGCCAGGTTTGAGGGTACGGTGGGCCAGACGCACCCCTGTCTCCGGATACGCGCTGAGGTGACGAGCCAGAATCTCTTGAGCGATCTCGGTCAGGCCGACCCCCGCGATGCGACTCGTCGTTCCGGTGAAGTACTCATCAATGAGTTCCTGCGATAACCCGGTAGCCTCGAAGATCTGGGCTCCGGTATACGACGAGATAGTGGATACACCCATCTTGCTCATCGTCTTAAGGACGCCCTTGCCAAGAGCCTTGTAAACGTTATGGATAGCAGTTTCAGGGTCAGTAGACACCCACACCTCGCGCCGGGCCATGTCCTCGGCTGACTCGAAGAGCAAATACGGGTTAACAGCCGAGGCACCATAACCCATGAGGAGGGCGACGTGGTGCACTTCGCGAACGTCACCAGCCTCGACGACGAGTCCGGCCCGGGTACGGGTCTTCTCCCTCACCAGGTGGTGGTGGATAGCTGAGGTGAGGAGCAGGGACGGGATCGGCGCCAGCTCGCGAGTGGCGTGGCGGTCCGAGAGCACAATGATGGTAGTCCCCTCAGCAATGGCCTCAGAAACTTCGGCACGAATCTCCTCGATACGCCGACGCAAGCCCTCGCCACCCTCTTCGACAACAAAGAGGCCCCTCACCACGTGGGTTTTGCGATCCGGATGCTCCCCGTCAGCGTCGATGTGAATGATCTTGGCAAGCTGGTCGGAATCGACGATCGGGTAGTTGACGACCACCTGCCGACATGATTCCGGGCCAGGCTCAAGCAGGTTCGCTTCCGGGCCGATGGTGCCCGTCAGGGAGGTGACAAGCTCCTCGCGAATAGCGTCCAAGGGCGGATTGGTTACCTGAGCGAAAAGCTGACTGAAATAGTCCCAGAGCATCCGCGGACGGTTAGATAGCACGGCCAGCGGGGTGTCGGTTCCCATCGCTCCAGTAGCCTCGATCCCCTGGTTTGCCATGGGGGCGACAAGCATCTTGAGCTCCTCAGAGGTATATCCGAAAAGCTGTTGACGCCGCGTCACCGACGCGTGAGAGTGAATGATGTGAGTTCGCTCTGGCAGGTCGTCGAGGTCGATGCGGCCCTGGTCAAGCCATTCCCCATAAGGCTTAGCAGAGGCCAGTCGAGCCTTAATCTCAAGATCGTCAACAACCCGATGCTCTGTCAGGTCGACCAGGAACATCCGCCCTGGCTTAAGTCGTCCTTTCTCGACGACATGGGCGTCCGGCAAGTCAAGCACCCCCGACTCGGAGGCAAAGACAACAAGGCCGTCGTCGGTCACCCAGTAGCGCGCCGGGCGCAGACCGTTGCGGTCCAGCACCGCACCAATCTGGTTACCGTCAGTAAAAATGACACAAGCCGGACCATCCCATGGTTCCATGAGGAAAGAGTGGAACTCGTAGAAGTCGCGCAGTTCCTGAGACATCTCGGTGTTCTCTTGCCATGCCTCCGGGATCATCATAAGAACGGCGTGGGGCAAGGAGCGTCCACCCAGGTGAAGTAGCTCTAGAACTTCGTCAAAGGAGGCGGAGTCCGAACCAGACGGGGTGCAGATCGGGTAGAGACGGGCTAGATCGCCCGGAATGAGGTCGGACTGAAGCAGAGCTTCGCGAGCCTGCATCCAGCTACGGTTACCGCGCACTGTGTTGATTTCGCCGTTGTGAGCAATAAGGCGGTACGGATGGGCCAGCTCCCATGAAGGGAAGGTGTTGGTCGAGAACCGCGAATGGACCAGCGCGACAGCGCTAGATAGATCTGTGTCATGGAGTTCGGGGAAGACCTCCTCGAGTTGATGAGTCGTCAGCATGCCCTTGTAGACGAGCGTGCGCGAAGAGAGCGAAGCAAAGTACACCCCAGCTTCATGCTGGGCACGCCGCCGCAGCACGAACGCTAAATGTTCCAGGTCCATGCCAACACGACCATCGCGAGCGCGTATCAGTAGGTGTTCAAAATGGGGCATAGTACCCAGCGAGATTTCGGAGAGAGTATGGGTATGCACAGGAACTTCACGCCAACCCAACACCTTGATGCCCTCATCAGCAGCGATGAGTTCAATGGCAGCCCTGGCGCGAGCACGCTGAGCCTCGTCAACAGGCATGAAGGCTAGACCGACGGCATAGGATCCGGGCTCAGGCAGCCGGATTCCGGTGGTCCTCCGCAGGAAGGCGTCAGGGACCTGGACGAGGATGCCGGCGCCATCCCCCGCGGCTGGGTCGGCTCCAGTGGCACCACGGTGATCCAAGTTACGCAGTGCCTCAAGACCCTGCTCCACGATCTTATGGCTAGCCACCCCAGTCATGGTGGCCACGAAGGCCACCCCGCAAGCATCGTGCTCGAATTGGGGATCATAAAGGCCCTGTCGGGGGTGGTGGCCGAAGATCATCGGTGGTCCTTTCGACGGAGGCTGGGTGGGCCACGGTACGCAGACGCACCGGAAGACAGATTGTCACACAATGACCGCGCCTTGATACATACGTCCAATTCGTGGACTCATCACGACGAGATCACCGAGTTTTATGGGCTGGGCAAGAGCTGTGCTCGTCACCCTTGCCGTATCGGCGCTGCAGCACGATCAGTATGACGACCGCACCCGTAAAAACGACGAGAGCGGTAACGTCATTGAGCCGCCATTGTCCCACGTGATGGGCCGGATCGATGCGCAGCCGCTCCACCCAAAAACGACCAAAAGTGTAGATCGCCACGTACAGCGTGAACAGACGACCGTGATCGAGCGTCCAACGCCGATCGACCCACAATAGAAAGACAGCACCAACCAAGCTCCATACCAGCTCATAGAGGAAGGTGGGATGAAAGGTCGCGTACTGAAGATATCCCGCTGGGCGATGACTCAGGTCGATCTCAAGACCCCATGGCAGGCTCGTCGGGCGGCCAAAAAGCTCCTGGTTAAACCAGTTTCCCAACCGTCCGATCGCCTGGGCCGCCAGAATGCCCGGGGCAAGGGAATCTGCCACGGACGCGAAGCGAATGCCCTTGCGGCGGCAATATAGCCAGATCGCTAGACCACCTAGAGAAATGGCCCCCCAGATGCCTAGGCCACCCTGCCAGATGAAGAAGCAGTGGTACCACGTCCGACCCGGGCCAAAGTACAGCTGATGGTCGGTAATGACGTGGTAAAGCCGTCCACCAATAATTCCGGCAATGACAGCCAGGGCGCACAATTCTTCAAATTGTTCCTGCTTACCGCCACGAGCCTGATAGCGACGCCCACCACTGATATAGGCGACGACGATGCCCGCGAGGATGCATAGGGCGTAGATGTGGATGGTTAGCGGTCCAAGATGAAACGCTTCGATTGATGGGCTAGGGATCGATAGCTGACTCACTGGCGTTCCGCCCGCCGTACTCCGGCCGCCAGGTCGTCGACGATGGCGCACATCCGGTCAATTCCTACCGTCACTGAGTCCCCCCGATCCTCAGCCTCATCGGGGGTGGTGAGCCCTGAGCCACCCGCGGATGCCAGATCGCGAGCATAAGCGTCGACACCGTAGTGCTCGACAAGGTTCCAATAGGTCATAATCACGCACGGAGTTCCGGTCCCGGCCACGGCCTCTGTGGCCAATAGGGTGTCGCGAGTGCGTACCCCGCGCTCTAGAGCCCCGGTAGTGACGTGCTGAATGACGGTGCCGTCCATCATCGGGTCGGAGTAAGGCATTCCGATCACGACGAGGTCGACACCGGTCCCAGTAGTGCCCGTAGTCAGTGCCTTCATAGCATCGATCGAGTGAGGAACTGACGGGTGTCCCACCGGGAAGTAACCGACGAGGGCCGGGCGGTTCTCTTGGTGGGCCCTGAGGTAGACACTGGCGCTACCGGTCATTCCATACCTCCCGTAGTGGCGTCGACGCTGCCGTCCATGGCAAACCACTTCAGGGCAGTGTCAACATCTTTATCCCCGCGACCCGACACCGTGACGATGACCACTGACGGCTCGCCGTCGTGAGCAGGCAGGTCTTTCGCGATCTTAAGAACGCCGGCGACAGCGTGGGCCGACTCAATGGCCGGCATGATGCCTTCGGTGCGGGTGAGGGTACGTAGAGCCTCCATGGCCTCGCGGTCGTTGACCGGGAGGTAAGTAGCACGCTTCCGGGCCGCTAACCAAGAATGTTCGGGGCCAACTCCGGGATAGTCCAGGCCGGCCGATATGGAGTGAGATTCCATCGTCTGGCCGTCCGGATCTTGCAGAATGTAGGTACGAGTGCCGTGCAGTACACCAACGGAACCCCTGGTGATCGATGCTGCATGGCGACCGGTCTCGACACCGTCACCGCCCGCCTCGAAACCGTAGAGACGAACCTCGGGGTCGTCGATGAACTCGGCGAACGATCCGATGGCATTCGACCCACCACCGACACACGCACAAATGGCGTCGGGAAGGCGTCCAACCCGATCAAGGCACTGCTGACGGGCCTCCGCAGAAATGACCCGCTGAAACTCTCGCACCAGTTTAGGGAACGGGTGTGGCCCAGAAGCGGTACCGATGAGGTAGTGGGTGTCCTCAACATGGGCCACCCAATCTCGCATGGCCTCGTTCATGGCGTCCTTCAACGTGCGCGAGCCGGCTTCCACTGCAATGACCTCGGCGCCCAACAGCTGCATGCGAGCCACATTGAGGGCCTGACGCTCAGTGTCGATCTGGCCCATATAGATCCGGCACTCCATGCCCATCATCGCGGCCACGGTTGCCGTCGCCACGCCATGCTGTCCAGCTCCCGTCTCCGCAATGAGACGGCGCTTGCCCATCTTTCGAGTCAGCAGGGCTTGGCCCAACACATTGTTGATCTTGTGAGAACCGGTGTGGTTCAGGTCCTCGCGCTTCAGAAGGACTCGCACCCGATGACCGGTCTGTTGAAAGATGTATTGAGAAAATCGCGGTGCCTCTGTAAGCGGAGAGGGGCGTCCGGCGTACTCCCGGCGCAGATCCTCCAGCTCAGTGAGAAAGTCAGGATCGGTTACCGCGGCCTCGAAGGTCCCCGTAAGCTGGCTAAGAGCAGCTTGGAGAGCTTCTGGAACGAATCGGCCACCGAAACGGTCGAAGTGTCCCCGAGCGTCGGGCAAGTCTCGTGCGGACATGATCGTCCTTTCCATTGAATGTCAGGGTCACACGGTGGCACGGTGGATCTTGCGCAATACTTGTGCTGGTTCACCGTGGCGGACCAGCATCTCCCCCACCAACACCGCGTCAGCACCAAGGTCATATACCTCGACGGCCTCGTCCACGCAAAGAATTCCGGATTCCGCCACCTTAACGACGTTTTCAGGCAGCTCACCAAGGAGTTCCCTGAAAATGGTCTTATCGACTTCGAGGGTCTTGAGGTTGCGCGCATTCACACCCACCACACGGGCACCAAGGGCTGTAGCTCGACTTACCTCTTCAGGGGTATGAACTTCAACTAGCGGGGTCATGCCCAGCTCGATGGCAAGGTCATATAGGCGTTGCAAGTCGTCGTCAGATAACGCGGCAACGATGAGGAGGATAAGGTCTGCCCCGTGTGCACGGGCTTCGAGCACCTGGTATTCCGCGACAACGAAATCCTTGCGGAGTACTGGGATCTCAACTTTCGCACGCACCGCGTCAAGGTCGGCCAGGGATCCTTGAAATCGGCGCTCCTCAGTCAGAACGCTGATAGCAGCGGCTCCACCGGAGCGGTACTGATCAGCCAGTGCGGCAGGGTCATGAATAGCAGCCAGCTGGCCGTTTGACGGGCTCGACCGCTTGATTTCTGAGATAACCGACAGGCCAGGCGCTGTCAGCCTCGGGATCGGATCGATAGCAGGGGCCACGAGCTCAGTGGCCTCACGAAGATTGTCCGAGGTAACCATGAGTTGGCGCTCATGAAGATCTTCGAGAACACCGGAAATGATTCCGTCAAGGACCGTTCCGGTAACAGTGGGCGGCATTCAGCGAGCCCCGCCGTAGCCCATAGCGCGCATCACCAGGGTGACGACTCCACCCAGCACAACTAAGGCGGCACCCATGATGCAGGTAGTCCAACTTGGCCCGGCCATTGCACCGACGGTAGCCACGATGAAGCCGATGAGGGCGACGATCGAACCTGCCCAGTTTGCGGGGCTCCCGCCGTACTGGTAGTGACGGGTGGCGCGATCAGCACTCATGTTCCCTCCGGTGGTCAGGCGCGGATTTTCCACGCAGCTGGTCAAAGATGCGGAGTGCACCCGCGAGTTGGTCGAGGATGGACGTCCGCAACTCGGTGAATCCAGTACAAATCCTACCCTGATGTACCATCAATACGGGTTTGCTGACCATTGTGTGAGCCGCTGCTGTCGCTATGGACCGACTTGTCAACGGTCGATTCCGATGATCCTGGACATGACGCCTCATTGTGGGACAGCGGGAGGGCTGACTCGACCTTCTCGGCTGGCACCTCTACAACATCACCGACTGTCGGATCCTCCCCCCTGTCTAAGGCATCCCAGACCGACCGAGGGTCACCGGTCAGCTCGCCTGTGCGCCGAGCGGATCGACTAGGCCAACGGTCTGCTAACACTGCTAGCCCAATTCCGCTCAGTATCGTCAATGCCCCAGCGACGAGGCATACCCAAGGCCATGCGCTGACATGAACCTGAGGAGCTCCTGCATCGACGCCCTGAGCAGCCCATTGATGCGCTGTGGCAGTGCGATGGGTAACCACGATGGCCACGATCCCTATCCCTACGAGAGCTTGCAGGACACCGGTGACGCGACGACCAATTGTCCTCACCACAAACAAAAAAGCCACAGTCACGATGAGCATCAACGCCGTGGCCGTCATCAGTCCACCCGTAACGTCGGCCCCCGTCAAACCGATTCCGGCTCGTTCGAGCCAGATACGACGCGAGGACACGCTGACAAGGACCGCCGTCATCATTGGGACAGCACCGAGCACGACCCGCCAGCCACTTGGGATCGGAGGCGTCACCGCTCATCCTCCCGCAGCGCGGACAGCGATCCGGAGCTCTGAACCACCTGGATAACCGCAACAGCTTTGCTCTCGCATTCGGCGTTGTCGCGCGATCCAACCAAACCCAGCACACTTCCGGCACCAGCCTGAACATGCCTCACCCGATCCTTAAGCGCCACGGTGCGACCACGCAGTCGAATTCTGGCGACGGAATAGGTCATTGCCCCAACAGGAGTGTCATCATCACTCACCAGCGCGGTTCGCACCGGCACGACCGTGTGATTGACAGCACGAGCCACGAACTCTTCACGCGAAGAGGCGACGTCGATCATGACTCGACCTCCTCGGCTAGCAAAACATCAGCATCAAAACAGGTGTGATCACCAGTGTGGCAGGCACCATCGACCTGGTCGACGCGCAGCAGGAGCGTATCTCCGTCACAGTCGAGTCTCACCGAACACACATGCTGAGTGTGACCAGAGGTTTCCCCCTTGACCCAGTACTCCTGACGAGAACGGGACCAATAAGTGGCCCGTCGGGTTGCTAAGGTGCGGGCCAAAGCAACGTCATCCATCCACGCCATCATGAGGACGTCCCCGGTCGCAGCGTCTTGCACCACGGCGGGCACCAGCCCAGCGTCATTACGGCGCAACCTTGCCGCGATTGCGGGGGCCAGGGTTGGTTCTTCAGTCTGCACGCGCCTCATTGAACACCGGACCACCGACACCTTGGACCGACGCCGCGTTTCGGACCGGTACTGGCAAGATGGACCCATAGCCCGAAGGAGGACCCGGATGTCCATTGCCCAAGACGAACGAGCTGGCTTGGCCGCAGATCTGTCACGACTCGGCCCCGACGCCCCGACACTGTGCAAGGGATGGACGGCCCGAGATCTGCTGACCCACCTCCTGTTAAGGGAGAACGACCCGCTTGCCGTCCCCGGGATGGCCGTCAACGTCTTTGACGCCGTCACTCAGGCGCGCGCCGACAGATTAGAAGCCTCAGGATCTTTCGAGAATCTCGTGGCCCGGTTCGCCCACGGTCCAGGTCGCTTCTCGGTCTTCCGCATCCCCGGTCTCGACTCCGCGGCTAACTCCATGGAGTACTTCATCCGCCATGAGGATCTGCTGCGAGCCCAACCCGACTGGCGTCCTCGAGAGCTCGGTCATCGGACCGAATTACGGTTGGCTGACATCATTCGCAAATACGGGCGGGCCCTCGCCCGCCGCTCTCCCGTCGGTGTACGCGTCGAGATGACTGGACAAACAGATCCTGTCACGCTCCACCCCGGCGATCGCATCGTCACCCTGGTCGGAAAGCCCTCGGAAGTCATTCTGCTTCTCACCGGACGCACATCGGTGGCCCAGGTGGATGTGCTTGGCGAGCCCCCAACGATCGCGGCGTTCATGCGCTCCGACCGCTCACTGTGAGTTAGCCGGAGCGCATTACGAGTCAGGACAGCTTCTCTAAGATGAGCTCCCTGACCCGCTTGGCGTCGGCCTGGCCCTTCATGACCTTCATAATCTGACCGATGAGGGCACCAGCGGCCTGCACCTTCCCACCACGGATCTTCTCCGCGATCTGCGGGTTAGCGGCGATGACATCGTCAACGGCGGAGCCCAAGGCCGCGTCGTCAGAGACGACAGCCAAGCCACGACCGTCGACAACCTGCTGGGGGTCCCCCTCACCAGCAATCACTCCGTCAATCACCTGACGAGCTAGTTTGTCGGTCAACGTGCCGTCATCGACGAGCTTTTGCAGCTGAGCGACCTGACAAGGCGTCATACCAACCTCGGCCAAGTCCACACCAGCCTCGTTGGCGCGACGCGACAGCTCAGTCAGCCACCATTTACGGGCCGCAGCGGGCTGGCAGCCGGCATCGACTGTCGCCTCGAGGAGGTCAAGGGCACCTGCGTTGACGGCCGAGGTCATGTCCGCTTCGGAGAACTGCCATTGGGACGACAGACGCGCCTTTTTGGCGGCTGGCAGCTCTGGCAACTCGGCACGCAGCTGCTCAACCCACTCCCGCGACGGTGCAATCGGCACCAGATCTGGCTCGGGGAAATAGCGGTAGTCCTCGGCGTCAGACTTGTCGCGTCCGGCGATGGTGTATTCGCCGGCCTCTTGCCACATTCGGGTCTGCTGACGGACCTTGCGTCCCTCAGACAGCAGGTATCCCTGACGCTGAATTTCGTACCTCAGCGCTCCTTCCACAGAGCGCAACGAGTTGACGTTCTTCGTCTCGGTACGGGTGCCTAACGTCTCGCTGCCACGCGGCATGAGGGAGACATTGGCGTCGCAACGTAGGTTGCCGCGCTCCATTCTGGCCTCGGAAACCCCAAGAGCGATCATGATGTCCCGTAACTGAGCCATATAGGCACGCGCAACTTGAGGTGCTTTGGCTCCCAGCCCACGGATCGGTTTAGTGACGATCTCGATGAGGGGAACACCGGCCCGGTTGTAGTCCATGAGGGAGTGACTAGCACCGGAAATACGCCCGTCGGAACCTCCGACATGGAGGGATTTTCCAGCGTCTTCCTCCATGTGAGCACGCTCGATCTCGACGCGAAAGGTCTCGCCATCGGCCTCGACGTCGAGCCAGCCGTCATAGCAAATTGGTTCGTCGTATTGGGAGGTCTGATAATTCTTCGTCATGTCCGGGTAGAAGTAGTTCTTCCGGGCCATGCGGCACCATTGGGCAATGTGACAGTTGAGAGCCAGACCAATCCGAATGGCCGATTCGACGGCATGACCGTTGATGGCCGGCATGGATCCGGGCAAACCCAGGCAAACCGGGCAAACATTGGTATTGGGATCCTTGTCAGTATCGGTTGAGCATCCGCAGAACATCTTGGTCGCGGTGGACAGCTCGACATGTACCTCCAGCCCGACGACCGGCTCATAATTGGCCATCACTTCGTCGTAGGGCAACAGCTCGTCGGTCATCGCTCTCCCCTCACTTCGGGAGCCTTCGCTAGCAGCGGGGCGCCCCACTTCTCATGTAGTAATCGTTCTAGAGCGGCCCCAACTCGGTAGATTCGATCGTCCGCCATGATTGGCGCCATCACCTGCATGCCGACGGGCATGCCGTCGGTCTCTGATAGACCGATCGGGAAAGATCCTGCGGGACTTCCGGCCATATTGGCCGGGACCGTGCATAGATCGGAGCGGTACATCGCCATCGGGTCAGCAGTACGCTCACCCAGCCGGAAAGCAGTCGTTGGCGTGGCCGGTGACACGAGCACATCGCACATCTGCCATGCTTTCTCGAAGTCGCGTTGGATGAGGGTACGGACTTTCTGAGCCGAGCCGTAGTAGGCGTCATAGTACCCAGCCGACAAGGCATAGGTACCCAAGATGATGCGACGCTTGGCCTCGGCCCCAAGTCCAGCACCGCGGGTGGCTCGCATCACCTGCTCGGCAGAATGCTCGCCGTCGTCATTGACGCGTAAGCCGTAACGCATGGCGTCGTAACGAGCCAGGTTGCTAGACACCTCGGCAGGCTGAATAAGGTAATAAGCAGGTAAGGCGAGGTCAAAGTTCGGGCAAGAGACCTCAACGACCTCAGCCCCCGCCTCTATTAGCATCTCGACAGCCTCGTGGAACCGGGCCTCGACCTGGGGGTCGTAACCCTGCCCGCTCAACTCCGTGACGACGCCAATGCGCACGCCGGAAACGTCTGTTTGCCGCGCAGCCTCAACGACCGCCGGGGTGGGCTGATTAATCGTGGTCTGGTCCATAGCGTCGTGACCGGCAATGGCCTGATGGAGCAACGCGGCGTCAAGGACGGTACGGGCGCAGGGCCCAGGAGTATCCAAAGATGAAGCCATAGCGATGACGCCGTATCGGGAGGTGGAACCGTAGGTCGGCTTGATCCCGACGGTGCCGGTCACCGCTCCAGGCTGGCGGATCGAGCCACCGGTATCAGTGCCCAAAGCCAACGGGGCCTGGAAGGAAGCCAAGCTAGCCGCCGAACCACCACCGGAACCACCCGGTACCCGTTCAAGGTCCCAGGGATTATGGGTAGGCCCGAAGGCCGAAGTTTCCGTTGACGACCCCATAGCGAATTCATCAAGGTTCGTCTTGCCGAGGATCACCATTCCGGCATCCTTACAGCGGGTGACGATAGTGGAGTCGTACGGGGGGATCCACCCTTCGAGCATCTGGGAGGACGCTGTAGTGGCGATCCCTTTCGTGCAGAAAAGATCCTTAACAGCCAGCGGCACCCCCGCCAGCGGACCGAGATGCTCGCCATCTGCAATGCGGGCATCAATGCGACGAGCAGCGTCGAGAGCCCCAGCGTGGTCAACGAGCAGGAAGGCATGGATGTCGCCGTCAACCTCGCTAATGCGATCCAAATGCGCCTGGGTGACCTCTTCGCTAGAGATCTGTCGGGCCGCAATCCGCTCGCCTAACTCGGCGGCGGTCAACGTCAGAAGCTCGTTCACTGTGCCTCCTCGTCCAGGATGCGAGGCACGCGAAAACGTTGGTTCTCACTGCGCGGGGCCATGGCCAGAGCGTCATGGGAGGACATTGACTCCTTGATGACGTCCTCGCGGAAGACGTTAGACAGCAGCAAAGCGTGCGAAGTAGGTGGCACGTCGTCGGTGGCGACGCCTGACACTGCAGCTACTGCGTCGAGGATCGCGTCCAGCTGCGGAGCAAGATACGCGGTCTCGTCGTCAGTGAGATCGATGCGTGCCAGGCCGGCCAAACGGACGACGTCATCCGGCGTAAGGGCCACGATGAATCTCCTGGTTGACGGCATGGGGTGGGAATTCCCTTTAGCTATCCTAGAGCCACGAGCGCACGTGGCCACGAGAACGACTCCTATGCGGGCCGTGACCCGCCCAAACATTGCTGCGGTTTGGGGATCGTCGGACCAACCCGCAACAATGAGGGAGTGCTCATGATTCGTATTCAGCTGCCAGACACGCCGGGTTCCCTGGGCTCGGTGGCTACCGCTATGGGCACTGCCAATGCTGACATCTCTGCTATCGAGATCGTTGAAAAAGGCCCCGACTACGTCATCGATGACTTCATCTTGACCTTACCACCCACCACGATGCCTGACACCCTGGTGTCGGCCTGCGGCATGCTTGACGAAGTGCACGTCCTATGGCTTAGCCGGTATCCAGAGAATTGGAGCATTGAGTCCGATATCGCAGCCCTTAATAGGATGTCGGAGGACCCCGAGCATTCCGCGGAGATCTTGTGCGGTGCTGTTCCGGTCGTCTTCCACACCCAATGGGCGGCCCTTTTTGATGTTGACGAGCAGGTCATTATTTCGACCGCGCTCGCCCCCGAGTTCACTGCCGAGGGAATTGCGCGATTGGCCCCCATGGACCGCACCCACACTGCGGAGCTAGAAGCCGACTGGATGCCTGGATGGGGAGATACCATCATTGCTGTTGTTCCGTTGTCGCAAGGGCGTTGCCTGGTTGTCGGTCGTCAAGGTGGACCGGGGTTCCTGGCCTCCGAGCTCAACCGACTCCAGCACATGGCCGCATTAGCCAACTGAGGACGTATGGAGGTCTATCTCACCTGGCAGTTTTGGTACCAGGTCCTCTCGGCCTTCGCCTTTGGCGTCGCGTCAAGTCTCGTCCCGGTTCTCAATTCCGAGTTGTTTATTGTCGGAGCCCTGGGATCGCGATTATTAGGCCCCCTTGAGGTGGCATTGGGCCTGGCTCTTGGCCACGGGGTTGGCAAGCAGGTCATGTTCGTCGGCATCCGCAAAGGGTCAAACTCACGGTGGATCAAGCACAAAGAACCCAAGCCAGTCGCGGTGGGGTCCTGGCGATGGCGGCTGCGACGATGGAATGATCAGGCTGCGCACATCGTCGAGACCCCACGATGGGGAATGCCCCTGCTATTCTTTTCTGCCATCACTGGGATCCCGCCAGTGTATCTCGTTGTCATTTACGCCGCGACGACCAAGATGAATTTTTGGTGGTTTTCTTTGTGGGTGACGCTTGGATTCTTTATACGATGCTATTTGCTAGCCCTAGCAACCCAGTATGGGTTCCACTTCATTATCTGAATAAATAGGGGTCTGACAAGATACGTCAACCACCAACGACAATGATACGGAAGAAGTAATACCCCACTCCCACTAATACGGCAAGGGCGACGCTAAAGGCAATGGGGGCGAGAACCCTTTGGGCCTTTTTGCGTTTCGTCGTAGGCACTGCCGCCGGGGCCCACTGCTCCTCACCCACGCGCGGCCGGGTACGTACCGGAGTCTGGCCATCCAAATTGAGATTGGTGAAGAAGCCCACAGTCGAAACCCTACCTGCTCGCCTGGTCTAGCTGCTCGTCAACGAGGTCGCCAGCTCGCTTGACAGTGCGGCACACCTCGGCAGCGTCATGACGCGACCAGCCGGCCAGACCGCAGGCTGGGCTCAGGATGCCAGACTTCAACACAGCCGGATCAATCTCGAGACGCCTGACCAGCCACAGCACCCTGTCAATAAGACGATCAACAAGAGGTACTTTATCTACCTGCATGGTGTCGACAACCCCCATTCCAAGGCGCGCACCAGATTCCACCCACCCAGCAACCCGATCCAGGTTGAGCAGCGAGGCCACCTCGCACCACATCGTCGAGAATCCCGCTTTCCTCGCCAATACCCACGGTATCGGCGCTCCGCAACAGTGCATACCCACCTCAGCTTCTCCGCAGCCTGACACGACGGTCTGCCACAGCTGAACCGCTGTCGAACCTGCCATAGCTGGGTAGCGATACAAGCCAGACTGGGTGGGAACCGCGCCGGAAAGGACTGCGGGAGCTGAAGGTTCGTCAATCTGCAGTCTCCAGGTGACCCTCGGCATCCGCCGTCGCAGTTCCGCTATAAGCTGACTAACTCCCTCAGCCAGGCTCGTGGTGACGTCTGCTAGCGCCGATCCGTCGGCCAAGATTGACTCCCCTGCTCTCAGGTGCAGACCGGTCGCCAAGGTGAGGGGCCCAGCGAACGAGAGCTTGACACTGGCTTCCTTGTCGGCCAGGACTTCCTCGAGATCGTCGAGGTCGCTGCGCAACCAGGACCGTGCCGATCGAGCAGCGTGGTCAGTGGAATCAGCCAGCCGCCATCCCCCTGGACCGTGGTCGACTGGAAGGTCGACGAGCACAGCCGTTGCTCGTCCAATCATGTGGGCGCCTACCCCACGTGCTGGTAGCTCGGGCAAGGGTATGAGCTGGTCAAATGTCTCCGCCATCGCCGCCAGACTTCCGCGCATGTCGGTGCCTGGCAGGGAACCAATTCCGGTCGCAATCACGCTGCTTGCTCCGCCTTTACGCCAGCGCGGTCGGTACCGCAGATGGTGGCCGATCCGACGACAAGGTCACCGTCGTAAAAGACGGCTGCCTGGCCGGGAGCGACTCCACGCAGAGAATCCTCTAATTCAACGGCTACCCCGCCGGGAACTGCGGAAATTATGGCCGGTACCGGGTCTCCGTGGGCACGGACCTGGGCCTGACCGTGCCAGGTCTCGACAGGCTCGCTAGAACACCATACCGGCCGGATGGCCTCAATATGATGCACGGTTAGCCCCTCCGCTCCTCCGACGACCACGGTGTTGTTAACCGGCTCGATATCCAAGACGTAGCGCGGCTTGCCGTCGGGAGCCGGAACTCCCAATCGCAGACCACGCCGCTGGCCGATAGTGAAATGGTGATAGCCATTGTGGTGACCGACGAGGGCACCGGACTCGTCACGGATCTCACCATCTGCCGAGCCGATTTTCTCTGACAGCCAACCGGGAGTATCTCCATCAGGGATAAAGCAAATGTCATTGGAATCAGGCTTATCAGCCACAGATAATCCAAGCGCCGTAGCTTCCTGACGTACATTCATTTTAAGGGAATTCCCGAGGGGGAATAGCGAGTGAGACAGCTGGTCCTGGTTGAGGACCGCCAATACGTAGGACTGGTCTTTCCCCGGATCAACTGATCGATAGAGCTTCGTCACACCGTCAACGACCTTCGTCCGGGCGTAATGGCCGGTCGCCACAGCGTCGTATCCGAGGTCCAGCCCACGCTCTAGCAGGGCCGCGAACTTGATCCTCTCGTTGCAGCGCAGGCAGGGATTTGGGGTGCGACCGGCCCGGTATTCGGCGATGAAGGGGTCAATGACTTCCGCAACGAAACGGTCCGAAAAATCCCATACATAAAAGGGGATTCCCAGTCGGTCCGCAGCGCGCCGCGCGTCGAAGGAATCTTCCAGCGAGCAGCACCCTCGCGATCCCTCACGATGAGAGCGCGGGTTGCGTGACAAGGCCAGGTGAACCCCAGTGACGTCATGCCCAGCCTCGACGAGACGGGCTGCTGCGACAGCGGAGTCGACTCCTCCCGACATAGCGGCGAGAACCTTCACAGTGTGTCCTCTCACAGTGACGTAGTGTTGTGGCGGCTTGATCTGACCCCCGCATAGGGGGAACCTCAATGATAAGCGTTGACGCCCACTTACCGGGCTCCGCTTGCCTTGCGTATCGTTGCGGGTAAGGTGACGAGCAAGCGATCGATATCGACATCGGTGGTGGTATATCCCATCGAAATTCTTAATCCCGAGGACGCAGCATCGTCGTCTCTCCCCATGGCAAGCATTGTTGGGGAGGGGCGCGATACCCCAGCGTGGCAGGCCGAACCGGCGGAGAGGTCAATGCCATCGCGGTCAGCGAGCATGACAAGATCAGTCCCGCGGGCTCCAGCAACACTAAGGTGAATGATCGACGGGCTAGTCATGGGCGCATCGTCAACAGTTACTTCAGGCTGTTGACGACACCACGCGATGACGCGCCGCCGCCACGACTGCCACCGGGCCGTCATGGTGTCGAACTCATCGACACAGGCGCGTAAAGCTGCGGCGAAGCCGCAGGCCAATGCCACCGGCTGGGTTCCCGAGCGCATGCCGTACTGCTGACCTCCCCCTGGGGAAACGGGGCGCAGTTCGACTCCCCGTTTCACCCAGAGTGCTCCAATCCCAACCGGCCCACCAATCTTGTGAGCGGAGAAGGAAGCGAGGTCTACCCCCCATCCGTCGAGGTCAACAGGGATGTGGCCAAGGGCCTGGACGGCGTCGGTATGCATGAGCGCCCCAGCCTGGTGGGCCGCCTCAGCGACCCGCGAGACGGGCTGGCAAGCTCCGGTCTCGTTGTTGACAGCCATGACGGAAACGACGTCAAGATTGCTGGAGTGTCCGCCCACCTCATCCGGGTCGACAAGCCCGGCATGGTTCACCGGTAGCAATTCACATCGCTTGCCAAGAAGCCACGGGGAGACCAGACCGCCGACGGCTGGATGTTCAACTGCTGACACCAGCGCGTGGCCGTCGCGAACAGCTCCCATCACCGCAAGCATGTCCGACTCGGTTCCTCCACTGGTGAACACAATCTCAAGCGGACCGACCCCTAGCAGGCTGGCGATCTCCTCGCGGGCATCCTCTAGAAGTGCCCGCGCTGCACGGCCTGAACCGTGAATGGCGCCAGGGTTGCCCGGTACCGTACATGCCATTGCCTCACGTGCCTCGCGGCGTAGTGGGGATGTTGCCGCATGGTCGAAGTAGGCGCGGTCGTGGTGTACTGATCCGGGCTTCAGCTGCGACATACCTGTCCTTCCTGGCGACTCCTCGACGCTACTGCCCAACAGCAAGACGTGGAAGGCGCGCATCATCGCCCTTACGGACGCTACGACCAACCAGATTAAACTGTGACGTCAGCCCGTTAATGTTCCGGCCATTATCCCCGACGAAAGGCCCCTATTGTGACCGACACCAACACGGCGTCATTCGACACCAGCGCCTTGGGCTCGACCCTCATTGACGGCGGCTGCCGCTTTGGGTTGTGGGCGCCTCGCGCGGAGCGTGTCGAGTTGGCCCTCGTGGCGGATGACGGGTCACAGGTTAACCACGACATGACCAGGGACGAGCACGGTGTCTGGACTGTTGAGGTCTCCGACGTCCAGGCCGGTCAGCGCTATGGGTACCGAGTCCACGGGCCGTGGGATCCTGACCGCGGCATGAGGTTCAACCCTGCCAAGCTATTGCTCGACCCTTATGCCAGGGCCATCACGGCAGGAGTCGATTATCACGGCCCGATTATGGACCACACGCCGGAATCCAACTACGAGCCTGACCTGACCGACGATGCGACGTCGGTCCCGCTCGCCGTCGTCATTGACGATCCCGGCCCGCCTACGCCTATTGCGCGCCGCCACGACATCAGCGAATCGGTCATCTATGAGACCCATGTCAAGGGCTACACCCGCCTGCACCCCCTCGTTCCTGAACACCTGCGCGGCACCTATGCCGGGCTTGCCTATCCGGCTGTTATCGAACACCTCAAGTCAATCGGAGTAACAGCCATCGAACTACTACCCGTCCAGCAGTTCGTCTCCGAGCCATTCATCGTTGGGCGCGGCTTATCCAATTACTGGGGTTACAACACCCTGGGTTTCTTTGCGCCGCATGCTGCCTACTGCTCCGTCGGCTCGATGGGAACCCAGGTGCGCGAGTTCAAGGACATGGTGACGTCTTTCCACGAGGCCGGCATCGAGGTTTTCCTCGATGTCGTCTACAACCACACTGGTGAGGGCGGCCATGAAGGACCGACTCTGTCTTTCCGCGGCATCGATCACGAGTCTTATTACCGCCTCACCAACGATCACCGCAATGACTATGACGTTACCGGCTGTGGCAATTCTGTGGACACCTCTCATCCGGAGGTCCTCGCCATGGTCCTCGACTCTTTGCGCTACTGGGTCACCGAGATGGGTGTTGACGGGTTCCGTTACGACCTTGCCACCACCCTCATCCGCGATAAGTCCCATGGGGTCGATCAGAACCACCTATTTAAACAAGCTCTGGTCGAAGATCCGATTCTCAACAAGGTCAAGCACATTGCTGAGCCCTGGGACCTCGGCCCATATGGCTATCAGGTAGGTGCCTGGGGGCCACATTGGAGCGAGTGGAACGACCGTTTCCGCAATTATGTCCGTGACTTTTGGCGTGGGGCCGTTCGCGGAGTCGAGGAGCTGGCAACCAGGCTCTGTGGGTCACCGGACCTGTATGGTCAGCCGACCTCCAGCGTCAACTTCATTACCGCTCACGACGGCTTCACGATGCGTGACCTGGTCACCTACAACATGAAGCATAACCAAGGCAACGGCGAGGATAACCACGACGGGTCTAATGACAACCGGGCCTGGAACTGTGGTTGGGAGGGCGAGACTACCGATCAGTCCATCGTCATGTTGCGGCATCGTCAGGTGCGCAACCTGGTCGCTACTTTGCTATTAGCTACCGGTGTACCAATGATCACCGCCGGTGACGAAATGGGACGCACCCAGCAGGGCAATAACAATGCATACTGCCAGGATTCCCCTATCTCGTGGATAGATTGGGAGGATGCCGAAGCATGGTCCGATGTGACCGACCTCGTCAAGATAATTACGGCACTGCGTCGCGAGCACCCCGCTCTTCGTCCATCAAGGTATCGTCATCACGATCCGGTCGGGGACGCGAACGATTCGTACCCGCGCCGTGCTGATCTAGCGTGGTTCTCCGGCCACGGCGGGGAAATGGTAAACAACGACTGGCATGACGAAAGCCGACGCACCCTCGGTATGTACACCAGTGACGACAATGAGGCCTTCCTCATCTGGTTTCACGCCGGTGACCGCCCGATCGAGATCATCTTGCCGAGCGTTCGATGGGGCGAATCGTGGCACGTTGTGGCCTCAACAGCTCTGCCTGGGGAGATTCCCGACGAAGCCGTACCAGCAGGACTATCGGTTACTCTGCCGAGCAGATGCGTCGTCGTCATGCAAGCCTCCCCTTTCGGCCTGACTGCACCGTTACGCGCCAAGCGCACACTTGGCGGGTGAGCGCGCCTTCACCCGCCGATCTCGCCGCTGTGGGTCCCTCATCCAATGGTCAGAGGCACTTCTTCCTCCTGTGAAGAGTCGGATCAATCCAAGATTGACGCTGGCTTGAATCATGACGCGTCGAAACGGGCCACGGTAGCCTGTGACTTGTGTGGAGGATCAATAGGCGAGACCGCCGTCACGACGAGAATGGCTCCGACGACGAGGAGGTGCAGGTCACTCCTTCGGCCCCAGAACCGTCACCCAAACCGATGGCTCCTGCCTCCCCCGCCGACTCCCCTAAGTCAGCCCCTGCTCCTGAACCATCACCCGTACCGCCGGAATTTCCAGCACCGCGTCGTGCTGCCGAGCATGCCTTTGGCAATAATGCTCTTTTCACTGCCACGAGCGCCATTGATTCTCCTGGATATCCCCCGCTACGCGGATTTGGACGTATCCCTGTACACAACGTCCGTCCCGAGGTCGAAAGTGGCCACCTGCCGATCTACTCGGTCGTCAATGAGGAATTCGAGGTCACCGCGAATGTGTTCCGCGAAGGCCACGACGCCGTCGGGGCTAGTGTCGTTCTCACCGATCCCGAGGGCAACCGTCACCTCACTGACATGCACCAGGTCGAGCCCTGGGGACTAGACATCTGGAAAGCCCGAGTCTCCGCTGACATCGAAGGCGACTGGACTATGCACGTTGAAGGCTGGTCAGACACCTGGGGCACGTGGCATCACAATGCCAATGCCAAGCTCGCCGCTGCCATCGACGTCGAACTGGTGTGCGCCGAAGGCCATGCCCTCATAAACGAGGCGGTCCGGCACGCCGAGCAATCCGGGGATACTGACGCGATCACGGCTCTGCGCGAGACCGATGCCAACCTAACCCTTGACCGTGCCCCCGACTCGCTACAACAGGTCATCAACACCTACGCGTTCTGCGAGGCCATGCGAGTCCATGCCCCGCGGCTGTTGACCTCGCCCACACTCCCGGCCCCGCTGCGGGTGGAGAGACGTCGGGCCCTCTACGGGTCCTGGTACGAGTTTTTCCCGCGCTCTCAGGGTGCTTATGTCGATGCGGACGGTCACTGGGTTTCAGGTACTTTCGACACCTCCTGGGAGCGCCTGGACGCCGCCGCTGCGATGGGATTCGACGTCGTCTACCTGCCGCCGATCCATCCCATTGGCACAGCCTTCCGCAAGGGCAAGGACAACACCCTGACCCCAGGTCCGGACGATCCGGGATCGCCGTGGGCCATCGGATCGTCTGATGGCGGCCATGACACCATTCACCCCGACCTAGGCACCTTCGACGACCTCGACCGTTTCGTGGCCCACGCTCATGACCTAGGCATGGAGGTGGCCCTAGATTTTGCCTTGCAGGCCTCCCCAGACCACCCGTGGGTACACCAGCACCCGGAGTGGTTCACGACCCGCGTTGATGGCACCATCGCCTATGCAGAAAATCCACCCAAAAAGTATCAGGACATCTACCCGATCAACTTCGACAATGACCCTGACGGTATCTACCAGGAATGCTTGCGGCTGCTGGAGTTATGGATCTCCCACGGCGTGACGATTTTCCGCGTCGATAATCCACATACCAAGCCCCTGAATTTCTGGGCCTGGCTCATGGAACAGGTTCATCGTCGTCACCCCGAGGTCATCTTCCTGGCAGAGGCCTTCACCCGTCCCGAGATGATGGCTGCCCTCGGCAAGGTGGGTTTCCAACAGGGTTACTCCTATTTCACCTGGCGCACCACCAAGTGGGAGCTCGAAGCGTACCTCGACGAGGTCTCCCACCAGACCTCGCACTTCTACCGTCCAAACTTTTTCGTCAATACCCCAGACATCAACCCTATCTATCTCAATGACGGCAATCCGGCCGGCTTCGCTATCCGCGCGATCCTAGCCGCGACGATGAGCCCGTCGTGGGGCATGTACTCCGGATTTGAGATTTGCGAGCACGAGCCGCTGCCCGGACGCGAGGAGTACGCCCACTCCGAGAAGTACGAGTACCGGCCCCGCGATTACGATTCCGAGCCGAACATCACGCTGCTCGTCACTCGCCTCAACGAGATCCGTCGGGCTCACCCGGCGTTGCAGCAACTGCGTGACACTACGATCCATCACGCCCCACACGACAACGTCTTCGTGTTCTCCAAGAAAGCGGGAAATGACGTTGTGATCGTTGTTACCTCCTTGGATCCGGTATGGGGTATTGAGTCTCAGATCATGCTCGATATGGCTGCCCTCGGCTTCGGTAATGACGACACGTTCACCGTCCACGATGAGCTCACTGGAGCCGATTTCACGTGGGGCCAGCAAGCCTTCGTCAGGCTCTACCCCGCTCAGCCCGCCCATATCCTGCATGTGCGAAAGACCACCTCATGACCCATGTCCCCTGCACCCCCGCCGCGGAGATCCCTGAGACCCTGGCTCCTACCGGGGCTCTCGGGCTGACCTCGGCCCAGTTGCAGGCCAGACTCGATGAGATCCACCCGGTCGGTTCTATCGATCGCACCGAGACTGAATGGTTCCGCACCGCTGTCTTCTATGAGGTTCTGGTGCGATCCTTTAAGGACTCCAATGGTGACGGAATTGGCGACTTTAAAGGGCTGACGGGAAAACTCGATTACCTACAATGGCTCGGGGTGGATTGCCTATGGTTACCACCCTTCTATGACTCTCCTCTCCATGACGGAGGTTACGACATTCGTGACTATCGCTGGATCCGTGAGGAGCTGGGCACCATTGAGGACTTTAAGGTTTTCCTTGACGCAGCCCATGACCGTGGCCTTCGCGTCATCATCGACTTCGTCATGAACCACACCTCGGATTCCCATCCGTGGTTCCAGTCCTCACGCGCCGATCCGGATGGTCCTTACGGTAACTACTACGTATGGTCGGACACTGACGAGGCCTACTCCGATGCTCGTATCATCTTCTGCGATACCGAGGACTCGAATTGGTCCTGGGATTCCCAGCGTAAGCAGTTCTACTGGCACCGATTCTTCCATCACCAACCCGATCTCAACTTTGAAGAGCCTCGAGTTATGGAGGAAATGCTCGACGCCGTCCGCTTCTGGATGGACTTGGGTATTGACGGATTCCGACTCGACGCCGTCCCGTACCTCATTGAGGCCGAGGGCACGAACTGCGAGAACTTGCCAGGAACTCACAAGATCCTCAAGCAGCTGCGCGCCATGGTCGATGAAGAATACCCAGGCCGCATCCTGCTGTGTGAAGCTAACCAGTGGCCTGACGACGTCGTCGAGTATTTTGGCAACGGTGACGAATGCCAGATGGCCTTCCATTTTCCGGTCATGCCACGCCTGTACATGGGACTGCGTCGCGGTTCACGGGAATGCATTAGCGAGATCCTGGCTCACACTCCACACATCCCGGACGGCTGCCAGTGGGGGACCTTCCTGCGCAACCACGACGAACTCACCCTCGAAATGGTGACCGAAGAAGATCGTCACTACATGTGGGAGGAATATGCTCCTGAATCCCGGTGGCGGTGCAACTTGGGCATTCGTCGCCGCTTGAGCCCTCTTGTCGATAACGACGATGCGAAGATCCGGCTACTTAACGCCATGTTGCTGTCCCTACCCGGCTCTCCGGTGCTGTATTACGACGACGAGATTGGCATGGGGGACGATCCCTGGCTGCCTGACCGTGATGGGGTGCGTACCCCGATGCAGTGGGATGACTCGGAGACGGCTGGCTTTTCCACTGCCCTTCCAGAGGACTTTCATCTACCTCTCATCCGCACCTTTGGCCACGATCCAGAGCACGTCAATGTCGCCCGCCAGATGGACGACCCGTCCTCCTTGCTGGTGTGGACGCGTGCCATGCTCGGTATCCGCCGCCACCACCCCGTCTTTGGGACCGGCGAGTTCACCGATCTAGGCGGGCCGGACATGGCGGTGATGTCCTTCCTGCGTCACAACGAGCACGAAACGGTCCTGTGCCTGGCTAACTTCTCCGATACTGAGCGGATGGTTGCCCTTCACCTTCCACAATTCGCGGGCATGACGGGCTCTTCTCTCATCCATGGTCAGGACGCGCAACCAGTAAAAGCTGACGGAACACTGTCCGTACCGTTGTGGCCATATGGCTATCGATGGCTGCAAGTGTCCCGCGAGGAGAGGTCATGACCGTTTGGGACGACGCCACCGTACGGGAACGCGTCTGGGACCACATCAGTGGAGCCCGATGGTTCTCAGGTAAGGGCCGGTGTGGTTCCCTGACTAGGCTGCTGCCGTTGGCTCCCGTCGTCAACGAGCAAGATCTGCAAGTGCTCCCTGTCATCGCACATGTCGGTTATCCGCAGGCGGCCGACGAGTATTACCAGTTGCTTTTAGCATTACGCCCAGGACGCGTTGCTGGCCTGGCGGAGATCGTCGCCAACGGTCAACCTTTTACCGTCACTGACGCCACTGAGGATGAACTAGCTCTCACTGCTTGGGCTCGTATCCTCCTTGAGGGAACTCCTATCGCCATGGATGGATCGTGGCAGCTGCATCGCCGTCGAGCGGCCCCTGAGCCGGTTCGGTTCGTTAAGCGCTTCGGTGGTGAGCAATCGAACACCTCGTTCATGGTGGGCGACGCCATCATCATCAAAATGTTCCGCCGCCTGGAGCCCGGCGACAACCTTGACATTACCGTGCATAACGCCCTCAACGATGCCGGGATCTCATCGGTGGCCACATTGTACGGTTTTATGTCCGGACAGATCCCCGCTGAGGAACACATCCCGGTCGATCTAGCTATGATCATTGAGAGGTTGCCGCAGCCCCGGGATGGCTGGGAACTCATCACTGCCAAGGCAGTCGATCTCGTCGACGTCACCGACCTCTTAGCCGGTCTGGGACAGTGCTTACGCACCATTCACGAGGCACTGCGGCATACTTTTAGCACTGTCGAAATCGACGGGTCGCGCGTCGCCGACGATATGGTGCGCCGCCTTGACGCTGCTGTTGTCACAGCGCCAGCGCTGGCTCGCTACCGGGGCACGCTGACTGCCCGGTTTGAGAAGCTGCGCGGACGCCACCTCGCCGCCCAGCGAATCCACGGGGACTTTCACCTCGGCCAAACTCTACTGACACCTGGCGGCTGGCGGATCATCGACTTCGAGGGGGAACCCCTCAAACCCCTCGCCGAGCGACGGCTACCAGACTCCCGCTGGCGCGATGTTGCCGGGATGATGAGGTCGTTGTCCTACGCCACCTCAGCTCATGCCAGGCCGACGGCGCCGCAGACTCTTACCTGGGCGCGCCGTGCCAGCGAGGCATTCCTGACGGGCTATGGCTGGCCGAATACCGCTGAACAGGACGTGCTGGCCGCCTACGAGGCTGACAAAGCTAGTTACGAAATCGTCTATGAAACCCTTAACCGACCGACATGGGTAGACATTCCACTGTCGGCTATTCGAGCAATGGGGCAGGATTGACGATGCTCAAACTCACCCACGGATTCCCGTTGGATTATCGAACTGACGGCCACACCAACGACATGCCAGGAGGACGACATGGCTCACGATGAGTTCGGAGGACTCACCGGTTGGGACCTCGAGGGGTTCCACTCTGGTGGGGACACGGAGGTGTGGAAGAGGCTCGGGTCCCATGTCGTCACTATCGACGACGATGAGCGCGGTCCCATCACCGGCACCCGCTTCGCTGTGTGGGCCCCAAATGCCCAGGCGGTTGAGGTCATCTCTGACTTCAACTGGTGGACTGGTGACCGTATGCGCCTCATCCCGGGGTCCGGAGTCTGGGGCACCTTCGTCGAAGGAGTCGACGAGGGAACCCTCTATAAGTTCCGCATTCAGGACCAGTGGGGTACCTGGCACGAAAAGGTTGACCCAATGGCCCGTTATTCAGAGCAAGCTCCTCAGAATGCTTCCATCGTCACCGAAACCCACTACGAATGGAATGACGATGAGTGGATCGCCCGCCGCGAGGCCTCCCGCGCTCACGCCGAACCGATGAGCGTCTACGAGGTCCATTTGGGCGGATGGCGTCACGGGCTGAGCTACCGAGAGTTGGCTGACCAGCTGGTGAGCTATGTCACTTGGCAGGGCTATACCCATGTGGAGTTCATGCCATTGGCTGAACACCCATTCGCTCCCTCCTGGGGATACCAGGTCACCGGGTACTTCTCTCCCACCAGCCGCTACGGATCTCCCGACGACCTGCGTTACCTCATCGATAAGCTACATCAGGCCGGCATCGGAGTCATCATGGATTGGGTTCCCGGCCACTTTCCCAAGGACGACTGGGCCCTGGGGCGCTTCGACGGCACCGCGCTTTACGAACACGCCGATCCACGCCAGGGCGAACACAAGGACTGGGGAACCTACATCTTCAACTACGGTCGTAACGAGGTGAAATCTTTCCTCGTCTCAAGCGCGCTGTACTGGATTAGCGAATTCCACGCCGACGGACTGCGCGTTGACGCCGTCGCCTCGATGCTCTACTTGGACTACTCTCGCGAAGAGGGCCAGTGGGTGCCCAACAAGTATGGCGGCCGGGAGAACCTAGAGGCCATTGACTTCTTGCGCTATGTCAACTCTCACTTGTATTCGCGCCACCCCGGCATCCTCATGATCGCTGAGGAGTCCACTAGTTTCCCCGGCGTCACCAAGCCGGTCGACGACGGTGGGCTGGGGTTCGGGTTCAAGTGGAATATGGGCTGGATGAACGACTCGCTGCGATATCTGGAGCTCAACCCATTCCACCGCCAGTACCACCATGGCGAGATGACCTTTGCCATGGTCTACCAATACTCAGAGAACTTCATCTTGCCGATTAGCCACGACGAGGTCGTGCATGGCAAGGGATCCATGATCACCAAGATTCCCGGTGACGACTGGCAACAGTTCGCGTCCCTGCGAGCCTTCTACTCCTACATGTGGTCTTTTCCCGGCAAACAGCTGGTGTTCATGGGTCAGGAATTTGGTCAGCGCCACGAGTTCGACGAGTCGGTAAGCCTTGAGTGGTTTGTCGCCGACCTGTGGGGACACGGCGGTCTCAAACGCCTCTTCCGCGACCTTAACAAGATTTACAAAGAAAACCCCGCATTGTGGCAGCTCGACAGCGATCCGCGCGGATTCGAGTGGATCAACGCCGACGATGCCGGTAACAACCTGTTCTCCTGGTTACGCCGTTCCGATGATGGATCGACGATTGCCTGCTTCACGAACTTCTCTCCCAATCCGCAGACCGACTATCGTATCGACCTACCGATGGAAGGGGTGTGGACCGAGATCCTCAACACCGATTCCCTGGAGTACGACGGCACCGGCGAGTTCGGCAATCTCGGCCAAATCGTAGCCGCCCCACTGCCAGCTCCCGATCGTCTCCGTGCGGTTGCCACAGTGTGCGTTCCGCCGATGGGATCGGTGTGGCTACGTCACAATCCGTCAGCAACCGCTGCCCTGCCCGGCGATCCGGGCGTGCAATGACCGTGCCACAGGAGGAATAATTCGTGGTCGATGACGAATCCGGTTCCGAGGATTTCAGAATCCAGGTCGAGGTGGTAGATGACTCCGGTCGGCTACTCCTTGATGATCCGCCATATCCGGAGGGTTTGACACGCGCTATCTCGCTGGCGTCCGACGACGCCATCATCGGGCACGACGTGCGTCGTCTCGAGGCACGGGTGGCCGTCGATGACGATGAGGTCATCCACGCCTTGCACCATGCTGGGTATCGTCGCGAGGGTCGGCTGCGCCAGGCGCGCGTGCGTGAAAACGGCTGGATCGACGAATACATCTATTCCCGACTGGCAACCGACGAGATCTATACCCGCACCGGCCACACCGGGATGCTCGATTCTGTTCTACCCACCAAACGGGTCATCTCCCACGTCCTCCTCCGTGATGATGCCGGGCGGGTGCTCATGTGCGAGACGACATATAAGCCGGATTGGGAACTGCCCGGGGGCGTCGTCGAACCTATAGAATCCCCGCATGCCGGAGCCGTCCGGGAATGCCGGGAGGAGTTAGGAACCCCCCTTGACATTCCGGGCACGCCGAGTCTCATCGACTGGATGCCTCCGGCGTTGGGATGGTCTGACGCTATCGAGTTCATCTATGACGCTGGTGTAGCCGAGCCAAGCCTCGTCAAGGTCATGCACCCAGCCGACTCGGAAATCAGTCGCCTGCATTGGGTCGAGCCGCAGCTGATACCCGATCACGTGACCGCACTGTCGGCCCGACGCATCGAGGCCATCTTGTCCGATTGCATGCCTCGCGCCACAGAAAACGGATTCCCTGTGTGAGGCCCGCGTTAGAAGGTTCGACCCTCCTGCCCCGGGGAGCCTCGACTGTGCCCCCCGAGAATCCGCGCGGCAGTCTCAGCACAGCGACGCGCTCGATAATGTTTGCGACGTATACATTACGCTATCTCACAACTCCCAGGAGATTCGCGACCGCAGCACCAAATCGGTGGATCAAGCCGGGACCTACCCCGGTGTGGTAACAGCATCCTGGAACGATTAGAATCCTGCCTCGCCGCCCTGGGCGGCAATATTACAGGAGGACCACATACATGTCATCACCCGCGTCCAAGATCGTGGATGCGGTGGGCGGCCCCGACAACATCGTCGGTCTCACTCACTGCGCCACTCGTCTGAGGTTCCAACTTCGCGATTCCTCGCCTATCGACAAGGCTGAGGTCGAGGCGATCCCCGGCGTCATGGGAGCCGTTCCTCAGTCGGGCAATCGCTACCAAATCGTCATCGGAGGCGCCGTTGCTGGCGTCTACAACGACATCATGGACCTACCCGCCATGAAAGGGCTTTCTTCCAGCAGCGGCAATCAGTCGGACGCGGACGTCAAGGCCGAGCATCGCTCCAAGGGTCCCCGAGGCAAGTTCTCGTGGCTCGACAACCTCTTCGAGTACCTGTCCGACTCTTTCCGGCCGATCATGGGTGCCCTGCTCGGCGCCTCCCTGTTCATCACGTTCATGGCCCTCATGGGTTCTCTGGGCGTCATCGGAAACTGGGCCGACTCGCGCGTCACCCTGCCCCCGAGCTGGCAATTCGTCAACTTGGCTTGGCAGTGTGTCTTCTACTTCCTGCCACTGTTGGTCGCCTACAACGCCACTAAGCGTCTGAATGCCGACCCGTGGGTTGGGTTCTCCGTCATGGCTGTCGTCATGCTGCCTGCGTTCACCGAGCTCGGCAAGACTGCCCATCCACTGACCCTCGGCGGATTCAAAGTCAACGTGGTCGACGTTTTCGGCCTACCGCTGACGATCTTTAATTACGGCTCCCAGGTGTTCCCGCCGCTCATCATGGCTGCAATCCTGGCCCCGCTGTACAAATGGCTCAAGAAGATCATCTCCCCCAATGTCCAGATGATCTTCGTACCCTTCCTCACCATGCTCATCATGATCCCGCTGACGGCCTTCCTCATCGGCCCGATCGGTGTCTACGCCGGTGCTGGGCTGGCCAACGGGCTCAAGGCGGTCAACGACGTCAGCCCTTTCATCTTCGCGGTCCTCATCCCCCTGCTGTACCCATTCATGGTTCCGTTGGGCCTACACTGGCCGCTCAACGCTGTCATGCTGCTCAACATCCAGACTCTGGGTTACGACTACATCCAGGGCCCGATGGGTGCGTGGAACTTTGCCTGTTTCGGTGCTACCGCTGGCGTTCTCTTCCTGTCTGTGCGTGACAAGGACGTGACAATGCGCCAGACCGCGATTGGCGCCCTAGCCGCCGGTCTGCTCGGTGGTATCTCCGAGCCCAGCCTCTACGGCATCCACCTGCGTTACAAAAAGATTTACCCATCCATGTTGGTCGGCTGTCTCGTCGGTGGTGTCATCATCGGTGCGGGCGGCGGTCTGCACACCCCGGCCTTTGTCTTCACTTCCCTGCTGACCATCCCGGCCTTCGACAAGATCGGGCTGTACTCGGTAGCGATCGCAGCTTCGTTCTTCACCGCGATGGCTCTGGTTATCGTGCGCGACTATCGTGATAACGACGAGAAGGCTGCAGCCAAGGCCCGTCGCCGTCAGGCCAGCGCTCACGAGGCAGAACCAACCGCCGCTGCCCCAGCTGCCGCCACCGAATCCATAACCGAGACCGCAACAGTCGAGGGGGCCGAGGCCCCGACTGCAGCCGAAGTTGCCGCCGAGGCCGTCACCGTCACCTCTCCTCTTGAGGGACGTGCCGTGCCAATCTCTGAAATCCCCGATCCGGTTTTCTCCACTGGTGTCGTCGGTGATGGCATCGCCATCGAGCCCACCAGCAACACTGTTGTCTGCCCAGCCGACGCCACCGTTGTCACCGCCCCGGATTCCGGCCACGCTTTCGGGCTCAAACTGGATTCGGGTGTCGAGCTACTCATCCATGTCGGCATCGATACCGTCGAGCTCGGTGGCAAAGGGTTTGACGTCAAGGTCAAGGCTGGCGATCACGTCAGTGCTGGACAGCCCCTGGTCGTTTTTGATCCCACCGTCATTGACGAAGCCGGATACTCCAAGATCACCCCGGTGTTAGTGACCAACGGGTTCGACTACTCCAACGTGACCGGCATTCCTGCTGACGACGTCACTACAGGTACCCCGGTGATCACTGTTGTGAAGTGAGTTCGAGGCAAACCGGGTAACCGGACCGCACCGTACCTCCACGATATGGAGGAGGCCGACACCGCGAATGGTGCCGGCCTCCTCCCGTCGTTATCAGTCTCACGACGTCGAGATCGGAGAAGAAACAATCGTCTCAGCAATGCTGCCGGGAACTTCTGCAGTGATAAGAGAACCGTCAGCTCGACGCAAACCCGAGATCGGATGGGTAACCCGCAGGCTAGGACGCAACGGCCCCTGATCGGACAACGGCACCCTCACCGGCTCAACCCCAATGTGGTAGAGCTCACCGCGCACTGTCACGTCGCGGTCATGGCCCGACAGAATCTGGAACGTAATGGCGTCACGTTCCAGGAAAACGAGCATGTGAGAGTCGCCAATGAGCATGTGGTGTTTGATCGACGTCCATTGGGCTGGAAGTCTCGGATCAAAACGCAAGTTCTCCCGGTCATTGCGCATGCCAACGAAACCGTGCACGAGGCATCCCCACACTCCACCGGTCGAGGCAACGTGAACTCCGTCCGAAGCGTTGTGATGGGTATCAGCCAGGTCGCAGAAGAGCGCGTCGAGAAAATAGCCCATCGCCATCTCCTGATGGCCAACTTCTGCCGCCATCACCGACTGGACTACCGCCGACAGACTCGAATCACCGGTGGTGATGGGGTCGTAATACTCAAAGTCAGCAAGCTTGACAGCCTGGGTGAATTGATCTCCCTGCAGGAACAAAGCCAGCACAACGTCTGCCTGCTTGAGCACCTGGAATCGGTAGATCACCAGCGGGTGATAATGCAGCAACAGCGGCCGCTTGTTATCAGGGGTGTTCTTGAGGTCCCAAAGCTCACGTGAAAGGAATTGGTCATCCTGCGGATGGATACCGAAGGTGTCGTCGAACGGGATCACCATCCCCGCCGCACACTCCTCCCAGCCACCAACTTCATCTTCGGTGAGGTCCAACTCTGAACACAGGTGCTCGTACCACAGTGGGTCCTCGTCACGCATACGCCTAATAACACCGGCGGCATCGATGAGGTTGGCCCTCGCCATAACGTTGGTGTAGAGGTTATTATTAACGACAGTGGTGTACTCGTCGGGCCCGGTAACCCCGTGGATGTGGAACTCTCGACCACCGTTGATACGCCAGAACCCAAGATCAGCCCACATTCGTGCGGTCTCGACGAGGACCGGTGCCGCGTCCCGGAAGAGGAAGGTCTTATCTTCGGTCGCCCGGGCGTGGTTCATAATCGCATGGACAATATCGGCATTGATGTGGTATTGAGCAGTACCCGCCGCGTAATAAGCTGACGCCTCCTCACCGGTGATTGTTCGCCACGGGAAAAGGGCACCTCGTTCAGACAACTCCTTAGCCCGACGTCGAGCTTGCGGAAGGGTATTCACCCGAAATCTCAGCGCATTCTCAGCGATTCTTGGATGAGTGTAGGTCAGCATCGGGATGACATAAACCTCAGTGTCCCAAAAGTAGTGACCTTCATAGCCTGACCCGGTTACACCCTTTGCCGGAATGCCAAGTTGATCTGCACGGGCTGATGCCTGAGCAATCTGGAAAAGGTTCCACCTGACAGCCTGCTGAATACCGGTCGGGGCACCTTCGACCTCGACATCAGCCGTTGCCCAGTAATCATCAAGCCATGCACGTTGTTCGTCGTAGTAGACGTTGTGCCCCTGTTCACGCACTCGATCTAAGCTGCGGCGCACTCGGTCAAACAGTTCATGTACCGGCACGCCGCGAGAAGTGTGATAAGCAACCGCCTTATCGATGCGAATTGGTCGGCCTTGGGTGGCCTCAACACGATACACCCGTTTTCCCATCCCGGGCTCGGTATCGATAAGGGCCGCGTACTCATTTTCCGTGATGATCTCGTGATCGGCGCCTACAGCCAGGGTCATCCCCGAACGTGCGGTGCGGAATCCCAAAATCATGCGCCTGTCAGAGTGCCAATCTTTTTCAGGAATGAGTACCTTGTCGGCAAATTTACGAGCTTGGCGAGGGTCGGCAGTCTTCTCGATGTCGTCAGGTCGAGCGTGGTACTCGTCCATGCCGTCCTGACGGTTAAGGATTTGCGAGCTAATGACGATCGGGGCGTCGCCCTCGAGCATCGTCACCTCGATGCTAATCAGAGCCATGTGCCGGTGAGTGAAGGAGACCATCCGCGAGGTTGCCACCCGCAGCAACTTGCCCGCCGGAGTGCGCCATACCAGCTCCCGACGCAGGACACCCTCTCGGAAGTCGATCCACCGTTTATACGACTGGATCTCGTTGATGCTGAGCAGGAGCGGTTCGTCATCCACGTAGAGCTTCATAAGCTTGGCGTCCGGAACGTTGACAATCGTCTGACCGGTACGCGCGAAACCGTAGGCATTCTCAGCGTGATGGATGTCCCAAATTTCATGGAACCCGTTGATGTAGGTGCCGTGACTGAAAGAGTCGCGGCCCTCCGACGGATTACCACGCATACCGAGATAGCCATTACCAATTGAAAACAGCGTCTCAGTAGTTCCTAGATCATCTGTGCTGGGGGCAGTCTCAACAATCGCCCACGGATCGTCGGGAAAGCGCCATCGATCCATCGGGTCAGTGCCCGTCCGCGTCATGCCATCTCCTCAACCATCTCATCTAAGTCATCCACCACCCGGTCGGCGCCGGCCTCACGCAGCCGGTCGGCCCCGACACCACGGTTGACGCCAAGCACCATTCCAAATCCTCCGGCAGCTCCCGCGCGTACTCCCGACACCGCGTCCTCGACGACGACGCACTGTTCAGCAGGCACACCGAGTAGCTCCGCTCCTCTCAGGTACGTATCGGGGGCCGGCTTGCCGGGTAATCTTTCAGTCTTCGACCGGTTGCCGTCCACCAGCACTGAAAAATCCTCGACCATCCCCGCCGCCTTGAGCACTGCTGCGGCATTGCGTGACGATGAGACCACCGCCATCGCCATACCACTCTCGTGCAGCCTATCCACCCAACGTCGCGACCCCGGGTAAGGCTGGATGCCGTCCCGGGCCAGCACTGTATTGAACAGGTCGTTCTTGCGGTTGCCTAGCCCACAAATCGTCTGGGCGGCAGGGCCGTCAGACGGGTCACCCTCTGGAAGAGTGATGCCGCGGCTGGCAAAAAAATCGCGTACCCCATTATATCGGGGTTTGCCATCGACGTAGGCGAAATAATCCTCGTCGGTATAGGGGTTCTGGTCTTGGTGCCGCGATAACTCCTCGTTGAGCATCTCCTGCCAAGCACGCATATGAATGAGCGCGGTGGGAGTCAGAACGCCATCGAGGTCGAACAGCACAGCATGGAACTTCTCATCGAGGGAGGGCGAGTCCATAATCCTCATGCTATTCACCATGTGGGGAAGGGTCATCTCGATTCGATCTCCAGGAGGTTGCTTGCGATCTCGCCTACATCGAACGGCGGACACGATTCAGCTTCCTTGTGGGCTGAAATCCGTGGATTTCTGAAGCGAGTCATATGAATTGATCAGATGACTTCCCTGTCCTCCAGCTCACGCGCACACCAAACCAAGCGAACCTCAGAACAGCACGGCCGCCAACGAACGGCGAGCTGCGGCAACCTCGGGGGCAGATTGTCCGACCATCTCAAAAAGGTCAAGCAACCGGGTACGAGCAGTCTCGCGCTCCTCGTCATGGGTGGAACGCACCACCTGGATGATCCGGTTGAAGGCGTCAGCGGGACGTCCCCCCATAAGCTCGACATCCGCGGCAGCCAGCTGGGCGTCAACATCATCAGGACGCTGTTGGGCAGCGGTCAACAAGGCAGCAGGATCTTTACCATCCAACCGTCCAAGCAGTGCTGCTCCGTTACGGCCAGCGATAAGGACCGGATCGTTAGGCTCCGAGGCCAGTAATGCATCGTAGGCCGCGACAGCCTCGTCGAACTTTCCGGCATCCATGAGCTTCTCAGCTTCCACGGTACGAGGATCCGGGCCGACCGGTTCCTCACTGCTCACCTCGACCATCACCGGTTCCGCGCGCCCCACCATGCCCGCTGACGTAGCTGCCTGGATGACCTGCTCAGTGAGCTGACGGAACTGCTGCTCGTCGATGGTGCCCTGAGCCAGCGGGGCGAGTTGACCACCAATGACGGCAACGAGCATGGGAACGGCTTTAACCCCCAGACTCTGAGCCAGTCGGGGCTGGGCGTCGATATCGACGCGGACCAACAACCACTTACCCGCGGCCTCATCGGTAACCCGGCGCAGGAGCGACTCCATCTCTTTGGCGCCGTGGGCCTGAGGCGTGGTGAATTCCACCAGCACTGGATGTTGCACCGACTTTTGGAGTAGCGAGTTGAAGTTTTCTTCGGTGCCCTCGACCACCCAGGTCCTGGCAGTTGCCGAACCGACGTGGGCAGCCGGTCCAACAGGAGAGTCAGCGGAACTGGCTGCGGCCGCCAGCCCCGACAGATCGACGGCATCGTGACGATGAATCGAGTCAGAAGACATGTCATCCATTCAACCAGATGCACCGACCGAGCCTCGCCGAGATGGCTGACGATCATGACCGAGAACCACGTTAACGAGGTTGTTCCCGGCAGTAATCTGTTGTGGCGCACCAGTCGGTGAGAGAATGGCCGCATGGCTCATGAACGTGCTGGGAAACCTGCCCAGGAATCCGACCTCATCGATGTCGATGCCGTGTTGTCGGCCTACCACGACATCTCCCCCGATCCTTCGAACCCTGATCAGATGGTCGTCTTCGGCACGTCGGGTCACCGCGGCTCCTCTCTCGACGGCGCTTTCAATGACGCTCACATCGCCGCTACCACCCAGGCAATTGTGGAATACCGCACCTGTCAGGGAATCGATGGCCCGCTCTTCATTGGCAAGGACACCCATGCTTTATCCATGCCAGCATGGACGACCGCCATTGAGGTACTGTGCGCCAACGACGTCGAGGTCATCGCCGAGCATGACGATGAGTGGACTCCAACCCCTGCCGTCTCACGGGCCATCATTGTTCACAACCGTTTAAGCGAAGGACGCCAGGCTGACGGCATTGTCGTCACCCCCTCACACAACCCGCCACGCGATGGCGGATTCAAATACAACCCACCGCACGGTGGCCCGGCCGATACGGACGCCACCGGTTGGATTGCTGACCGCGCCAACGAGTTGCTCGCCGATCCATCTGGTATCCGTCGTAAACCTTATGAACAGGTGCGCAACGAGGTCTCCCGTTACGACTACCGCAGCGCATATTGCGACGATCTGCGCAATGCCATAGACCTCGACGCTATTGACGAGGCCGGCGTCCACATCGGCGCCGATCCGCTCGGTGGGGCCTCGGTTCAGTACTGGGAGTACATCGCAGACCACCTCGGTATTGACCTGACGGTCGTTAACCCCACGGTTGATCCAACTTGGCGATTCATGACCCTTGACTCTGACGGCAAGATCCGGATGGACTGCTCGTCCCCTTCAGCGATGGCCTCTCTCATCGCGAACAAGGATGCTTACGACATCGCGACTGGAAACGACGCCGACTCTGACCGCCACGGCATCGTCACGCCAGACGCCGGCCTTATGAATCCGAACGCCTACCTAGCTGTGGCGATTGGTTACCTCTTTGCTCATCGTCCAGGGTGGCGCCCTGACGCCGGTATCGGCAAGACTCTCGTGAGCTCCTCCCTCATCGATAAAGTGGCGGCTGACCTGGGACGTCGTCTCATTGAAGTACCAGTGGGTTTCAAGTGGTTCGTTCCTGGCCTCATGCGCGGGGATATCGGTTTTGGTGGCGAGGAATCAGCCGGAGCGTCGTTCCTTGATCTCGACGGCCAGACGTGGACCACGGATAAGGACGGCATCCTGCTGGCCCTGCTCGCTAGTGAGATTAAAGCTGTTACTGGCCGCTCCCCGTCCGAGCATTACGCCGATCTAGAGGACCGCTTCGGCAAGTCTTACTATGCCCGTATCGACGCCGATGCCAACCGCGAGCAGAAGGCCCGCCTCAAGGCTCTCTCCCCTGACGACGTCTCCGCTAACACTATCGCTGGCGAGAAAATCGAGAAGATCCTCACCAAAGCCCCAGGCAATGGCGCAGCGATTGGTGGTATCAAGGTCATGACCGAAAATGCCTGGTTCGCAGCTCGCCCTTCGGGCACCGAAGACAAGTACAAGATCTACGCTGAGTCCCTGCGTGATGCTGACCATTTGGCCGCCGTCCAGGAAGAGGCCCGCCACATCGTCGATCAAGCTCTCAAAGGCTGAAGGACCCAACGCAATATCGCCCCGACCCCTCGAAGTGGTCGGGGCGATATTGCGTTGCGTATGGTGGTTGTGGATAGGCCACATTGGTCCGCAGGCCAACCATCTCAATCACCCACTGGATCGTCAGATCGCACTCCTCTGACTCGTCGACATAGCTAATCTCAGGTAGACCCTCATCCCTCCAGACTCGAAGGCGACATGGCCGTAGCCGAACACCGCCCCAGGAACGGTGGTAGAACAGAAATATCAAAGATGCACGTCTGAGCATCGCGCCAGCTGCTGATCGGAAATCCCATGCACTCGCGCATAGCGGTAGTGACCAAACGGCCCATGTGACCGAGATGAAAGCGAGGCGCTCCCCACGCGGCTGCTATCACTGCCATGAGAAAGGGGGCGTCTCACCACAAGACTCCTTGCTCGACACGCAGCCGGACACAAGGGCGCTCTATCACCACTCTTGACGCAAGAATGGCCTGCTCACCGCGTCGGCATTATTTGTCCGGCGGCGAGCTGTGCGAACCACTGAGCACAGAGGCCACAGCGTTCCATCGCCTGCAGCACACCTGTGCATAAGGCTCCCGGAATACCTACCCCGCCTGGTTGGACCCTGGTGGACAGTGCAACGATTGGGCCATGGAGAACTTCAACAACGATCCTTTTGCGTGTATTGATCACGTCGGTTTTGCCGTCAAGGACATGGACGAGGCCATCAAGTACCACTGCGACGTGCTGGGCTTCCGGGTGCTCTTCCGTGAGAAGAACGAGGGACATGGCGTCGAGGAGGCCATGCTCGGTACCGGCAAGCGCGGCGAGGAGTCGACCGTCGTTCAGTTGCTCGCCCCGCTCAGCGAAGACAGCACCATTGGAAAGTACATTTCCAAGAATAAGAATATGATCCAGCAGGTGTGCTACCGCACCTACAACCTGGACAAGACGATCGCCACCCTCAAGGAGCGTGGCGCCGTCTTCACCGGCGAGCCCTCCATCGGAACCGCTGGCTCCCGTGTCATCTTCCTTCACCCCAAGTACACCGGCGGTCTCCTCATCGAGATCACCGAGCCCCCGGCCGGCGGCATGCCTTACAAGGACTAACGTCACGTCACTGAGGTTGACCCCGGGACCGGTTTATCTTGGCCCCGGGGTCTGTTTCGTTCCGGTGAGTTGCACAGTTGTCATTCGGTCTTGATTGGTACCGTTGGATTCACCTACTGGAAGGGGACCATCGGTGAGCACAAAAGACGTTTCTGACGGCCAGTTCGACGAAGAGACCGGACTCAACCTCTTCGACGACACCGCCAGCGCAGCCGGTAGTTTCACCCATTCAATGTGGGGTTACGACCGCACCAGCGTCGATAACTACGTCCGAGAGATTGAGCAACAGGTATCGACCCTGAAACAACTCACCCGGCACCTGCGTGGGCAGGTATCTCAGGCCCAGGCCGAGGCTACTCAGAGTGATTTCAAGCGTCTGGGGGTGCACGCGACCGAAATCCTAACCGCCGCCGAAGCCCAGGCTAAAGACATCGTCGCCATGGCCGGTCGCGAAGCCGAGCGCATCAAAGAGGAGGGACGCCGGGTTGCTGCCGATATGCGAGCCGCGGCCCAGACTGAGTCCGACGATATCCGGGTCGCAGGGCTAGCCAACCAGCGCGAGCTGCGCGATCAGGCGGCCAAGGATTCACGAACCGCAATCGAGCAGGCCCGCCTACAGGCCCGCACTATCGTTGAGCAGGCCGGCACTCATGCCGAGGCGATTGTTACCGAGGCTCGCACGAAGGCCGCCACCATCGATCAGAATACTCGCGCCCAGGTTGCCCAGATCCTCGATCAGGCTCGTTCGGAGGCCGCAACTATCACGACCAAGGCGCGGCAAGAAGCCGAGAACATTACTAACGAGGCCCGCACCAGCCACGATGAGGCCACAGCCAAAATCAAGCAGCTGCTCGAACAGGCGACCGTCCATCAGCAGGCCAGCAGCGACAATGTCACCAAGCGCACCCAGGAGGCCGACGCTATTCGTCAGAGCGCTCTGGAAGAGGCCGAGACCACACGCAACCAGGCTGCTCGTGACGCCGAGAATCGTATCGCGACTGCCCACCGTCAGGCCGCCATGATGAAGGAACGTCTCGAAGAGCAGTACGCCTGGCGTAAGGAACAGCTTGAGCGCGAAACTGCCGCTCTGCTCCAACGCAAGAAGGCTGTCATCGCGCAGCTCAATAATCTCAAGGCCCTGGCCGGAGAAGCCGAAAGCGATTACCCCGACACTGATCCCTTCGCTGAAGAAGCAGAGGGGGCGACCGCCGATGACGCCACCATCGTCATTAGTCCGAAGAGTTCACAGGCCCAGCAGAAACCAGCCGCCAGCCAGAATACTCAGGCCGATCAGTCGATGGCCGACGATAAGGAGACTGCTCCTCTCAACGACCTGGCCAGTCAGCGCACGCAGGTTATTCCGGCAGTCAAGGATGGTGAGTCCGCCCAACCCAGCGGTGCAACTGCTGCCGACGAGGCTGACAATGAGAAAACACAGGTCCTTCCTCAAGGCATTAGGCCTGGGAAGTGACGTTGATAACACGGCGGCGGGACCCTGGTCAGGAGGTCATAAGCCCCGCAGCCGTGTGCACGTCAGAAGAGACGGTCCTCCGGATGGTCCATGCCACGCAGAGCGTCGTAATCGATAGTGACGCACTCGATCCCGCGATCAACGGCTAGGGTACGCGCCTGCGGCTTGATCTTTTGGGCGGCGAAAACCCCGCGCACGCGATCACCTAACAAGTGATCTCTATTGAGCAGTTCAAGATACCGGGTGAGTTGCTCCACCCCATCCATCTCACCGCGCCTCTTGACTTCGACAGCGACATAGACCCCGTCGGCATCGCGACAAAGCAGGTCAACCGGACCGATAGGCGTCATGTACTCACGACGGACCAGCGACCAGCCATCGCCGAAAGTGTTAGGATTCTCAGCCAGTAATTCCTGGAGATGAGCCTCTACCCCATCCTTCTGCAGGCCCGGGTCAATACCCAATTCCTCGGTGACATCGAGCACCTTCGGTCCCAGCAGGATTTGGAGATGGTCGCCGGTCGGGGCGTCAACTTCCCAAACCTCTTCGGCGTCGACAGCGGCGGTGGCCGCCGGTTCATCGGGCAGGCAAGGACGAATCGTCAATGTGCACGGGGAACTCATCCAATTCAGGGGCTTATACGCCCGGTCGTCTGCGTGAACGCTTACCGAATTATCTGATTTGACGACGATGAGCCGCTTAGCCCACGGCAAATGGGCAGTAAGACGGCCGGTATAGTCGACCTGGCACTGGGCAATGACGAGACGCACGGTGTGGAACTCTACCTCGTCGCCCCTCGAACTCATTGACACAAGGTCCGTCTCTCGGCATTGTTCTCTCGGCCACCACGTGGGGCACAATGGGACCCATGGGTCGTCATCATGGTTCGCGCAAATGGCAGCGCCCGCCCCGACCCCTCAATACGGCTAGTCACCCGCGCCCTGAGCACAAGAGAGATGGTCAGCACGTCGTGCGCACGGTGCCCGCCGGCCGAGCGCTCAAGGTTTATACCTGTCCGGGGTGTCTGCATCCAATCCAGCCAGGAACCCCACATGTCGTTGCCTGGCCACATGAACCATCGATGTTCTCCAGGTCCCCGGTCGAGGAACGTCGTCACTGGCACACCGGGTGTTGGAGATCTCGCCCATGAATAAGCTTCATCTGACCACCCTCGGGAACGGCCAGCAGGACGTGTATTGGTGTCACGGGGTATTTGGGCAAGGAAAGAACTTCACCCGCGTGGCGAAGGATCTCCTTGCTACCGACCCCGACGCCTATCGCTGTATCCTCGTCGATCTGCCGAACCACGGCCGATCTCCCTGGACCCAAACTTTTTCTTATCGCGACATGGCCGACTCCTTGGCAGCCACCGTCAAAGCCACCAGTGGGAACCGTCCAGCCCACCTGCTGGGTCACTCGATGGGTGGCAAAGTTGTCATGCGGACGGTCCTCGACAACCCTGACTTAGCCCGTAGCCTCACCGTCGTCGACATGGCCCCGGTGGATTCGCGTCTCACACGCCTGGCACCTCTCGTCGACGCCATGAAGTCGGTGAATCTGACAGCCTTGACCACCCGCCGACAAGCCGAAGAGCACATGTCCGACGGGGTGCCTGACCCGAACATCCGGCAGTTCCTCTTGCAAAACTTGCGCCATGAAACCAGCAATCATGAACGCTGGTATTGGCAAATGAATCTCGATCTATTGGGCAATGGACTGTCCGATATCGGTTCCTGGCCGCCGGTTACCTCGATCTGGGAAGGGCCAGCGCTCTGGATCACCGCCGAGCAATCGGACTATGTCGGCCCCGACCATTCCCAAGCCATGCACGAACTTTTCCCCCAAGTGCGCCGAATCCGTATTAAGAATTCCGGCCACTGGGTGCATTCAGACCAGCCGGGAGTCTTCGTGCAAGTGCTAGCGGCCTTCCTATCACGGTGCCAGGGGCCTCTCACCCCTCGCTAAGGCTCAGCCCATCACAACCGAGCCAATCTTGGTGTCGACCTTTGGAGTAAGGCCATCGTCAGCGAGCCCCTTATGAGCGATGTCAGAGATGCTCCCAGCACCGTCCTTATCGATACTTCCAATGACGAGGAAGGAATCCGACAGCTTGGAGTCACCATAAACCAGGGCGAATTGCGAGCCCAGCCGATGCTGGGAATCGGCGACCAAGGCAAGAGTGCCGGAGCCAACTGATCCTCCGGCCTTGGCTTCCTTCTCAACGGGATAGGAGTATCCTGGACCACCATTCCCGGTTCCGGAAGGGTCACCGCACTGGAGGTACTTGGCATCTCCCGTAGATAATTTGTGACATGAGGTGTCGTTGTAATAGCCCTGCTCGGCCAACGAGATAAACGCGTTGGCGGCACAGGGGGCCATCGCCCGATCAACAGTAAGCACCACGGGAGCGTCATTAATCGTAAGAGTGACGGTGGTGGAACCAGTCTTTTCGATATTGTCAGAAGGCGGCATATCAACTGGGCGAGCAGCCTTGCCCGCGACGGCATAACCGCACGGACCGCTGGCCGCTGCGGGCGCTGGAGTGGTCGTCGCTGATGCCGTACCGGCAGCGTGCGTAGCCGCCCTGGAGCTGGCAGACCCACTCGTCGCAGACGGTAAGCTCGTCCACCACGCATCAGGGGAGTCGCTGACCCCGGGCACTGTTCCGTTGGTCTGTGAGCACCCGGCAAGCAAGGACAGCCCTGCCACGGCGACTGCGGTTGTTGCTCGGCGCGTCATCCTCATGTAATCCGTCCTTCGGTCGATTGGCGACGCGGTCAGGCTACCTATCAGCACAACGGAATAGAGTGAAGACTCACGGGGTTATACCAACCTGCCCCGACGGAAAGGAGGACGCCCATGGATCGGCAGAGCAATCGCTTCAGCTGGCATCCCGGAATCGTGGGTCCTGATCAGGAGGTGTCCGCTCTCATCACTCTGGTGCAGTCTTTTAGTGACACCGGTCTGGTACAGGCACGGGTGCGCGACGCCATCTTATCCCAGCTTCCCCACCACGAGCTCGGGGAATTCGACATTGATCTGTTGCTGGACCATCGCGATTCCCGTCAGCCCATCATCTTCGACACCGACCACTTCGAGGGGTACGAGCGCCCCCGCCTCGTGCTGCACGAAGTCACCGATCAACTTGGCCAAGCGTTCCTTGTATTGGAAGGCCCAGAGCCGGCTCTCGGCTGGGAATCGTTGGTGTCGTCTCTAACGAGTCTTGTCGACTCTATGGGGATCCGACTGACCGTCATTACCGATTCGATCCCGATACCGACCCCTCACACCCGTCCTGCCATAGTCACACGCTGGGCATCACGACCTGAACTCATTTTGGGCTCGACGTCTCCCTTCGGCCGCCTTCAGGTACCGGCCTCATTCCCCGTCGTACTCGGTCAGCGGTTGGGGGAAACGAACCACGCTGTCATCGGGCTTGCCTCCCATGTACCCCATTACTTAGCCGATCTGGATTATCCTGAATCGGCTCGCGCCCTCGTGGAGGCATTACGAGGAGCAACCGGCCTGGCACTACCCATCAACTCCTTGGCTGTAGCTGCCAACACAGTCCGCGCCGAGATCGATACCCAGGTCAATAATTCTGAAGAGCTCAAAGCTATGCTCCATGCTCTAGAGGAGCAGTATGACTCCCGGGTTGCCCAGCGAGAGCTCGGCACAACGCAAGTTGCCGTCCCAGATGCCGAGGACATCGGTGCTGAAGTCGAAGACTTCCTGCGCTCGATCGACGAGGATGATGGACCCAGCAACGACGATCCCGACACTCAAGGCTCTGGTCCCCGACGCAGTAGCGATGATACTTCCGACGACGACAAGCCTGATTATCACCCCCGCCGCGGGGGCGACCTGGACAACTGACGGCGGTGTCGGTACCCGAGCCTAGACTGCCCACCATGGATCTGGGAGTCGACCTAGGAACCACCTACAGTGCGGTGGCTGCTATGGAATTTACTCTGCGTCGGGAACGCAACCTTCTCGTCGATCTGGATTCAACGATCCTACATATTCCGATGGCCGAGGTGGCACGAGCGTGCAAGCCTCTCATAGATCGCACTATTGAGACGATGGAGCCACTATCCTCTCTGCTCAACGGTGCTAATTCTGACATCGCAGGCATCCACCTTGTGGGCGGGACGACATCTTTGCCCATCGTCCCGCGCCGTCTACGTGAGTTATGTGGCCGAAAGGTGCACCGCTCCCCTCATCCGACGCCTGCAACCGCCATCGGCCTGGCTGTCGCAGCCGACGCTGGCACCCTCGGCATCGGTGATCGTCTATCGCGTGGCTTCGGTGTTTTCCGTGAGACAGAATTCGGAGGTGGGATTGAGTTCGACGTCCTTACCGACCAAACTACTCGGATAGCGGGGACGACCATCATCACGAGAAAGTACCGCTGCCGCCACAACATTGGCGTATTCCGCTTTGTGGAGTTCTCGCGAACCGACGCCATCGGCGAGCCGGTAGGCGACCTCATTCCCCCTCGCTACCGTCGTTTCCCCCCCTTGACGAAACCCTGCAACACTCCAGCGCTGAATTCGATGCTGACCAGGTCGAGGTGCAGGAAACCAATAACGGCCACGTCATTGAGGAGACTTACACTATTCTTGAAACTGGCATGATCACCGCGACAATTACCGACGTGGACACTGGCTGGTCTATTACTGCCACTAAGGGCCGGCCTACGACGAGCACCGGTACGGGTCGCGCATGAGCAAACCCAACCAGCCGTCGAAGCCTCGGCAGCTGATACGCAAACTCATCACAATTCATTCTGCCCCTGGGCGCAGCCGCCAGGCGGTCATCTCCGTCATCCCGATAGCTGTGTCCCTCGTGACTATGGGCCTGATCGTCAGCCCGACGCATGCGGCTATGGGCATGATAGGAGCAATGGGCGCCCTAGCCGGCAACAACAATGCTCCCTTGTCACGAGCCCGAATCCTTTTTGGAGTTGGTACTGCGACGATCTTTTCTCAATGCCTAGGCCTGATGTCGGTGCAGATCGAATGGCTTCTGCCCATCATCCTCGCTAGCTGGAGCCTGATCGTCATCTGGGTATGGCACGCCCTGCAGCTGGGCCCGCCGGGCCCACTTAATATTCTCTTCGCAGCCGCATTCGGCACCTATATGGCCAGTCGCGGCTGGACGGTCAGCACGGTATTCACTTCCACCGTGCCGTCCTTCCTCATCGCCGCTATCGTATCGATGATCATCATCCTCGCCTCTCCGCACCGCCCGGTCCGTGCCGCAGTTAAAAAGGCTGAAAACGCAGTCAACGCCTACTGCGAACCTGATGACGATGCCGACAGCCACGAAGTTGCACGACTACGTTCAGCGGCCCACGCGGCCATTCACCTAGCGTGGTGGGCCTACAATGACGGTCACTCCTCCGGCGTGGACAACCCGTCCGAGATGTCCGAGCTGTCGGATTTGCGAGCCCGCCTCATCACCGCCCACATGCGACTCGAGCACGAGCTGCGACTGGAAGCCTTCCCCTCGGCCGATGTTTCCCTGCCGGACCATGTCGACTGGACTCCGCTTGGTCGCCCCAAAGCCAGCTACCTGCTGCGAACTGCGCTGGAACGGGGATCGCGACCGACGATGGTGGCACTGCGCGCGGCAACAGGTGTCTTCTTCGCCTCTCTGCTTATGATCCTGTTACCGTTCGGCCATCCATACTGGGCGGTACTGAGCGTCCTCATCATGATTCACATGGACGCAACTCGCTCGGACATGACGATCCGCGCCATTCACCGGGTGCTCGGTACCGTCGTCGGCCTCGGCCTGTACCTGGCGATCGCCGCATTCGGCCCCTCAGGCTGGGTCAAGATCGGTCTCATCATCGTTTTCCTGTGGACCATGCAAGCCCTGGTGACGCGCAATTACGGTCTCGCCTGCATCTTTATCACCTGTTTCGCACTATTCATGACGCCACTAACAAAGCCCGGTCAGATGTACCAGCTCGCCCAGGACCGCATCGTCGAAACTATTGTGGGTTTGACAATCGGCATCGTCACCATCCACATCGTCGGTCGACGCGCCCCAGTACTGCTGGTGCGAAGTCAATATCGCCGAACCCTTCGTTCCATGATGCCAGTACTGAGATCCCTATCTCAGGGACGCACCAAAACCCCGCAAGCTCAGATCGAGCGCAATCAGATGGTCCACGAACTCATTCAAGGTTCGGCCTTGCTGTCGGCCACCCGTCCTGATGCTCCGCAGGCTTTACAAGACTGGTCCAAGGTAGACCGCACTGTCACCGAAACCGGCTACGACCTGCTTTCGGTCTGTTGGCACACTGGTAACGGACCGGTGCCTTGGGCTCGGCGGCTGCTGGCCGATATCGCCATCTTCATTACAGGTCTTCCGCCGATCTCGAGCCAGAACCTTGACGCCCACAGCGTCGCCGAAGAGATGGAGAAGATTCGGATGGATATGGTGACCTCTCTACCGGGGGTCAAGTGATCGAGTACAGCGTTCTAGCAGGCCCAGTTGAGACAGAACTTGAGATCAAGCGATCAGTCTTCCTCACCCGGCTGGTGCGCGTGACCTGTGAGGACGAGGCTCGGGAGGTTATCGCCCAGGCTCGGCACGACGGCCACAACGCCCGCCACCATGTCTCCGCCTTCGTACTGGGAGCAGATCGTGGGGTTCAGCGGTGCAATGACGACGGCGAACCTGCCGGCACAGCGGGAATGCCCACCTTGGCGGCCCTCACAGCGGCGGATCCGAGAGGAAATCCGGATCTGTCCGATGTCGTCGCCGTCACCAGTCGGTGGTTCGGCGGCATCAAGTTGGGGACCGGAGGTCTCACCCGGGCCTATGGGAACGCCGTTAGCAACGCTCTAACAGTGGCTGCCTTCCACCGACGGGTCATGATGGACACCTTTACGACTACCATCGGCCTGCGTCGAGCTGGTCACGAGGAGGGCGTTATCCGTGCCGCCGGGCATGACGTCACCAACGTGGAATACACCGCTAAGGGGTCCATCGTGACGTTGGCGTGCCGCGCCGACCGTGGGAGTCAGATGGCTATCGATCTGGCCAAGCTGCTGGGTCGCGAGGTCAGACTTACGCCGGCGGGCCAGTGTTGGGTCGACATCGAAGCGTGAAGAGACACACGAGGGGCTGCGGTAAGATGCCCTACGCTAGCGGCGTGCAGACATTTCAGCCCCGCAAGGTGGCAGTAGTCCACAACTCTGTCAAGACGCAGAACAACCCTCACTGGCACGACCTCATCGAAAAGAAGTGCCGTGAGCACTGCGGCGTCACCCCTGTTTTCTTCCCCACGACAGCCGACGACCACGGCCAGGGTCTAGCCTGTAAGGCCGTCGATGAGGGGGCCGAGATGGTCCTCGCCCTTGGGGGTGACGGCACCGTCCGTCAAGTCAGTGCAGGCCTAGCCAACACTGGGGTCCCCATGGGAATACTTGGGATGGGCACTGGGAACCTCTTGGCCCGTAACCTCGAGTTGCCGCATACCGATCTCGCCGCATCCCTCGATGCCGCGCTAACCCGCCCGGTTAGGGCAATTGATCTGGGCTATGTCCGATTCGATGAGTCCGAGGAAATCTGCTTTACCGTCATCATTGGGATGGGAATGGACGCCCAGACAATGGCCGGTACCCGAGACCGACTCAAGGACAAGGTCGGCTGGCTAGCCTATGTCGCCTCGGGTGCCCTGACCCTGGTGCAGCCGGGATTCCAAGTCAGAGCAAGCGTCGACGGACGCCGCCCCGTCATCACTCGGGCGCGAACGATGTTGGTCTGCAATTGCTCAGTACTTCCCGGCGGCGTCGTTCTCGTCGCCGACGGTCGCATTGACGATGGGGCCCTTGACGTCCTCACGCTGTCTCCCCATGGCATTGTCGGATGGATCGCCGTCCTCAACCACTTTGTCACCCGACATCGGCACGGCCATCGCCTCGTGCGCCACGCGACGTCGCGAACAGCCCTCGTCATGTCTGGTTCCGGCCCGATCCTGGCGGAAGTTGATGGAGACCCCATCGGCACAGTGACGACAATGAGGACCCGTGTAGCCCCAGGGGCCCTGCTCGTACGAGCCTGACAGCCTCGTCAAGCCGTGAGCCTGTGCTGCCGAGCTAAGGCGTGAGCGAGGTCGCGGCCACGATGGGCCGCGTTGTTAAGGAATGCTGGAAAATCCGCTACCGCATCACCGTCGGCAGAGTCGGACAGAATCCGCACCACAGCGAAAGGCACACCGAGACGATTGGCTGCCTGTGCTAGAGCCGCACCTTCCATTTCGACGGCGCTAGCCCCAAATGTGGCGCGTAGCCAGGCGACCTTCTCGGCCTGAGCGATGAACTGGTCTCCACTGACTATTGGCCCCGCCACCACTTGATGGCCACGAGGCTCCTCCAGCGCGCGCAATACGTCTAGCACTAGGGCGAAAAGGACGGGATCCGGTTCCCAGTACGGTGGTTCCCCAGGAACAGTACCGATCGGGTTACCAAATGCGGTGTCGTCAGCATCATGCTGCTGGAACCTATTGCCGACAACGACGTCACCGATTCCTAATCCGGGCGCGACAGCCCCAGCGACTCCGGTGAAGACGATGCGTGTTGCGCCAGCCTGAACCATTGCTGAAGCAGCTAACGCAGCATTCACCTTGCCGATACCGCATTTAGCCAGCACTACTGGGGTACCGTCTAACCGTCCGCGCAGTAATTCGCACGGACCATCAAGCTCTTCGACGTCGTCGAGGTCAGCTCGGATGAGGCGCACCTCATCCTCCATCGCCCCCATCAGACCAAGCACTCTCTTACAACCCTCCGTCAGCAAACCATGTCCATAGGCTTATGGCCTCATTCGAAAAGTGAGGGGTCCCCGGCACCCCGACGGGTGACGACCGCCTCACCGGAGGTGAAGTCAACCACCGTAGTCGGTTCGACGCCACAGTCCCCTGAGTCGAGGACAGCATCGAGTTGGTCACCGATCTCGTCTTGAACCTGCCAACCGTCGACCATAGGTGTGTCCTGACCGGGCAGGATGAGGGTGGAGGAGACAATGGGCTCATTTAATGCTTCCAGCAGGGCCAGGGCTGTCACATGCTCGGGAACGCGCACCCCAACGGTTTTCTTTCGCGGGTGCAGCATGACCTTCGGAACATCACGAGTGGCATTGAGAATGAAGGTATATCGCCCTGGCACAGCGGCACTGACGGCACGAAACACCCAGTTATCCATCTGGACATACTGGCCAACCTGCGCAAACTGGCTCATGACCAGGGTGAAGTGATGCTTGTCAGATAACTGGCGAAGTTTGCGAATCCGGTCCACGGCATCCTTATTCCCTAGCCGGGCACCGAAGGCATAACCCGTGTCTGTCGGGTAGGCGATAAGACCGCCATGGTGCAGGATGTCGACGATCTGATTGAGAGAACGCTGCTGCGGGTTCTCCGGGTGGACCGGAAAATACTTAGACACCTCATCATTGTATCGCTGCAACGGCCTCAGCGAGCCAGCAAAGTACACATTTCGCTCGCCCGACCGTGTACTTCGGTTAGTCCAATAAGGGCTAATAGACGAGTAGGCCGGGTGATTTCCGTCGCGACGCTGACGGCGTCTCCATTGACATCGATGACAAGCTGGCTTAGTCCATCCGCTTTAGCCCTTCGCGCGGATGCCTCCGCCGCCATACGAGCAGCACTAGACCCATCTTGACCGACGAGCTGTGCCGCGGATCCTTCCTCACACCCGGCTCGAGCCGCCTCGGCGGCAACAGTGTGGGCGACGCGTACTGCCCGAGATCGCTCTGCACCATCGACTGCCACCCCCGCGGATATCAGAAGGATTGGCAGTAACACGGTGACAAGAACAGACATACTCACGCCGCGATCGTCACGACGTCGCTGTGGGGAGACAGGGAAACGCCATCGCGAGAGCGGTGGGGTCGAGTGTCGATCGCACGAGGGATGCATCGTCATGCCAGCAGAACAGCACGACAACCATCGGTCCGGCAAGGGTTGACTTTTACTCCCCTGTGTGCCGGTTCGACACATACCATAGGCTTGCTAGCGTTACCCCACACGACAAATGAAAGGTTTCCCTATGGCCGTCAAGAAGGTCGCACTCCTCACCGCGGGCGGATTTGCGCCGTGCCTATCCACCGCGATCAGTGGATTGATCCAGCGCTACACCGAGGTAGCACCTGAGGTCGAGATCATCGCCTACAAGCACGGCTACGAGGGCCTGCTCAAGGGAGACTTCCTCGAGGTCACCGACACCGTTCGCAAGAATGCCGAGATCCTCAAGCGTTTTGGTGGATCCCCGATTGGCAACTCGCGGGTCAAGCTGACCAACGCCGCCGACCTCGTAAAGCGTGGTCTGGTCGCCGAAGGCGACGACCCGCTCAAGGTTGCCGCCGATCGTCTGGTTGCCGACGGGGTTGACATTTTGCACACCATCGGTGGTGACGACACTAATACCACCGCCGCCGATCTGGCCGCCTATCTGGCTGAGAATAACTACGGCCTCACCGTCGTTGGCCTGCCGAAGACCATCGATAACGACGTCGTGCCGATTCGTCAATCGCTAGGTGCTTGGACGGCTGCGGAACAAGGTTCCCGCTTTGCTCAGAACATCGTTGGCGAGCACAACTCCGGATCACGCATGCTCATCGTCCACGAAGTCATGGGCCGTAACTGCGGCTGGCTCACCGCCGCTACCGCCGCCAAATACCGCGAATGGCTCGATACTCAACAGTGGCTACCTGAGATCGGGCTGTCCAAGAAGGCCTGGGATGTCCACGCCGTATATGTCCCCGAGGCTCACATCGACCTTGAGGCCGAAGCCGCACGCCTCAACAAGGTCATGGACGAAGTTGGCAACGTCACTATCTTCCTGTCCGAGGGGGCTGGCCTGGACGCCATTATTGAGGAGATGGAAAAAGACGGTCAGGAAGTCCCGCGCGATCCCTTTGGTCACGTCAAGCTCGACAAGGTGAACCCGGGTGCTTGGTTCGGCAAACAGTTCGCCGACAAGCTCGGTGCCGAAAAGGTCATGGTCCAGAAGTCCGGCTACTTCTCCCGTTCGGCAGCCTCGAACGAAGCTGACCTGGAGCTCATCGGCCGCTGCACTGACCTCGCTGTCGATTGCGCCCTGGCCGGTAAGACTGGCGTTATCGGCCAGGACGAGGAGAACGGCGACACGTTGACGAACATCGCCTTCGATCGGATCAAGGGCGGCAAGCCTTTCGACACCACTCAGCCGTGGTTCACCGCCATGCTCAGCGAGATCGGGCAGGCCTGACAGCTATGGCCCAACAGTGGCCCTTCCGAATGAACGTGGTCCCCGTCGGGACTGGTTGACAACGGAAGGGCCACCTTGCGCTAAGCCCAAGTTGCCATTCGCTGCTGGGAGCGGCCGACCGCGAGCACGGAAAGGAACGCCCAGAACATCAGCAGCGCGAGGTAGATGAATACCAAGCCATATCCCAGCCGTTGAGCCAGATAAGAACTGAACATCGGTCCGGCAAAAGCCCCAAAAATGCCGTAGGCGCTGAAAGCCAGGCCGAAGATCGGACCAAAGTGCTTGATACCGAAAAGGGGCGTCAATAGCACAGGGGAGATCGTGAAGATAGTCCCCAAAGCGACGCCAGCCAGAAAAGCCACGACGATGAGTGCCCAGCCACTGGCGACGAACCCCAACAGCATGTAGCCAAAGGCGAGGGTCACGGATGTAACACCCCCGATCACCGTCGGGCCAATATGGTCGAGCAGCATCGCGTTAACCACCCGTATCAGTCCATTTCCGGAAACGAAAGCTGTGACGGCAGCCACCGCACTTACTTGCACCCCAATATCGTTAAGATGTGCGGAGTAAGTGGCAGCAAAAGTCATCATCGTAATGGCAGCCCCACCGCCAGCGAACCACATCGCCCACACCTGCCAGAATGCGGGAGTCCGCACAGCTTGAGCAGTTGTCACCGCCGGCCCAGAAATCTCTCTCCGCGCGACTGCCAACTCTTCCGCATGTTTTTTCTCAAGCCAATATGGGGTGGAAAGAAAAATCACCATCATCTGTGTCAGGGCGACGGCAACCATGAGCGTCAAAACCGTGGCTGTGAATCCCCAATTTCTCAGCATGCCCGCCACGATAGGGGCCGCCGCAGCAGCCGGAAGCGCAAAACTAGCGTTGACCAATCCGGTGACCAGTCCCAACCGTCGCGGGAACCATTCCTGGACTGCGGTCAATGAGGGAGAATAGGTGAAAGCCGAGGATGCCCCGGACAACAGCGCCCAAACATAAGCGATGGGTAGCGACCGTGGGTTAACCAGCACGACTGCTAGAGACACAAGCATAAGAACCGTCGCCACAACATACATCCAGCGGGTACCCACCTGCTGCCGGACGATCCCAGCGACATAAGTCAGCATCCCCGACGCAAGGACCGCGCACGTCGTCACCCAACCCAATGATGCGTCCGAGGCCTTCGTGACGGCCCCCCACCATGCGGTAAACAGGGGAGGCAACGTGAACATGACGACTCCGGGAAACAACGTACCCAGAAGACTGGCTGCTAAGGCGCAATTGGCTCTCCGTGACGAAGACCCTTGCAAAGTCGCAATTCCCTTTCTGGGTCCGAGAGGACCCGACGACGTGGGGACTTATCACACCTTGGACGAGCGCCACCAAGGCCACAGCTGGGCAGCTTAGTTGAAGTCGCCTCGCCGTGAGCGGACCAGACATCACACAACACGCAATCAGTGGTTCAACGTTCCTCGCGGCGTCGACCGAGTATGGCGCTAACTGCCATGCCCCCGATAGCACCGACAATACTCGCACCAATGATTGGCCAACGGTGAGGCTTGGTGTACGACGAGGCAACCGTGCCAGAACTCGCGGGTGCGTTGTCGAGGCTTACCGCGTCTTCCGTCTTATAACGCCATTGGTCTCCCCCATTGCTGTTTTCTCGAGCAACGCCATCAACGACCGTGTACCCCGGGGGAACGACCTCCTTATCATCCTCGTCGTCCTTCGTCGCCTGCTTAGCGGTGCGGTCCGCTAAGGCTGCTTCCCAGTGCCCTTCAGCCGTCATACAATCCTCGCGTCCAAGCAACGGCTCGTCGCAATCGTTCCATTCCTTATCGATAGCCGGCTGGTTCGCAGTCGCAATCCACGACGCAATAAAGAGGATCAATCGAGCGACGAGATCAAAGACCAGCATGACAATGATGATCGACCCGAAGGCTTGAACAGCTTTGTTAGAGTTGAAGGCCCGTACGAGGTATCCGGCACCCACCTGCACCAGCGCAAGGGCGAATCCAGCCGCCAGGGACCCTTTGAGAATTGGCGGCCAACTCGTCTTGACTCGCGGCATAACGGTGTATAAGAAAATGAAGAGGAGCCAACCCGCAATCGTCGTCGCCACTAGGCCTGCCAGCGTTAGCAACAAGCCGTATCCAGGAACCGAATCGAGGCCGGTCCACCGGGCCAGCATGCCGGTCATGGAGGAGCCAACCTGGGAGGTGATGATCGTCAATAAGGTCACCAGTAACAAACCGAGGAATGTGAGCATATCGGAGAGTTTGGCTCGCATGAAACCACGGTCATCACCAACCATGTCAAAGTCGGGAGCCCACTCCGCTTGAATTCCCTTGCGGATGTTTCCGACCCACCCAATTCCGGCCCACAACGCAGTCAGGATAGAGACAACGAACGCCCAGACAGATCCACCGACTTTCATGGCATTCTCAATGATGGCGCGAATCTGTTGCTTATCGCTGGATTCGGTAGCCAGGCCTACGACTGAATCCACGACCTGGTTAAGCAAGTAGGGGCTCAAACGGCTTAACACCAATCCCAACACCGCAAAGGCAAATGCAACGACCGGGATGATCGCCAGCACCGTGAAATAAGTAATGGACGCGGCGAAATGATTGCCAAGACGTCGGTTAAACCGGGTGTGGGCTCGCAGCAGATGGGCGATGCTGGGCCGCTTCATGATGCCGGTGATGGTGTCCTTCACGGGAGCCTCCTCGTTGAGATCATCGCATGGAGGAAGCTCTTGATGCACGCTCACCGATCGTAAGGAGGAAACCGAGCGAGATCATCTCCCCCTCGATGACCACGTAATCAGGAGGCGTGCTTGGCGATTCTGCGTGCAGTGAACTCGTCGAGCTCAGTGTCCACGACCGGATTGAGACGCTCGCTAGGCAGTTCGGCAAGACTTCCCTGAACGTCGCGCCACACCCCTCCTAGCGCAATAGCGAACATCCCCTGCCCGCCATGCAGCAGGTCAATGACTTCGTTGTCATTAGTGCACTCGTACACCGAGACCCCGTCGCTCATGAGAGTGACGCGAGAGAGGTCCTCAGCCCCGTTGCTGCGTAGATGGTCAATAGCCACCCGGATCTGTTGAAGAGATACCCCAGCGTCAAGGAGACGCTTAACAACCTTGAGCATGAGGATGTCGCGGAAAGAGTACAGGCGCTGACTTCCCGAGCCACGAGCTGCGCGAATCTCCGGACGAACCAAGCCGGTTCGCGCCCAGTAATCGAGCTGACGATAGCTAATGCCAGCAGCACCGGATGCGACCGGGCCTCGGAATCCGATGTCCTCAGGCAGCGGGGCAAAGTCTCCCTCGAAAAGAGCGTCCTGACCGCGACGCGCGTGGCCGTCGAGGGGAATCTCAACACTCGGCTGCTCACCGGTCGTTGCCATATCGTCACCCTTCACCAGTTCTACTCATGGTCTCATTGACGAAGCGTGGCGCCTCGCCGACGTCCTTGACGCTACGGCGCAAGCCTCCAGCAGCGTCGAAGCCACGCCGCCTGCCTCACATCGTTTGCACTCTCCTACCTCAAACATGCATTTCACTAGGTGTTTTACTGTAGCCTTAAGGTCAACCAGAGGTCGAGGGTCCCGGCCCAAAGTCGTCAGGGCTAACGTCATCAAGGAAGTGCCGGAACTCTTCGAGAGCGTCCTCAGGGCCAGCATCGAGGAGAATCCCGGCCGTGGAGATGACTTCCTCGGTGCACCAGATCGGTACTGGAAGACGTAGGGCAAGGGCCACCAGATCGGAGGGTCGAGCGTCGATACGCATATCGCCTAGCACCAGTTCACCGAACCAAATGCCGTCCTCAACCTTGGTAATGATGCACTGCGGCTCTTCCTCACACAGGACTGCGATGGCACGCGCCAGTAGGTCGTGGGTGAGGGGACGCACAGGCTCCGTTTCGTTGATGGCATCCGCAATAGCTGTTTTTTCAGGATCCGCGATCCATAAGGCAAGATGGCGTCGACCATCAGCTTCACGGAGCAGCAGCACCGCCGCTCCGGAGACAGGCTCGGTCCGAATCTCGGCAACCTCGAGCAAGACCATGCGATCAGCCTAGCGCGGACCCCATGTCGATCAGTTACCCGACCAATGTTCCAACATGTCGTAGACCATGGCGGTATGAGCGTGCATCATTACCTTGGTCGTCTCAGCAGCAATCTTTGAAGCCTGCTCAGGATGCCGCGCGTGTGGGATAAGGGCCTGTTCTATAAGTCCGGCTTCATGCTCCGCAGCCTGCCTGATGGCACGCATGTGACGAGTATCCATGCCGTAAGCCGCCAATCGACGTGCTGCGACACAGATAACGAGGGCCTCTTGACCGAAGTACGAGGCTCCCCGCTTGGGCCGTACCAGCTGGTGACGCTCAAGCTCCATGAGCATGGCCTCGGTAATGCCAGAGGCACGGATGAGTTCACGTCGGTTCATCCGGATAGGGCCACGGGTCCGGACAATTCCTTGACCTGTCGGCTGAGGCTGAGGATCAGGAGTCCCCTCGTTCTCAGTGGGCAAAGGAGGTGCCTCGGAAACCGGGGGCTCCTCGCCTCGGTCCATCATTTCCAAGTGGTCCCTGATGACCCGCAATGGTTGGAAGTGGTCACGCTGGCAGGTCAGGATATACCGCAATCTCTCGACGTCAGAATCGGAGTACTTGCGGTATCCCGATGGTGCCCTCTCAGGGGACAACAGGCCCTCGGACTCTAGAAATCGGATCTTGGAAATGCTCAGATCGGGAAAATCCGGTTTGAGAGTCTTCATGACCTGTCCGATAGTGCGGACAGACCTTGGCATCAGACGCGACCGGCCCCACTCGTCCCCGATGCCGTACCACCGGTGTGGTAGGTCATCCGGAACTTTCCGATCTGCACCTCGTCGCCATCGCGTAGGACCGCCGACCCATCGACAAGAGTGCGATTGACGTAAGTACCATTGAGGCTGCCTTGGTCCTCAACGACCATTCGGCCATCTTGACGAATGAACTTCACATGGTGACGAGACACCGTGATGTCGTCAAGGAAGATATCGGAATGCGTAGAACGCCCTGCCGTCGTCTCGTCCTGATCCAGCAGAAATTGGGCGCCGAGATTCGGGCCACGTCGCACAATCAGCATGGCGTTCTCAGCAGGAAGATCGGCGATGTCCTGCAAGACGCCGGCTGGAAGATCCACATTGGGAGAGGTTTCTTCAGCCACCGTTGGTTCGGTAATGGTCGGGATCACGCCAGTGTTGTCCCCCGGTGTGTCAATGGGCACCCCAAGACGGGTCCCACATCGGGAGCAGAAGTTTGCGCCATCCTCACTGACGTGGCCGCACATGGGGCACTTATTCATGTTCGCGTCCTCGCTCTCGGGGGTCTCCGGAGTAGTCATTTTAGGGGTACCTCCCCCACGCTCGCGAGGTATTCGTCAGGGTCAAGCAACTCGTCCAACTGCTCGGGGTCTGACAGTCTCACGTCGAAGAGCCATCCGTCCCCCCACGGGTCCGCCTCAACCTGGTCAGCGTCAATCGACGGGTTCACCGCAACAACCTCTCCGGCTACTGGCGAAATAATCTCCCAGGTACGCACGGAAAACTCCACGTCTCCACAGGAATCCCCGGAAACGACCTCCTCACCGTCATCGGGAAGAGACACTGATTCCACCGGTCCAAAATGGTCCAGGAGGACTGACGTGACTCCGAGTCGCACCCGGCTACCGTTGCCGGGCCTAATCCACAGGTGATCCGAGGTGCACAATACATGATCGGGAATCTCGGTCATCACCACCTCCATGACACGGGCGACGTAAAAATCTTTATACTCGCAGAGTACCGCGCCGAGAGCATTGATGCCTGCCTCATCTCACCGGTGTGGCGTGGGTCATCGGTTGTGGACGGGCCACCGCCGTAATAGTGAGATCGCGCGAGGTCGTGACCTCGACACTGGCACCTACCTTGTCCGATTCCATCTGGGAAACCAAACCACCACGGAACTTCGCTCCCTCTTTGAGAGCGTGTGGTTGGCCAATAATCGTCAACGTGTACGGGCGGGTGACGGTCGTACCGCTGACTTGCAGGCCGTCTGGGCTTGCCGCAAACCATGTATCAGCAACGATACGCACCTTGTTATTGAGAACCATGGCTTCGGCCCCGGCATCACGCATCTCTTCAACGGCATCAAGCACCATATCTGAAGTAACCTTGTCCTCAGGATCATCAATGGTGATCTTGATACCGGGTCCGTGGACGGGGATCGTGCCAGCCAAGATTTTCATCCGAGTGAGCCGTTCTTCAGCTTCTTGCCGAGCCACCTTGCGCGAATCAGCACCCGACTGGAGGTCCCTTGTCGTAGCGCGTAGGTCAGCGATCTCAGAATCAAGCTGGCGTGACGAATCCGATAACGAATCCAACATCGTCACCAGGTCGGCCCGACTCATCGTCGAGTAGGCGTCCTGATCGTGCCGGGATCGTACTTGAGTGACGACCATGAATGAGCACAAACACAACATGATGGCGACGAGGATCTGGCCAGTAGACACCGAGGCCAGATCCTTGCCGATCTTGCGCCAATGATTCTCGGCCCACTCCCGTCGATCGTGATGATCAGGCATGAAGCACCTCACGCCGGATGGCGGCAGCATTAGTAAAGATGCGGATGCCTAAAACGACGACGACAGCGGTCGACAGTTGCGATCCCACGCCAATCTGGTCTCCCACCCAAACGATGAGAGCCGCAATGGCAACGTTGGACAAGAATGAGACGACAAAGACACGATCCGAGAAGGTATGGGCTAAATAGGCACGCACCGCACCAAAGATGGCGTCCAGAGCAGCGACGATCATGATCGGCAGATACGGCTGCAAACCGGGAGGTAGAGTCGGGTTAACCACGATACCGATAATGATCCCGACCACCAGGCCGATGAGCGCAATCATGGGTGTCCTTCCTATGTGCCATTGCCGTTCATCGTCTCATTGTCAACGATGAGGGCTCGCGTGACTCACCGATGCCTTCGATCCTGGAACTGAGACCCGATCCTTCGTCGTTACTTGGTAGGTGATTGACGAATTGTCCCTGAGATAGGTCATCCAACGGCCGCCAGGTGTATCTGCCAACTCGGCCGGCAGCTTCTGCGGTGAGCCAATAGCTTCGACAACGTACGGGCGAGACAGCGAAACGTAGTCCACCGTGATCGCCGATCCAGCAGAGCGAATCGCAGTGCGAGGTCCAATACGGTGTCCGTTGATGGCTACCGCTTCCGCCCCGGACTGCCACACCGCATTGACTAGCTTCCGCATATCCTTATCGCCAAGTTCATCGGCAGGAGCAGCATTCGCGTCATCAAGGATGATACGCACCCCTGGACCCGCCATCGGAATCATCGCGGAGTCTTGACCGGCCTCATCGTTGCGTGGCGTAGCCTCCGCAGCCTTCATGACATTAACAGACGCACGAAGCTTCGCCAATTCGGCGTGCTGGGCCGACTCGTGGGCCTGAGCTGATTGCACGTGGGCGACAAGATTTTTGCGTTCCCGCGCGTCTAAGGGGGCCCGTGCAACGGTCGACCGCCACGCGATACCAATGAGCACGCCCGTCACCAGAAGCAACGCCACCGCTATTACCCCGACTGGGCGGCGAGAGGTGGCGCCAGGGTTCCGATCGTGGTGTTCCTGGTAGCCCTGGTCCAAGGCCTGCCCGCGAACCTCCCTCAGCAAGTCCATTGACGCATCTGGACGCTGCTTCACGAATACTCACCCCGCGAACTGATGCGTGGCAGCGTCCGAACGATGCGGATGGTCTGAACTAGGTAGAGGAAGAAAGCCCACCAGTAGAGACCTGTCCCCCATACCGCGAAGGCCCATCCCAGCACCCTACACGCCGTCCATCCACCGGTACCGAAGCGCCCAAGTAACACCAGCGGGAAGGAGTACAGCAGGCAAAAGGTCGCTGCTTTTCCGACGAAGTGCACCGGCAGAGATGTAAATCCACGTGTACGCAGAGCTGGCATGAGACAGGCCATACACACGTCGCGAGCGATAAGGACAATCACCAGCCATAACGGAATTACGTCACGTAGAGTCAGGGCAATAACGGTTGCAAAGATGTAGAGACGGTCGGCAACCGGATCGAGCATCTGCCCAATGCGGGACACTTGGTGCCAGCGGCGGGCTATCCGACCGTCAAGCCAATCCGTCAGGCCTGCCACGGCAAGCACTGCGACTGCCCAACCGTCTGCGCGCGGCCCTAAAGCCAACCACAGGAAAATGGGTACACCGATGAGTCGGATGACCGACAGGACATTAGGAACCGTCCAGAACCGGTCGGTATCCCACGGGTTGGCCTCGGAAACTTCATTAGGCGGCAAGGTGCGCGTCACGACATCCACCCTAGTCATCGGCATCCCTCATCCGGGAGCCCGGCCACCCTGTGAAGTCCTTTCTCACGACTCACACGCCCGACGCACCGCCACCATCCGTTGGACGACGGTGATTGCTCCTGCCAGCGTCAGGTAGCACAACGCAATTGGCAGCGCTACCACACACCAGTGTGGGAAGGCTCCTACTCTGGCAAGCCCGGTGATCTCGATGGCCACCAGGCTCACCAGTAGACGGTCCGCACGAGTCGCGATGCCCACCTTAGCCTCCAGGGCGAGAGACTCAGCTTTGGCACGCACATAAGAGGTCGCCATACCGAAGACCAACGCCGCGCAAGCCATCGCTGTCCAGAGCACGCTGTTCCCTGGTCCTGCGAAGTACAAGGCCACTCCAGTAAAGATCGCGGCGTCACCGAAGCGGTCCAGGGTAGAGTCCAGGAAGGATCCCCATTGGGAGTGACGACCCAGTTTGCGAGCCATGTTGCCGTCAAGCGAATCGGAGAAGATAAACAGAGTAACCAACCATGGTCCCTGCCACAGCCAGCCCTGCGGGAAGCAGATAAGCGCCATCAGCACGGCGCCAATGGTTCCGATCCAGGTGACCACGTCAGGGGTGACATGGGCTCTCAGCAAGGCGTCGGCAATGGGATTCATGACCTTGGCCCAGCCAGCACGGAAGTGCTCAAGCATGACCCACCCACGCATCGGCAAGCATCTGGCGCCCATCGCCGAGCAATTGCGGTACAGCACGGACCCCGGCAACGATGGGCAGAAAGTTGGTATCGCCGGTCCACCGCGGGATGACGTGTTGATGCAGGTGCGCGGCAACCCCGGCACCACCGGATGCCCCCTGATTGATGCCTACGTTGAACCCTTGTGGACGGGACACCTCCTGGAGGGTCCGGATGGCATCCTGGGTGAGCTCGGCCATCTCGACGACTTCGTCTTGGGTTGCATCGACGTACCCAGCAACGTGGCGGTAAGGGCATACCAGCATGTGCCCAGGTCCGTAGGGATAAAGGTTCATAATGACGTAGCAGTGCTCGCCACGGTGGACGATAAGGGCGTCCTCGTCGCTACGCTGCGGGGCTCTACAGAAGGGACAACCATCCTCCGGCCGGTTACCTCGAGGCTTATTTTCACCAGAGATATACGCCATCCGATACGGGGTCCAGAACCTCCTGAAGGGATCCGGAACCCCGACCAGTTCCTCGGCGAACTCGAGACGGTAATCCTCAGTCATCAACGACTCCGCGCAGCGTCTCGGCAGTCGGATCGTCGTTGCGGTGCCGACTGTCCCAAGCTGCAATGATACGCACTGCCTCGTCCAGGACGACGCCATTGACCTGAGAGCCATCACGCAGCCGGAAGGATACGGCACCAGCCTCGGCATCCTCACCGCCCGCGATGAGGATGAAAGGCACCTTGTCCTTAGAGGCGTTGCGGATCTTCTTGCCAAACCGGTCCGAGGACAGGTCCGTCTCGACCCGAATCCCGCGGGAACCCAACACCTCTGCGAACCCGGTGACGTAGTCGTTAAAGGCCTCAGCCACCGGCACCAAGCGCACCTGGACCGGAGAGAGCCATACCGGGAAAGCACCGGCGTAATGCTCGGTAAGCACACCAATAAACCTCTCGACACTACCCAACTTGGCTGAGTGCAGCATGATCGGACGCTGATGGGTGCCGTCAGCAGCCGCGTATTCCAAGTCGAACCGCTCAGGCTGGTTAAAGTCATACTGAATCGTCGACATCTGCCAGGTACGCCCGATGGCATCCCTAACCTGCACCGAGACCTTCGGGCCATAGAAAGCCGCACCACCCGGATCAGGGACCAGCTGCAAACCAGTGCTACGGCACACCTGGTCGAGGGTGTCGGTGGCGACCTGCCAGTCCTCATCGGAACCGATGAATTTCTCCTTTTTCGCGCTGTCGCTCTCACGAGTAGACAGCTCGAGGTAAAAGTCATTGAGGCCAAAATCGGCCAGGATCGACAGGAAAAACTCGATCTGCTTCTTGATTTCGCCGGGGGCTTGCTCACGGGTGCAGTAGGTATGGGAGTCGTCCTGGGCAAAACCCCGCATACGAGTCAGTCCATGCACGACGCCCGACTTCTCGTAGCGATAATCGTGGCCCATCTCGAAAAACCGCAACGGCAACTCACGGTACGACCGACCCCGTGACCGGAATATGAGGTTATGCATCGGGCAATTCATAGCCTTGAGGTAATACTCCTGACCGGCTCGAGTGACGTTGCCCTCCTCATCTCGCTCCTCGTCGACAAGCATCGGCGGGAACATAGTGTCGGCGTAGTAGGGCAAGTGACCCGAGGTGTGGAACAGACCTCCCTTAGTGATCTCCGGAGTGTGGACAAAGTTGAACCCAGCCTCCATGTGACGAGCGATGACGTGTTCCTCGATGAGATGACGCAGCATCGCGCCCTTAGGGTGGAACACCACCAGGCCCGGGCCGATTTCCTCAGGGAAGGAGAACAGATCGAGCTCGGCTCCCAGCTTGCGGTGATCGCGCCGCTCGGCCTCTTTGATCCGCTGTTGGTAGGCCGCCAAGCCCTCACGGCTGGCCCAGGCTGTTCCGTAGATGCGCTGCAACTGGTCGTTGGCTTGGTCACCCTTCCAGTACGCGGCCGAGAACTTTGTCAGGGCGAAGGTATTGGCCAAGTACTTGGTCGAGGGCACATGGGGGCCGCGGCACAGATCCTTCCATGCCACCTCGCCATTGCGACGCACATTGTCGTAGATCGTCAGCTCGCCACCGCCGACTTCGACTGAGGCACCCTCAGCACCCTTACCCTTGGTGCCAATGAGCTCCAACTTGTAAGGCTGGTCGGCCAGCTCCTCGCGGGCGGACTCCTCAGTGGTGACCCGACGCACGAAGCGCTGATTCTCTTTGACGATCCGCTTCATCCGCTTCTCAAGCTCAGAAAGAACCTCGGGGGTGACGGGCTCAATATTGCCGAAGTCATAGTAGAACCCGTCGGTAATGAACGGACCAATACCCAAGTTCACCTCGGGGTACAGCTGCTGGACGGCCTGAGCCATGACGTGGGTAGCCGAGTGCCGGATGATGTTGAGCCCGTCCTCGCTGGTGGCCTCAACCGGCTCCACCTCGGCGCCATCATGGAGTTCACGCTGCAGATCGACGAGGTTGCCGTCGACCCGCATGGCAACGACGGCACGGTCGGAGCCGAAGAGATCCAGTCCGGTGGTCGTAGTGTCCACCTGCTGGGTCCTGGAGGTACCGGAACGGTGCAGGGTGATGCTGATGGACACGATTGACTTCCTCACTCGATTACAGTCCGACTGGTGCCGGACACTGTCTAATCATGCCGTACCCGGTGAGGTTGATTCGACCCCCGGGTCAACGAATGAAACCAATGTCTCGAGCTTTGGCGACAGCTGCACTTCGAGAGGTAACGCCAAGTTTGGTGTAGATATGCGACAGATGCGTCTTGACGGTCGCTTCTGACACCACGAGAAACTCCGCAATCTGTGCATTCGATAGTCCCTGCGCAGAAGCCTCCAAGACATCAAGCTCGCGGGCCGTCAGCGACGTTCGTGGCGAGCGCATACGAGCCATGAGGCGGGTAGCGACGGCTGGGGCCAGGGCTCCTTCGCCTCGTGCAGACCGGTGGATAGCCGACAGCAGGTCCTCAGCGGGGGCGTCCTTGAGGAGATAACCCGTAGCTCCGGCCTCTACCGCGGCCAAAATATCCGCATCCGTGTCGTAATTGGTAAGGATGAGGACTTCAGGCGCATTAGGTTGAGACCGAATCTTTCGCGTCACATCAACCCCAGAAGGCGCGTCGGCGTCGCTACTGAACTGCAAATCCAGCAGGACGAGATCGAGGTCAACGGTAGCTGTAGCAGCAAGAGCCTCGGAAGGGGTGGCTGCGGTCGCAACAATCTCAATGTCGGGATCGGTGTCTAGCAATGCCGTAACCCCGGCTCGGACCACCGGATGGTCATCTGCGATGAGGACGCGCACCGTCATGACGATTCTCCTTGGCTGTGGCGATCAATATGCGGTGATGCTGCACGGCAGGGAAGATCGACTTCAACGCGGGTGCCCTCCCCTGGTTTAGAGGTTAAAGAAACCTCGCCCGACGCGGCCTCAACCCGTTGCCGAATAGCTTGCAACCCAAATGCCCCGTCACGAACAGGCGCGTCCAGATCCATGCCGACCCCATCGTCACTAACTCTCAAGAGCACATGCCCGGGGTTGGGACGCACAATCCGGATCGACGCATGATGGGCGTGGGCGTGACGCACCACATTCGACATCGCTGCCTGGCATAGTCTCAGCAATGCCGTCTGGATCTCCATGGGTAAATCGGACGTATCCGGGCAGTCCACGTCGACGTGCAACCCACCGATTGACCATGTCGTGGCCCCAAGCCGTTCGAGTACCGCGGACAGTCCCTGATGGACGACCGTGGGCGGAGCCAACTCAGCAATGAGACCACGGGTCTCTGAAAGGGCGTCTGAGGAGGCGAGATGGGCGAGTCGAATCTGTTCGATGGCGGGGTGGTCAGGGGCAGTACGCTCCACCGCAGAAAGCAACAGTCCAATGCTTGACAGAGATTGAGCGACGGTGTCATGGATCTCACGGGCTAATCTGGCTCTCTCCTCCAGTACACCGGCCTGACGCTGGGAGTCAGCCAACCTCTTTTGTACCGCCAGCAAGTCCACATTGAGACGTTCCAACTCGGCCGCCTGAGCCTGCATGGCCTTGAGAGACAGACCGACGACGACTGCCACAGCGGCACCCGCGACTGGGCCGACGATTCCCCCCACACTCCAGCCACCGGTCAACCCGACCCCAAGCAGGATAGCCACCGCTCCGACGACGACCGCAACACATGCCTGCAGTGGCGGCAGATGATCCAAGTACACGAAGGACAGCGGGATCGTCAGATAGGCGGCATAAGGGAAATCAATAGCCAGCAGGATCGACACAACGACCATGACTGTCACCAACAACGGGCGCCACATTTCGCGGCGGGAACGGCTCATCACGTGGGTCCCCATAAGGGCGGTATACACAACGATGAGTAAGGCCGCCCATCCGAGGATTCGCCCCAAACGCGGCGGAGACAACACCAGGGCCATAACTAGGGTAAAGATGACAAGGCCAGCGAACAGCACCTGGATGCCAACCTGCATCCCCACCTCGATAGCCACCGCACGTCCCCGGTGACCGGCGTCCATGCCACGCCAACGGTACAGCCCATCCCGGGCTAATGTGGTTGTCCTCATCGGCCCCGAGTGTAGGTCCTGACGTAGGTGTAGCGCCGAGGCCCCTGTAACTCGGATCCGCACGTCGCACAATCCAAAGAATCGAGAGACGCCTCTGGCCAGAACCGACGCATGACCAAGTCGTACACCGATGCCAAGGTGTCTCGGGAAGATGGAGTGGACGACAGCCAACCCGTCGGTATCAATTTCACGCCAATTCGCGGTGGCATCGGCTCATCGCTCATCCAGCTCCGACTGCTCTGAAAGTTGCAGTGTCAATAACGAAGCGGAATCTCACATCGCCCGCAACCACCCGGTCATATGCCGCGTCGACCTCGTCAACCCCGATCTTTTCCACCCATGCCCCGAGGCGATGCTCGGCGCAGAAATCGAGCATATCCTGGGTCTGGGGGATGCCACCGATATTTGAACCGGCAAGCACCTTGGAACCGTTGATGAGAGAACCAACCTGCAGTCCAAGTTCCTCAGGTGGCAGACCGACACAAGCCATGACGCCACGCGGCTTGAGTAGCTTAAGGTAAGCCGACACGTCAATCAGAGCACTAATGGTGTTGAGTATGAAATCGAACTCTCCCCGGTGATCACGGAAGAAGTTGTCGTCGCTGGTAGCAAGGGTCCGCGTGGCCCCGAGCTTTTCGGCGAATCTCTCCTTGCGCAGGCTACGTGAGAGCACCGTAACATCCGCTCCTTTAGCAGCGGCAATCTGGACCCCCATATGGCCCAGTCCGCCGAGCCCCAGCACGGCTACCTTCTGGCCAGGTCCGACGTTCCACTGGGCGATCGGCGAATAGGTGGTGATGCCGGCGCACAGCAGCGGAGCTGCCTCTACGAAGTCCAGGGAATCGGGGATGCGGCAAACAAACCTCTCGTTGACGACGATTTTCTGAGAGTAGCCGCCCTGGGTGATACTTCCGTCGACATCATGGGCGTTGTAAGTACCGACCGGCCCGTTGAGACACGCCTGCTCCTCCCCGGCCTCGCACTGCTCACAGTGTCCGCACGAGTTGACCAGACATCCGACGCCTACTCGGTCTCCAGGTTTGTACTTCGTGACCTCGGAACCAACAGCCTCAACGATTCCGGCAATCTCATGACCGACGGTCAGCGGGAAGTGCGCCTGGCCCCACTCGTTGCGAATGGTGTGAATGTCAGAATGACAGATTCCAGCAGCTTTAATGTCGATGACGACGTCGTCGGGACGCGGGTCTCGTCGTTCAATCTCGACAACTTTGAAAGGCCGGTCCGGTCCATCCTTCTGAAGCGCCTTGACGATGATGGGCATGAATGAGCCTCCTTGATCCCTAATGTCTATCTCCCGGCACTGACGTAGCCACAATATTGCGGATTTGCCTATGACACGGGGCTAACTATGGAATCAGTCCTCCGAGCCGTTCTCCCCGGGGATCACACACAAGAGGCAACATTGGCTGAGAATACTCTGCCCAGCCACCAATGTCGGTGGGCGATGCGGGGTTCGAACCCGCGACCCCTTCGGTGTGAACGAAGTGCGCTACCACTGCGCCAACCGCCCGTTGCTGGTGAAACTATGCCAGAACCAGCACTGCTTGTCCAAGCCGGCCACAACATCGTTACTGGGTGGAAGCGTTTTGCGATCAAGTAGGGGTGATCGCCAGACCAACTTCAACATCGCAGCATGTGGCGACAGCGAGGATGATCCTCGGCCCATTCTCCGCCCGTCCCCCGTCGGTTGAGCTCATCGATCAGGAACCCGCAACACGCCGGCAGGCAACAGTGATGAAATTTAACCTGACTAGGAGAAACGCCAGGTTTCAAGGCGAGACGCCCACGTCGATTTGCATTGCCTGCGAAACATCCCCTAGAGTACTTTCTCGTCGCCCAGCAGGAACGACAAGGTGCGAAAGCTCCTCAAAGGCCCGCTGGCTAGCATGCGGACGTGGCTCAGTTGGTAGAGCATCACCTTGCCAAGGTGAGGGTCGCGGGTTCGAGTCCCGTCGTCCGCTCGGAGAGGTCTTTCGGACCTATCCACGTGGTGGAGTGGCCGAGAGGCGAGGCAACGGACTGCAAATCCGTGTACACGGGTTCAAATCCCGTCTCCACCTCGGGCGGTTGGCGCAGTGGTAGCGCGCTTCCCTGACACGGAAGAGGTCGCCAGTTCAAACCTGGCATCGCCCACAGAGCAGGGTTGGCCGACGACAAGTTGGCCAACCCTTTTGTCATCCCCACCCACTTGAATACCACTCCAACCGGCCACCTGCCGAACCCCAATTCAGACCCCACCCATTCAAGCCTGCTCAAGACGCCTCTTTTCAGCCTCGACATCGAAATTGGCGGGTGGCCAAGTGAGCTTCATCGACCGCATTGTCTCCAGCAGTATCCGTCCCATTGCCCAGTTGCGATACCACTTATGATCCGACGGGATGATGTACCAGGGTGCGACGTCGGGGTTACAGCGGCTCAGTAATTCGTTGTACGCCTCAATGTATTCCGCCCATTTCGACCGGGTATCAAGATCGCCCGGATCATACTTCCAGTACTTAGCAGGGTCATTGAGGCGGGCCGCCAGCCGTTCCTTCTGAACGCCCGGTGATATATGCAGGAAGCATTTGATGATGTTGGTGCCTCGAGCAGCCAGGTTCATCTCGAAATCGTTGATGAGGTCGTAACGCTTTTTCCAGACCTCCTCCTCGACGAGATTCTCGACGCGAGGGACCAGGACATCCTCGTAATGGGAGCGATCAAACACACCAAGCATTCCGGGTTCCGGCAGAGCCTTCTTGACGCGCCAAAGGAAGTCATGTCTGAGTTCCTCCTGCGTCGGGGCTTTGAAGCTGTGATGGTTGATGCCTTGCGGGTCGACCATCGCGACAACATGTCGTACCACTCCGCCTTTGCCGGCAGTGTCCAGCCCCTGTAACACGATCAGTACCCGACGGGCGTGGTCAGGGTTGTTGCGTCCGCGGGCGAAAAGTCTCTCTTGAAGCTCCGACAACTCCTCAGCCATCGGCTGGAACTGCTCGAGCGTCTCCCTTTTGCCTCCAGGAGCTTGCGGAGTGGCGTCGGTATTAATGCTGTTGACGTCAACGGGAGCTTGTGGGCAGCGCAACACGTCGGACAACTGGGGGAAGTTGTCGGCCATCGATCTCATCCTTCCTCGATTACTGTCCCCATCCTGCCGCTATCGCGGACCAGCAAGCCCGGAGACACCGACAAGACGATCACCATTTCTTGACATTTCACTGAACACAGAACGCGCGACACACGCCACCGGGGGGGGAGAGAGTTGAACCGCAAACACATCACAGCACTCGACGTACAACCACGACCGGTACTAACGGCCAACCAGTGGCACGAACGTTTAACCAACATGGAGCACCACTGAGCTGGACCGTCCCGTTGCGATGAACCATGTCCAGGGCGCACGGACAAAACCTGCGTGCACAGCCCGGATCAATAACCCACATGGGGAATCGCGCCGGGCCCGCACGCGCTCTAGGCTCTGTTCTCCCCGCTACCGGGGCAGTACGCTCGTCCCCTCAGGCATGACGGCGTCGCACCAGGCAGGACACGTCATAACCCACCCACAGCAACGCCAACCAGACGGGACCAACAACGAGTGCCACTCGGTAGCTCGGCATCATCGCCATGATGACCACCACGAGCGCCAGAAAAACCAACACCACGTAACTGGTGACGGGATTACCCGGCATCCGAAATTCCAACGCTGCGACACCTTCAGGACCGATCCTTCGCCGAAACTTTAGGTTGGTGATGATGATCATCGTCCAATTGATGACCCCAGAGATCAAGGCGATCGAGATGATGTACAAAAACACCTTTCCAGGAATCAAGTACGTCAGCAGCACCGCCGTTGCCGTCACCACCGAGGAGGCGAGCACTCCCACCCACGGCGCCCCCAGCCGATTCGTCTTCCAGAAGATCCCGGGAGCGTTGTGCTGAGCGGCCAAGCTGTAAAGCATCCGCCCGTTGGAGTATAGGCCCGAGTTGTAGGCCGACATGGAAGCGGTAAGCACCACAACATTGAGGATATTCGCCGCACCTGCGACTCCGATTTTGTCGAAGATCGTCACGAAGGGGCTGCCTGCCTTGCCGATCTGGTTCCATGGAAAAAGACACAACATGACCGAAATTGCACCGATGTAGAAAATGAGGATCCGATACACGACTTGATTGATCGCTCGCGGAATAGACCGACGCGGATCGTCAGCCTCCCCTGCCGTAATCCCGATGAGCTCGACCCCTCCAAAGCTGAACATCACCACGACAAAACCGCACAGCATCCCGCTGATGCCGGTTGGAAAGAATCCTCCGTGTCGCCACAGGTTACCTATCCCGGTCGGAGGGCCACCACCCAGGCCAGTTGCAATGATAAGGACACCCAGCACGATCATCGCAAGAATCGCGACGACTTTGATGACAGCGAACCAGAACTCGAATTCTCCGTAGGCTCTCACTGCCGTGAGGTTGATAATAGTAATGAGCACGAGAAAGGCCCCTGCGGACAACCACTCAGGTATCTGTGGGAACCAGAAGTTGACGTATTTTCCCACCACCGTAAGCTCAGCCATGGAGACGGCGATGTAGTTAAACCAGTAGTTGTAACCAGAGACGAATCCAGCGCGTGGGCTCCAGTTGCGGTAGGCGTAATAGCTGAAAGCCCCTGAAGTTGGGTGCTCAACGCTCATCTCTCCCAAGGCTCGCATGATGAGAAAGATCACAGCTCCGCCGATCAGATAGCACACCATGATGGCGGGCCCCGCCTGCTCGATAGACTCAGCTGCGCCATAGAACAAGCCCGTTCCGATCGCCCCGCCCAGGGCGATAAACTGGATGTGCCGGTTCTTCAGCCCCCGTTGAAGTCCTTGCTCCTGCTCTGTTCCACTCGGCGCTCCGGATCCCGCCGCACCGAAGCGTGACGGTACGGCGGGGCACCCAGCGGCCGGGGAAGAGCCTCCCAGCCGGGTGGACATCTCATCACCGAATTGGTTCGAGTCGACTTGTGAAATGGCGCAAGACCGGAGGCTCCCATGTAATGCGGTATCCGGGTACTTTTTCAGGCTCCCGGGCAATCTTGGTAACGGCCTCGGCGACGACGTCCATGTGAGACTGGGTGTAGACCCGTCGCGGCACTGCTAGCCGAGTGAACTCGAAGGGCGCCTGTTGCTCCTCCTGGGTAACGGGGTCCCGGTCCATAAGGTAAGAACCGATGTCGCAGGATCGAATTCCTGCATCCAAGTACAGTTGGGTAGCGAGCGCGTGCCCTGGGTACTGTTTCCACTCCAAATGCGGCAGCATGCGACCGGCGTCGATGAATACTGCATGACCGCCAACAGGGCTCTGGAAAGGCACGCCAGCCTCCTCGAGCTGGTCGCCAAGGTATTGGATTTGGCCGACACGGTACCGCTGCCAGTCCATGTCGAGTCCCTCCTCGAGGCCAACGGCCAACGCTTCCAAGTCGCGACCTGCCAATCCCCCGTAGGTAAGGTAGCCCTCAAAGGAGATGACGTTGCTCTTGACCTTCTCAGCTAGTTCGCCATCTTCGCGGACGCCGAGCAAACCACCCATGTTGACGATGGCGTCCTTCTTCGCGCTCATCACGAACATGTCGCCGTAGCGGAACATCTCCGCGACGATATCGCGTAACGAACGGTCCTGACATCCCTCCTCGCGCTCATGGATGAAATAGGCGTTCTCGGCATAGCGAGCAGCGTCAAGACAGACTGGAATTGCGTACTTGTGAGCCACCTCGTAGGTCTCTCGCATGTTCTGCAGAGAAACCGGCTGACCGCCGACCGAGTTGTTGGTCACGGTCATGACGATCGCAGCAATGTCGTCCCCGTGCTCAGCAATGAGTTTCTCCAGGCCCGCGACATCCATGTTGCCCTTGAACGGGGCTACTTTGGCCGAATCCAAACCCTCCGAGCAGACATTGTCGACCGGACGCCCACCGGCAAGGCCGACGTGGGCACGTGTGGTGTCGAAGAAGGTGTTCGCCACCACGAGCTGGCCGGGACGAGAGACCAATAGCGGCATGAGCACTTTTTCCGCAGCACGGCCTTGATGCACCGGCTGAATGTAGCTGTAACCAAAGATACTGCCGGCAACGTCCATGAGGTGCATATAACTGCGCCCACCGGAGTACGCCTCGTCACCGCGCATCACGGCCGCCCACTGGGCATCACTCATCGCGCCGGTACCGGAATCGGTGAGCAGGTCGATGTAGACGGACTCGGCGGGTAGGCCGAACATGTTGTAACGTGCCCGTGCGAGGATGTTGGCGCGCTCCTCCCGGGAGGTCATCGCAATCGGTTCGACCATCTTGATCTTAAACGGTTCGGGGATGTACTTCATTGCACACTCCTTCGTGGGTCTGTAATACCTGCTGAACGGATGTTGACCAATTTCCGTTGATTCCCTCAACGGATTTTGCAATCCTCTCACCTCGCATCATACGTGTCAACGGTTTGTTGAACTTGATCACGCATCCGAGTACCACCGCGCCACATCCCCGGCTGCCCATCCTCACCTCGGAGACCCTATGAATCACATGTCAAGAGCTTCTCGGGAAGCGATGATCACCGCACTAGCCGGTCTCGTCGATCCTCTCAAACGATCCCTCATCGGCAGCAGCGAAGTCGTACTGCACGACCTGTCGAAAATGCCCAACAGCATCGTGGCCATCTCTGGTCACCTCACCAGTCGTAACATCGGCGACCCCGCAACCGAAGCGCTACTGCGCGCATGGCGCGAAGGAACTATGCAGACCCGGATCGGTTACGAAAGCACGTCCCCCGAAGGGCGGGCCCTGCGCTCTTCCACCATCCTCATCGAGGACGCTGACGGCCCGTTCGCCGCCTTATGCACAAACACCGATGTCTCTGTCTGGCAGGGAGTCCATGACATGACCGCCGCGATCCTGCACGGCGGGCCTTGGCCTGGGGAGACCCCGGCCCCCCAGATTCCCCACCACCAAGACCCACCACGTGACATCAAACAGGTAGCAACCGGGTTGATGCGCGAAGCAATTGATCAGGTTGGCGTGCCGGTCAGCCTCATGCGTAAAGATCACAAGCTCCGCGTAGTCGACGAACTGCGCCGTCGCGGCTTCTTTCTGCTCAAAGACAGCATCGAGGCGACTGCGAACAGACTGAAGGTCTCGCGGTTCACCGTCTATAATTACCTCAACGAGCTTGAGGAACGCGGTGACGCTGATACCGACGACAGCGGTAAATCCGCCTGACGAGCCGAGGTAGACGACAGAGGTCGCAGGTTCAAACCTGACGTCGCCCACATTGATCAGCAACAAGGCGATCTATCATTTGTCACCCCCGACCCGACCAGCGTGGCAACTGGAGATCCTCCCATCCGTCCTCAACAGCCGTCGAAGACGTGCACACCGGTTCACAGCGATACTTCAGGCAAATTGAAAGCGTCACTTCGATAGGCTGAATGCAAAATGGAGGATTTGTCACCCTCAAGGACCGGAAGGAAGGGAGCAGTCCGATGGCAGCGCCAGTACTCGATCTCGTCCTCCCGGCCTTATCCGAAACCTCCGCCAATCTCATCGGCCAGAGGTTACGCCAGCGGATGTCACACCTCCATCCCCACATCGAGTCTACGGTGAGCTTCGTCCCAGCTGCCGGGCAGTACAAGGCACCTCGGATCAAGCTTTCCTGGCGTGAACTGGTCCTGGTGCCCGTCAATGCCACCCACCTGCACTCCAATCCCCCACAAGTTGTCCAACACGCCGCAGAATTGCATCGCAGCCACCCGGACCTTGCCATCAAGGTGGCCCGCCCCACCGGACCAGCACCGGTGCTGCTCAACCTCGTCGATGCGCGATTGCGTCTGGCAGCTCATCGCGTCCATGCCCAGGAGCTGGACTCACTCGTATTGTCTTCCCCTGATGGCGGCGATTTACGTGGCGCGGCAATGCTGTCCAAGCTGACCCGGCTGTGGTCCCAGCATCATCACCTTCCGGTCCGCATCGCCACCAATCGTGGTGGGGCTACTGCGGTCGAGGAGGTCGTCGCCCGCCTGCGACAGGAAGGGCGCCGTCATATCGCAGTGGGAAGCCTGTGGATTTGCGACGACGAGAATTTCCGCATTCATACTCGCCGGGCTTTGCACGCCGGCGCCGAGGTTGTTGCCGCGCCGTTGGGAGACGACCCAGTACTTGCCTCACTCGCCTTCGAACGCTACTGCTCGGCAGCAATGGGGCTGGTCCCACAACCCACCGACAGCCCACCCCACCCACCTGAGCTCCACTCCAACTGACCGCCTGGTGAGCTCCTGGCCCAAGCGCCGTAGCACGTCGGACAGCTGGGGAAGGCCGTCGGTCATGAGTCTCATCCTTTCTCGATTACTACTTCCCGGTCTCGCCGCAATCCGGTAACTCAGGAATGCCGACAAGTCCCTCGCCGTTTCACTGAACACGGAACACGCGGCACATGCCATCGGAGGGAATATGGACCACGAACACACCGCGACATACGACCTACAGCCTCACCTCGTGCTCACCCCTGAACAGTGGCACGAGCGTCTAAGCGACGAGGAATACTACGTGTTGCGCGAAGCGGGGACCGAGGCTCCCTTTGTCGGCGAATACACCGATACCACCACCGAGGGCGTGTATCGCTGCCGTGCATGTGGAGCCGAGTTGTTCCGCTCTACCCAGAAGTTTCACTCCAGCTGTGGTTGGCCATCTTTCTATGCGCCGCTGGCTGAGGACCGGGTGCGGTACCTCAACGATGAGTCTCTTCCTGGTCGCCCACGCACCGAAGTGAGGTGTGCCCAGTGTGATTCCCACCTCGGCCACGTGTTTGCAGGCGAAGGTTTCGACACCCCCACTGACTTGAGGTATTGCATTAACTCCATCTGTTTGGACCTGGTACCAACCGACGAGACCACGTGATGGTACCGCGGTTGCAGACCGAAACCCTCAACCTCAACCGCATAGATCCGCAGCACGCGGCGCGTCGAGAGGGCGTCGCAGGTGTCAGCCCCCATAGCCTGAAAGGGTGATTCGGCAGATGTATCCCGTGGTTTTTGACGAGTTGCGTTCCCGGATCCTCGGCTATTCGTGGTCTGACAAGCTCGAGGTCCATGAGATCCCCGCTCCTACCCGCATCTCGCCGTTCTCGGTAGCAATTGAAGGTTCGGTCGCGATCAGGGAAGACGAACTCGGCAGCGGGCGTCTCATCCTGTTGCACGATCCTTCCGGTTCTGAAGCCTGGCAAGGCACCAGCCGTTTCGTCGCCATGATCCGAGCCGATGTTGATCCGTCAATGGCTTCTGACCCACTAGTGGGCCGCGTCGCGTGGTCATGGCTTACGGATTCTTTGGAATCTCACCACGCCGTCTACCATGCCGAAGCCGGTACCGTCACCTCAGTTGTGAGCCGGCCCTTCGGACAGCTCGCTGCAGACCCTGAGTCCAACCACATCGAGCTGCGTGCCTCGTGGACACCAACTTTCTCAACCGCCGAAGACGTCGATTCCCATTTGGGATCATGGAGTGACCTCTGCCTGCTCTCCTGCGGGGTCTCTCCCATTCCCGACGACATTGCCGCCATCTCTCCCCGACGGGCCGAATTCGCGTGAGCGACCTCCCTATCCTTGCTGAACCTCGCGAGGGAGTGCCGCCGGTCGTCAACACTCCCGACAGTCTCACGCACACCTGTCGGGCCCTCAGTAACGGGCATGGTCCGATTGCGATCGACACTGAACGAGCCCACGGGTTTCGCTATAGCCCCCGGGCTTGCCTCATCCAGCTACGCCGAGACGGATCGGGCACACACCTCGTCGATCCCCTCGCTCTCGGTGGAGCCGTCGGCCTCAAGCCTCTCGCCAAGGCGCTGGCTGGAACCCAGTGGATTCTTCACGCCGCCACGCAGGACATGCCCTGCCTTGCCATGGACGGCCTGCGTCCTGATGACCTCTTCGACACTGAACTGGCAGGTCGTCTTCTCAACCTGCCGAGGGTCAGCCTGGGCCCGATGGTCGAGCGTTACTGCGGAGTGACCCTACTTAAGGAGCACTCCGCCTCTGATTGGTCGCGTCGACCCCTCCCCCGCGATTGGCAGGTGTACGCGGCCCTTGACGTCGAACTCCTCAACGACCTCAGGGAAAAGATCCTTAGCGATCTTCATGAAGCTGGAAAAGAAGAATGGGCTCGTCAGGAATTTGCCCATCTTGTCGAGGTAGCAGCGGACTTGCCGAGCGAGGAACCAGGAATCGATCCGAAGCGCTGGCGCAAGCTTAGCCATATCGGTGATATTCACAGTCGGGCTGGACTGCAATTAGCGCACGATCTGTGGCTAGCACGAGAGAACCTCGCCCATGACCTCGATATTATGCCCGGACGTCTGCTCCGTGACGAAGCCTTGGTCGCCGCGGCTCGTCACTGCGACCGCACTGGCAACGTTGACGTCGAAACAGTTCTTGCCATCAGGGGATTTCATCGAGGACGGGCGAAAAAGTACCGCCAACCTGGGCCGAGGCCATCAACCACGCACGAAGCGTGTCACCGACGAAGTATCCGCCGTTGCGGGAGCCATCCTCAGGCATCCCCCACCCCCGGTCGTGGGAGCGCCATCATCCGGAGGAAGCCGCACGGTGGGCAGCCGTAAGACCAGCCGTCAACGACGTGGCCGCCGACCATGACGTCCCACCCGAAAACCTCTGCACCCCAACATGGCTGAGGCATTTTGCATGGCAACCGCCTGAGGATTGTTCAGTCGAGGGGGTTGACGTTTTCCTGGAGGGGCTCGGCGCACGGCCGTGGCAACGGGAGATTCTCTCGGGGCCGCTAAGCGCGGTTATGGCCACGCTGTGAATCCCGGCATCCCCTTCACGAGTACTCACCATCAAGTTGGGCAACCAGTTGGCTGACGGCATCAGCGATACCTCGAGAATCTAAACCAAGCTCAGCCATGATTGCCGAACGCGAGTCGTGATCGAGGTAGCGCTGCGGAATGCCGAGGCTACGTATCGGTCGCCACATACCCTGCTGCGACAACGCATCAGCCAAATGAGATCCGAGCCCGGAAACGACTAGCCCGTCTTCAACACTAACGACTGCGCGAGCTCTTGCAGCTTCCTCAATAAGCCCGCCACACACGGGGAGAGACCACCTGGGGCTGACGACGCGAACCGGGGAGTCGAGTTGATCTACTGCAGCGAGAGCCTCTGCACAAAGCTGACCGTGGGCGACGAGAAGAATCCCATCCTCAGGACCATCACACAACACGTCGAGACCGTCATGGGAGGTCACAATGCGGATGTCGTCAGGTATGGGGTCCTTGGAATACCGGATGACTGTAGGACGGTCGTCAATGTCGACGGCTTCATTGAGCACGGACACGAGGTGCTGACGGTCACGTGGGGCCGACAGCATCAGACCAGGAACAATCCCGCACATAGCCATATCCCACATACCGTTGTGAGATGCGCCGTCAGTACCTGTGATACCAGCCCGATCCAGCACGATAGTCACACCCGCATGGTGCAACCCGGCATCCATAAGGAGCTGGTCAAAAGCACGATTAAGGAAGGTCGAGTAGAGAGCCACAACGGGGTGTAACCCTGCGGCGGCCATGCCAGCAGCAGATGTCACCGCATGCTGCTCGGCGATACCGACATCGAGAACCCGATCCGGGTGTCGGGCTGCGAACGGTGCGAGACCGACGGGGTGAAGCATGGCGGCGGTCACCCCGACAATATCGGGGCGCCTCTCCCCCAACTCAACCATGGCGCCAGCAAAAGCCTGGGTCCACGAAGCACCACCGGAAGCCTTAAGAGATGCACCAGTGACTGGGTCAATCCTTCCGACAGCGTGAAAATGATCCTCCTCATTAGCCTCAGCAGCAGCAAATCCCTTGCCCTTGGTCGTCATGACATGGACGATGACGGGATGCCCATAGCGCTTAGCAAGCTCGAGGGCTCGTTCGACAGAGAGGACATCGTGGCCATCAACCGGGCCGAGGTACTTGATACCCAAATCGGAGAAAATCCCATTGCCGATGAGGGCGTCTTTAACACCGGCCTTAGCGGCATGCATGAGACCGAAAACCTGCTTGCCGAGTGGCTTGTCGGTGACATGCCGCTTCATCCGGTCGAGAGCTTCCTCGTAGTGAGGATCAGTGCGGATAATGGCAAGTTGGTTCGCCAAACCCCCCACTGTCGGGGTGTAGGAACGGCCATTGTCGTTAACGACAATGACTAGACGAAGGCCCTGCTGGTCGGCGATGGAGTTCAGCGCCTCCCATGCCATTCCACCCGTCAACGCTCCGTCACCAATGACGGCGACGACGGTGCGATCCTCGCCCTGAGAAAGAAATCCCTTGGCCATGCCCTCGGCCCAAGACAACGAGGCCGAAGCGTGGGAGTTTTCCACCCAATCATGGACAGATTCCGCGCGACTGGGATACCCGGAAAGTCCCCCACGCTGGCGCAGCTTCTCAAAACCGTTCGCGCGCCCGGTAAGGATCTTATGGACGTAGCTCTGGTGACCGGTGTCAAAGATGATGGGGTCGTGGGGTGAGTCGAACACCCGGTGCAAGGCGATCGTCAACTCAACGACGCCGAGATTCGGCCCGAGGTGACCACCGGTACGCGATACTTTGTCGATAAGGAAGGCACGAATTTCCTCGGCGAGATCCTCGGCCTGCTTAGTGGTGAGTTTCCTCACGTCGTCGGGACAGCCGATGTCGTCGAGAAGAGCCATACGTGGCATCTTAGGACCTACCGCTGTCACACTGTGCCTCCTTAGCGCTCCATTTCGCCTCACGCTCACTATCTCGTCTCCTTCTCAGAGATGGAGTGGGCCCGCGCGGATGGGGCCAAAGACCGCCGCGCATAGCTGAGAGTGAGCCGGGCCAAGTTCCTCACCGCTACCCGCAGAAACTGGGGCTGGCCGGCCGATCACGAGGGAAGGGCCAACCCCGCACTGCCTTGAGGACAAGAGGCGGGTCTTATTACTGAAGGATATCTGAGGGTCGAACACAATCTCGAACACAATATGGGGCGGGAACCACCCGATTCCCGCCCCAGTACATCAAGTACGTGCCATGTTCCTCAGCACATACTGCAAGATGCCACCGTTGAGGTAGTACAGCCGTTCTCCAGGGGTGTCAATGCGCACGACCGCGTCAAACTCGACGACCTCATCGTTGACGGCCTTGACGTGGACCGCCTCCGGGATCATCTCGTTAATCTTGTCAACACCGGTAATCTCGAAGGTTTCCTCGCCAGTCAGACCGAGGGAAGCGGCTGATTGGCCCTCCGGGAACTGCAGCGGCAGGACGCCCATTCCGATGAGGTTGGAGCGGTGGATGCGCTCGTAACTCTCAGCGATAACCGCCTTGACACCGAGCAGCTGGGTGCCTTTGGCAGCCCAGTCGCGCGAGGAACCAGAACCGTACTCCTTACCACCCAAGACGACCAACGGGATGCCTTGCTCGCGGTAATTCACCGAGGCGTCGTACACCGTCGTGACAGGCCCGTCAGCCTTGGTGAAATCACGGGTGAAGCCACCCTCAGTTCCTGAGGCAAGCTGATTGCGCAGCCGGATATTAGCGAAGGTACCACGCATCATGACCTCGTGATTCCCACGCCGGGAACCATAGGAGTTGAAGTCGCGGCACTCGACGCCATTGCCGGCCAACCACTGGCCGGCCGGAGAATCAGACTTAATGTTGCCCGCCGGGGAAATGTGGTCAGTGGTTACCGAGTCACCCAGCTTGAGCAGCACGCGAGCGCCAGTGATGTCACCAACCGGCTCCGGCTCAGCCTTCATACCGTCAAAGATCGGTAGCTTGCGTACATAAGTAGAAGCCGGGTCCCAAGCGAAGGTCTCACCCTCGGGGGTATCGAGCTCCTTCCAGCGCGGACCGCCATCGAAGACGTCAGCGTAACGCTCTGAGTACATCTCGGCGGAGATAGACGACCCGACGATCTCCTCAATCTCCTCGGTAGAGGGCCACAGATCAACCAAACGAACCTCACGACCATCCGGGGTGGTGGCGAGAACGTCATTGTTGAGGTCGATGTCCATAGTGCCGGCAATCGAGTAGATGACAACCAGCGGAGGGCTGGCTAGGTAGTTCATCGTGACGTCGGGGCTGATGCGACCCTCGAAGTTGCGGTTGCCAGACAGGACGGCCGTGACGGCCAGATCGTTCTCATTGATGGCAGCCGAGACTTCAGGAATAAGCGGGCCGGTGTTGCCAATACAGGTAGTGCAGCCATAGCCAACGAGGTCAAAACCCATCGCAGCAAGATGTTCAGAAAGCCCCGCACGCTCAAAGTAGTCAGTGACGACTTGGGAGCCCGGAGCCAGCGACGTCTTGACCCACGGCTTCGGAGCCAAGCCCAACTCGTGGGCCTTCTTGGCAACGAGACCGGCAGCGATCATGACGCTCGGGTTCGAAGTATTGGTACACGAGGTGATAGCGGCGACCGTCACGGCACCGTTGCGTAGCTCGAAGGAGCGACCGTCAGCGAGGGTAACGGGAACGGCCGCACCAGGGTTGGTGGTGTAGTCACCAACAGTCTTTTCGAAAGATTCCTTGGCCTCAGAGATAAGGATGCGATCCTGCGGGCGCTTCGGGCCAGCGATGGAGGGCTTGACCGTTGAGAGGTCGAGCTCTATGTATTCGGAATAGCGGGCCTCATGCTGCGGATCGTGCCACATACCCTGGGCCTTAGCATAGGCCTCGACGAGCTTGACCTGGGACTCGTCGCGACCGGTAAGACGCAGGTAGTCCAGGGTGACATCGTCGATCGGAAAGACAGCAATAGTCGACCCGTATTCGGGGCTCATATTGCCCAACGTAGCGCGGTTAGCTAGCGGCACAGCAGCAACGCCAGGACCGTAAAACTCGACGAATTTACCGACGACCTTATGCTCACGCAGCATCTGGGTGATCGTCAAGACGAGGTCGGTGGCGGTGACGCCATCGGACAGCTCACCGGAGAGCTTGAAGCCAACGACGCGCGGAACCAACATGGAGACTGGCTGACCGAGCATGGCGGCCTCGGCCTCGATGCCGCCAACACCCCAGCCAACGACGCCTAGCCCGTTGACCATGGTGGTGTGGGAGTCGGTGCCCACACAGGTATCTGGGTAGGCGACTTTGGTGCCGTCGTCGTCACGGATGAAGGTCACCCGGGCAAGGTGTTCGATGTTGACCTGGTGAACGATGCCAGTGCCCGGCGGAACGACGCGGAAGTTCTCGAACGCGCTCTGGCCCCAACGTAGGAACTGGTAACGCTCACGGTTGCGCTGGTACTCGATGTCCTTGTTCTGCTCGAAGGCTTCCGGAGTGCCAAAGCGCTCAACGATGACGGAGTGGTCAATGACCATCTCTGCTGGTGACAGTGGGTTGACCTTGCGGGGATCACCACCGAGGTCGGCAACAGCCTCGCGCATGGTGGCCAAGTCGACGATACAAGGCACGCCGGTGAAGTCCTGCATAATAACGCGGGCCGGAGTGAACTGGATCTCCTTGGACGGCTGGGCGTCGGCGTCCCAATGACCTAGTTCAGTGATCTGCTCGGCCGTGATGTTGGCGCCATCCTCGGTGCGTAACAGGTTCTCAAGCAGAACCTTGAGGCTATACGGAAGGTTGTCGGAACCATCAACCTTGGTGATGTCGTAGATCTCGTAAGACTGGCCGTCGACGTCGAGGATTCGCCTCGCGTTGAAGCTGTTGACACTCATGTGGACTCCTGACTGGTCGATGCGGTTCTCATCATCTCGCGTCGAGTCCCGCCCTCGTGGCGGAACAAGGTATCTTGACGTCAAGATACCTTGTCGAGAAGCCACCTCCAACTAAGGGAAGGCTTAGTTGGGAATGTATACTCAGTCGAGTCCTTCGAGTCGGGGATCTGTACCTAACTCATCATCGTCCGTCGTATCAAGAGGGCTGACCTCCGGTAGCTTGTTTGCCTTTCTGCATGCTGCTTTTCTCGACTTCACGAGCTCATCTCGCAGAGCATCGTCGCCCATAACGAGGTACACCAACCCGCAATCTTGCGGACCCGTCACGTACAGCTGACACAGACTGCATGGATCCCCGGGACGTAGCGGACATTTCGGAACTGGACCTGTCATCTCAGATCTTCGGTTCCAGAATCGCCACGGCTTCGACGTGATGAGTCATCGGGAAGACGTCAAAAGCACGGATTGATCGAGGCAGATACCCGTTGACGTCGAACAAGTGCAGATCGCGAGCCAAGGCGGCCGGGTCACAGGCGACATGAGCGATCGCCCGAGGCGAAGTCCGAGCCACAGCCTGGACGACAGTTTTCCCAGCACCCTTGCGTGGCGGATCCAGCACCACAATGTTCGCTTTAGGCGCCATCCGAGGTAGCACTCGCTCCACGCGGCCAGCGGTGAAACGGCCGCCCGGCACATTGCGTCGCGCCAACGCAACTGCCTGACGCGATACCTCAACACCACGGACTCGAACTCCACGATCGGCCAAGAGTCCTGCGAAGAGTCCAACACCGCAATACAGATCAAGAGCTTCGTCACCCTGCTGGGGTTCCAGGCTACCGATAACTGCATCCGCCAAGGCTTCAGCAGCCCCCGGATGCACCTGCCAAAACCCACCAGCGCCGACCTTCCACCGACGCTGGCCAACACGAGCTGTCATTGTCTCACCGCCAGCAACAAGCTGCCCATCTGCGATGACGCTCACTTCCGGATCCTCGCTTAGACAACTAGTCACCATGACAATCGCGTGCTCAGCCGTATTACAGGCAGCTTCAGCAGCAGGGCGGCCCGCAGGGTGCGCGATCGGGCAACCGCCTTCGGGAACTTGTACTAAATCATGACTACGATGACGACGCAGCGCTGGACGCTGGTTGAGGCTGCGATACTGCATGCGCGTACGCCAGCCCAGACCATCGGAGGAACCGGTAACAGCCTCCACAGTCCCCGCCCACTTAATCCCAGCGAGGCGACTGAGTTGCTCAGCGACGACACGCCGCTTAAGCTCGCGCTGAAACTCAACATCGACGTGTTGGAAGTCGCAACCCCCACACTCTCCCGCCACTGGGCATGGCGGAACAACGCGATGCGAATCGGCCGAGATGACGTCGACAGCCTGTCCAAACCAGTGCGAAGCCTTCGATATGTCGGTCAGCCGAACCCGGACCTCCTCCCCCGGCAACGCGCCGCGGACGAAGACTACCCTGCCATCGAGACGCGCCACGCAATAACCACCGTGAGCGATATTGCCCATGCCAAGGTCGAATTCATCGCCCTGGGACGCACCAACAGACTCATGCATTTATCTAAGTCTAAGGCCCTCGGTGGCATCTCAACGCCGGGGAGTGATGGTGGCACCAGGATCACGCCAAGAACGAGGATCGTTACGCTTCCAACGCTTTTCGAGAATCGCCGAGCTACGCAACTGGTAAGGAACTGAGGAGATAAGCACACCCGGCATAAAGTGTAGCCGGGCACGCGCGACGAGCGCCGTCTGGTTGTGCAGCAGATGTTCCCACCAGTGGCCAACGACGTACTCCGGAATAAAGACCTCGACCATGTCTCGCGGATTTTCGCTGCGGATACGGCGAATGTGATCGATTAACGGGTTGGTGATCTCGCGATATGGGGAAGCAATGATCCTGAGGGGGATGTCGATGTCCTCCTCGTCCCAGCGCTCCAGCAGGCGCTCCGTAGCGTCGGAGTCAACGTCGACGATGACAGCCTCCAAGAAAGTTGGGACAGTAGCCTTCGCGAACTGTATAGCCCTCATCGTCGGCTTGTTGAGGTCAGAAATCATGATCACCGCATGTACGCGCGAGGGCAAGGCGCGATCAGACGGGCTATTGAGCTCCAACTCGCGGGCCACCGAGTCGTAATGCTTCTTAATCGACGTCATGAGCACGTACACCACGGCCATCGCAATAAGCGCCAGATAAGCGCCATGAATGAACTTCGACGCCAAGATGATGATCAGAACGATACCGGTCCCGACCAAGCCAATGCCGTTAATGATCCTTGAGTGCTGCCAGCGGCGACGTTCCTTGGTCCCGGCCGAAGTATCGGTACGCAACAGGCGCGTCCAGTGGCGCATCATGCCGGTCTGGCTCACCGTGAAGGAGATAAAAACTCCAACTACGTAAAGCTGGATAAGCGCTGTCACGGAGGCGTTAAAGACCAGCACTAAAATGATGGCACCGGTGGCAAGGGTCAAGATGCCGTTGGAGTAGGCGAGACGGTCACCGCGGGCATGGAGACGACGCGGCAGGAAGCCGTCACGGGCGAGGATCGAGCCCAGCACCGGGAAACCGTTGAAGGCGGTGTTGGCAGCCAAGAACAAGATGATCATCGTACAGACGATCATGATGTAGAAGCCCGGTTTGAACGAGTCATAGAAGACGGTGCGCGCCAACTGACCAACAACCGTCACTTGCTCTTTAACAGCGTGTCCATGCGTATCGACGAGATGTGACTCCCCCGTCTCATCGAACATCTTGACACCGGTGACACTGGCCAAGACGAGAATGCCCATAAGCATCGAGACAGCAATCCCGCCAAGCATCGCCAACGTCGTGGCGGCGTTCTTTGACTTCGGTTCACGAAAAGACGGCACGCCGTTGGAGATCGCCTCGACCCCTGTCAATGCGGCACAGCCTGACGAGAAAGTACGCGCCATAAGAACGACGAAAGCAACACCGACCAAGCCGGTGTACTTCGGTGCACCGACGACGGTGAAATCTGCGGTTGGGGCGCGAAGATTGTCTCCTAGGACGAAGATCCTCGTGAGGCCCCACACCACCATGCAGATCACCGAGATCATGAAGGCATAGGTGGGGACAGCAAAGAATGTTCCTGATTCCCTCACGCCTCGTAAATTCATGGCGGTGAGAATGGCTATAACGACGGCCGCTGCAACACCTTCATGACCAGCGAGTCCGGGGATCATCGCCTCGGCGTTCTGGACACCCGACGACACCGAAACGGCCACTGTCAGCACATAATCGACGAGAAGCGCGCTGGCCACCACGAGCCCAAAACGTGGACTCAGGTTGGCTGTCGCAACCTCATAATCGCCACCGCCTGAGGGGTAAGCGTGCACTGTCTGGCGGTAGCTCATTACCACGATGAGCATGACCAAGGCGACGGCAATACCAATTTTCCACGAGAACGCGAACCCAGCAGTACCAGCCAAAGACAAGGTAATAAGGATCTCGTCGGGAGCGTATGCCACGCTCGAGAGCGCGTCGGAGGCGAACACGGGCAGCGCGATCCGCTTCGGAAGGAGAGTCTCGCCCAGCGCACTGCTCTCGAGTTTGCGCCCGATGAGCACCCTTTTGACGGCTTGGAAAACCTTCACGGCGGGCCACTCTACTTGCGTACGACATCATCGGCATGTCGCCACCACCATCCCATCCGGCAACCTCATCATCGTCAGGTCGACAAACGCCCGCAAACGAGACAGCTAGACCAGAACGCGGCACAATAGCACCGACAACTACGACACAGATGGGTGCCAGTGCCACCCATGAGGAGGGGTCACGTGCACATCATCATTATGGGGTGCGGCCGAGTTGGATCAAGCTTAGCCATCCTCTTGGAAAAGCGCGGGCACGACGTGTCAGTGATTGACATTGACGATAACTCGTTTCGCCGCTTAGGACCTGACTTTAAAGGGCGCACAGTCAAAGGCGTCGGATTCGACCGTTCTGTACTCGAAAAAGCTGGAATTCGAGAAGCTGATGGATTCGCCGCTGTTTCCAGTGGCGACAATTCCAACGTCCTGTCTGCCAGAGTGGTTCGCGAGGAATTCGGCATCGACAACGTCGTCGCCCGCATCTACGACCAGGGCCGGGCTGAAGTCTATGAGCGTCTTGGGATCCCCACGGTAGCTACCGTGCGGTGGGCTGCCGACCAAGTGTTGCGCAGTCTCATGCCGGAGGGATCTGAGCCGGCGTGGCGCGACCCATCCGGCCAGGTCCGTTTGATCCGTGTCAACACCCATACCGACTGGGTCGGGATGAAAATCTCCGCTATTCAGGAGCGCATCCACACCCCGCTGCCATTTTTATTGAGATTCGGTCAAGGCATGGTCCCCGACGGAGCCACCTTGCTGCAGGATGGCGACGTAGTCTATGCCGCAGTCGAGGTCGAGCGCATCACCGAAATCGAGGGCCTATTGGCCAAGCCGCCGGTCAAACGTTGATCGTCACGGACAACGCCGTTCACCCGAGGCAAGGAGAATCGTGAGAATCGTCATCGTTGGAGCCGGCAATGTCGGCCGATCCATTGCCCGTGAGCTCACCGCTCATGGACACCAAATCCTGCTTATCGACAAGAACCCGAAAGCTATGAAGCCCGACACCGTTCCCGAGGCGGAGTGGCTGTGCGCGGACGCATGTGAGCTGGCTACCTTGGAAGAGGCCCGCATTGACAACTGTGATATCGCTATTTCAGCCACGGGCGATGACAAGGTCAATCTAGTACACTCCCTGCTCGCGAAGACTGAGTTTGGGGTACCAAGGACAGTTGCCCGTGTCAATCACCCCGGGAACGAGTGGATGTTCGACCAGGTGTGGGGCGTCGATGTTGCCGTTTCAACCCCTCGGCTAATGGCTGCTTTAGTCGAGGAAGCCGTTACCGTCGGTGAATTGGTGCGCCTGTTTACCTTCCAGAAGGGACGCGCGAACCTTGTGGAGCTCACCCTGCCTGACAATTCACCCCGAGTCGGTGATCGTATTCGAGACATCTCGATGCCAGGAGACGCAGTTCTAGTCGCCATTATCCGCGATGGGCAAGGCCGAGCGCCCGAGCGTGAGGCCGCGTTGGAAGCTGGCGATGAGCTGCTCTTTATGATCTCGCCCAATTACGAGCCCGATCTGGTTGACCTGCTAGCGCCACGCTAACCATGACAAACCTCACGCCCAGTGGGAGTTGACTAGGCCGTGAGGCGAACGGAAATCGCAAGGCCCGCCGAAGCTACTTCTCAGTCGGGAAGAATTGTGTACCTGGGGTTGTATATAACCCGATGTCCATCAGCCTCGGTGATCATCCCCTCAACGTTCACGTGCCGACCAGCCCGCAGACCGGGAATGCGCCTGCGCCCCATCCAAATGAGAGTCACCGCACCGGTGCCATCCCTGAGCTCCGCTTCCAACCACCGATTACTCCCACGTGGGTTCAGGGTCAGCACCTCGATGCGGCCTTGGAGGGATGCGCGAGTACGCAATTTAGCCTCGGCAATCGTCGAAGCCCCAGCATCAAGACTAGAACGCTGCAGATCGTCATCAGCTAGGGCCTCATTGGACGCCGTCACACGGTGCAGCACTCGACGAAGCTTCGACTCACGATGAGCACGAGCATCGGTGCCTCGAACCATGATCAGGACTCCTCTGGACGCAACCCCTCAGGCACCCTCAAGGGGATAACGTCGCCAGGGACGCGCGGGCTGTCGTCACGATGCACCACAAGGTTGCAGAAGAACTCCAGCAGCAATTGCCCGGTAGCATCGAGCTTCTCGCCCAATGCCGACTCGCCCATAAGGACACCACGCAGCAACCAGCGCGGCCCTTGGGCCAACCAGGTGCGGGAGACGTGGTAGCCGTCCTCACCATCAGGGCCCTTCATCGGAACGATACGGCGCAGCTCAGCACCCATCGGGCCAGGACCGACGTTGGCCTCACCCCCCTGGGCTTCGGTTCCTCGCACCATCTCCTCATGGACCTCATCGATCATGAGGGTTGAAGCGGGAGCGGCAAACAGAGCAATCTCAATAGCCGAATTGCCCTGGACGACGAGCAGGCTCTGCACAGCACCCGAGGTCTGATCCAGCTGGATCTGCATCTGCATATTCTCAAATGGGGTAACGATGAGGGAGCCGAAGTCGATCCGCTCAACGTCGTCAGCGTCGAGATCAACCTCGTCAATATCGAAGGGGCCGTCTTCGCGATCGAGGTTGATTCGGTAGGCGGAGGTGTCTTCCTCCTCACTGGACTCATCCTCTTCGGGGGCCTCCTTGGCGTCGAGGTCGTCCGGAGCCTCCTCAGTAGTTTCGAAATCCTCGTCGATGACTTCATCCGTCTCGACGTCGTCGTTACGCTTCTTGCGACCGAACATTGTGTCCTTCCTCGACCGACACTGTGGTGTCAACGAATGCAGTCTATCCGTCAACCGGAGGCATAGCAGAAACGCCGGTGGAACCGTAGCCTCCTTGCCCGCGCTCAGTATCGTCGAGATCCTCGACCGGCTCAAAGATCGCCTCCGCTACCGGGACGACGACGAGTTGGGCGATCCTGGAACCAGCATCAAGATGTACTGGCTCCCGCGGATCGGTATTGACGAGCAGCACATTAATCTGCCCGCGGTACCCGGAATCGATCGTTCCAGGCGCATTGACGATCGATAGTCCGTGACGCGCGGCTAAGCCCGACCGGGGATTGACGAGCCCGACATAACCGTCAGGCAGGGCGACACGCACTCCCGTCTCAACCATCGCCCGTTCCCCAGGGGCTAGATCGACATCGTGGCGGCAGGTGAGGTCGGCCCCGGCATCGCCAGGCATGGCATATCGAGGCATCGCCTCGGGAACCGCCACAGTGGGCACAACGACATCAGCCATGGTTGTCCTCCATAGAGTTCCCAGACAAGTTCTCGGAGCTGGACGGGGATCCCGGCACCACAATGTACTCACCGACAATGGCCGCCAGCTTGCCAGGACGACGTGTACTCACGATCCACGCCTGATGAGGATCAGCAGGGTCGGCAAGCCTCAAAACGAGCCCAGATCTAATCCACGGCCGAGTCACCAAAAACGACCCCACCTGATGGCTGGACCGCATCACCGAGTTCATGGTCTGGGCATCCATACCCCGCACCCGATCGACCCAATGCCACTCAATCCAGGAACGCCCAACGCCAAATCCTTCTTCAGTGACCACAATCCGCACGCTTCCAGCCTTGATGAAAGCCGCGACGACTACCACCACAACGATGACAGCCACGATGCCCCCGGTAGCCAGGCTCGTCCATGCTCCAATTGCGACGATGAGCGAAAGCGCCACCGCAGCCCCAATAAGCCACCACGACAACGGCGCCCAGAGCCTCTCGGAGTAGACCACTGATCCTGAAGGGAAATTCACCATCACAGCCTAATCGACGGACCGTCACGCCATATGATGACAACATGATCCCAGAAAAGATCCTATGGAAGGTTTACGCCGGCGCCCTTGGCGCGGTCACCACCATTGTGAGTCAGAAGGTCGTCGAAGGCGTGTGGAAATATGTCACTGGCGACGAGGAGACCCCTCAACCCGACGACCCCGAGATCTCGACGACGAAGGCACTTTCGTGGGCGCTCGCTAGCGGCATCGGCATTGCCGGATCTCAACTGCTCATGCACCGCTTCGTCAATAAACGTTGGATGAAGTTCAGCGCTGTCAACCCCATCACAGGCAAGAATCTCAATGCCGAAGACGACGACTGATCGTCTCCCGTGACAACAGCAACGGACCCCCGCCACTCTGGGCGGGGGTCCGTTCGTTCTCCTAGGAGATCAAACGCAGTCGACGCAGTAAAACTGGCCGTCGCGCTCCTCAGCTAGCTGAGAACGTCCCTTGACGAGAAAGCACGACGCACAGGTAAATTCGCCGGACTGACGAGGAAGGACACGAACCGTCAACTCCTCATGGGAAAGGTCAGCACCGGGCAGCTCGAAAGTCTCAGCGGCCTCGACCTCGTCCTCGTCGACCTTTCCAGAGTTCTTATCGTTGCGCTGGTTCTTGAGCTCCTCGATGGAGTCCTCACTGACCTCCTCATCAGTCTTACGCGGAGCGTCATAATCGGTAGCCATGGTCACCTTCCAGTAAGGACTCGAGACGTCGACAACTCGCTTGCTGCGAGCTGCGACCGCACAACATTCGCCCCCTTGTGTATCACACCTGTCAAGTCAGCAGACAGCGCGCAATGACATCTGAGCGGTAGCATCACGCCCGAAGGCAGTAAGTTGGTGACTCACACAGCCAAACCCCGGCCATCAAGGTCGGGAGGGAAGGTGGACGATGGACAGCGCTCTGAGCCCCCGCGAGATTCAATCGCGGATCCGTTCTGGGGCCACTGTCGAGGAAGTGGCCGTTGAGGCGGGCGTCGGCGTCGATCAGGTGGAACCATTCGCGGTGCCGGTCCTTGCTGAGTTGGACCACATCATCGAGGTTGCCATGACGTGCCCGGTTCGCCGCGCCGGCGCACCTGGATCGCACCGCACGTTAGGTACCGTGATCTCGCGAGTCGCCAAGGCCAACTCGATCCCTGAGGCGACAATCTCCTGGCGATCCTGGCGCCATGAGGACCGTACCTGGGCCCTTGAGGCGCGATGGCCTGCCTCCACGGAGGGCGCTCCCCACTCTGCGACCTTCCGGTTCGATCTCAAAGGACGCCACACCTCCCCCGAGGATGCCGGTGCGCGGTGGCTCGTCAACGATCGCTCCCCCGCGCCTGCCGAACCCTTACCTGAAGGGGCTTCAGACCCTGACCAGGAACCAACCCTCGATCTCAACGACGAGCTGGCGATCGTGCGGGCCGTCAGTAACCGTCAAAGCCAGACCGCTGATCCTGAGGCGGTCGCCGGAATGACGAAGCACGACGGGGTCTACGACTTCGACACCTCATCCCCAGCTGACACCGACATGCTCTACGAGATGCTTGCCGGGTTTCAAGAGGACTCGGTCAACATCTATGAAGGTCTCGCCACCCCAGTCCTTGACGCTGCGTCTCATCCGGAGGTGAATCAGGATCCTGAGCCAGCTACGCCCCAGGCTCCCCAGCCAGCCGGGGCTCCGCATGCCATCGAGACATCCCAACCAGATCAGGCTGGGGGGAAAAGCGAGGCCCAGCCACCCCATGACGACACCTCCGCGCAGGATACTGCGGCGTCGAAGCTACGCACATCGACGAAGAAGACCTCGACTTCGACTTCTCGCTCACAAGCGTCAGCTCAAGCTGCCGATGAGACTCCCCAGCAGGACGCCCTCGTCGAGGAGGGTAGCCGCCCCCGCAAGAAGCGCAAACCGCGTAAATCGAAGCGGGCGTCGATCCCTTCTTGGGATGAGATCATGTTCGGCGGCCCCACCCCGCATACCTGATATACCACCCACCGCGGGAAAATCCTTGACCGCACGCGAACCCTGGGGCCACGCTCGTCAGGACCTGGAGCCATCAAAAGGTAGGGTCTGCTCCGACAAGGTCGCCCTGGAAATTTCCCCGGTAATCCCTTGACGGTGGTGACGGCGGCATAGCACCTCATAATGGATCTCTGATCCACCACCGATGTCTCCGACGCCGACCTGGTCACCCTCACGCACCAACTTCCCATCCACGATGCGGGCATTATGGGTGGCAGGACGGCCGCACCAGCACAACGGCGAGACCGGGGGCTCAACGACGCGGTCGGCCAACTCAACGAGACGTTTTGATCCGGGAAATAGCTCTGTCCGAAAATCGGCCAGGATTCCGAAGCAGTAGACGTCGATGTCGAGGTCATCGACGACTCGAGCCAGCTGGTCGATCTGCTTAGTTCGGTAGAACTGGGCCTCGTCGCAAATGAGGTAATCAATTCGTCCTCCGCGACTCAGCCGCGAGACGATGTCCTGGTAGAGGTCCAGGGAGTCAGTGACCTCGACAGCTTCGACACTCAAACCAATCCGCGAGGTGATCCGAGCTCCACCAGAGCGGTCGTGCATCGCGTATCGCACCCCTTGGCGGTCGTGAGCGGACTGCGCATGGTCCATCTGCAGTGCGAGGGTGGACTTGCCAGAGTCCATCGGACCGGTGTGGAAAACAAGCTCAGCCATCCTCATCCTTCACAGATCTGGGCCAGCAATGGGATCCGCATTTCACACGGAGTGAGCGATCCGTGCATGCCCACGAGGGTGAGTTCCTTGGGGGTAGCGCGGCTCATGATGGCCCAATCACCACGAGTAATCGCTAGTACGTCACCGAAACGGGAACGGGTAGACACGTCAACTGGTCCAAACAGGTCAGCCGCAACAGCATCGTCGCCAATGACAACCTGAGCACGATCCCCGAGTACGCGTCGCCATCGTTGCGCGACCTCATCGGGACGACGAGTGTAAATGTGGCGGAACCGAGGCTCACCAGCCAACAAGGCAACGTCAGCGAGCAGTCCACCCTCGTCCTCCACCATGACGCGGTGGTCGTCGGGGATGTCAACCATGCCGTGATCAGCAGTGACGACCAGGGCGGTTCCAGGATCGAGCTCATCGAGAAGAGCACCAACGAGCTCGTCAACCCACATGAGGCGCGATCTCCATGCTGCCGACTGCCATCCTTCACCATGCCCAACGTGGTCAAGCGAACGCTCGTACACGTACGTCAGTGAAGCGTCACCCGAACGCGAGGCTTTAAGGGTTTTGTACACACGCTCATCGACATCGTCTTCGTCGCGGATGGGAATGAATCGCGGCCCACGTAGACTCGCGCGCGTCAACCCCGATCGCTGGAAGCGTGCTGGGCCGATGCTGCTCACCGTCACCCCAGCAGCAACTAGTGACTCAAACGCCGTAGGGTGCGGTTGGATGACCTCGGGATCATCCCCATTGACCCAGCTCAAGGCGTTCATGACGCGACCAGAGGGTGCGCGGAAGGTGTAACCAACAACGCCATGGCATCCGGGGACCGCGCCGGTACCGATACAGCTCAGCGAAGTAGCCGTCGTCGAGGGCACATAACAAGTCAGGTCGTGGCAGTTCTTCATCTCCGACAGAGTTGGGGCAAGATGGCGAAAATGCTCGAGGTTCTCCTGGCCCATTCCATCAACCAGCAGGAATACGTACCGTGTCGCATCAGGCAGCCCCAGGCCGGCCGGTCCCCCGCCCGTTAACGCCTGACCCATCGCGGGCACCAAATCAGAAAGGGTCCCGGGACCGGGCGGCATGAGATCAGCAGCAAGCAGGGAACTCATCGGGCTGCTCCAGTGACGGCCTGCATCCGCGTCGCGAATCCCATGAGACGCTCGACTTGATCGGCACCGTCGGCAGCCGGACTCATCCTGATGACGATGTCATCTCCACTGAATGTACCGGTATAACCATGGTTTGCGGTGCACATCGGGTCCCCGCACGTGGCTGGCTCGAGTTCAAGTCGTGAGACTGCCCCCCACGTCATCTGGAGCCAGGCTTCAACCGTGGTCGACGCAGGATCTGTACCGAATCGGTCAGGGTGCTGCACGACCCGTGTCAATACCACCGAACTCACGTGAGATAGCGGGATGGACTCGCTCGAGGTGACGGCTTGCAACTGGCCTCCCTCTGCGCGCTCGTCGGTGTGGCCAATCAGCATACGGGTAGCAGTACGCAGGATCAGGGTGAGATGACGATGAACCTCGTCGTTGTCGAAGGTCGCCTCTAGGTGCAGCAGATGGTCGAGAACTTCGTCCCCCGCCAAAGAGGTCTCAGCGAGGTCAATAACCAGCTCTGGGAAAAATCCGCAAGATTGGATCTCGGCTGCTAATGCAGCCGGCAGAGGGACTCGGGCTTGATCGGCAGACTGACTCACCGGCCCATCGTCCCACGATGAAGCCTGATCCAGTAATCTCCAAGACATGTCGAACCGGCCGTTCATCGGAGCCCGAGTCGAGGATGCCGTCCATAAGCGCCTCAACACGACACTGCGCAGACGAGGCTGGGTGCCGTGCGTCATCGGTTACCGCAGTTATGGATCGGCCACCCATCTGCGTGTACTCGGACGAGTCATCCTGACCAGTCCGCCCGGGCGGAACCCGGAGCAGAAACGTCAGCCAGATCGGTCTCCGCTAACTCGACGAAATCTGTTGTCCATCGAGTTATTGTCCCAACGTGGTTGGCGCAACTTCCTCGGCCTGCCTGCCCCAGGCGCAGAGGTCGTCGTCGACGTCAACGGTGAGAAAATCACAGTACGAGCAGACCGTGCCGGATACGTCGACGTGCGCATCAAAAATCACGGTTTACAACCAGGCTGGCATGAAGTCACCTTGTCAACCAGCGGTGATACCACGACGGCAAAGGTTCTCGTGGTGTCCCGGAACACTCGATTCGGAATCATCTCTGACATTGACGATACTGTCATCTCTACTTCCCTACCCCGGTCTCTCATCGCGGCTTGGAACTCCTTCGTGCTCACCGAGCAGGCCCGCAAATCCATTCCCGGCATGGCACGGATGTACCAGAAACTCCTGGAACGACATCCCGACGCCCCGGTGGTCTATGTGTCGACTGGCGCGTGGAATACCTACCCATTTTTGGTAAGGTTTCTGGCCCGCCACGGGTATCCGCAAGGGCCTTTGTTGCTGACCGACTGGGGCCCGACGAACACCGGATGGTTCCGTTCTGGGGTAGACCACAAGCGCACTGCTCTGCGCGAGTTGGCTCGTGACTTCCCTGACATTGAATGGGTCCTCGTCGGTGATGACGGACAGCACGACATCCGGATTTACTCCGAGTTTGACGAGCTTCAGCCGGGCCATACCCGAGCCATCGCCATCCGTGAACTCTCGACGACCCAGCAGGTGCTTGCCCATGGCACAACGACCGTGCTGGAGGATCGTCATCGAGTGCAGTGGACCCCTGAATCTGCGCCGCTGGTGCGCGCTCCCGACGGTGATCAGCTCGCCCCGCTCCTTGACAAGGTGCTCAACCACGAGGATCCCCCTCAGCCCTGATATGCAGATTTCGCGCCAATCAACCAAAATAGGTCGTTAGCGCGTGCTGCTTGGGAGGTAACGATGACTAAAAAGACGGTGGATGACGACTTCACCGAGAACATTATCGACGTCGACGTCTCCCGCGAGATGGAGAACAGCTTCCTGGAGTACGCATACTCCGTCATCTACTCCCGCGCCCTGCCTGACGCCCGGGACGGCCTCAAGCCCGTACAGCGCCGCATCCTTTACACCATGGGAGACATGGGAGTTCGCCCTGACCGTCCCCATGTGAAGTCAGCGCGAGTCGTCGGACAGGTCATGGGTCAGCTGCACCCCCACGGCGACGCTGCCATCTACGACGCCCTGGTACGCACCGCTCAGCCATGGGCGATGAGGCTCCCCCTCGTCGACGGTCACGGTAACTTCGGATCCCTTGACGCCGGCCCCGCTGCCATGCGTTACACCGAGTGTCGGATGGCACCGCCAGCTCTTACCATGATCGATGGGCTCGACGAAGACACCGTTGACTTCGAACCTAACTACGACGGCAAAGAGACCGAGCCCTCAGTGTTGCCGGCCGCCTTCCCGAACCTGCTCGTCAACGGGGCTTCGGGTATCGCAGTGGGTATGGCAACCAACATCCCACCACATAACCTCGTCGAGGTTGTGGCAGCTCTCCGTCATATGCTCGATCATCCAAACGCCGACCTTGACGAGATCATGAGGTTCGTGCCCGGACCGGATCTGCCGACCGGTGGACGAATCATCGGTCTTGATGGCATCGCCGACGCCTACTGCACCGGCCGTGGCTCCTTCAAGATCCGTGCTACCGCCCGCATCGAGAAGGTTTCTCCACGACGCCGCGGCATCGTCGTCACCGAGCTGCCGTACATGGTCGGACCAGAGCGAATCATCGACCAAATTAAGACCCTGGTACAGTCCAAAAAGATCACCGGTATCGCCGACGTCAAGGACCTCACCGACCTGACCAACGGCACCCGTCTGGTCATTGAGGTCAAGAACGGCATCAACCCTGAAGCCCTGCTGGAGCGGCTCTACAAACTTACCAAGCTGGAGGATTCCTTCGCCATCAATGCGGTAAGTCTGGTGGAGGGACAACCCCGCACCTTAGGCCTGCTAGAAATGTTGCAGGTCTACCTCGACCACCGTCTCGACGTCACCCTGCGACGCACGAAGTTCCAACTCAACAAGGCCCAGGACAGGCTGCACCTCGTCGAGGGTCTGCTATTGGCCATCGTCGACATCGACGACGTCATCGCGATCATCCGCTCCTCCGAAGACGCCGCAGCAGCCCGTACCCGCCTCATGGGAACCTTCGACCTCGACGAGGTGCAGGCCAACTACATCCTGGACATGCAGCTGCGCCGCCTGACCAAGTTCTCCACTATCGAACTGGAATCTGAGCGTGACGAACTGCGCGAACGCATCGAAGGGCTAACGCTCATCGTCAATGATAAGGCCGAGTTGCGTCGCGTGGTGTCCGGAGAATTGGTCGAAGTGTCGTCCAAATACGGCACTCCGCGTCGCACTGTGCTGTTAGGAGCCGCGCCATCGGTCGCAGCAGCATCAGCCCCCCTCGAGGTGCCAGACGACCCGTGTTGGGTACTGCTGTCGGCAACTGGCTTGCTGGCCCGTATCGATACCGCCGACGGCCTTCCCAGTGACGGGGACAGGGCCACTCACGATGTCATCATCTCTAGCGCTCGCACCACCGCCCGTGGTGATTTCGGCATCATTACTAGTGCCGGTCGTCTCGTGCGTGTCCATGCTGTCGAACTCGCAAGCCTGCCGATAACCGCAACTGCGCCGTCAGTAGCCGGTGGCACCCCGCTAGCCGACCTTGTCGGTTTGGAGAAGGGCGAGCGAGCTCTAGCCGTGACAAGCCTGTCAGGAGCGGGCCCTTCCTTGGCTCTTGGTACCCGAAACGGCATCGTCAAGAGGGTCAACCCGGAACTACTCGGCAAGGAGTCTTGGGAGGTTATCGGTCTTAAGAACGGTGACGAGGTCGTCGGTGCCGTCGAAATGGGCGACGAGGACCTCGAACTGTGCTTCGTCACCCAGGGCGCCGCCCTGCTTCACTTCCCTGCATCCGCAGTGCGCCCGCAGGGACGCTCAGGTGGCGGTGTGGCCGGTATCAAGGCCAAGGATCCAGTGATTTTCTTTGGCGCTGCCCCCCGACGCGGATCCTCGGTGGTAACGGTGGCCGCATCTTCCCCCGCCGCCGCAGGTAAGGAACCCGGCTCGATCAAACTCACCCCCTTCGACCAGTACCCGCCCAAGGGACGAGCCACCGGTGGTATGAGGTGTCAGCGATTCCTCAAGGGAGAGACGGCCCTGGTGTTCGCTTGGATCGGCCCCGATCCGGCCGTGGCCTGTGCCGCGTCCGGGGTGCCCATCGAACTGCCAGCACCTAATATGCGTCGAGACGGCTCCGGTGATCAGGGACGTCAACCGATTCTGGCCGTCGGGAGTCGTCGTCACGGGTCTAACAAGGGTAATCCGGTATCCGACGGATCGAACGATGCATTGGATTCCGGTGACCCGTTATCGACTAATGAGAAGCAGATCGATTCCCAACCCGAACTGTTCAGCTGACCGATAGCGAGCGGGTTCTGGCCCGCTTGGCTTAGGCAATGCTCGCTATGCCGAATCCTTTGACCCAGCAGACCCGCCCGGACTGGCTGCTAGAGGAGTCTGATCCCATCTGTTCGGCATCAACCGGGTCGTCGTCGAAATATAACGTCACTACGCACGTCAATCGGGTTGCTGAGGGCTAATTCGTATGAGTCTTGCCGCGGATCTCAGCAGTGCTGACCGGAATCGTGGCCGCCAACCCCGCCAATAGCACGAGGACGATGCCCATGATTCCCCAGTACTGGTTGTTGTCACCACCGGTGATGGCATGGCCCACCGTGACAAAGAGGCCAAATAGTGCCGGTGCCAGGAACGAGACGGCTTTGCCAGTGGTCGCGTAGAGACCGAAGACCTCTCCCTGGTACCCGGGCGGGCAGATCTGAGTGAGGAGGCTCCGCGACGCGGACTGAGCCGGTCCGACGAAACCACACATGATGAGGCCGAGCACCCAAAACACCATGGCAGAACCAGCGTGGCCGATGAAAACACCCATACCGCACGCTGACAACACGATCAGTGAAAAAATGATGAGTCGCTTCGGACCGATGCGATCATCCAGGCGCCCCAGCAAGATTGTGGAAATTCCGGCGATAAGGTTGGCCACAATACCGAAGATGAGTACACCTGACGCACTGAATCCAAAGGTTTGACGAGCGAGTGGCCCACCGAATTGGAAAACGCCGTTGAGCCCGTCGCGGAACAAGGCGGAAGCGATAAGGAAAATGATCGTGTTACGGCTGACGTGCCAAATCCTCACCACGCTGCGCCACAGCTCGGCGTAGGAATGCCCGAGGGCCCGCAGACCATGCGGCCGGGGTTCAGACGATTCGATCGGCCGTGGATTATCGCGCAGGACACAAAAGGTGGGTAAGGTCAGCGCCAGGATCCATACCGCACAAAACAGCATCGCCACGCGGATGTTCATGCCTTCGTGGTTGGTTACTCCAAACCAACCCACTTTTGGTTTGATCCAGGCGATGTAGATGACGAGTAAGGCAATAATCCCACCCAGATAGCCCATACCCCATCCGAGACCGGAAATCCGTCCGACTTTGCCAGACTCTGCAACGTCATCAAGCATGCCGTTGTATAGGGAGCTCCCGACGTCCGAGATGACCGTCCCAATGCCCAACAGCACCAATCCGAAGACGAGATAGGACGGATGAGGCTTGACGAAAAAGAGCAATCCCGACATCACCGCGAGAGTCCAGGTAAGCCATTTCAGGGCAGTCACCTGCCGGCCTCGTCGACCTGCCCATTGCCCCACGACAGGTGCCAGCAAGGCAATGGTCAGGCCCGCCAAAGTCATGGTCCATGACAGCGCAGTGACAGTGCGGTCTTTGGACCCGAAGGCGTCGCCGACAAGATAGACGGCAAAGACGAAGGTGGTGATGACCGAAGCGAAGGGCTGGGTTCCTGGATCCCACATGGCCCAGGCGAAGACGCGTTTGCGTTGATCGGCCGGCACGTCGGTGTGGCTCATGGCTGTTGAGTCTACCGGTGCCTAACGAACCACGATCGCGCCTCGTCGAACCTCATCCCAGCACAATGGGGGCCCAGAAAGCTCCCAGTAGGACCGTCACCGCAATCGAGACGGTACCAGGAAGGACGAAGGGGTGGTTAAGGACGATACGTCCGACTCGCGTCGATCCGGTGTCGTCCATCTCCATAGCTGCAACCGTCGTGGGGTAGTTCGGCAGCAGGTAGTAGTTGGCCACAGCCGGGTAGCAAGCCAGCATCACCATCGGAGACAGACCGATCTTGGCCACCACCGGCATGAAGGCGACGGTCGTCGCAGCGTGGGAGAACATCAGTGGTGCAGCCAAGTACAGGATCACCGAAAGGAACCACGGGGCCGAATGCAGGATCGAGGCCCCCGCGTGGGTCAGGACATCCATATAGTTATTGACGAACATATTTCCCAGCCACGCCAGTCCCAGAATGCAGATCGCGGCAGACATTCCGGCCCGGAACGTCGTCTGGGTGGTGAGCTGCTTGACGTCCTCACGTGACATCATGCAGATGATCATCGCCGTCGTCAGCATAATGAGCATGATCGCCGCCGATGACGTCATAGGCGGTTTGGTGAGCACACCGACCTCTTCCGATGAGACAGTGGCGTAACCAACGACCACAACAAGAGCGACGAGGAAGGCAACAAGGCTGGGAATGGCAGTCCGTTTTGGCCTCCACCCAGTGTCGGCGACAGCAGCGTTGTGGCTCACCAGTCCCTTAGCCTCGCGTTCCTGATAGATCGGATCATCGATGAGATCCTTGCCCTGACGCGATGCCACGACGGCACCGACGGCACATCCGATGAAGGTGGTAGGGATCGTCACCGCGAGGATCTCAAGGTAACCCACTCCCAACGGCTCTAGAACTCCAACCAAGGCCAAGGTCGCCGCTGAGATCGGCGAGGATGCGACCGCGACTTGGGATGCCACAACGGCTATGGAAAGCGGCCTCGACGGCCGGATCTTATGTTCCTTAGCCACCTCCACGATAACGGGCAGCACTGAATAGGCGGTATGTCCAGTACCACACAGCAAGGAAAGCAGGAAGGTCGTCAGCGGCGCGAGGTAGTTGATCTGGTTGGGATGCTTGCGCAGCATGACCTCAGCCAGATGCACAAGATAGTCCATCCCGCCCGCGAGCTGGAGGGCAGCGATGGCGCAGATGACGGTCATGATAATGCCGATAACCGTCCAAGGGATGTCCTCAGCCACCTTCGTGTGAAGACCAGTGGCCACAAGGACGATACATCCCGCCCCTCCCGCGAGTCCGACGCCCACCCCACCGAGGCGCGAGCCGATGATGATAAAGATGATGGCCACGGCCAGGTGGAACCAGATCACCGTTGCAGCCCCCTTGCCGACGATCCCCCGTTAACGTTGCACGTGTCGTTGCGTCCGTCACCGGATCGTCGTATTCGACCCACCATGCCAGCTCCCCTGTTCCATATCTATCTATTTAGGGCCACAACATCACTCGTCATGGACCTCGAAAGAACCTTAGCGGAACACATTCCGTCACTAAGACGGCCTGCTGTAACTTGTCATACACACCTCACAGCGAGAACGATTGTGCATATAACGAACCCGTCGCCCCTAGGCCAACACTTAGACAGCGAGGAGCATGCGCCTCGCTAGACCTCGCGTCCCCGCGAGGCCACTGACGCGCAGGGACGCGAACGAGCCCTCTTAAGCGTCGATCTGTTCAGCATCGAGACGGTAAGCCCCCTCGACGATGAACTGTTTACGCGGGGCTACCTCATTGCCCATAAGGATCTCAAAGGTGCCCTCGGCCTCCGCGGCGTCGTCGACGGTGATGCGACGCAGAGTGCGATGGCGCGGGTCCATCGTCGTCTCCTTGAGTTGGGAAGCGTCCATCTCACCGAGACCTTTGTACCGCTGCGGTTCCTTGAACCGCACCCCTTTCTTCGCCAGTTGGGCGGCGGTGCGCTGGTACTCGGCATCGGTATAGGTGTATAGGTACTTGTCCATCCCCCGTTTAGGGTTGATGAGTTCGAATCGGTGCAACGGTGGTACCGCCGAGAACACCCGGCCAGCCTCCACCATTGGGCGCATATAACGGAAGAACAGGGTGGCCAGCAAGCAACGAATATGGGCACCATCGGAGTCGGCGTCGGCCATGAAGATGACCTTGCCATAACGGGCCTGGTCGAGGTCGAAGGTCTTGCCCGACCCGGCACCAACGACCTGGATGATCGAGGCGCACTCGGCGTTCTTGAGCATGGCACCGAGATCAGCCTTCTGCACATTGAGAATCTTGCCGCGTATCGGAAGCAAAGCCTGGTGCTCGGAGTTACGAGCCACGTTGGCCGTTCCGAGGGCGGAATCACCCTCGACGATGAACAGCTCGGTAACGTCCGGATCGGAAGATCGACAGTCCTTGAGCTTGGGCGGCAGGTGAGAGGATTCCAGAGCATTCTTACGACGCTGGTTCTCCTTGTGTGCCCGGGCAGCCACACGGGTCCGCGAAGCATTAACGACCTTCTCCATAAGGGCGCGTGCTACTGGTTTGTCAGCCGCCTTGGCCGAAGTGAGGAAGGCAGTCATCTTGTCCTCAACAATGCGCGCCACAAGGCGTCGAACCGGCGGAGTACCCAGCACCTCCTTGGTCTGACCCTCAAACTGGGGCTCTGCCAGGCTCACCGTCACCACGGCCGTCATCCCCTCAAGGACGTCATCCTTAACGATCTCTTCTGAGGACTTGAGGATGCGTGTCCCCTCTAGACCGGCACTGAAGGCTCGTAACAGACCCTGTTCGAACCCCTGAACGTGGGTGCCCCCCTTAGGAGTAGCGATGATGTTGACGAAGGAACGCACCGTAGTGTCGTAACCGGTCCCCCATCGCAGGGCGATGTCGACCCCGAGGTCCCGATCGACGTCGGTAGGCGTCATACCACCGTTCTCGTCAAGCATGGGGACGGTCTCGGTGAAGGAAGTCTCCCCCTGCAATCTCATGACATTGTTGACAGGCTGGTCAGTGGCGAGATACTCAGCGAACTCAGAGATGCCGCCATCGAAACGCATCGTTTCTGAGACCGTCTCCAGCACATCGCCAGTCTCAGGATCAGTCTGAATACCCCTCTCGTCAGTAATGACGATCTCCAAGCCGGGGACGAGGAAAGCCGTCTGACGAGCACGGTCAGCAAGTTTGGACCATGACAGCTTGGCATCAGGAAGGAAGATCTGACGATCGGGCCAGTACCGAACGCGAGTACCGGTCACACCACGCTTGGCCTTGCCTACTTTGCGCACCCCCGATCCAGGAGTAAAGGGGGCATCGGGGCCCTCCCCCTCAAAGACCCCAGGAACGCCACGGCGAAAGCTCATCCCCCACACCGTGGACTTGCGATCCACCTCCACATCCAAGCGCACTGAGACGGCATTGACGACCGAAGCACCGACGCCATGCAGCCCACCTGAGACGTTATAAGCCCCACCGCCGAATTTCCCGCCCGCATGCAGTTTGGTGTAAACCACTTCGAGGCCGCTGAGTCCGGTGCGCGGCTCGACGTCAACCGGGATGCCACGACCCTCGTCAGTAACGAGGATCGACCCGGCCTTCTCCAAAGTGACGGTGATGCGGCGTCCATACCCAGCAAGCGCCTCATCAACACCGTTGTCGAAGATTTCCCATAGACAGTGCATGAGACCGCGGGTATCCGTCGACCCGATGTACATGGCCGGACGCTTGCGTACCGCCTCGAGCCCCTCCAACACCAATAAATTCTTGGCGCCGTACTCCCGGCTAGTCGACGCCGTGCGCACGGTATCGCCCTTACCACGTGGCGTTTCCGAGCTGTTGGCTGATGAGGTCGAGATGTTGTCCATGGTCACGGTGGCAGCTTATCGACAGCCGACGACACGGAATCCCGGCACCGTGTTCGCCCCCAGCCATCCATCTTTCGATACGTATGAGAACATTCCGACGATAGCGTAGGTTGTCTAGTAGGTGATCCGATGATTCAGATGGAGGAGGTTGTCATGAGCACCACGATGATCGAACACCAAGCCCTCACCACTGCGGACCGTTGTGATCGTTGCGGCGCACAAGCCTATGTGCGCATCACGCTGCGCAACGGTGGCGAGCTCCTTTTCTGCGCGCACCATGCCCGAGCCCACGAAGACAAGCTCAAGCAAGTCGCCCTGCATATTCAGGATGACACCACCAAGCTCTCGTCCCATGTGTGAGGACCATCGTCGGCTGAGGCAGCGCTAGACCTATGTGCTGGCATGCCGACGAGCCACGGGAGCTACCCATCCATCATCACTGCGACTCGATGATGTCCTCGCGGATCAGCCGCTGCAGCTCTACCCCGCCGAGGGAATCGTCAACGGCACCGTCGGCCGCGTCGACGTGGAACCCATGGCGTTGGTAGAACGAAATGGCGCGAGCATTATCGGCAAAGACCCACACATAGGCCGACCGGTTCCCGATACAAGCATCGAGGAGGTTGTCTGACGCTCCGCAGTTTCGCGCCTCTGGCAGTACATGGAGGGTCGCGATCTCCCACGGTGTGGGAGCATCAGAACTTGTAGAGACCCGGGCCATGGCAACCCCGACAGTCCTCATATCGAGGCGATCAACAAGGATCTTGAAGATCGCACCATCATCCATAAAGTGGTTCCACTGCTCAATGGTGGTGTGGACGATACCGGGGCCAGTGACCTCGGTAAGGACGTCATTAGGGATCACCCCCTGGCCGATCTCTCGGACGCACACGGCCTGAACAGCCGCGGCTTCAGGCAGGTCCTCGTGACAGGCATCTCTGACGACGAAACGACCGGGAGCGGTGGCCGGTTCGTGCGCCGGTCTTGACGACGTGTCGACATTGACTGAAGTATCCATAACCTGATCCTACCGGCCCGAAGCCTCACAGAGGCCCGGTTCGCGACGGTCGATGGGGGGTGGTACCGAACCCGGTACCACCCCCCATTCTCATCCCCGCAGCAATGCGGGAATACACCTCACACGAAGAACCGCGTCACCAGGTCCTTCGAGTAGTGGCACACCTCGTCGAAATTACCGAAACTCATAATTTCTCCGGCGTAGAAGGTGTTGCGACGACCCTGCATTCCCTCGACCTTCTCGTACCACCCGGCCTTGTAGTCCTCCGAGCTAACGTGCGGGAAGTAGTACCAGGTCTGCTCCTCGATGATCTTCTCGACCGGATGACCGAAGGTCTCCATGTCGTCGAGGACCATCTGGCGGCACTCCTCCTGAGTCTTGTCCGCGTAGTCCGGATGGTTACGTAGCAGGTAGGTCGTGATGATCTGGTGCGGATCATCAGCCCAGCGGTGGTAGTAAACCATGACGTGCCCGAGACGTTCGGGCCTCATGTTGTCGGGGACGTACCCGGAGATGGTCGGGTACTCCTTCACCAGGCAGGCATCCACCATGTACTGCTGGTGGATGATCTTCGAGAAGTACTCCCGCTCGTCATCGTCCGCGTCGGAGTAGTCGAGGAACTTTTCCAGCGGGACGGTGAGGACGAGGACGTCGGACTCGCGATCCCAGTCCGTGGTGTGGATGTGGACCTTGCCGTCCTCGCGGGTGATGCGAGTGATGTCAACGTTGCGTTCGGCCGGGTGCTCCAGGGTGGCGTTGAGGTGCTCGAACATCGCCTGGGTGCCGTCGGCCCACGTCCACAGATCTCCCTTGGCAAAGGACATCATGGTGACGAAGTCGAGGTACTTCAGCACGTAGGCGGCCGGGACGTTGTCGAAGTGCCCGTAGCCGAAGGCCGTGAAGGGGTTGATCCACAGGTCTCGGGCGGCCTCGCACCCGTTGAGGGCGAGGAACTCGTCGAAGGGCAGCATGAGGTCCTCGTGAACCTTGTTGTAGTGGCCGTTGGCGTCATATCCCTGGTACTTCGTCGCGAGCAACTGGCCCAGCTTCTGCACTGCTGCCATGACCTGCGGACCACGCACTGGATCCTTTTCCGGGACGTAGATCTCGCCGTCCTCGTGCAGGAACTCGCGACGCAGTTTCGGCCCGTCGACCTTGTCGCCAGTGCGATCCATGATCTCCTGGATGGTGTCGTAACTGGGGACGCCCATGATGGCCCCCATCTCATAACGACGGCCGTGGTAGTTCGGTGAGTGGCACTTGCCTCCGACGTGGTCGGTGCGTTCCAGGATCGTGTAGTCGTGAAATCCGGCCTGTTCGAGGTACATTCCGGCAGCCAGCCCGGCCGGGCCAGCGCCGATGATGGCGATACGTGAATCCTTCGAGATGGACATCGTTCTTCCTTGTCGATGTAGTGGTGAATAAGTTCGGCGATGAATGGGGTCGGTAATGGTCTAGGTCGCGAAACATCTCAGCGGGCAGTTCGCCGACCACGTGCCATCTCATCGAGATGTGCTGCCAGCTCCTTGGCACGCCGCTCGGCCTCGGCATCATTGGCGGCCGGGGTGTCCTCGGTCCACCCGTTACGGGCATTGTTGCCTTCGATGTCGGCGTGGTACTCCTCCCCCGGGGCAGGCGGCCAGTTGGGATCCTCGGTGAAGGAGGCCCGTTCGCTGGCCACTCGAGGGAAGTCGCGGGACCAGCGGATCTCCGGGTACGGAACGCGGTACTGCAGGTCGTCGTCAGTGCCGTAGGACTTGCCCATGAACCGCTGATAGGCGCGCAGGAACGATGTTCTTGCGAGCAGTTCCGACGGCAGCCTTCTCCAGCCCTTGGAACATCCGACGGTTCACCATGCCGCCGCCGTCCATCATGACCAGATCCATGAGGAAGACCGAGATCGGACTGGACTCCTCGGAGGCCGAGATGTTCCACCGGGAGTAGATGCGCGTCCGGTTGCCACTGTCGAGGGGTTCCAGGGCGATGACCCAACTCCAGCGGTTCCACGGCATTCCAGGCGGTAGCAGGAAACTTGCGCCCGGTGTCCTGGTGCCGTCACGGGTGTCAGCGAACCACACCAGATACTTGCCGGGGACCATGTCGGCGACCTCGGCACCGAAACCGGCGTAACTCCAACAGAACATGTCACCGGGCTTGTAGTAGTCCGGGGCCTGCCAAGCCTGTTCCACCATGAAGGTGTTGTCGACCGACAGTCCGAACATCTTCTCGAAGAAGGTGAAGGAGTAGAAGCCGGCGGTCGTGGTGTTGAGCTGGTAGACGTGCTTCCAGACCTCGTCGCAGGGGGCGTCGAGATCCTCCACATGGGTGAGGCGCTTGAAGCGCGGCGAACCTTCCGGGACGAGGTCGTCACCAGGAAGGGTCATCTTGTACTGCTCGGGAGTTCCGTTAACCTGGCTGGAATAGAACTTCGTCGCCCCTTTAAGAAATCCGTAAGCACCGAGGGCAGCGGCCACCGGCGCTGTGGCAAGGGCGGCAGCCTTGCACTTTCGTGGTGTTATGGACATGGCACTCCTTCGTGACTCACGGCCCGGGACCGGGTCGTCATCCCCTGAGCCGGTCCCACTACGTCGTCGTGGCGCATCGACACAAGAAATAAATAAATTTAATTTATCCTAGCTTGTCGCGAGCAAGAACCAAGGGGATTCAGCGAATCCAGCACTCCAGGACGTAGGCCGGATCCTCGTCGCGGTAATCGTCGAGATGACCATCGGGAGAGAATCCGTTACGGCGGTAGAATGCCTTGGCCTGGGTGTTGTCGGGATAGACCATGACATAGGCCCGGGAATCGCCGATGACGGTATTCATGAGGGCCTGGCCGAGCCCGGTGCCGTACAGACGAGAACGGACGTAGAGACTTTCCAGTTCCAGCGGAGTAGGTTCGTCAAGGTGCACCCCGGCCCAGGCGAATCCGAAGACCTAGAGAAGGCCATCAACGACTGACTCGGTGTCGACAGCCAGCCAAACATACTCGCCGTGGGACATCCGCGCGACGGCCGGCCTGTCTCCGGTAGCAACCTGTCTGATCCTGATAGCCATGGGTCCCTCCTGCGCGAAGATCCTATCGACCATGTCCCGTGAGTACGGTGGACGCGTGGCTGACACGAAAACCTCCCGTCATTCCTGGCTACGCATCACTTCCGGTCTCGTCGGGCTGATCCTGACCCTGCCGGTACTGGCGTGGTCAGTGGCCGCGATCCTCCCCTCACACAATGCCCTCACCTTCATCTCCTCCGTTCTGGTGGGATCGTTGGCTGTACCGGCTCTGGTCATCGCCGTCATCGCCTTCGTCCTCGCTCTTCTGGGACGAGGTGGTCTGCGAGTGGTGGCCGTTGTCTTCTCGGTGATGGCCCTCATCGTGCCAGTGGCGGCAACGGCGACGACGGCGTGGATCACGGACCGCGCCGGTGGACGTATCAACGTCGTCTCGGCAGCTGCGGTGTCGTCGATGTCCGACCACCCTGACGAAACGGTCCGGTATGGATCCGGCCCTGACGAGACGGCCCAGATCTACCGTGCCCATAACCACAATGCCCCGGTACTTGTCGACATTCATGGTGGAGGATGGAGCACCGACGCCACCATGCCCGCCACGTTGAGATGGTTTTCCGATCATGGCTGGTTAGTCATTCGCCCCTCGTACACCCTGGCCACCCAGGGCCACCCCACCTGGAATACCGCCCCAAAACAGGTCGCATGTGCCTGGGCCTGGAGCCTGTCCCACGTGAAAGAACTCGGTGGCGACCCTTCACAGGTATCGATCATGGGTGATTCCGCTGGTGGTGGAATGGCCATTAATCTCGCCTACGGCGCCGCCAGTGGAAAGTTGAAGAGTTCCTGCGGCTCAATACGGGCCCCGAAGTCAGTCCTCGCCCTCTATCCAACGGTGGATGTCGGTACCGTCGAGTCGGTCACCACACTGAGCGCGGGCAATGCCGCCAAAATGTATATCGGTGGCACCCCCAAGCAATTCCCCGACCGTTATCGCGCTGTCAACAGTTCCACCTGGATCACTCCTCAGGCACCACCAACAATGGTGATCCAGGGAAATCACGACACCTTTGTTCCGCCATCCAGTGTGCGGAAATTCGTCAATCGTGCCCGCCAGGCTGGAGTCCGGGTCGATCACGTACAGTTACCGATGCTCAATCACGCTTTCGATTCCCAGGCGCGCAACTCACTGGGATTCCAGGTCGTCACGAGCCTTGGGCAACGTTTCCTTACTGACCACTGAGCGAGTAGTCAGTACTCGAGCTAACGCCTCAAGATCGCCCGCGATATCAGTTGCCTGGTTCTGTATCCACCGCATCTGCAAGCCCTCAGCCGCGGCAACTACCAGTCGGATGGCCTGCTCATCGTCGATCCCGAGGGCCATTCTGACGACGTCGTGAACTCGCTGACGGTGTCGCTCCATGAAAGTATGGGCCGGGTGATAGGGATCGGCGGCGGCCACACTCATGTCGACAAAGAGCTTGGTCAGCCCCGGAGTGCGGGTCGTCTGAGCCAAGTATGCCCACACATGGTCAGGGTCGGTGAGGCCACCAGCATCGACCGCGTGAGCGTCACGAGCTTCAAGAATCGCCACGAATAATTCGTCCATCGATCCGAAGTAGTGCAGAACGCCTGCCTCCGTGAGCCCAACTTCGGCAGCGATGGCGGCCAGTGTGGGCCGCTCCCCCGAACTTGCGCCATAGAGCCGCAGAGCGACGTCAAGAATCTCAGCCCTACGAGCAACCCCCTTAGCGTATGGTCCACGTCGGGTGAGGCTCTTCGTCGTCACTGCCATGGACCCAACCTTAGGAGGAAATCCCAGAGTTATCCTCCCCAACCATCAGCGAATACCAAGTCGTGCTAGGTTTTAGGTGTACTTTGAGCCACCAAAGGAATCCTCATGAGTGCACCATTCCAGCTGACCTCTAGCGATCCGAATGTCATCGATCCTGTCGGATTAGCCGCAGATACCCACGAGTGGATCGAGGCGGTGGTGCCAGGAGGAGTGCACGAAACCCTGATAGCGGCTGGGATCATCGCTCATCCATATGTAGAGGATCACGAAAAAGACTGTCGTTGGGTGGAGGATCGCGCCTGGTGGTATCGCGGAACGGTGCCGATCCCGGCGGGAGACGATCCGCTCGTATTGACCCTGACCGGCGTCGATACCGTTGCAGACATCTGGGTCAACGGACACCACGTCGGTCGTCATGCCAACCAGTACCGACCCTTCCAGGTTACGCTTCCGCCCATCGACGCCAACAAAGCCAAAGTACTCATCCGCTTCGCACCGCCATTAGATGGCCTGGCCGAGCCGCCAGCCACGAGAGCTATGGTCAACGCCGTCAGTGACTTCCTTAATGCCGCGGCCCCTCAGAACCTGGACGCCGAGCCTGGCTCGGGGATTCTCACCCTCGATCTGGCCGCGACTCGACGCCGTAAAGGCATGTTCTCGTGGGGATGGGATTTTGCTCCCCGTATCCCCTCGATCGGCCTGACGGGTCCCGTGGAGTTGACCCGTCGTTCACCGATCGAGGTGAGCCATCACGTCGACACGATGGCCATCGGTGACGGCGACAGTGCAGACGTCAACGTCGTGGTGTCCACTGTCCACCACGACGGCCCTGCACCCTGTACCGTTGATGTCACCCTCACTTCGCCAGATGGTGATCGCGTCAGTGGACACGCCCAATTCAAACATGGTTCAGCCACCGTGGATCTCCAGCTGGATAACCCGCAACTGTGGTGGACCCATGACCTGGGCAAGCCTTCCCTCTACCAGGTCGACATCAAGATCTGCGATAAGGACGCCAACACGATCGCTACTGATTCCGGCATGGCAGGTATCCGCACCATCGAGGTGGACTGCTCCCCCGACACAGACGATCCCGAAATCGACGGGCCTGCCCGTCACTTCACGTTCATTATCAATGGCGTGCCAGTCTTTGCCCGTGGCGCCAATCTGGTCCCGCAGTCGATGCTGCCGGGATCGGTGACTCCCCAGCAGGATCACGACCTTGTCCGAGCCTGCCGCGATGCCAATATGACGATGGTGCGCGTCTGGGGCGGCGGTGTCTACGCTTCCGACGCCTTCATGACTGCCTGTGACGAATACGGCATCCTCGTGTGGCACGACTTTATGTTCGCCTGCATTGACTATCCCGGCGACGATGAAGAGTTCATGTCCGAGGTCCGTACCGAGGCTGACTATCAAACCCGCCGTCTCGCTAATCATCCGAGTCTGGCGCTGTGGGCTGGAGGCAATGAGGTGCAGGCCATGCACCAGGCGGTCTGGAATAATCTTAACCCGGGCCCATGGGGATCCGAGATCTTCGACGAGGTCTTGCCTGAGGCGGTTCGTCGCAACAGCCCCACCGTGAACTATTGGGCCAACAGCCCGGCCACTGATGTTGACACCGACCCTCGCGTTAATGGCACCAGGGCCGGTGATCGTCACGCATGGGAAGTGTGGCATGGCGCGGACGTGGGAGCAGGGACGCACGAGGATTATTCCAGCCCTGCCGAAGCCATGCACTATCACCGCTATAGCTATGACACCGGGCGGTTCATTAGCGAGTTTGGCATCCACGCCAGTGCTGACCTACCCGCCCTCGGCAGGTGGTTAGGGAATGATCACCTCAACCTCGACGACCCCATTCTTCTCGCGCGTAATAAGGACACCCCGAAGGCCAAAGGGATGGCCCTCATTGATTACGAAGTAGGCAAACCGACATCGGTTCAGTCCTACGTCACCTACAGCCAGGTGGTGCAGGCCGAGGGACTCAAATTCGGCATCGAGCATTACCGGCGCCGTTGGCCTCACTGCGCTGGCGCCCTAGTGTGGCAGCTCAATGAACCTTGGCCTGGAATGACGTGGTCCCTGCTCGACCACGACCTCGGGGCCAAGCCGGGCTACTACGCTACAGCTCGAGCCTTCGCCCCGGCGCTGTCCATCCTGCGCCTGACTGACGATTCACTGGAGGTATGGGTCAGCAATGCGCGTCCCACCCGAGTCACCGATACCGTGACAGTCACAATCGAAGGATTTGACGGAAGCATCGACCAGACACATCGAGTCAAAGTATCCGTTCCTGCGTCCACCTCCCAGATGGTGTGGTCAGTACCGCGCGCCCAGATCCCCGTCAACGGCAGCCACTACATATGGGTCGAAGGATCGGTTCTGCCTGCTAACCGACTCTTCCTGACACGCATCGGCGACCTCAACTTGCCCGAGGCGCACCTCGACGTCAAGGTAGACGTGACGGAACCAACTACGGCCACAGTGACGGTGGCAACGACGACGTTCGCCTACTTTGTGCGAGTTCTGACGCCGTGGCCGGGTGCGCGACCCGACATCTCAGCCCTTGATCTACGTCCCGGAACGAAGGCCGTCGTCACTGTGACTGGTCTTCCCGAAGGGTTCGACCCCGATGAGATCACAGTTCGCCACTTCCTCGACGACGTTGACCGATGACGTCGTCGGACTGACCGGCTCAACATGACGGGGGGCGCCCCAGTGGGCACCCCCCGTTCATCTGCTAAATCCTCAGTCGAGGTAGTCGCGCAGTACCTGAGAGCGACTCGGATGACGCAGTTTCGACATGGTCTTGGACTCGATCTGGCGGATGCGCTCCCGAGTAACACCGTAGACCTTGCCGATCTCATCCAGGGTCTTGGGCTGTCCGTCGGTCAAGCCGAATCGCATCGACACAACACCGGCCTCTCGCTCGGACAAGGTATCGAGGACATCATGCAGCTGCTCCTGCAACAGGGTGAAGTTGACGGCGTCTGCTGGCACGATGGCCTCAGAATCCTCAATAAGGTCACCAAACTCAGAATCGCCATCCTCACCCAGTGGGGTATGCAGCGAGATCGGCTCGCGACCGTATTTCTGCACCTCAATGACCTTCTCTGCGGTCATATCGAGTTCGCTGGCAAGCTCTTCCGGGGTGGGCTCACGACCTAGGTCCTGGAGCATCTGACGCTGGACGCGAGCCAGCTTGTTGATGACCTCGACCATATGCACAGGGATACGAATAGTACGAGCCTGGTCGGCCATGGCGCGGGTAATGGCCTGCTTGATCCACCACGTCGCGTACGTAGAGAATTTGTAGCCCTTGGTGTAGTCGAATTTCTCGACGGCACGAATGAGACCGAGGTTGCCCTCCTGAATGAGGTCAAGGAAGAGCATGCCGCGACCGGTGTAACGCTTAGCCAAGGAGACGACCAGACGGAGGTTGGCCTCCAATAGGTGGTTCTTCGCCACCTTGCCGTCCTCGGCGATCCACTCGTAATCCTCGCGGTCCTTCTCCCGGATCTTGGCATCCGGGTCGGCTAGCTGCTCGCCGGCAAACAGACCGGCCTCAATGCGCTTGGCGAGATCAACCTCTTCGACGGCATTGAGCAGAGCTACTTTGCCGATCTGCTTAAGGTAATCCTTAACGGGATCTGCGGTAGCGCCGGCGACCATGACGGTCTGCTCGGGCTCGTCAGCGTCATCGTTATCAGACAAGGAGAACGCCTCGGTCTCCTTGTTGATCTGCTGCTCGTCCTTAGCAGCCTCGGCCGGGTCGTAGTCACGCTCGTCAACATCGTCGAGGGAGCGCTTCTTGCCGCCAATAGTCAGCACAACGTCGTCACCGTCGCGCTCCACGGTCACATCGACCTCACCGGATGCGGCTTCGGCGACGGTCGTTTCCTTCTTCGCCTTAGTGGTCCGCCTCTTAGTTGTCGACTTTTTGGCACCACCGGACGACGCGTTTCCAACAGTCTTCGTACCCGAAGACTTCGTCGTCTTACTCGCCGCTGTCTTGGTGGACTTCGCGGCCGTCTTAGTGCTGGTGGGCTTCGTCGTGGTTTTGGCCCCAGATGACTTAGCCGTGGGAGTCTTGGCCCCACCAGCGGACTTGTGAGCCGACGACTGGCTTGCCTTCGTCGCAGTGGTCTTCTTCGCCCGACCGGTCGTACCGGTCTTAGCAGAGGTGGAACGTGTACTCTTCCTCGCGGTGGCTATCTTCGCCTCCTCGTCTGCAGCGGTGTTTGCAGTGCTGGACGTGGTGGTCGACACGGGTATCCTCTCCAAGGACTGACCAGTCCTTCAGTGCTGTCCCCTCCAAATGGGCCCATAAAGATCGACGATCACCGCCCCATGAGACCCAAGGGCATACGACGCCCAGGAGGCGTCAAGACCCTGCATTTATTGTGGCATCATCCGCGCGTTAACACAAACTGGCTCTCACCAGTTCCCTTCTACTGCCACGGAATGGCTGCGTCGAGCAGCCATGTACGACCACAGTCTGATCCTCTGATGTTACCCACGACCGCAGACACTCATCGGCCACTCAGGGATGACATTCGACCCTCTATGACGTTGATATAGGTGTCAACCAGTCCGACGGAGAAAGGCGAAGCATATGGACACCAAGTCCCGGGTTCGTACCACCGATGGCATTGATGGTAAGGACGCAGTCGGCCTCTACCTAGACGGGATCGCCCGCACGCCCCTACTCAACGCCGCAGAGGAGGTTGCGTTAGCCCGCCGGATCGAAGCGGGCGTGTTTGCACGCGCCATTCTCGAAGGCCACGCGGAAACCACATCGGATACCACCACTAAGGAACTACACCAGATTGCAGCCGACGGAGACGAAGCCCTGGCCCACTTCGTGCGCGCTAACCTGCGTCTGGTCGTGTCGGTGGCCCGCAAATACGGTCGGTCTCAGATGCCGTTACTTGACCTCGTGCAGGAAGGCAATACCGGGCTCATACGCGCCGTCGAGAAGTTCGACTACGCCAAGGGATTCAAGTTCTCGACCTACGCCACCTGGTGGGTCCGTCAGGCTATCAGCCGAGGCATCGCGCAGCAGGGTCGCATCGTCCGCCTTCCGGTGCACGTCGCTGAACAGGTGAATCAGGTGTCGGCTGCCCGCCGCAACCTCGAGCGTCAGCTGGGTCGCGAGCCCGAAACCTTCGAAATCGCCGACGAGTTGGAGATCACCGAGGAGCGTGTCATCGAGCTCATCCGCTTTGGACGTGACCACGTCTCTCTCGACGCTCCGGTTGAGGACGACGGCGACACTAGCCTGGGCGACCTCATCGCCCGCGAGACCTCTCCTGGTCCTGACGACATTGTGCTCGACGCCGAGGACCGCAGTCGACTTGAAGGGCTCCTTGACGATCTCGACGAGCGCTCTGCCGACGTGGTGCGTCGCCGCTACGGACTCGTCGATGGACGCCAAGCCAAGCTTGCCGACATCGGCAAGGTGTGGGGAATCACCGCCGAACGTGTGCGTCAGATCGAACGTGCTGCCCTAGCCAGCATGCGTCAACGTAACCTCGCCACGATGGCGGCCTGACATCTGCACACGGTGGCTCCGGACCCTTCCGGGGCCACCGTCGCGTTCAGAGGACATCACGTGCCACGGCCAAGCGGAAACGTTACTGAGGCGTCGAGGTCGTTCACATCTACCAGCCTCATGACCCCCTCCTGGCAGCAGGACGCGATGAGTTTGCCATCCTGCATCAGTCGGCCCATGGAGAAACCGAGCAGGCCTGATGCGCTCGGAGAAACCTGGTCGTAGAGCATCCAGCAGTCGGCCTCGGCAGTCCGGTGGAACCACATGGCGTGATCCAGCGATGCCGGATTGACGACCATACCCGATGGCACCGATCCCAGGTGTGGCATAACAGCACCAGCCATGAGACTGATATCGGAAATGTAGGCGAGGATCGCACGCTGCACAACGCGGTCGTCAGGAAGGCTCGCGGTGGTGCGTACCCACAAACTCAAGTGGGTGACGTGGTTGGGATCGACGAGCTGCGATCCGTCACCGGCCAACCGCACGTCGAGCGCATCCCACTCCTTGACGGTGGGCATAGGTCGCCCGAACATCTGTTCGAGGGCCTGGGCTAGGGTCGGACAGCGATCCGGGTCCGGAAGACAGTCCGGCATCGGATCGGAGTGCTCCGGGCCGTCCTCGCGGTTCTTGAAGGACAGTTCCGCGGTGAAGATCGTCCGACCGTGTTGGCGAGCGTTGACACGGCGAGTGCTGAAGGTGCGACCGTCACGAATTCTCTCGACATCAAAGATCATCGGCAGATCGGTGCGTCCAGCATGTAGGAACAGCGCGTGCATGGAATGGGCGGTCCGCTCAGGAATAGTGCGGGCACCAGCAACCAGAGCCTGAGCCAGTACCTGGCCCCCGAAGGTCCGCTGCCACGTCGTGTGTGGTTGCCGGCCTCGAAACAGATCGAGATCGAGGTCTTCAAGATCGAGCAGGTCAAGCAGTTCAGCAGTCGTCGATGGCACCTAACCACTGTGCCAGATCAGGCAACGTGTCATGGCAGCTCTCGCCAAGGCGGCGCACTCACTAGCAACAACGGTTGAAGAAATCGATCCGCGCCTGGAAGAACTGGGAGGGCGAAAGACCGAGCGTAGGCTCGGATCTCGCGCACATAGCCAGTGCACGACGTTAGGACAGCTTGGCTATCGCCATACGAATTCGCTTGGGTGACACACTGACACGAGTACCGAGTTTTTGAGCGAAGTACTGGACGCGCAACTCCTCCAGCATGAACCCAATCTCCTCGACCTCGGCGGGTAGTTTTCCAGCCGGTTGCTCCTCGCACAGGGCGTCATAGTCGGCCAGGAGAGGCTCCAGCTCGGCCATCTGGCGGGGATCGCGTGAAGGGTTGGTCATCAGGGACTCGATCCGCACGCTCACCCCCTGAATCCAGCGCGGCATGTCGTCATACCAAGGGTCCGGGGTGGCCGAAATGAAATTCTCGAAGACGAGGTCATCAATCTGAGCAACGATGTCAGCATGGATCGCCGGATCCGAGACAGTTGCCAGAGCCTGACGAGCAGCGACGACACGACTGAGGATCCTGCCAGCAGTACGCACCACTCGAGCCATCCGGTCGGCCTGGTCTTGACGAACGACTAGAGCGAGGTCGTCGAATGTCTTCTTGTCGCGAATCCCTGACAGATCACCCGCCTTCTCCTGAGCCACCGAAGCCACCGCCTTATGACGGGCATCGGCCAGTAAGGCTGGGACGCTGGGGTACGGAGACGTTGCCAGGGCCAGCTTGGTGGCGTTATCCATATGCGTAACAACCCACTTCGTCGGGTCAGGAAGGTTGAGGACAAGCAACTTCACGACGCCGGAAGCATGGCTGGTGCGCTGGGCACGAGGAGTGTCGAGGACGGTGGTGCCGACGGAGTCACCTTCATCGACCAGGCATGGGTAGCCGACGGCGTCAGGGCCCTTGCGCGACAGATCAACCCGTTTCGGAATTGGGTCGAAGGTCCACTCCTTCGCACCGTGGATCTGGGGTTGGCCCGCGGCCTTAGTCAAAGATTGGGACACCTTGGGAGCCAAATCAGTCTGCAGGGCGTCGAGATCCTCGGAGCGGGCAATGGGTGCGGGCTGAGATCCCTTGAGTTTGTCCTTACCATTCTTTTTGGATTTCTTACCGACAGGTCTTCCCTCGGCGTCAGTAATGTCGAAACCAATCCGCAAATGGGCCGGGATAGCGGCAATATTCCAGTCATCAGGGTTGATGATGACCCCGGTGAGAGTTCTCAGGGCTCGTCCGAGTTCATTGGTGAAGGGGGCGTGGCGGTCAGCATCGTGGTCTTCCAGCCAGGTTAGCGCCGCTCGGGCACGGTCGGGGGCAGGTACCAGTTGAGTGCGAATGCGCTTAGGAAGGGCGCGAATGAGTTCCGTCGCCAACTCGGTGCGCAAGCCTGGCACCTGCCAGCTGAACGGTGCTGTGGGCACCTGGTTGAGCAGTGCTAGCGGGATAGTGACGGTGACGCCGTCGTGCCCGGATCCCGGCTCAAAAACGTAGCGCACTGGAAGTTCGAGGTTTCCGACTTTCCAGTGGTCAGGGAAAGCGTCGGCGTCTACGGAGCCGGAGTCGACGAGATCGTCGATCGACAAGTCAAGCTGGTGACGGTCTTGCACCCGACGCCACCAAGCGTCGAAATGGGAACCAGAGACGATCCCGTCAGGAATCCGACGGTCGTAAAAAGCGAAGATGGCGTCGTCGTCGGCTACCAGGTCGCGCTGACGACTGCGCTCCTCAAGATCTGCGGCCTCGTCGCGAACTCGATCGTTGTGTTTGAGGAATCCATGATCGGATCGCCAGTTCCGCTCTACGAGAGCCGAACGGATAAAAATCTGTCGGGACGCCACCGGATCGATGCGGCCATAGGTGACGCGACGGTCAGCCCATAACGGCACCCCAAAGAGGGTGCCACGCTCAGTAGCGACCACTGACGCTGTTGATGCTGCCCAATGCGGAACCGCCCAGGAACGCCTGATGAGAGGGCCCGCAACCTCCTCCACCCACTCGGGCTGGACGGCGGCAACTGTCCTGGCCCACAGCCGAGAGGTCTCCACGAGCTCAACAGCCACGACAAGTTCGGGCGACTTACGCGCCAGCAGCGATCCGGGATTAATGGCGAACTTCGTGCCGCGAGCACCGAGGTATTCCTGAGGCCCGGGGCGCTGGCCGTGCCGTTTGGCCGGCTGCCGGAGCTGGACCAGCCCGATGTGAGACAACAGTCCCGAGAGTAGGGCAACAAGAACCCGGTCGGTTGGGGCTGAGGTGCGGTTGACCTCCAGGTGCAGTTCCTTGGCGATCTGGCGGAGTTGGCCGTGCAAATCGTCCCACTCACGCACCCGCAGATAGTTGATGTACTCGGCCCGACACATTCGGCGGAAGGCTGAGGACCCCATTTGACGACGCTGGTGGCGCAGGTAACGCCATAGCCGGTGGATGGCCATGATGTCGCCACCCTCGTCAATGCCGCCCGCCTGGGGGCGTGGGGAGATCTTCCCCCTGGTGTGCGGGGTATGACGTGCCGGAGGTCCTGGTTTAGCAGTGTTGGCGGCCTCCTGGTGAATATGCTGGCGGCGGACCTGAGACCAATCCCCCACCTGGTTGTTATCGGTGTTGTCGGCCGCTTGGAGGGTCTGCAGTAGGTTGGCTTCGGTGGCAAAACGGCGATGAAAAGCGTCGGCCTCCTCGCGCTTGTCTGCGGGACGCTCCCGGACGTCGCGAATCGATAGAGCCGCGACGATGACCAAGACCTCGGCCAGGCTACCTTGCCTCGCTCCTTCAAGGAGCATACGTCCCAGCCGTGGGTCCAATGGCACCCGGGCCAGCTGGTGTCCGATCTTTGTTAGGCGCGGAGCGTCACGGTGTCCCGGTTTGAGAGCTCCTAGTTCGTCGAGGAGCCGGATTCCGTCATTGATCCGGGAGCGGTCCGGGGCTTCGACGAAAGGAAAGTCGGTGATGGCTCCGAGCCTGGCCTGGGCCATCTGGAGGATGACCGCGGCTAAATTGGTGCGCAGGATCTCCGGCTCGGTGAATTCGGGACGAGACTCGAAACTGGTCTGGGAATACAGCCGGATGCAGATGCCCGGTGCCACGCGGCCACATCGTCCGGCGCGCTGGTTGGCGCTGGCCTGGGAGACCGGCTCGATAGGCAGGCGCTGGACCTTGGTGCGCACCGAGTACCGCGAGATACGGGCAGTTCCCGGATCAATGACGTAGCGGATTCCAGGCACGGTCAGGGAGGTCTCGGCGACGTTGGTGGCCAGCACGATCCGTCGTCCGGTATGCGGAGTGAAAACCCGATGCTGTTCTGCGGCCGACAGGCGGGCAAAGAGTGGCAGGACTTCGGTGTTAGACAGATTGAGGTCCGCCAGCGCCTCGGCGGTCTCGCGGATCTCCTGCTCACCAGCTAGGAATACCAGGATGTCACCGCTCTCCTCGCGGCAAAGTTCCTGGACCGCCCGGCAGATACCGGTGACTTGGTCGACAACCTCGTCATCCGGGCTCGTCAGGGACGGGGCTGATGGACGATGGAGGAGCTCATCTTCGTCGTCAATGTCATCTTCGTCATCGGGGCGGATTTGCTCAGAGGGATCCAGCGGGCGATAACGCACCTCAACGGGGTACGTGCGCCCCGAGACCTCAATAACTGGCGCGTCGTCGAAGTGGGCGGAAAACCTGGTGGTGTCGATAGTGGCCGAGGTGATGATGACTTTGAGGTCTGGACGTCGTGGCAGCAACTGTTTCAGGTAACCCAGCAAGAAGTCGATATTGAGGCTGCGCTCGTGAGCCTCGTCAATAATGATGGTGTCATGGGCGCACAAGTCGCGATCATGGGAAATCTCAGCAAGCAGTACTCCGTCAGTCATGACAGTCAGTGCGGTGTCGGAGGAAGCGCGCCGGGTGAAGCGCACTTGATAGCCGACCTGTTCCCCCAGCTCGACCCCCATTTCCTCGGCAACTCGTTCTGCGACGCTGCGCGCGGCGATCCGTCGGGGCTGGGTATGGGCAATCTGACGACGTCCCAAGGCCAGGCAGATCTTGGGCAGCTGGGTCGTCTTTCCCGAACCGGTCTCGCCTGCCACCACCACGACTTGGTGGTGCTTGATGAGGTCGGCAATCTCGTCGGCGTGTGCCGCTATCGGAAGGTCAGTGTCGAAGGTGACGACTCCCCCACCAGGCAGCTCACCTTCCAGTCGTGAATTAGGCATGACCGGTTTAGTCTATGCGGGGCTTCCAACACTCGGCGACCACTAGCCGTTATCAAGCCGAGAAGATCTCCGTCTGTGTGGATTCGGTTGGCAATCTTGCCAATGCCTACGCACCTGGCCAACCGCCGGTAGCTTTCGCAATTCGGCTCGTAGGCGGGGATACTTCACCGATCAGGTCTCCACAGGGGTTCAGGGACGGTGCCTTCGTCGATCCCGGTGTTCGGCGTGATCTTAGTGTCACCACGCGCGGCATATCCGGCTGTCTCGAACCTGGCTGCACTATGACGACCATGGCCGACAGCGAGAGATCCGCAGACACGCCAGACGACTGTTTCCTCAACGTCAGTACATGGTGTTGTAGACGACGGTGAAACGCAGGCGAACGCGTCCTGAAGCCGCCGACGCGACGAGAACAGCAGGCCAGCAGCTCGATATCAGTGGCAGATAGCCAGCGGCGACTGAGCGTGCGCCATGATGGCGCGACTGACACCACCTGCGGTCCAGCCCAAAATCGGGTGCTTCTTCATACCAATCACGAGGAGGTCAACGTTGCCCGAGAGGTCGACTAAGGCGTCGACGGGTTCTCCGGACAGCACGCGGGTCTCGACCTCGACATGGGGATGCTTATTAGCGAGCGGCTTGACGACCTCGTTGAGTCGTTTGAGGGCCTCGTCGTGCACCTCTTCGGAGTCGTTACCAGGAACCGTCACTGCGAGCAGCTTGCAGCCACGGTGGTCAGCTTCAGCGAATCCGAATCCGACAGCTGCAGTTCCTACGCTCTGGGGGCCGACCGCGACCGCAACACATTTCTTGCCACCAGTCGGATCCGGGGTCGAAGCGCGGGAGATGACCACGACGGGCGCTGCCGACATGCCCGCCACAGCCACAGATGTCGACCCGACGAACATACGCTCCAGACCCGAGGTAGCGCGACGGCCGAGCACAACGAGCTGGGCATCGGCGCTGCGATCGGCCAGAATGGCCGCCGGGTTACCCAAGACGACCTCTCCAGAGATCCGATCGGGGTCCATCCCCCGCTCAGTCGCAACATGGATGGCGTCATCAACAACGACCTGACCGGCATCCTGCAGAGCGGTCGGGTCATAGACGACTCCCCAGGCGCCCGCAACGGCAGCGTCATCAACGGCGTGAAGGACAATAAGATCAGCATCTCTCTTGATCGCTGATCCTGCGGCGTAACGGGCGGCACGTAGGCCGTCCTCGGAGCCATCGACTCCGACGATGATGACAGTGCGTTGAGCCTTCGATGAGGTTCGGTCGTCAGTCATGGTGGTCCTCCTCAGTGAGACATCAAAGGCGTTGGCCCTTGTCACATTGTCCCACCATTTGCCCTGAGACAAAGGGAGTCCGGTCAGGAGCCCTCTTCAAAAGTGGTTCTCCCCCGCATTTGCGGGCCAATTCGTTGTCCAGCCCATCGGCCAGTCGGGACATGATGGAGACGGCCTGGTGAAGATGCGCGGCGACGAAAGGGCGGGCCATCACCGACATCGTCACGAACACTCGATCTTGATGAAGGGCGAAACGCCCGTAGCGGGATTGCACATTGAGGTCATTGAGTACCTCAACGGCACGAGAACGCCCCTCAACGTCATGGACGAGAGCAGCAAAAAGCAACAATTCCGAGGCATCGGGGGTGGTACGTACGAAGACCATGCACGTCCCTACTCGGATAGCAAAGTCGCCCTCGCTATCGCGGATGGCCGGATGGCCAAACATGTGGGACAACTCATCAGCAACGAGACGGTCGAGGTGATCTTTGTCTACTGGCATGATGGCGGGGACGCTAGCCGCCTCTGTAGGCGACAACGGAAGCTCAGGCTGCAAAATCTCCGCAAGCTGGTCGGGGGCCAGAAACACTGGATGGGGAACACCGAAAATGTCACGCAAAGTCGTTACTGTCAATTCGGCAAGTTGCTCAGAATCGTCCTGACTGCGGTACACCCAGTAGTTATCGGTTTGGTGGACCTTGCAGGTTCCAGGGGCCTGCCATCCTAGGGATCTCAGGCCGTCAAGCTGGCCCGACGTAAGGCATGCACTCTCCGGTAAACAGTTATTGCTGGATGCTTCGGCAAGAATCATCGCGGTATCGTCGCTGCAACCAGGATCATCTTGCACGAAGCGTATAAAGGGAGCCGTGTCGGTGCGCGCGGACAGGGTTGAGATCGTTAGTTCGCCGTCGTCGTCAATAACAGAGACGACCTCCGCCAGACGCTCGGCGAACTGGTCCCACGCCTGCGCTGTGCTGCGATCCAGATCGAACGCAAAGTCTGGTGGCTCGTCCATGGTTCCAACCTAGTAGGTCGCGCCGCTATCTGCAGCTGCCTCTCACGATCCTGCCATCCAACGCATAGCTATCAGCCTCTGGCAGCCGTTATGGACCACACGTGGCGTGGGACACAACAGCGGGGGCGTAGCACCCGCCCCGCCCCCGCTCATAGCGTCATCAGCTACAGCCGCTAGTTGAACCGCACCCCTCGCAGACGTAGCACGATCCCGAGGGACGCATCTTCGTCCCGCAAGTCAAGCACAGGGGGGCGTCAACTTCACGACCGATCTGCTCTTCGAGAAGCTCAGCACTGGTGTGTGCCTCACCAATCTGCTCGACCGCCTCCTGAGTTGCGAAAAGACCGGGCTGGTTAGCTCCGTCTTCATGCACCCGGACGCGGTCGGCCGGCGTGTCCTTGAGGGTCTCAGAGTCGATAAGCTCATCCTCCTCATCAGACAGGTAAGAACCCGTCTGGACATAGCGAGCACGCTCGGCAGCGGTGTAAATACCCAGCTCGGCACGCTCATCAAAGTCAAGGTAGTCGAGGGCCAGACGACGGAAGACATAGTCAATGATCGACGAGGAGATCCGAATATCGGGGTCGTCGGTCATGCCAGCTGGCTCAAACTTGAGGTTGGAGAACTTTTGAACGAAGGATTCCAGCGGCACGCCATATTGCAAGCCGATAGACACCGCGATAGAAAAAGCGTCCATAACACCGGCAAGGGTGGATCCCTGCTTACCAAGCTTGAGGAAGATCTCGCCCAAGCGCCCGGAGTCGTAAGCGCCAGTAGTGAGGTAACCGCCGGCTCCTGCGACCTGGAAGCTGGTGGTGCGGCCCATGCGCGACTTCGGTAGACGCTGACGACGCGGGCGGTACTCGATGCGAACTTCCGGCTCGGCCTTCTCTTCCTCTTCCTTTTTCTTGGCCTCAGAGAGAGGCTGACCGACCTTACAGTTGTCGCGGTAGACAGCCAGAGCCTTGAGGCCAAGCTTCCAACCCTCCATGTAAACCCCGGCGATATCCTCAACCGTAGAAGACTCCGGCAGGTTGACAGTCTTAGAGATAGCACCGGACAGGAAGGGCTGAACGGCAGCCATCATCCGTACGTGACCCATCGGGGCGATGAACCGGGTACCCATAGCGCAATCGAAAACCTCGTAGTGGGCCTCATCGAGATCAGGAGCACCAACGACCGAACCGTTGTCGGCGATGTAGGCGACGATCTTCTCAGCCTGCTCGGGGGTGTAGCCGAGGTTCTTGAGGGCACGCGGCACCGTCTGGTTGACGATCTGCATCGAGCCGCCGCCGACCATCTTCTTGAACTTGACCAGCGAGAAGTCTGGTTCGATACCGGTGGTATCGCAGTCCATCATGAAGCCAATGGTGCCAGTCGGGGCAAGAACGGACGCTTGGGCATTGCGGAAACCATTGGTATGCCCGAGCTTGACGACCTTGTCCCACTCTGCCTTGGCGGCGGTCAAGACAGCGGTGTCATTGTTGTGCAAAGGGTGAACCTGACGGTTGGCATCACGATGCCTAGCCATGACTGCCTGATGTGGCTCAGCGTTTTCGGAGTATCCGCCATAGGGACCGACGATGGCAGCCAGTTCAGCGGAACGCCGGTAGGAGACGCCAGTCATGAGGGACGTGATGGCAGCTGCGAGGGCACGTCCACCATCCGAGTCGTAACCCAGGCCCAGCGCCATGAGAAGGGCGCCCAGGTTGGCATATCCGATACCGAGCTGACGGAAGTTACGTGTCGTCTTACTAATGGCCTCAGTCGGGAAGTCAGCAAAGCAAATGGAGATATCCATTGCGGTGATGACGAGTTCAACAGCTCTGGTGAATTTCTCGACGTCGAAATGGTCATTTTCGTCGAGGAACTTCAGCAGGTTAAGGCTAGCCAAGTTACATGAGGAATTGTCTAGGCTCATGTACTCCGAGCACGGGTTGGACGCGTTGATCCGTCCGGAATTCGGGGTGGTATGCCAGGCATTGATGGTGTCGTCATATTGCAAGCCGGGATCGGCGCACTCCCAAGCAGCCTGAGCAATCTTGCCAAAAAGTTCCTTGGCGTCAACGGTGTCAAGCACCTTGTCAGGCTCGGTGCGGGACATCAGACCGAAGGGCTTACCGTGCTCAACAGCGGCCATGAAGGCGTCGGAGACACGCACCGAGTTGTTGGCGTTCTGATACTGAACGCTGACGATGTCGCGCCCGCCCAGGTCCATGTCGAACCCGGCATCGCGCAGAGCACGAATCTTGTCCTCCTCGCGCGCCTTGGTCTCGATGAACTCTTCGATATCGGGGTGATCGATGTCAAGGACGACCATCTTGGCAGCACGACGAGTGGCGCCGCCTGATTTGATGGTTCCCGCTGAAGCATCAGCACCACGCATAAAGGAGACTGGACCAGAAGCCGTACCACCGGAGCTCAGTAGTTCCTTCGAGGAACGGATACGAGAAATATTGAGACCAGCACCAGAACCACCTTTAAAGATGAATCCTTCTTCTCGGTACCAATTGAGGATCGACTCCATCGAGTCATCCACCGAAAGAATGAAGCAAGCGCTAACCTGTTGGGGACTCGTGGTACCGACGTTGAACCACACCGGGGAGTTGAAGCTGAAGTACTGGTGCACCAATAACCAGGTCAGTTCCTCGCCAAAGACCTTGGCGTCGTCATCAGACGCGAAATAACCGTTCTTACGCCCAGTGGTCACATAGGTATTGACGACTCGGTCGATGAGGGTCTTGAGGCTATCCTCGCGGGCCGGGGTACCTAGAGCACCACGGAAATACTTATTGGTAACGATGGTCGAGGCGTTAACGCTCCAGAAGTCGGGGAACTCGACCCCGCGCTGCTCAAAGACCACATCGCCGGTACGCCAGTTCGTTTGCACGACATCACGGCGTTCCCAGGTCACCTCGTCATAAGGATGAACACCTTCAGTGCTGAAGATGCGCTCAACGTGCAGCCCCTTAGAGCGGCTCGTCCTGCGTGGTGCGGACTTGGTCTCAGTCATGGCTCCCTCTGAATTTTCAGTGATACGGGTGGTTGGTGTCGGTACTTAGTGCGAACTGTGGCACGCTCGGCACACAGCTCGTCAGAACAGTGGCTCGTCCTGCTTTGAAAGCCGTTTACGACTCGAGGACTTCGTTTTATCGGAGGATTCGTCGCGCAACCGATCAATCTCAGTAGCGAAGTCCTCGATGGTGTTGTAGTTCAAGTAAACGCTGGCAAACCTCAGGTAAGCGATGGAATCAAGTTCACGCAGTGGCCCCAAGATCGCCAACCCGATTTCCTCGCTGGGTATCTCCGCGACTCCTCGGGCCCGTAGACCGTCCTCGACGCGTTGTCCCAGCAAAGCTAGATCGGCATCTGTGACCGGGCGTCCCTTGCATGCGTTGCGCACACCACGGATCACCTTGTCACGGGAGAAGGGCTCCTCGATGCCGTTGCGCTTGTGAACTGTCATCTGCATGCGTTCGATGGTCGTAAACCGTCGTTCACACATCGGGCACTGCCGCCTCCGACGGATCGCAGTACCGTCTTCGCATACCCGCGAATCCAGGACTCGAGAGTCATCATGCTGACAGAACGGGCAGCGCATCATCGCCTCCTTCCCCAACCTCACGAGGTTCCGAACAGCTGGCTTACCGTCGCTCTGGAAGACTACTCCTAACTGGGGCCAAAAACACAACTTATAGGGATCATGAAACTACCTGCCACAACATCTGGTATTCAAGGATGATTTTTCGAGGACGATGCTGGACCGTGCGTCAAGTCGCCACGCGCGACACGCCGAAGACGAACGCCCCTGCGACCGGCCCCTCGTCAGGATCTGGCATCGGAGGGTGCCCCAGGTTGATGCGCGTCAACCTGGACAACGCCCATATGATCCTCATGCCCACTGGCAGGATCCCCTTGCCACATCTGGCCGATGCGCCCTAGGGCGAGAATCACCCCGACGATCATGACAGCGATAGTTGCCAGCACAGCAGCATCCCAGAACCGGTTGTGAAGGGACTTACGGCGCGCAGTAGCGCTAGGGCGTCCCGCCATCAATTCCCGTCGATCGATAACGACCACCGGTTCGGCCAACTCATCCTGCCACGGTCCGACGACCAGGTCACCTCGGCGACTGGACGTCGTCTCGATATACCACTCGTACGTCTGAGCACTCATCGGATCACCTCTCTGTCGACGAGAGCCATCCGCTCCCGTCAGCGGCCCCGGGAGATATCCCGGGGAGGGTCCGGCGGCCAAAGGTCCGCCGGTGTCATCAATGACATTCCCCCGAACCGACAAGTTCGCCGTCATAACCATGGAACACGAGGAGAACAACCTAGTCAGAGCGGATTAGGTGCCCAGTTTTTGCCCCCACACTCCTCGCACGGAGCCAAAACGCCACTGATGGGGAAACTGTCGTAGCTGCCCTATACCGTGACTGCCATGATCACCGATACGCCCGGAACCGATACCTCGGACCCGGCCGCCGTCTCGTCGGCTGTTCCGTTCACGAATACCCGTGAGCCCTCTGCCAAGGAACGCGAAGTCTTGGCAGCCGTCAAGGAAGGGCTGCGTCGCGACGGCAAAGCCCCAACAGTTCGCGCCCTTGCTGAGATGACAGGAGCTGCGAGCACATCAACAGTCCAGCGGCGTATTTCGTCCCTCATCGATCTAGGGCTGCTACGTCGAACCAATGGCACCCTCGAGGTGGTCGAAGAAACCGTCGAGTCCAGCGATCCGCACGGACCGCAAGCCTTTCAAGTCAAACTCCTCAATCCGAGTAACGAAGAACACGATGAAACCGTCATCGCGGTGCCACCTCAGCTTCTAAGTCACGGCGAGCACGCAGTGATCATCGTCCGCGACGACGGAATGTCTCCCGATATCCACTCCGGAGATCTTGTAGTGGTGCGACGTATATCGGTAAGCGATCTGCCCGACGATCCACCTGAGACATACCTCGTAGCAGCCACAGCGGGCGGAACGACCGTCGTTCGCACTTTATCCAACGTCTCGGGACGGCGATGGCTGTTGGCATCCAACCCTACCCACTCACCAATCAATCTCGATGATGCTTCTCTGCTGGGTCAGGCTGTGTCCTTGCTGAGACGACTCTAAAGCGGCCCAATAAACCACTTAGCCGCAGGGCTCTCTCCCCTATCCTTGGTGTGCCTCGGCCGAAATCGATCACGACGAAAATACCGGGTCCGGGTCAAGAACTTCATCATTATTCCCCCAGTCTTCGCAACGCCCCAACAGCCATCTCTCGATCGGTCGTAGTCCAAAAGGGCGGCATCGACGCCCGCAGAAAATTGCCGTACCTAGCAGTCACCAGCCGTGGGTCGAGAACGGCGACCACCCCGCGATCGTCAGCACGACGGATGAGACGACCAGCCCCCTGGGCCAACAAGAGCGCGGCATGGCCAGCCGACACCGTCATAAATCCATTGCCACCAGCGTCCTCAACAGCCTTACTCCGGGCTGCCATGAGCGGGTCATCAGGACGTGGAAACGGAATCCGATCAATAACAACCAGACGGCAAGTGTCGCCAGGAATATCGACCCCCTGCCACAGCGACACAGTTCCAAATAGACAAGTACGCGGATCAGCCGCGAATCGCCGAGTGAGATCAGCCAGGTGCCCTTCTCCCTGGCACAGGACCGGAATATCAGGCATAGCACTGCGCATGTGCTCAGCAGCAGCTATAGCATTGCGCTGGGAAGAAAACAGTCCTAAAGTCCTCCCACCGGCTGCCCACACGAGCTCAGCAAGATCATCAAGAACCTCAGGTGCAATACCGTCGCGCCCCGGGCGGGGCAACGACCTACCGACATAAAGAATTCCTTGCTTTGAGTAGTCGAAAGGTGAACCAACATCAACTCCCCGCCATCCCATCTGAGTCTCGAGGATTTCCGGAGCGTCTCCCTCAATTTGCTCGAGCGGGGACAGTCCGACATCGCGCGCTATCGCGAGAAAATTACCACCGATGCATAAGGTCGCCGAGGTTAATATCGTCGTGGACTGAGCAAAGAAATTCTCTCGTAGCAAGCCGCCAACACTCAGCGGAGCGACGTGAATGCTGCGGTATCCCTTCTCAGACTCAGAGACCCACACCACGTCGGCGGCGGCCAGCCTCACCATGCGTTCGGCGGTCTCGAAAACCTCCCGCATCGCGGCTTGAGCCTGTACTCTCTCCGCATCGACTGGTTCCCTAGAGTCCTCGTCATTTCGGCCCAGCTGGCTGACTGCCACGCGAGCAGGGTCACGCAACACGGCACAGGTCTGGATGACTTGGGCGTCCGGCGTGGTGACCCGACCTGGGACGGTGGCCTCCAGGGCATGGTCCATGGAATCAGCCTGATTCAACAGGTCGGCGCCCACGTCGTCATCGAGCCACGTCATAGCCCGCTTCGCCGTCGTCGTCACGATAGCTGGAGAGAGGTCCTTCGAAGCGGCCCTGGTAAACCGGTTTACCAACTCATGGGCTTCGTCGATAATGACCGTGTCATGCTCCGGTAGGACGCGTCCGCCATTGAGAGCATCGATCGCGAGCATCGCGTGATTGGTGACCACCAGGTCAGCATTTCGGGCCTGCTCCCGCGCAGCCTCCGAGAGGCACTCACTGCCAAATGGGCACCGCTGAACCCCAAGACACTCATTGGCTGGCACGCTCACCTGAGTCCATGCGAGCGGAGTATGGGCAGGAGCATCGTCGCGATCACCCAGTCCAGATTCCTCAACCTGTTTTTCGGCCCATTCCCGCAACATGACAACCTCGGCGCCCAGCGTAGATTCCGGAGCTGCTTCGACCTCCCGACCGTCGTCGGCGGCGACAACGAGATCTGCGCCGGGGACGAGGGCATCCTGTCCCTTGGTGCGGGTTGAACCACCCCGCACCTTGTGCAGGCAAATATGGTTGTTCCGTCCTTTGAGGACTGCCACCCTCGGCCTACGAGACAAAACCTTCTCAGATGCGTCAAGGATGGTCGGAATATCCTTGTGGGCAAGCTGAGCCTGCAAGGCAAGCGTAGCGGTAGCGACGATGACTTGTGCCCCTTTTTCGACGCAATAGACCAGGGCCGGAGCCAAGTACCCGAGGGACTTTCCCGTTCCTGTGCCGGCCTGGACCAACAAGTGCAGCTTGTCGCGCATAGCTTGGTCGACAGCTTTAGCCATCGCGACTTGGCCCGGCCTCTCTTGACCACCCATCTCAGAGACGGCAGTGCTGAGCAGGTCACGACACATCTGACTGACGTCTGCCGGCTCAGACCCCATCACAAGCCTCTTCGACCTCGGCCGCTAGAGCAGGGTGAAGGTGAGCGACGACATGAATGCCATCAGCAGTGTGATCAATGAATCCGATAGTTCCGTTGTGGTGAATCTTGTCCATAAGATCCCCACGCGCATAAGGAATAACGACGTCGACGCGCTGGGAAGGTATGGGAAGTCCGGCCTCGATGGCCTCGACAAGCTTATCGATTCCTTCACCTGTATGAGCAGAGACTAAGTAAGCCCCCGGGAAGGTAGAGCGCAAGGTCAAGATGGTTTCATCGCTAAGACGATCAATCTTGTTAAGGACGAGAATCTCAGGAATATTACTGGCCCCAATCCCCGACAGCACCCCGCGTACTGCGTCGACCTGGCCGAGTGGATCTGGATCATCTGCATCCACAACGTGGAGGAGCACATCGGCCATCGCCGTTTCCTCCAGAGTAGATGCAAAGGCCTCGACGAGGTCGTGCGGCAAGTGTCGAACAAATCCCACCGTGTCAGTGAGGGTGTAGACCCGACCGTCGGAGGTGGTGGCGCGTCGAGTCGTGGGGTCAAGGGTTGCAAACAGAGCATTCTCGACGAGTACCCCGGCGCGGGTAAGCCTGTTGAGCAAGGAAGACTTACCAGCGTTGGTGTACCCGACGATGGCCACTGATGGCACCTTGTTTCGGATGCGATCGGCCCGTTTGGAGGCACGGGTGGACTCGATGTGCGTGAGACGACGACGCAACACCGCAATCCGATGGCTAATACGTCGACGGTCAGTCTCGATACGGGTCTCACCGGGACCACGACCACCGATACCAGCACCTCCGGCGGCTCGTCCACCAGTCTGACGCGAGAGATTGCCGCCCCAACCACGCAATCTCTGCTTGAGATAATTAAGCTGGGCCAGCTCCACCTGAGTACGACCCTCAACGCTGCGCGCATGTTGAGCGAATATGTCGAGAATCAGGGCCGTCCGGTCCACAACTTTGACCTTGACCCGATCCTCGAGGTTGCGCAACTGAGCGGCGTCAAGTTCACCATCACAAATGACAGTATCGGCGCCAGTCGCCCGCACCACCTCGGCAAGCTCTGCCACCTTGCCCGAACCAATGTACGTCGCCGGATCCGGGGTAGTCCGATGTTGCATGACAGCTTCGAGTACCTGAGATCCCGCCGTTTCAGCAAGGGCTTTCAGCTCCGCCATAGTGTTCTCGGCGTCTGCGGCAGTTCCCTGAGTCCACACCGAACACAGCACCACTCGTTCCAGCCTCAGTTGACGGTACTCAACCTCGGAAATATCCGACAGATCAGTTGACATACCTGGCACGCGTGTCAGCGATAGGCGTGCATCCAGATCAAATTGGTCACCGTCGTAGTCACTCTGATCCTCGCTAAAACCGTTGTTGTTCTTCAGCGCGTCTTCGCGCTCGTTATCGATTTGTTCGATCTCGCTCACCCGGTACCCATCCTCACGCCCCAATGCCATCGCGCTAAGTGTAGGAGGACGTTCCGACAGGTTGACAAGAGCGTGTTCGCCCTCTCATCCATTCGGCAGATTCACCTTGCCAGCGGCCAGGATCACGGCAGGACCGGTGAGGATAGCCCGGTAGCCGTCATCGAAAGGGCTCAGCGTGACGACGACTCGCCCACCCGGAACTTGGACGGTCCACGGTCCTCGATGTCCGGTGCGAGTGGCCATGGTTGCAGCAACTGCCACCGTCCCCGTACCGCAAGACATCGTCTCCCCCGAGCCCCTCTCGTAGACTCGCATCGCCACGGTGTGCTGGTCTATCTGCTCGACAAATTCGACGTTGACGCCATCAGGAAATGCAGATCGTGGCCGCCAAGTCGGTGAGTCATTAAGGTTAATATCACAGACTGTGGTGTGGTCGGTCACAACAACAGCATGCGGGTTGCCCACGTCAACCTTGCACGCCGGCCACCACATATCTTGATGCTCGATGGTCACCTCGTCGGACTCAACCCTGACTGTTCCCATGGTCACGGACACATCACCGTCGTCATGCAGTCTAACGTGGCGCACCCCAGCGCGCGTCGCGACGTCAGCTTCAGTAGTCGTCATGCGCCCGGTCTGGACGAGATAGCGTGCGAAGACACGCAAACCGTTGCCACACATTTCAGCGATGGTGCCGTCAGCGTTGCGATAATCCATGAACCACAGGTCAGGATCGCCATTCCAGTCCTCAACATCACCGGACCGCAGAGCTTGCAGAGTACCGTCGGCCCCGATCCCGAATCGGCGATGGCACAGCCAACGCACCTGCGCGGAAGTCAGCGGGTCCTGCTGGTCGACGATGACGAAGTCATTGCCGGTGCCGTGTCCTTTCCAGAAGGTCGTCATAGCGTCAATCCTCCTCGTCGGTCGTCAGGGCGGTCAACACCCTCGCCACAACCCGGTCATCAAGGTCTGGGGCGAGGGCATTGAACCACTCAATGCGATCGTCACGGCGGTACCACATGAGCTGTTTACGGGCGAAGCGACGAGTGCCAATGATGGTCCTACGACGGGCCTCATCCTCGTCGTAGTCCCCATTCAGATATTCCAGCACCTGGCGGTACCCCAACGCACGGCTCGCCGTCAGCCCTTCGCGGAGACCGACGTTAGCTAGGGAACGCACTTCGTCGACGAAACCGTATGCCCACATCTGGTCAACCCGATCGGCAATACGCTGGTCTATGTCTTTGCGCGACAGTTCTAAGCCCATTTGCACCGTCTTAGGCCAGTGGAGGGTCCCGTCGGGGATCGTGGCAGTAAAGGACCCTGTCAGGTCAATAACTTCGAGGGCACGAACGATTCGCCTGCCGTTGCCGGGCAAGATTGACTCAGCCGCCTTGGGATCGCGACGGGCAAGCTCGTCATGCAGAACTCGCGGCCCCTCGGCATCTAGCTTCTCCTGCCACCGAGCCCTCACTTCCGGATCAGTTGGCGGGATGGACATTTCGTCAATGATGGCCTTGGTGTACAGCGCAGACCCTCCCACCAAGACAGGGATGACACCACGCGACAGACAATCCTCGACGGCATCACGGGCCAGCGTCTGCATCAGTACTAGCGAGGAGGGCACAGTCACATCAAGAATCGACACCAGGTGATGCACTACCGTGCGCTGCTCGCGCAGTGTAGGGGTGGCAGTGCCAATGTCCATCCCGCGATACACCACCATCGAGTCAGTATTAATAATTTCGGCGGGGTGCTCATCGACATACAAGCGGCGGCACACTCGCACCGCTAGCCCTGATTTTCCGCTAGCAGTGGGCCCGACGAGGCAGATGACCGGCAAATTCACATATTCATTTTTGCGCACCGTCGCGACATCCTTACAACAACGCGTAGAGCGAAAAACCTCGCAAGGGTGGACTATCCCATGTGTAGCCTTGCAAGAGTCATCCCCGAGAGGGGGAAAACTCCCGAAAGGAGATCACATGGGACTCTTCGATAAGGCCAAGGACGCCATCAGCGACCGCCAGGACGACATCAAGAATCAGGCCAGCCAGCACAGCGATCAGGTCGAGCAGGGCATCGACAAGGCTGGCAACACTGTCGACGACAAGACCGGCGGCAAGTTCTCCGATCAGATCGACAAGGGCCAGGACGCCCTCAAAGACAAGCTTGGCGACCTCTGAGTCGTCCACAACATAACGCAGTCTGTCCCAGGGACCCGCTCCGGATGGGAGCGGAAGTGCTGCAACACGAGGGGTGGTGCTCCATTGAGCGCCATCCCTCGTCTATCTTCCTCACTGTCCGTAAAATGCCATACCTGTAAGACCCATCGATCAGTGTCTCGGCACTCCCACGGTGGGAAGCCCGAGCACCGTAGGAGTATCCTGGGGCACCTGCCCCTGACGGGCGTGCCACGCGTCTCCCCCGCGAGTACGACGTAAATTCACCAAGCCACCATCAGCGACCAAGTGATGCGGGTGACCAGACGTAATAACAACCTCACCGATATCACCGGGACGCGGCACATCATCACCGGGGTTAAGACTGACGTGAACCAAGCGGTTGTCACGGGCACGGCCCGTAACGCGATGGGTAGCTTCGTCCTTGCGACCCTCCCCTTGCGCAAACATGACCTCGACAGCCCGTCCAACCTGGGCCTTGTTCTCTTGCCAAGCAATGTCGTCAACGAGCTCGACAAGTTGCTCGTAGCGCTCCTGGACGACCGGTTTTGGAACCTGATCCTTCATGACGCCAGCCGGAGTGTTAGGACGGATGGAATATTGGAACGTGAAAGCCGCAGAGAATCTCGACTCCTCGACGATTCGCATCGTCTCGGCGAAATCTTTGTCGGTTTCACCCGGAAAACCGACAATGATATCAGTAGTAATAGCAGCGTGAGGGATGGCCTCGCGCACCCGGTCGAGGATGCCCAGGAACTTCGTGGATCGATACGAACGGCGCATCCGACGCAGCACCTCGTCAGAACCGGACTGCAGCGGCATGTGCAAGCTTGGCATGACGTTAGGAGTCTCAGCCATAGCCTCGATAACGTCGTCGGTAAAAGCGGCCGGATGCGGCGAGGTGAACCTCACCCTCTCTAGGCCGTCGATGTTTCCGCAGGCGCGAAGCAGCTTAGCAAAAGCGCCACGATCGCCGAATTGAACTCCATAGGAATTGACGTTTTGACCTAGTAGCGTAATCTCCTGGACTCCCTCGTTAACGAGGGCACGGATCTCAGACAGGATCTCGCCGGGACGGCGGTCAGTTTCTTTGCCACGCAACTGCGGGACGATGCAAAAAGTACACGTATTATTGCAACCCACCGAGATGGACACCCACGCTGAGTAGGCGGAATCGCGCCTGGCAGGCAAATTCGATGGAAAGGTGACCAGAGACTCCTCAATCTCCACCTGAGCTGTTGCATTGTGGCGAGCTCTCTTAAGTAGAACCGGCAACGAACCAACGTTGTGGGTACCAAAAACGACGTCAACCCACGGAGCTCGCGCAACCACGGTGTCCTTGTCCTTCTGAGCCATGCAGCCGCCGACAGCTAGCTGCATCCCAGGATGGGCCGACTTTACTGCAGCCATGTGGCCGAGGGTGCCGTAAAGACGATTATCAGCGTTCTCTCGCACCGCGCAGGTGTTGAAGACGACGACATCAGCTGGCGCCAAGGTGTCAGTTCTAGGATCGGGAACGTAGCCGGCCTCCTCGAGAAGCCCGGCGATGCGCTCGGAGTCATGGACATTCATCTGACACCCGTAGGTCACGACCCGATAAGTCGGAGCCTCGGTGTGCTGCAAGGTGTTATTGGGCATGGCGCACACACTCTACGTCATATACCCGTCGCAACGTGTACTCGCTGACGAACGTGTCGATCACACCACCGTCTGAAGCACGAGCAGTATCCCGCCATAGACGAGGACAAACACCACCAACGGCCACACGAACTTCAGCCAGTGTGAGTACTTAATGTCCAGCATCTGCAGGGTTGCCATTACCAGGCCAGTAGGCGCCAAGAAGAGCATCGCGTACTGACCCCACTGATACGCACACAGCACAGTAGCCCGCGAGACTCCTGCGGTGTCTCCTAGCGGCGCCATGATCGGCAAGGCCAAGACTGCCAGTCCTGACGATGACGGCACGATGAAGCCGAGCAAAAAGAATACGATCAGCAAGGACAGTACAAAGACCGGACCGCTGACATGAGAGACGACCTTTGCCGACTCATACAGCAACGTGTCAGAAATCAATCCTTCATTGAGAATGTGGTTAATCCCACGCGCCAAGCCAATAATGAGAGAGACAGCAACAAGGCTAGATGACCCTGCACTAAAGGAGTCGACCAATTCTTTCTCACTGAGCTTGTTCGTCCCCGTAGCGGCAATAAGCATGATAATAATCGTAATAGCAAGAAAGGACGAAGCCATAGCTGGGAACCACCAGCCTCGAGCCATGACTCCCCAGACCATAATCGGGAAAGCTGCGGCAAAGAGGAACAGGATAACCTTACGCCGCCAGTCGAAACCGATCTCAGCACCGTCATTACCTAGCGACCACTGGGCTGCGAAAGCTTCTCGGTCTTCCCACGCATAGGAGAATCCAGGATTGGCCTTGACCTTCTTTGAGTACCACGCCAAATAGAGCACCACGGCAATAGCACCTCCGACAAGTCCAATGACGCGCCAGGTCATCCCTTCAGTAAGCCGGATACCAGCGGCGTTCGCACCAATTGCAGAGGAGAACGGATTGATAGTCGAGAAGCAGGTACCAATCGATCCAGCAAGGAAAATTGAGCCCACAACAACGAGAGCATCATATCCCATTACTATAAATACCGGTGCTAAGATTGGATAGAAAGCAACTGCTTCTTCTTCGAGTCCACAGGTCGTGCCACCTACGATCATGAAGAGAGATACGAAGAGGACAAGCAAAAACTCCTTGCCCTTCGATCTCGCAGTAAGTCGACCAAGGCCAGCTTCGAATGCGCCGCTCGCCTTCACTACCCCAATGAGTCCGCCCAAAACGAGAATGAAGACAATAATGTCGACGGCCTCAATCGTGCCGGTCACCATCCCGTTAGTGATATCCCCAATGCCTGCGGGGTGAGAAGCGACCCGCTCATAGGTGCCTGGCACTGACACTGATCCCGTTATTGATCCCGATGTAAATTCCGAGATCTTCATTGCGACACCGTACTTGTCGAGAGTCGCCTGAGTTGCGGTATGCTTCGTCGTTGCTCCATTCGGGTCCACAATGACCAACTGGTTAGAGCCAGCGGCGTAACTCATCTTTGAGTAACTCCCCGCCGGAATAAACCAGGTACAGACAACAGCTAGCACCGTCAGTACAAAAAGGATGGTAAAAGCCGAGGGAACCCGTAGACGATGGCGGGCCTCGATAGCATCGTTACTAGACAAGGTGCACCTACTTTCTCCTCGCTACAGCGAAGCGACCGATGACGCTGACGGACCCTTCACTGGGCACCGTTACGCCATGAACAATAGCGTCACCACCGGAAATTCGTAGACACCGGGGTTTAAAGACTCGTGCCCGCAAAGCGCACGGCGCTAGTCTTTCGCCATGATCAATGACGCCATACTCCCCACCGGCACCCAGTATGAGATCTCCCATGGCCCTTGGCAGGCCATCGTCACGGAGCAGGGCGCCACCCTTCGCAGCCTTCACTATGAGGGAACAGACGTCATCAAATCCTTCGATGCTGATCAGTCGCCGACCTCATCTCAGGGCCAACAGCTCCTTCCTTGGCCCAACCGCATCCGTGACGGTCACTACACCTTCGACGGTATGGAGCAGCAGCTGGCCGTGAGCGAGGTCGATCGCCACAACGCTATTCACGGTCTAGTGGCATGGTCTCGCTGGTCTTTAGTGGAACATACCGACACATCGGTGACTCAAACGATCCGAATCATGGCTCGTCCCGGTTGGCCTGGAACCATCAGCGTGCGCCTTACCCACCGCTTAAGCGACGCCGGCCTAGCTGTTGAAGTCACCGCGCGCAATGTCGGTACGACAGCGGTGCCGTTTGGATACGCAGCACACCCCTATCTCTGCCTGGGTGGCACCATCGACGACTGGACAGTCGACGCCCCGTTTACCTCGTGGTTACAGGTCGATGATCGGCTGCTACCAATGCAGATGCGCGAGATGGATAGCATCCACACGCTGAACGGTCTCACGGTCGGACAGCGCACCTTCGATACCGCTTACACCGTGAAAGGCGACGGAACCGTCGGATCGCCCGCATGGCGTATCCGGGTCTCCAACGGTGAAACGAGCCACGAATTGTGGGGCGACGCCGCGATGAGCTGGGTGCAAATCTACACTCCAGACGACCGCCACAGTCTGGCCGTCGAACCAATGACCTGCGGCCCAGACGCATTTAATGAGGGCCCGACCCACGGTGACGTCATTCGACTAGAGCCCGGTAATGACGTCACACTGCACTGGGGCATCGCCTGACCCGCGGAAGCTCGAAAGGACAAGGACGGGAGGGCAGGATTCACGCGTCCCCGACGGTCTCTATTGCCTGGAACGAACGGATCACAGTAACCCGGGTCCGTCCGGGAACAGTGACCTGCTCCCCTATTGCAAGGGCGATCTGGCGGGCAAGGCGCGAGGCTTGGTGATCGTCGACGGCGCCCGGGTCGACAAGAATCTGCATCTCACGCCCTGCTTGCAGCGCAAACGCGCGCACGACCCCGGGAAAGCTGGTAGCTATCTCTTCGATGGTGTCCATCCGCCGAACGTGGGCTTCGAGGGACTCACGTCGAGCCCCAGGCCGAGCAGCAGAGATAGCATCCGCGGCCTTGACGATGAAGTCAGTGACACTCACCGGATCAATCTCGTCGTGATGAGCGGCGATAGCGTGAATAACCTCCTCCGATTCACCATAACGACGTGCTAGCTCGGCACCAATAGCAGCATGACTACTTCCCTCGACACCTGGAGTGAGGGATTTGCCGAGGTCGTGTAAAAACGCAGCCCGACGACAGATCTCGATATCAGCCCCAATTTCGGCAGCCAGGTTGGCTGCCAGCCGAGCGCACTCAACGCAGTGATCTAGCACCTGCTGACCATAGGAGGTTCGGAATCTCAATGAGCCGAGGATCGGCAGCAGACGGTCGTCAATATCGTCAATTCCCGCCCTCGACAGAGCGTCAGCGGCAGCATCCAGGCACATGTCCTCGATGCGGTCGACCGCTCGTTGATGGGCTCTTTCGATACTGATGGGGTGAATTCGCCCGTCCTCGACCAAATCGGTGAGAGCCTGCCGAGCCACCTCACGGCGCATTGGATCGAAGCAACTCAATAGCACGATCTCCGGGGTGTCATCAATGATGACGGTCACACCAGTGACTTGCTCAAAGGTGCGAATATTGCGACCCTCTCGACCAATGACTCGGCCTTTCATCTCGTTGCTAGGCAACGGCACGACACTGACGACGGTGTCAGCAACCATCTCGGAGGAACACCGCTGGATAACCTCCGCCACGATATGGCGAGCCTTAGCCTCAGCCGACGCCGTCGCCTCGGTGACGATGGCACGGGCACTGTTTTCGGCGAAGACGCGAGCCTCCCGTCCCAGATGCTCAACGAGCTCATCGCGGGCCTCATCGAGGGACATCCCGGCGACCCGTTCCAATTCGGTAACGATCTGACCATGACGTCGATCAAGCTCGGCATCACGCTCATCAAGTTGTGAACTACGTTCGGCTAGCTCCAACCGGTCCTGCTCGATCTTGTCGAGCCCCTCTTCGAGATGGCGGCGAGCTTCTTGCAGCCGGTGATCGCGTTCGGTCAGTTCTTCAACGGAGCGACGATTAATCTCTAAGAGAGCCTCGGCGCTACGCCGGGCTTGATCAGCATTGTCGGCACGGCGAGCTTCATCGGAGGCCCGGGTGCGGCTGGACTCAAGCTCCGCTCGAGCCTTAGCGACATCCTTGCGGCTATCGGCGAGATCTTGACTTGCCCGGGACAACCGTTCTTGACTTCGGGAGAGTTCCAAGGCCTTGACGTCGCGCTCTGACTCCGCTCGCTCCGCCCTCCTGCCAATGGCTCGACGGTCTGCCAGCGAGCCGATAATAGCTGCTACTGCGAGCACCGATACTGCGATGAGTGCGATGAGCATGGCCCTGTCCTCTCTCACATCCTGACTCGGATCTGCATCGTCGCCCTCATCGTGCCCGGTACGAGGACCGTCAGACACGAGGCAAGCGGTAAACGATATGACTTTAGTCGAACAGCCCAGTCGTCGGAACCTCGGGGGGCTCCTCACCGAGCTCATCACGTGCCGCACAAATGGCAGCCCACGCAATATGGGGACCGTACCCTTTACGGGCCAGCGTCCCAAGGACTCGTCGAGTCAGCCGAGCTTCTTCAATTCCGCGTCCTGCACGCAGTTTGGTTATCGCCAGTTCCGTGGCGGCATCGAGTTCGTCAGCGTCGGTGATCTGAGACGTCGCATCCTCGATGATGTGAGAGTCGACCCCCTTACGAGACAGCTCGGCAGCCACGGCTCTACGTGATAATCCTCTCATCCCATGTCGAGATGCCGTCCAGCGGTTCGCAAAGTCAGCGTCGTCAATAAGCCCCACCTCAGTGAGGCGATCGAGGACCGCCTCACGCACAGGTTCGGGCACCCCTTTGGAATCGAGGATATCCGCGAGCTCACCGCGGGTATTAGCCCGACGATCCAGTCGCTTGAGGCAGATCTCCCGAGCTTCCTCATACCACTGGTCATCAGTCAATTCTGGCTGCAGATCCTGGCGTCGGCGACTCAGAATTCCACCTCGCCAGTTCGGGGATCGACACCTTCAGGGACCTCGGCTTCGCGCAGGCCAAGGTGAGTCAGGATCTTGTCCTCAATCTCATTGGCAACATCCGGGTTACCTCTGAGGAACTTTCGGACGTTCTCCTTACCCTGACCCAACTGCTCATTGTTGTAGCTGAACCACGAACCGGATTTGGTGATGATGCCGCAATCTACGCCCATGTCGATGAGGCTTCCCTCGCGAGAAATGCCCTGTCCGTAAAGGATGTCAAACTCTGCCTGCTTAAAAGGTGGGGCGACCTTGTTCTTGGCAACCTTGACACGAGTGCGGTTACCGACCATCTCTGATCCGTCTTTAAGAGTTTCGACACGCCGCACGTCGAGGCGCACGGACGAGTAGAACTTGAGGGCGCGACCACCTGTCGTTGTCTCCGGGGAGCCAAACATGACACCGATCTTCTCGCGCAGCTGATTAATGAAGATGGCAGTGGTACCGGCCGCATTCAACGCACCGGTCATCTTGCGCAGGGCCTGGCTCATAAGGCGGGCCTGCAAACCAACATGGGAATCACCCATCTCGCCCTCGATCTCAGCCTTCGGGGTCAGAGCGGCCACCGAGTCAACAACGATGAGCTCCAAGGCACCCGAGCGGACGAGGGTGTCAGCAATCTCGAGAGCCTGCTCACCATTGTCAGGCTGGCTCACCAGCAGGGAATCTGTATCGACCCCGAGTTTGCGTGCGTATTCCGGGTCGAGAGCGTGCTCGGCGTCAATAAAGGCACAGATGCCGCCTTCAGCCTGGGCATTAGCGATTGCGTGCAAAGCCACCGTCGTCTTGCCGGAGGATTCGGGACCATAGATCTCCACGATTCTGCCACGTGGGAGGCCTCCGACACCCAACGCGACGTCGAGGGCCACCGAGCCCGTGGGGATAGCGGCGATCTTAACGGTCTCCTGCTCGCCAAGGCGCATGATAGAGCCCTTGCCGTGCTGCTTCTCGATCTGCTGCAAGGCCGTGGCAAGGGCCTTTTCGCGGTCAGCGGTCGCTGCCATGTCGTTCCTTCCTCGAAGGCGGTCTCCCGCCCCATTTGACGCGCGGCACCGCCGCGACGTTGATCATATGTGGCGATGAGAGAACCCCACCGAGCTCCCTGAGCCATCACCCAAACTGTAGGAGCGGAGTCGGACAATTCGTCAGGCAATTTTGTACCTGTGGATAACTTGCCAACGTGCCCGTCCGCTCAGCTGTGGACAACCCTGCCAAATACCACCGACGACTATCGAGCACGCCATGTTCCGGTTTTGTTCCGCTGCTGTTCGGCTCCGCAACCATGTCACCGTCGCTGACCGCTACACCTCCAGATCACCGCAAGGAATCGGACAGCTCTAAGGTTTTCCAACACGCCCGCCAGATCATCTTAGCGTCGACTCCATCGGCCAACGCTTCCTGTACGGTCCGCGAGTCAAGACCCGGAACCGCCTGCTGCGCAGCCCAGATGCGGCAGTAGTCGTCGCCAAGCGCCTCGGCTAACCGCGTCCACAATTGGGTCTCTGTCATAGTCCAAGCCTATGCGCTCCCGCACAACCGAGCCCTGCCCATCCCAACCGCATGTACTCCCAGAGCCGTCACGAGCAACTAAGGGGCAATAGTGATCGTCAAGAAACGCCGTTACTGTGCTCACCGGTGTGGCCCTACCTGATCGAGACACCGGGGAATCGGCGCAACAGACTACGACACGGCATACCTGTCGTATCACGCTTCCATTGTCGAGCATCACGTGATGGGGGGCCACAAACGATGTCAACTATGCTGCACCCTTGCTCCCATCACTGCTACCAGCACGGTAGGATCAGCACAGAAACGCTCACAATGTCACGCAAGCCCGTCAGGCGAACTGGGAGGGGACAATGCCATCGGACGCCCATTCGACGTCTTCTCGCCGCAATGATCGTATGGTCGCCATTTTGGCTATGCTACGGGATCGCGACGAGGTTCCCCTCCGCGACATGGCATCAGCCTTGGGGGCCAGTGCGGCCACGATCCGGCGTGATGTCGTCTCCTTGGCCGAGCAAGGCTTGCTTATTCGTTCACACGGAACTGCGCGTCGCGCCGGAACTGGCGCCGAACTACCCGTCAATCTACGGGACGGTCGCCGTCGTCGTGCCAAAGAAGCCATTGCCCACGCCGTAGCTTCCGAGCTGCCGATCGGACGTCACGCTATTGGTCTGACCGGCGGAACCACGACAACCGAAATCGTCCGGGCCCTGCATCATCGCCACGACCTGACCCTCATTACAAACTCCGTCAGCATTGCCCTCGAAGCTGCTAGTCAGGGCCAGCAGAGGGTCCTGATTACTGGTGGGGTTCTGCGACCATCTTCCCTCGAGCTCGTCGGTTCCTTGGCCGAATCCACCTTCAAACAGGTCAATGTCGGAACAGCCATCGTCGGCTGCGACGGCATGAGCGCCGAGGGTGGTCTGACGACTCATGACGGTATCGAGGCAGCTACTAACCACACCATGATCAAACGGGCAGCACACATTATTGCGGCTGTCGATGGGTCGAAAATCGGTCGAGTAACCCTCGCCAAACTGGCTGAGGCCAAGGACGTCGACCTCCTCATTACAGACGACTCTGCTGACCCCGAAGAACTAGCCCGGCTGCGCGCACTGGGTATCGCGATTCGAATCGTCCACGCGCCCATCGACTGACGGTCCCTCGGCCACCCGCTAGCGCGCTAACTATCCGCTGTCTCGTCCTAAATGTAGACGTTCCCGGTCCCGGGACCGGGAACCTGACAAGCTTGGTACGTTCAAGCCGCAACAGTGATGCGGTGTTCCGGGGCGTCTTCGTTCTTGAGCATCTTGTCACTGACAATGCGCATGAGATCGGACTGGGGAAGATCCAGAGCAGTGCAGATGGCCGAGATAAGCTCGCTAGAAGCTTCTTTCTGGCCTCGCTCCACCTCCGACAGGTATCCAAGGGACACGCGTGCGGCAGAAGACACCTCACGCAAGGTTCGCCCCTGTGCGAACCTCTGCTCCCGCAGAGACTCGCCGAGCATTTCACGCAACAGAGTTGATTTCATGGGTATCTCCTCCCAGGTGGTTCATCCATGACAACGCATCGCCTTCATGAAACATTCCCCACACCGCGGAATTTTTCACTTCTTGCTTGAGATGCGCGTCCTCAGCCTTCCGAACCGAGAACAACCTCACATCCCAAATCGAGGAGACGCTCCACTGTGCCGCACCGAATCTCCTCGCGCGAACCCTCAAGTTGGAGACGTTTAACGACCGGGGCCCCGCGGTAGACCACCGCTATAAACACGGTCCCAGCCTGTTCGCCGTCCTGGGGATCAGGCCCAGCAACTCCGGTACATGCCATCCCGAGATCAGCGTCGCAAACCTTGCGACACCCCATGGCCATCTGGGCGGCAGTAATGGAGTTGATCACGCCGTTCTCCGCTATCCACTGTGCGTCGACCCTTGCCAGGGTCGATTTAAGCTCGCTGGCATAGGTGACCAGGCCGCCACGAAACACTGTTGATGCCCCCGGAACGGTGGTAATCGTCGCGGCGACAAGACCAGCCGTTAGAGATTCGCAGGTTGCGGCCGTCAGTCCATGCTCAGACAGCACCGCAATGAGCCGACGGGCTCCTTCATCGCCAGTCATTTGAGCGTGCGCTTCCGGGCCGGCCTGGACTCGGTCATCTTTGCGCGGTTACGAATGAGAATGGCGTCGCGGATGTACACCAGGCCGGTAATCACTGTGAGGACGAAGGCAATGATCATGACCGCCCAGGCGATGACGTAGATAAAAGTAGGCATGCGCCACAAGCCCAGGCAGAACAGCGTAATCGCCAGCGACTGCATGGCCGTTTTCAGTTTGCCGCCCTTGTTAGCCGCCATCACCTTGTACTTGAGCATCTTCATTCGCATGACGGTGATGCCCCATTCACGCAACAGGATGATAATCGTCATCCACCACGGGAGTTCGCCGATAATCGAGAGGCCGATAAAGGCCATGCCGGTCAGTGCTTTGTCAGCAATCGAATCACCGATCTTGCCGAAGTTGGTGACGAGGTTGTATTTACGAGCAACCTTGCCATCGACGAAGTCGGTGAGGATCGCCACCATGAAAACGATCGTCGTTGCCGTCCGCCAGCCACCTTCATGAGCATGGGCTAATAGCATCCATCCGAAGATGGGAAGCGCAACGACCCTCAGCAGGGTCAGCGCATTGGGAACGTTGATGCTGCTGGGACGGTCCTTCTTCGTGGCCATAGGCTCAGTATGTCGCGTGACGATGCCTCATGCGACTCACCGCCCTGGAAGCGACTCGGATTGATCACTTTTTGGCAGCGCGCTGAGATCGACGGCTAGTCGCGAGGCTTAGGCATTCGCAGGCCGCGCGACGAGATCAACACCGTCAGAACCGACGAACTCGACGTCGACGATATCCCCCACGCTCACTGCGGCTGCGTCGACCAGGGTGACGCAGCCATCGACTTCCGGCCCCTGATGTTCGGCCCTGCCGATAACAGCCTCATCGATCTCCTCGACCATCACCCGCCCCCGGGTTCCAATCCGGTCCTCAGCACGCTGGGAAACGAGTTCGTCGGTCAGATCAGCGAGGTCTTCGCGACGAGCAGTGACGACGTCCTCGTCTACGTGTCCATCAAGTCCGGCGGCCTCGGTGCCCTCCTCGTCGGAGTAGGCGAAGACGCCTGCAACATCGAGGCGGGCGCGCTGTAAAAAGTCAGCCAAAACTGCGACGTCCGCATCGGTCTCACCAGGGAAGCCGGTAATGAAGTTCGACCTCAAACCGGCCTCCGGGCAGCGGGAGCGAATGGAATCGATGATATTCAGAAACGACTCGGCGTCACCGAATCGACGCATGCGACGCAGTAACGGTCCCGACGCGTGTTGGAAGGACAGATCGAAATAGGGCACGACCTTGTCGGTGGCCAATATCGTGTCAATAAGCCCCGGTCGCAGCTCTGCTGGCTGCAAATAAGACACTCGGATCCATTCCAGACCATCAACCTGATCAAGGTTGACGAGCAACTTCTCCAACAGCCTGAGATCTCCTAAATCTTTACCATAGGAACTGGAATTCTCGCTGACGAGGAATACTTCCTTGACGCCGTGGTCCACCAACCAACGAGCCTCTTCGACGATTTCTGCGATCGGGCGAGAAAGGTAAGAGCCGCGAAAACGCGGGATGGCACAGAACGCACAACGACGGTCACAGCCCGAGGCCATCTTCAGCGGTGCACTGGGCCCTGTCCCGAGCCGTCGCCGAGTGGCTCGGGGGCCGGAATCCGGAGTCACGGAGGCTGAAAGGTCGGGGGCCGTGCCGTGACCGGGAACAGAAACCTCAGCGCGTGCGGTTGGTCGATCGACCGGACTAATCGGCAACAGGGTACGTCGGTCACGGGGAACATGGGTCTCAAGCGATCCGTCGTCCAAGATGGTTCGCAACCGACCCGCGATGTCGCCGTAATCGTCAAAACCCAGCACCGCGTCAGCCTCAGGCAAAGACTCCGCGAGCTCACGCCCGTAACGCTCGGCCATGCACCCAACCGCAACGACTGAGGTCGTGATGCCATTCCCCTTGAGATCGGCGGCAGCCAGCAAGGTATCGACGGAATCCTTCTTGGCCTGCTCGATGAAGCCACAAGTATTGACGACAACGGTCTCCGCCTCAGCAGGGTCGTCGACGAGGCGGAACCCACCAGCCTCCATTCGGGCCGCAAGCTCCTCGGAGTCGACGTCGTTGCGGGCGCAGCCCATCGACACTAGATGGACTGTCATGAGGTGATCAGCGGCAGACACGAGACTCCTGATGGACGAGGTGGTTTCGACTGCATCCTACGCGTCTACCGTAGGATCCATGACCTTCCGCAAGACCGACCACCACAAGAACGCCATTGACTACGAGGTCGCCGGACTAATGTGGCTCGCTGCTGCCCGGCCAGATGGGGCCGGCATCGTCGAGGTGCTCGACCACGGCAAGGGATGGCTCACCGAACCCGAATTGTCCACTGGGCATCCCACCCGCGAGGCAGCCGAGGACTTTGGCCGCCGACTGGCTCACACCCACGCAGCCGGGGCCTCACACCTGGGGGCTGCACCTGACGGGTTTGTTCCCGACGATGGGTATATCGGCCGTGCTCCCCTGCCACTGCCGTCCGAACCAATCTCCTCCTGGGGAGAGTTTTACGCTCAGTACCGCATCGAACCATATATGGACAGTCTCGACGCTGACGCTCGCGCGATCATGTCCAAGCTCGTCGACCGCCTGGCAAGCGGGGCGCTTGATCACGATGAGCCGGCGTTAGTCACCTGCCCTGCAGCTCGCACCCACGGGGACATGTGGGCTGGCAACCTCATGTGGACCCCCGACGGTGTCGTCCTCATTGACCCTGCCGCTCAGGGTGGCCACGCCGAAGAAGATCTCGCGGCCTTGTCGGTATTCGGTGCCCCATTCGCCGAGCGAATCCGGGCCGCCTACAACGAGGAATCGCCACTGGCTGACGGCTGGGAGGACCGAATCGGGTTGCACCAACTCCATATGCTCATCGTGCATTGCTGGCTCTTCGGCGGCGGATACGTCGACCAGACCGTCGCGATCGCCCGGCGATGGGTGTGATCCCGTTTCGCGGTCACGTACCTCGCCCCGTGGTCCCATAGCAAACGGACCGGGCCACCACCAAGGTTCCATGCGGTCGGCGCATGACCACAACTGCTCGACGTGCAGGGCGAAAACGCCACTGCCACCCAACCAGCCAGCGTGGCTGACAACCCTGACACCCGAGCAGTTCGGCCGACCCGATAACCGCGAACCGTCTCTGTGATCAGCATTAGTGGCGGCTTTCAGGGCCGGGGCCGGAACACGCCGCACGTCGTCGATGGCAAGGGCCTCGCCCGGCACCTGCTCCAGGAACCCACGCGGATTTGCCAACGAGATCGCGAGGGTTTGCCACCCGGAGACGAGACTCAGTCAGCGGGTCAAGAACGCCAGCGGGCTCATCAGTGCGCGTCCGACCAGGCTTGTGGATCCGACGACCACGTCGCCAACGTCGCCTGCTGCTCAGATGTGATCCGCCCAGACTCAGCAGCCACCTCGATCAGGATCGGATAATTCGACAGGGTATACAGCGGCACTCCCGCCTTCTCAAAGGCGCGGTGTCCCTTCTCCAGCTCGTAGGAGAAGAGAGCGAGGACGCCGACTACCGTCGATCCCTCACGCTCTACCGCCTGGGCGGCTTTGAGCACCGAGCCACCTGTGGAGATGAGGTCCTCGACCATGATGACCTTCGAATGAGCTGGAATACGCCCTTCAATCTGGTTGCCCCGCCCATGGTCCTTTGGAGCAGAGCGCACATAGGCCATGGGTGCGCCAAGCCGATCGGCGGCAAGAGCAGCATGGGCAATGCCGGCAGTAGCAGTGCCGGCCACGACGTCGACCTGATGGAAATTGGTGCGAACAAGTGAAGCCAGCCCATCAGCAATGAGATCACGAGTCTGCGGATCCGAGAGGGTCACCCGATTGTCGCAGTAGATGGGCGAGTGTAGCCCGGATGCCCAAGTGAACGGGGCATCCGGAGACAGCGACACGGCCTCGATGGCTAGCAGGCGCTCAGCAAACTCGCGGGCGATCTCGTTATTGGTCACGGTCATTGCGATTTCCTCCAGGTCGTGTTGTCGTCAGGCCTTACGCCCGGCATTCCAGTCATCGCGAATAGCGTGATAAGCGGCTACCGGGTCGTCAGCTTTGGTAATGGGCCGCCCGACCACGATCGCCGAAGACCCCATCGAGGCGGCGTTGCCCGGAGTGGCGACCCTGGACTGATCCCCTACTGCGGACCCTGTCGGACGAATTCCCGGCGTGACGCGCAGGAAGTTTGGACCGGTTACCGAGGCGATATCGGCGGCCTCGTGAGCCGAACAGACGACTCCGGCCAGTCCAGCAGCCTGGGCGAGCTTGGCGTAGTTGCGCACCGACTCGACAAGCGGCACATCCACTAGCTGCTCAGTTTTCAACGCCTCCGGGGAGGTCGAGGTGAGTTGAGTAATGGCGATGACACGAGTGGTCTCGGCGGCATCTCCCAGACCCTCAAGCGAAGCCTCCATCATGCTCCTACCACCGGCTGCATGGACGGTGAGTAGGTCCGCGCCCAGCCTGGAGAGGCTAGAAGCGGCACCCTTGACGGTATTGGGAATGTCGTGAAGCTTGAGGTCACAGAAGACGTCGTGCCCGGCCTCCTTGAGGCTGGTCACCACACTAGGCCCCGCTGCGTAAAACAACTCCATGCCGACTTTGACGAAAAGATTCTCCCCGTCGAATCGACCTACGAAGTCAAGAGCTGCCTCGGCGCTAGGAAGATCGAGAGCGATAATCGGGCGGGTGATGTCCATATGAACTCCTTGAGTGGTGGTCGGATCAACGAGACTGCCTAACCTGAGTCCGAAGGTCCTCAAGGCTGGCAATGCTTAAGTCGTCCATGAGAGGCTCAAGACCGTTAATGATCTTGGGGCAGGCCAACGGATCGGTGAAATTAGCGGTCCCGACGCCAACTGCCGAAGCCCCAGCCATCATGAGTTCGAGGGCGTCAGCACTTGTCATCACGCCGCCCATACCGATGACGGGGATGTCGACGACCCGGGTAACGGCGTCAATCATCCTCACCGCGATAGGCAGAACGGCTGGTCCAGACAGACCACCGGTGGCGTTAGCAATAACAGGCGTACGCCGTGCCAGGTTGATCCTCATCCCGGTGAGAGTGTTGATGAGGGTTAGACCGTCGGCACCGGCATCGGCGGTCGCACGCGCGATCTCGGTAATGTCGGTGACATTGGGCGACAACTTGACGTAGACAGGCACACTAGCGGCTGCGACGACGGCCTGCGTCAGGTCATGGGCTGCGGTCACATTAGTGCCGAAAGTAATTCCACCGCGCTTGACGTTGGGACAAGAGATGTTAATCTCCACAGCGGCCACATTGGGGGCCGTCGAGATGACCTCGCAGACCCTGACGTAGTCCTCGGTGGTGTAACCGGCGACGTTTGCGATGATGGGCAGGTCCGGAAAGTGCTCAGCCAACCACGGCAGCTTCTCGGCCATGACGACGTCGAGGCCAGGATTTTGCAGGCCGATGGCGTTGAGCATGCCTCCTGGGGTTTCGGCCACCCGAATAACCGGATTGCCACGGCGAGGCTCGAGGGTGGTCGCCTTGACCATGATCGACCCAAGCACCGACAGGTCGTAGTACTCCGCATACTCGGCGCCAAAACCAAAACACCCGCTGGCGGGCATGATCGGGTTCTTAAGGTTCAGGCCCGGAAGGGACACGGTCAATCTAGTCATAGCAGAACCTCCTCGGCCGCGAGCACGGGACCGTCGAAGCACACCCGAAACTGGTGATCGGGGTTTCGGGCATCACCGACGACGCAGGCGTAGCACGCGCCTACACCGCAAGCCATTCTCTCCTCCAGAGATAGCTGGGTACGCACGGTCGGCGCTAGTGCAGACTTCACCCATCTCAGCATGGGGAGAGGCCCGCAGGCCTGCACGAGATCGGGGACAAAACGACGAGCCTCGTCAGTCTCGGCAATCTGAGCGACAGTCCCCTTCGTCCCGACCGACCCGTCGTCAGTGGAGACGAGAACCTCACCGAGCTGGCCGAAGCGCTCAGCCCAAAAGATATCGTTTCGATCGCGGAATCCCAGCCGGAACTGCACCTCGACGCCACGTTCAACAAGTCGCCGTCCCAACAAGTACAGCGGCGGGATCCCAACTCCTCCACCAATAAGCAGGGCCCGCCCCTCGGGCTGAACCGCGTCAACGTCGAACCCATGACCGAGCGGACCCAAGACGTCTACCTCTGCCCCGATCGGCTTTACCGAGAGCGTGTCGGTTCCCTTCCCTACCACCCGAAAGACAAGGGTGTATCCCTCGTCATCGGCGTCCGCAATAGACAATGGCCGGCGCAGCACGTGTCCACCACCGAGCAACAGATCAAGAAAAGTCCCTGGTACAACGTGTGGCACAGGTTCATGAGGGATGAGTCGCACCGAATATATTCCGGTGGCAATCTCGTGACGGTCGGCAAGTCGCATCATCTGTGGGCCACGACGAAACCCAGTCGTCTTTGTCATCAGATCGACTCCGTCGAGAAGACCCGCGATTCCATGACCCGGCAAATCGCCGCAGCGGTATCCAGCGAGGTGAAAAGTGGGATGCCACGAGCGATGGCTTCGCGGCGAATCTGTTTACCGTCGATGATGGTGTCCTGGCCGTTGCCCATGACATTGATGACGGCGTCGCAGCCGTTGCGGCTAATGAGGTCGAGGACGGATTCCGTCGATCCAGCCTCCCCTGACCCAATCTTCTCAGCAACATCGATGCGCAAACCGCCCTCGTCAAAGAAGCGAGCAGTACCCATCGTTCCCACGAGCTGGAACCCAATCCGATCGAAGCGACGAGCCAGCTGAAGTGCCTCTGGCTTGGCGTCATCGCTCACTGTGATGAGGATCTTGCCATATTCGGGAACATGTAGGTTCGCTGCCTCGAACACCTTGTACAGCGCCTTTTCGACGGTGTCGTCGGATCCCATGACCTCACCGGTCGACTTCATCTCCGGGCCAAGGTGGGAGTCAACGAGATCGAGTTTCGAGAAACTGAATACCGGGGACTTGACGTGGATGCGCTTCGAGAACGGCAATAGGCCAGGACGCAATCCCAGGTCAGCGAGGGTCTCGCCGAGGATGATTCGGGTGGCTACCTCAGCCATCGACACCCCAGTTACCTTCGATAGGAAGGGCACGGTACGCGAGGCTCTCGGGTTAGCCTCAATGACGTAGACCGTCTCCTCACCGGTCGCCGGATCATTGGCAACGACAAACTGGATGTTGAGGATCCCCTTGGTCTTAAGGCCTCGAGCCAGCTTCGTCGTCACCTCAATAATCCGGTCGGCAACATGCTGGCTCATCCGCTGCGGCGGGTAGACGGCCATCGAGTCACCGGAGTGCACACCTGCGCGCTCGATGTGCTCCATGATGCCGGGGATCAGGACGTCAGTGCCGTCACAGATCGCGTCGACCTCACACTCCAGACCATTGAGGTAGCGATCCACCAACACCGGCTTGTCAGGGCTGGCATGCACAGCATCGCGCATGTACCGCTTAAGTTCCTCAGCACTCGTGACGATGGCCATAGCACGCCCACCGATGACGTATGAGGGGCGCACCAGTACCGGGTAACCGAGCTCCTCAGCGACTGCAAATGCCTCCTCGGAAGACCGTGCTGTGCCACCTGGGGCTTGCGGAATACCCAATTCGGCGAGCAGAGACTCGAATCCTTCCCGGTCCTCAGCACGGTCAAGATCGGCCACCTGGGTTCCCAAGATCGGCACTCCGGCCGCCGAGAGCGGTCCGGCCAAGTTAATCGCCGTCTGACCACCGAACTGGACGATGACACCGTCGGGCTGCTCGAGGTCGACGACGTTCATGACGTCCTCAAAGGTCAACGGCTCGAAATACAGCTTGTCGGAGATGGAGAAATCGGTAGACACCGTTTCCGGATTCGAGTTCATGATGATGGCCTCGTACCCGGCAGCCTGGATGGCCTTGACGGAGTGAACGGTAGCGTAGTCGAACTCGATCCCCTGGCCAATGCGGATCGGCCCGGAACCCAAGACGAGAACGCTAGGGCGCTGCGACTTTTTCGACTCGTTCTCCATTTCGTAGGTCGAGTAGAAGTATGGGGTTGAGGATTCGAACTCTCCGGCACAGGTATCGACCATCTTGTACACTGGCACAATCCCGTTGTCGACCCGACGAACCCGCACGTCATCAGGGGTCTCGCCCCAGATTCGTGCGATGGCCGGGTCGGAGAAGCCATTGCGCTTGGCAATCCATAGCGCCTCAGAGTCATCGGGGCAGGCTCGTAGCCTTTCCTCAATTTCGAGGATGTGGGCAACCTTGTCGAGGAAGAACACGTCGATCCTGGTCTGTTCGTGCAGCTCTTGCACCGTGCGTCCGCGTCGGATCGCCTCAGTCAGGCAAAACAGACGGTCGTCGCGAGCATGCAGCAACCGCTCCTCAAGGATGTCGTCAGGTAGATCAGCGACCTCACGCAGAGCTAAGTGGTCGACGCCGATCTCCAGAGAACGCACCGCCTTGAGCAGGGACTCCTCGATGGTGCGTCCCAAGGCCATGACCTCACCAGTCGCCTTCATCTGGGTGCCTAGACGACGATCAGCCCGAGCGAACTTGTCGAAGGGCCAGCGTGGGATCTTGGCGACGACGTAGTCAAGCATGGGCTCGAACATCGACCACGTCGTCCCGGTGACGGGGTTACGGATCTCGTCAAGGGTCAATCCGACGGCGATCTTGGCGGCGATCTTGGCGATCGGGTAGCCAGTGGCCTTTGAGGCCAGGGCTGAGGAGCGCGAAACTCGTGGGTTGACCTCGATGACGTAATACTGGAAGGAATTCGGATCGAGAGCGAGCTGGACGTTGCAGCCGCCCTCGATCCCAAGCGTCCGAACGATCTCAATCGAGGCATCGCGCAGCATCTCGTGTTCGACGTCGGTGAGGGTTTGGGTAGGAGCAAAAACGATGGAGTCGCCGGTGTGAACCCCGACAGGGTCAAAGTTCTCCATGGTGCAGACCACCATGGTGTTGTCAGCGCCATCGCGCATCATCTCGTACTCAATCTCCTTGAACCCAGCGATCGACTGCTCGATCAGGCACTCGGTGACCGGGGACAGCTCTAGCCCCTTCCCGACGATACGTACGAGTTCGGCCTCATCGCAGCACATACCACCGCCAGTGCCACCGAGGGTGTATGCGGGACGGACGATGAGCGGGTACCCAATGGTGTTCCCAACCTTGACCGCCTCATCAACGGTGTGAACGACCTCGGAGGCCGGAACCGGCTGACCCAGCTCATCCATGAGCTGCTTGAAAAGATCACGATCTTCGGCTTTCTCGATGGCCGAGGGCTTGGTGCCGAGCAACTCGATACCAAGTTCGTCAAGTATACCGGATTTAGCCAGCTCAGTGGCCATATTGAGGCCAGTTTGGCCCCCAAGGGTGGGGACGATGGCGTCGGGGCGCTCCCGACGCAAAATTGAAGAGACGAACTCGAGGGTGATCGGCTCGATGTAGACCTTGTCGGCGACGTCACGGTCAGTCATGATCGTAGCGGGATTGGAGTTGACGAGGATGACCTCGTACCCCTCCTCCTTGAGTGCCAAACAGGCCTGAGTACCGGCGTAGTCGAACTCGGCAGCCTGACCGATGAGGATCGGCCCGGACCCGATGACGAGAATGCGGTGCAGGTCGGTACGGCGGGGCATCAGTTCTGGCCTCCAGTGTGATTGGCGTCCATGAGAGCGACAAAGTCGTCGAAGACGTGAGCGGCATCGTGAGGTCCAGCGGCGGCGTCGGGGTGGTACTGCACCGAAAAAGAACCGAGTCGGGTATGACGCACACCCATGACGGTCTCATCATTAATCTCGATGTGGGTCACCTCCAACTCGGTGCCGGACACCGATTCCGGATCAACGACGTAGCCGTGGTTCTGGCTGGTGAAGTCGATCCGACCGGTCGACAGCTCGCGGACGGGGTGGTTGAAGCCGCGATGGCCGAAACGCAGCTTATAGGTATCGGCACCGTTAGCCAGAGCAAAGATCTGATGGCCCATGCAAATACCGAAGACCGGGTACTCCTCCTGCAGTTCTCGCACCACATCCTGTACCCCCGGGATGGATTTCGGGTCCCCGGGGCCGTTAGAAAGCATGATGCCGTCGGGCGCCAGGGCCCGCACCCGATCGGCTGAGATGTTCCACGGCACAACGGTCACGGCACAACCTCGCCTGCTCAGCTCCCGCAAGATGGAGTGCTTAAGACCGAAGTCGAAGAGCACCACACTGCGCCCGCCCAAGGGTGACGGGTAGGCGGTGCGGGTGGACACCTGGGCGATCTGGTCGGTAGGCAAGTGGATGTTTCGCAACTTCCCCAGCTCAGCGTCGAGATCAGCGTCAGGGGCCAGCAACACACCCTTCATGACTCCCGCGGTGCGCAACCGACGCACCAAAGCACGAGTATCAATCCCAGCCAGACCAGGGATGCCGTGGGTGGTGAGAAATTCGCCAAGGCTACGCCGATTGCGCCAGTTGCTAGCCAGTCGCGGCACCTCGCGGCAGATGACCCCGGCGGTCGTCGGGAATAGCGACTCCATATCATCACGGTTGATTCCGCAATTGCCAATAAGGGGGTAGGTGAAGGTGACGATTTGTCCGTTATAGGACTGGTCGGTCAAAGTTTCCTGGTAGCCGGTCATGCCGGTAGTGAAGACGACCTCGGCACTCACCTCACGATCGGCCCCGAAAGCCTCGCCCTGGTAGCTTGTCCCGTCGGCCAATAACAGGGTGCGTCTGCTCACTGCGGGTCTCCCATCTCGTGGTCGTCAGTCTTCCCTATCGGCTGGCCGCGACGGTAAACCGTCTGGCCACCGACCATCGTCAGCACGCAGTCACCGCGGACGGAACGACCAGCGAAGGGGGTGTTACGCCCCATCCCGGCTCCGTCCCCGGGAATAATCATCATCTCGGTGCGCAAGTCGAAAGCGGCCAGGTCGGCCGGTCCTCCCACTCGCAGCCGACCGGCCTCCGGTATCCCGAAGGTCTCGGCCGGCCCGATGGTGAGCCAGTCGACAAGCTGGTCGAGTCGGAACCGCCGGTCAAGCACAAAGTTGGTGTACAGCAGGGCAAAGGTGTGCTCGTTAGTGATGACCCCAAAAGCGGCATCGCGGAAGGAACATGCCTTTTCTTCAGCCGCGTGCGGGGCGTTATCGGTGGCGATACAGGTCAAGGTCCCGTCACACAGACCCTCGACCATAGCGTTGAGGTCGTCACGGGTGCGCAGCGGCGGATTCATCTTGTAGAACCCATCATCGTCGGGGATGTCGTCGTCGGCCAGCAGCAGATGGTGCGGAGCCGCCTCACCGGTGACATTCGCGCCGTCCTCACGGCCCCGACGCAGAGTACGAATCGACTGCCGGGTCGAGGCGTGGCACAGATGGTAGTGGGCACCAGTCTCCTCGGCGATCATGACGTCGCGGGCCACCTGCACAGTCTCGGTAAGACGAGTCATGGGAGGTAGGCCGAGTTCCCTAGCCCGACGTCCGTCGTTGATCACCCCGCCCCGCACCAGGGACTCGTCCTCGGCGTGAGCAGCGATCGGACGGTCGACCGCGGCGGCTGACCGCATCGCGTCGTACATGACTCCGGCCAGCTGCACTCCCTTGCCGTCATTGGAGAAGGCCACTGCCCCGGCCCGTGTCAAGGCCTCAACGTCAACAAGGTCATTGCCCGTCAGTCCAACAGTGATGGGGGCGATGGGCAACACCCGCACCACGGCCGATTCCTCAACCCTCCGGTTGAGGTCGGCCATGAGCTCGGGGCTATGGGGGTCAGGAACAGTATTGGGCATCGCACAAATCGTCGTCCAGCCGCCTCGGGCGGCCGCCGCAGTGCCTGAGGCGATAGTATCCTTATGTTCCTGACCCGGCTCGCGCAGATGAACGTGCAGGTCCACCATCCCGGGAGTCACCAGAGCCCCACCAAGATCGACGACCTCAGCATCGGCCCCGTCGAGGGCGTTGGACCGCCCTCGTGAAATAGCCTCGATCCGCTCATCACGGATGAGGAGCTGGGAGGGAACCGGGGTGGCTCCCACCAGCATGGTCAGCCCGGTGAGGAGGACCCGGCGGCTCATTTTGTCTCCCTGCCGTGCAACACCTGTTCCAAAATAGCCATTCGCACCATAACTCCGTTCCCCATCTGCTCAAAAATACGAGACGAGGGAGCCTCTACGAGGTGACCGGAAATTTCACATCCTCGGTTTACAGGAGCCGGGTGCATGATGATCGCATGAGGCTTCATTCGCTCTGCGCGCTCGTCTGTGAGCCCAAACGTATGTAAGTAATCAGTTGCAGAGAAGTCTGGGCCAGCATCGAATCTCTCGTGCTGGACGCGTAGCATCATCGCGACGTCGACATCAGCAATGACCTCGTCGAGAGTCGCCATCGTGCCAAGTCGGGTGACGTCATGGTCCATCCACTCACGCGGTCCAGTAAAGACAACGTTGGCCCCAAGCCTGGTAAGGATTTGAGCATCAGAACGAGCTACTCGCGAGTGCACGATATCGCCGCTGATCGCAACCGTTAGACCGTCGACATGGCCAAACTCCTCAGCGATAGTCATGAGGTCCAGCATGCACTGACTAGGGTGTTGACCAGATCCATCCCCACCATTGACGACCGACAAGCCGAGCATCCCGGTTGCGAGCAGGTAATCGTAGTAGTGGTTGGTGGAGTGACGTATGACGGCAACCTCGGCGCCAATGGCGTCGACGGTGCGCACCGAGTCGTAGAGGCTCTCCCCCTTGGTGACGCTGGAGTGGCCCGGATCGAAGTCGAGGATCTTCATGCCGAGACGGTGCTCAGCCATCTGAAAGCTGGTCATCGTTCGGGTGGAGTTCTCGAAGAACATGTTGATAGCGACGTGACCCGGCTCCACGCGCGGAGCGTCACCGGCCTTGAATTGCCGACCACGCTCGATGATCCGCATGACGTCATCACTGGACATGTCTTCGACCGACAAAAAGTGACGTCCGGTGTAGTCGGCGTCGAACTCTTTAACAACCTCAGTGCTCATCGGGAAGCCACCTTTCGAATCGTGACGGAGTCTTCGCCATCAACTTCGGTGACGTGGACGTCCACGGCCTCACCCAACGAAGTGGGGATGTTTTTACCAACGAAATCAGCGCGGACCGGAAGCTCTCGGTGGCCGCGATCAACCATGACCGCCAGCAGAATACGGTCGGGACGTCCGGTATCGACCAGGGCGTCAAGGGCCGCCCGGACGGTACGACCGGTGAACAGCACGTCGTCAACAAGCACGACGGTCTTACCAGCCAAGTTTGAAGGAACGTTATTGCCCGAGAGCACCGGGGTTTTCGGGCGCTCGCGGTGCTCATTGGGGTCGAGGTCGTCTCGATACAAGGTGATATCGAGCTCGCTGACAGGAACGTCGACCTCGCCGAGGGAAGACAGCTTGGTAGCCATGCGCCGTGCAAGATACGCACCACGGGTGCGAATTCCGACGATGACCAACTGGTCGAGCCCCTCGTTGCGCTCGACGATTTCGTAACAAATTCTCGTCAGTGCCCGCTCCAAAGCCTTGGAATCGAGAACGGTCACTGGACCAGATGACTGGGTGAGTTGCATAGCAGGCTCCTACCTCTGGACACCGCAGGTGCGAGGGTAGAGCACGCCAGACGACGCGCATATACGCAATCGCCTACTGGCACGACCTTCGCGACCTCACGGGATCGCCATTAAAGGGCGTCTCTAGGAGAGTAGCACGACTCGAGACAGATCAGAGGACGTGGTCGGCCAGCACCGACTCAATACGCACTCTCTCATCGTCGGTGAACGGGGTAGTTCTAAGCGCATCGATATCCGAATCCAGTTGTGGTACCGAGGAAGCCCCCACAAGCACGCTGGTAATGCGGGGCTCACGCAGGATCCACGAGAGGGCCATCTGGGCCAACGTCTGGTCACGGTCTTTGGCAACCTCGTTGAGGGCAGCAATTGCAGCGCGGGTGACGTCGTCGATCTGATCGGGTCGCAGCGAGACCGCTCCCATGCCAGCACGCGACTGGGCGGGAACACCCCTCAGGTATTTGTCGGTGAGGATTCCCTGAGCCAACGGAGAGAAACAGATGATGCCCATCCCCTCCTGCTCACAGGTATCGACGAGACCATCCTCAATCCATCGATCAAACATGTTGTAACGCGGCTGGTGGATGAGTAACGGGGTGCCAAGGTCACGCGCAATGGTGGCAGCACGTTCTGTCTCCTTGGGATCGTATGAGGAAATACCTGCATACAAGGCACGACCTGATCGCACGATCCGGTCGAGAGCTCCCATTGTCTCCTCGAGCGGAGTTTCCGGATCGAACCGGTGAGAATAAAAGATGTCGACGTAGTCCAGCCCCATCCGTTTAAGAGACTGGTCGCAGGAGGCGATGAGGTACTTGCGAGACCCACCCTGCCCATAAGGGCCTGGCCACATATCGTAGCCAGCCTTGGAACTAATAATGAGTTCGTCCCGGTAGGGCTTGAAATCAGTCGCCATGATGCGACCGAAATTGATCTCGGCCTGTCCATAGGGCGGACCGTAATTATTAGCGAGGTCGAAGTGGGTGATACCGCGATCGAAAGCGCGACGCAGCACGGCACGCTGCGTAGATCCGGGGTGAAAATCTCCAAAAATTGTGCCACAACCCTAGGGAGACAGCGGGGAGTAATAAGCCGCTCGTTCCGCAACGTCGATACTCCATGGTGTCGTAGCGATCCTGGGCTGCCTCATAGGTGCTCACTGCCATGGCGTCAGCGTACCTACAACCAGACGTGGTGAAAGGATGTGTCCATGACTTCGTCACACCGTGCCCTTCTCGTCGTGGACGTCCAGCCGACCTTCTGCGAGGGAGGCGCTCTGGCTGTCACGGGTGGCAATGCCTGCGCCGAGCGGATCGCGACGTATATCCCAACCCACTACAATTGTTACGACATGGTCGTCACCACTCAGGATTGGCATATTGATCCCGGTAACCATTTCTCCAACAACCCCGACTTTGTGGACTCCTGGCCGCCACATGGGGTTGTTGGCACCGACGAAGCTGAGATTCATCCGGCGATCGCTAAGATTCCTGTCGACGCACGGGTTAAGAAAGGCCAATACGCTGCAGCCTATTCCGGTTTCGAAGGGACTACCGAGGACGGGTCAATTCTCGAGACGGTATTGCGTGATCGCGGAATCGAGGCTGTCGACATCGTCGGCTTGGCTCTGTCCCACTGCGTCAAAGACACGGCTCTGGACGCTCAGCGTCTCGGGTTCGTCACGACATGCCTGACCGACCTCAGCGAGCCGGTCAGCCCAGAGATGGGCAACGCAGCCGTGGCGGTCATGGAAGATGCCGGAGTAACGGTCACCACTAGTTCACAGCTCTGAGCGTCACTGACGAACCTTCGTCATCCGTCTGGTAACCATCCGAGACCATCGCCGTCAAACTGTCCGACATCCCTGCTCAACTCAACGTCCCTGGAGAATTCCAGCACGTGCACTACGGGAAGGACAAATACATCGGTTATCGAGGTCTCGACACCACGAATTGTCCGGTCGCCTACCCCTTCGGTCACGGCCTGAGCTACACCAACTTCGCCTACCCCGGCTTTGATCTAGCCATCTGCCCTGTCACCGAGTCCACCGGGCAAGACAAACCAGTGCTAACCGTCACCTTCACCGTCTCCAACACCGGAGACCGCGCCGGCGCTGCTGTGCCTCAGGTCTACCCGGGTTTCCCCGACACCACCATTGACCGCTGCGTGCGCGAGCTCAAAGCCTTCCGTCGTGTGGAACTAGAGCCCGGCCAGAGGCAGACGGTCACCGTCGCGCTGACCCGGCGCGACCTGTCCTACTGGGACATCCTGCCGCACCCCCCCTACGGAGCTATGCCGTAGGCAGCATATGAAAGAAGACAGGTCAGCGCCGCCCGCCGCGCGGGCGCACAATTTTGTGAGCTTGCCAGTCCTTACTAACGTCGTAGCTGGTGGTCAGCACCATTCCAGCGGTGTCTGTGCCGTCAGACAGATCAGCCGGATCGATAGTGCCCGGGCGTCCCACCTTCGGGGTGACGAGGACGATGAACCCGTCGTCAGACAAATCACGCATAGCATCAACCAAGCCGTCGGCTACATCACCGTCATCGGCACGCAACCACAACCAGACGATGTCAACGGCGTCGATCGAATCTTCAATCATGTCACCGTCGATGATGTCCATAACCTCTTGACGGAGGTCCTCGTCAACGTCATCGTCCCAACCGAGCTCCTGGACGACCTGCCCGGCCTCGAAACCGAGCTTGTCCAAATCGCTGCCGCTTCCCACGAAACCCTTCGCTTTCCCTTGCTCTGCGTGACAGGAAGTTCTCACCTTCATCAGTGTGCCAGAACATCCCGCCGACGACCACCGTGGGGCCTTTTCTTCGACGGTCACTGTCGAAGTCACCGCCTTCCTTCCAAGGCTGTTGTCATGGCCTGCACGAGGGACGGGTTCGTCGACACCCGCAAGTCGTACGTCATGAAGACGCCATAACCGTCACGGATAGTTTGAGAAGCCATCGTCTGGATCATTTCGATCGACGTATGTCCCCAGTCAACTGCCGCCGCCCCCACATGACTTCGAGGCATACCCAGCACCGATGGTTCCTGATAGGTGCCATACCACGGGTTCCACGCATAATCGAGGTCATCTGATGCATTGCCCGCGGACGAAACAGTTCGATTAACCGATGGCCCAATCGAGTACAAGGTGAGGAGTTTATGAGGCCCTAGGTGGCGTCGCAGCGCACGAACAAACCAAACAAACGAGTCTTCATGGGGCTGACCGGTAGCATTTTTGCCATATTCGGAATATTCATCATCTAGGTCGACGCCATCAAGGTGATACCTATGAACAACACTTGCTACCTGAGCCGCGAACCGGTCAGCGTCATGCCGGGTTGGAAAGTTGGCGAATCCGGCGCCCCCATGATTGCCAAGGAGCGACAAGAGTACCTTCGTCCCACGACGCTGCAACGGACGAATCTGAGTTTCAGCAGCTCTGAGCGTTTCCATAACTCGCTCATTCAGGTGCAGGTAAGCCGTGCACCCGTCATAGTTGATATTCGCCGCAAAAATCATAGCCAGATCGAAGACCGGGCGGTGAACCCCTTCTCGGACGAAGGCCACGACAGTCGCGAGATCCTCGTGATTGACCTCGATGTAGACCGCAGTGGTCACTGCCCTAGAAGCCCTACGAGGCCTTGCAAACGCGATACCTGCGGGCGTCTGTGCCGTGATCAACGCCGTCGAAACTACCCCAACAGTACTAGCGAGCACGTGACGACGACTCAACCTCATGTGCCCTGCTCCTTTGATCTCCACCCCTCGCAGCGCCGTTACCACGAGAGCTAATTCGGTTTAGTTTAGACGCTAAAAAGCGCTAGCAGGAGTATGGCGGAGGCAACGGACTTCAACGAAAACCGGGGCAGCCCACATCATGGAATGCCCCGGTTATTCGACGGTCTATCGATCAGGCGTCGCCACCAGCGTTACCGGACGCCCCCGCGTTGACGTTGAGGAGGTCGTACTTCTCGGCAGCCTTGGCAGGCCAGTCCTCGGGAACCTCACCACGCTCGACGAGCATCTGGAGGGCACGCACTGTCATGGACGGTCCATCGATGTGGAAGAATCGGCGCGCTGCCGCACGGGTGTCGGAGAACCCGAATCCGTCAGCACCTAAGGAGGCATAATCCCCCGGCACCCACTGGGCGATCTGATCGGGCACCTGACGCGTGTAATCGGTGGTCGCAACGACTGGACCAGGGGCGTCGGCCAGGCATTGGGTGATATACGGGGTGCGCCTGCCCTGTTCGGGGTGTAGGAAAGTCTGTTCCTCGGCCTCCATAGCGTCACGACGTAGGTTGTTCCACGACGTCACCGACCACACGTCGGCAACAACGCCAAAGTCACCCTTAAGGAGCTGCTGAGCCTCAATGGCCCACGGCACGGCGACGCCGGAGGCCAGCAGCTGAACGCGGCGGGCATCCTCGCCGACGCCCTCAAAGGAGCCCTTCGAGAGCAGGTACATGCCCTTGACGATGCCCTCGGCGTCAACGCCCTCTGGCTCAGCCGGCTGGACGATCGGCTCGTTGTACACCGTCAGGTAGTACATGACGTCTTCGGCGTTCTCGCCGTACATGTGCTCCAGACCTGCCTGAACAATGTGGGAGATCTCGTAAGAATAAGCCGGATCGTAGGAGATGACAGCTGGGTTCGTCGCAGCCAGAACCGGCGAATGGCCATCCATGTGCTGGGTGCCCTCACCGGTCAGCGTGGTGCGTCCGGCAGTGGCGCCAATAATGAATCCCCTCGTCATCTGATCACCAGCTGCCCAGAAAGAATCACCGGTACGCTGGAACCCGAACATCGAGTAGAACAGGTAGATCGGCACCATCGGCACGCCCTGAGTGGAGTATGCCGAGCCTGCGGCAATGAAAGCAGCCGCCGAACCAGCCTCATTGATGCCAGTGTGAATGATCTGCCCGTTCTTGGCCTCGCGGTAGCTGAGCATGAGCTTGTGGTCGACAGGGGTGTAGTTCTGGCCGTGAGGATTGTAGATCTTGATCGTCGGGAAGAACGAGTCCATGCCAAAGGTACGGGCCTCGTCAGGAATGATCGGGACGACGTGCGGAGCGAAATTCTTGTCGCGCATAAGGTCCTTGAGCAGACGCACGAAGGCCATCGTGGTGGCGACCTCCTGTTTGCCCGACCCACGCTTGACACCATCGAAGGCCTTCTGCGCCGGGATGGGTAGTGGCGTGTGCCTCGTACGGCGCTCCGGCACGAAACCGCCGAGAGCACGACGACGCTCCATGAGGTACTGGATGCGCTCGTCATCGGCTCCGGGATGGAAGTAGGGAGCACGGTAGGGGTCGGCCTCCAGCACCTTGTCCGAAATCGGAATTTCGAGACGATCGCGGAACTGCTTGAGGTCGTCAAGGGCCAGCTTCTTCATCTGGTGGGTAGCGTTGCGGCCCGCAAAGTGAGTACCAAGATCGTAACCTTTAATAGTGCAGGCAAGCACCACGGTCGGCGCTCCCTTGAACTGCGTAGCCGCCTTGTAGGCGTTGTAAATCTTGCGGTAGTCGTGACCGCCACGGCGTAACGCCCAAATCTGTTCGTCAGTCCACTTGTCGACCATCTTGGCAGTGCGCGGGTCGCGGCCAAAGAAGTGCTCGCGGACATAGGCGCCGTCGTTGGCCTTAAAGGTTTGGTAGTCGCCATCACGGGTGTTGTTCATGATATCAACGAGGGCACCGTCACGGTCTGCCTGCAGCAACGGGTCCCAGCCGGATCCCCAAATGACCTTGATGACGTTCCAGCCAGCACCACGGAAGACAGCCTCAAGTTCCTGGACAATCTTGCCGTTGCCACGCACCGGCCCGTCTAGACGCTGCAGGTTGCAGTTGATGACGAAGGTGAGGTTGTCGAGCTCCTCGTTGGCAGCGACCTGCAGGAATCCGCGCGACTCCGGCTCGTCCATCTCACCGTCGCCAAGGAAAGCCCACACGTGCTGATCTGCGCAGTCCTTGACACCGCGATTGGTGAGGTACTTATTCATAGACGCCTGGTAAATGGAATCCATCGGGCCCAGACCCATCGACACCGTCGGGAACTGCCAGAAGTCGGGCAACATGCGAGGGTGCGGGTAAGAGGGTAGACCATGCCCGGCCTTCGACTTCTCCTGACGGAACCCATCGAGATCGTCCTCGCTGAGACGCCCCTCCAAGAACGCGCGAGCGTACATACCGGGCGCGGCGTGCCCCTGGAAGAAAACTTGGTCACCGCCGCCGGGGGCGTCCTGCCCGCGCCAGAAGTGGTTCTGACCGACCTCGTAGAGGGTCACGGCAGAGGCATAGGTGGAGATATGACCGCCGACGCCAATACCGGGACGCTGCGCGCGATGCACGGTAATGGCGGAATTCCAGCGCAGCAAACGACGGATGTTCCGCTCGATCTCGGCGTCGCCGGGGTATTCTTCCTCGTCCTCGGCTGCAATGGTGTTGATGTAGTCGGTGGAGGTGAGCGCTGACAGCCCGAGACGACTGTGGCTACGAGCCCGCTCCAACATCTTGAGCAGCACGATCCGGGCACGATTCGGACCATCAGTCTCGACCATCTTGTCGAGGGACTCGATCCACTCCTGAGTCTCCTCGGGATCGACGTCAGGCAGGGTTGTCGGAAGTCCGTTGAGGACTGGTCCGCGTTCTTCGCGTGGGATCACGCCGGGTCCTTTCTCATCGACAGCGACGCACAACCGGCGACATCACCGGTGACGGTTCAAGGTGGCAGCCCGAGGGCCCGCCGTGAACTTATTGTGTCGTCTTATGGAAGAAAAGTCACTCGGAAGTACCGTAAATCACCCCAGCGCCTCATCCCCCGAATCTGTTCGCCATCTGCTGTCGCCCCTGCGCTTAAGGCATCACCCCACTAGACTGACCGAAGCCTCGCCGAGGGAGGCTTAGGTGGCCAGGAATGACATCGGGACGACGTCTACGCGTCGAATAGGCAGCGGACGTACGTCGAGTACCGGCCGTACGGTGGTGTCTTCTGACCGCACACGCAGAGCTATCGCTAAAAGATTGATGGCCCGCACCTCAGCTATGACGACGGCCACTCTAGAGGAAATGGGTCGTCGACACTCCTGGTTCCGTGATCTGTCAGCCGAAGAAAGATCGTGGATCTCGATCGTGGCTCGCTCAGGTATTGACGGCTTCGTCCAGTGGTTTGCTGACGATGACGCCGAGCCCTACTCCCCCACCGACGTCTTCGACGTGGCGCCCCGGTCCATGACCCGCAAGATCTCCTTGCACCAGACAGTCGAGCTCGTCCGCACCACGATCGACGTCGTTGAGGCACAAATTGAGACCGAAATGCCGCGCGGCGATCGCCAAGTGCTGCGCACTGCCATCGTCCACTACTCCCGCGAGGTGGCCTTCGCCGCCGCCGAGGTTTACGCGCGAGCCGCCGAACGTCGCGGTACCTGGGATGAACGTCTGGAATCCCTCGTCGTTGATGCGGTCGTGCGCGCCGACGCCGATGAACAGCTCATCTCGCGAGCTTCCACTCTCGGCTGGCGCCCGGGCATCAATCTCTGCGTCGTCGTCGGACGGGCCCCGACGACCGAGCATGAACTCCACGTGCTGCGACGTGATGGCGAACGCATGCAGATGACGGTGCTAGCCGCCGTACAGTCCGACCGGTTAGTTGTCATTTTGGCCGGTGAGAAACTGGTTGACGATCCAGCAGCCGTAGCCGCAAGCGAAGCTCTCGCAAACCACTTCGCGCCAGGACCAATCGTCGTCGGACCCGTCGTGGCCGACCTCACGCTGGCCCCGGCATCCGCTCGTGCCGCCCTCTCCGGAATACGTGCGGCACGAGCTTGGCCGGAAGGTCCGCAAGTCATGGCAGCCGTCGACTTATTGCCCGAGCAAGTCCTCTCCGGTGATACAGATGCCATTGCGTGGCTCGTCAACGAGGTCTACAGCCCCCTCGCGACAGCCAGTGGAGACCTCATGGACACAACTGTCTCCTTCCTCGATCACGGCTGCTCAGTGGAAGGCACGAGTCGGGCGATGTTCATTCACCCCAACACCGTGCGCTACCGACTTAAACGAATCCAAGACGTCACTGGCTACTCCCCGTCGGATCCTCGAGAAGCCTATGTGCTGCGCCTAGCAATCACTTTGGGGCGGCTGAGGAACTGACGCCGTGAACCCATCTCGCATCTCGCACTCACCCCATCGAAGGCGAGTCAGCCTTGGGCCACCGAGCACCGTTGTTCCAATAGTCCTGGATCTCCTCAAGCGAGCGACCGGACGTTTCCGGGGCGTACCTCAGCAGGAATAGCAGCGCAACGACGAGGAGCCCACCGTAGACCCCGAATGTTCCTGCCAGCCCGATACCGTCGAGCATCGCAGCTCCCAATTGGGCAGTGATCGCATTCGCGATCAAGTCTGCCGTAAGCACCAGAGATGCACCGAGTGAGCGGTAGCGAGCCGGGAAAATCTCACCCGCGTAAACCCATACGATGGAACCGAAACCGAAAGTAAACCCCATAGTAAAAAGGGACATCCCAACGAGGCCAATAATACCGGCAACAGCACCTTCAAAACCACTCGCCAAATATGTCACGATGAGCACGATAGTCGCTACAATCATCGTAGATATTCCCGTGATAAGAACGAATCGACGCCCTACCTTATCAATAACGAGCATCGAGATGACAACACTTATCAATGATAGGAACTGCACCAAGGATGGCACCAGATAGGTTGTCGCAGTGTCAGTAAATCCCATTCGCGAATAGATTCCAGGCGCATAATAGATTGTTGCATTAATTCCAGTGATCTGGATTGAAAATCCCAGAACGATAGCAAAGATCGTGGCACGAGCCATGCCCCCATGGAACATCTCACGCAACCGCCCCCATACAGATCCAGAGGGCCGAGAAGACAACGAGTTGCGGATCTCATCGAGGCTCGGCTCAACCAATTCAGCAACCTCGATGCGCTCCATGGCACGACGAGCCTCATCTTCACGCCCCTTGAGCATGTACCAGGAGGGGGTTTCCTGGGTGCGAACAAGCATCAGGAGCACAATAAATGCTGGGACGGCTGCGACACCGAGAATCCAACGCCACGTGTCCGTAGGCAGCAGGGAATAACCGACGAGGTACCCCAAGATGATTCCGACGACGCACGTCACTTGATACGCGGTTGCCAGCCCGCCCCGCCGCGACGCCGGAGCGGATTCGGCGATAAACACCGGCACGACGGTAATGGAAAGCCCGATAGTGATACCCAACAGAACCCGCATAGCAAGGAACAGTCCAGCGGACGGGGAGATTGCTGTCAGGATAGCGAAAATAGTATATCCAGCCGCGATAACCAGCATTGACTTCTTACGTCCGATGGCATTCGCCATAGGGCCGCCAAGAATGGCACCTGCTATTTGACCTACCACGGAGGCCGTGTTGATGGCGCTATAGATACCAAAGTCTCGCTGTACAAATTGCAAAGCGGCCGCGGTATTAGAAATATCATAACCATAAGTGATTCCCAGGGCTGCTGCCGTCACCGCAATGAAGACGGCCCAGCTCGTCTGACTATTTCTCGTCGCACCAGCTGACCCGGAATCACCAGGCTTCATCTCTACGCGCGCATGACCATTCGACGCCATAAAACCGCTTTCTCTAAAACTGAATTGCAAACCTCAACCGAGCGCCTATTGCTCGGTCAAGACACTAACGCTACAGCTCACGGCCGTCACTGCGCCTCTCAGCACACCGCATCAGGTCGTTTCCGCCACCGAACTCGCCATCGTGGGAGCTAGGCTCTCATTATGAACGTCATGATCCCCGTTCGTCCGGACGGCTCAGTGGAGCCACGATTCGGTAAGGCGCCTATGGTAGCCGTCGCACAGGTTGACAACGACGGTCACGTCACCGACTGGCACACCTTTAAGGTTGAGTGGGACCGCCTCCATAATGAGGGCACTGAACGTCGTCACCACGCCCGCATCGTTCGCTTCCTGCGTGAGCACGACGTCGTAGCATGCGTCGCCACCCACGCTGGGATGGGAATGCAGCGCACCCTGGCAGCGATGAAGGTCCCGTTACTGCCGGCCACGTTGCCTCGTGCTAGGGAATCAGTGGAGCACGCCATGATTTCGGCATATGCGGACACCAAGGGCACGGAGGAATCATGAAAGCAGCAATCATCGGAGCCGGGGCCATCGGCGGTTTCTACGGGGCGGCCCTCGCAGATGCCGGGATGGACGTCTCCTTCATCGCCCGTGGCAAAACCCTCATCGCCATCCGCGAGCACGGCCTGCGCCTGGTCGGCAATACGGAGTTGACCCTTGATGTACCCGTCACTGACGACGCAGCCGAGATCGGCCAGGTTGACGTCGTCTTGCTATGTACCAAGACTTTTCAAGTTGCAGAGGCCGCACGCACATACCTGCCCGCGCTTATGGGCCCCCACACCCTGGTCGTAACCACCCAAAATGGCGTCATCGCGCCGCACGAGCTTTCGGCGATTATTGGCCCTGAGCACGTCGCACCAGGGGTATGCCGACAGTGGGTCAAGATCGTGGAGCCAGGTCTGATTATGGACCTGGGCGGCCCTCGAATGTTCGAGGTCTCGACCATTGACGATTCCCCCAATACCCTCGTCAATGAGTTGCGAGAGGCTTGCCGGAAGGGCGGTCTCACCTCTCCCGACGTGGAGAACATCACCACCACTTTGTGGGTCAAGATGTGTTCCGTCGTCCCCCAAGGAGCCTGTGGTGCAGTACTCGACGTCTCCTTGGGCGACCTCCTTGGTCCCTACCGCGATGTCTTCGCTCGGTGTATCGACGAAACTGTTCAGGTGGCTCGCGCTCACAGCGCCAGGATCGCCGACGACTTCGTCGAGAAGAACCTCACATTCCTTGCTGGGCAGGATCCCGCGTCAACAACCTCCTTCCAGCGCGACATCCTTGCTGGACGCCCCAGCGAATACGCTGCTCAGGTAGGAGCTGTCCCCCGATTGGGTGACGAGGTCGGCGTCGATACTCCGATCAATGACGTCATTGCTGCCGTCCTAGGACGACGGGAAGCTCAGAATCGCGCCTGATACGACCCACACATCCGGTCTTTGGAGGATCCCCCCTGTCATTTTGTGGGGATCCCACAATGACCACCGTGGGTACTTCGTCGGTTCCCTGTCTCGCGTCCGGCCCTTCAAGGGGGCACAGTGGGGATGTGCTTGCAATTGTTGCTCCGGGCCAAGGGGCCCAGAAACCAGGATTCCTGTCGGATTGGATGTCAGACGCCACTTTCTCTGACCACCTTGCGTGGCTCTCAGCAGTGGCAGATATCGATCTGGTGACCCATGGCACGACTTCCGACGAGGCAACCATCAAGGACACTGCGGTTGCCCAGCCACTGCTGGTCGCCGCCGCGCTGGCCACAGCCTGGTCAGTTGATCCCAAGATTTTCTCTCAGGCCGACCTGCTCGCCGGCCACTCTGTCGGGGAGATTGCCGCTGGCGCTGCTGCTGGGGCTTTCTCTGCCGAAGCCGCCATGGTTCTTGTGCGCGAGCGCGGTCGGGCCATGGCCGAGGCCGCGTCACGCACTGCCACCTCCATGACTGCTGTCATCGGGGGCGATGCCGACGAGGTGCTGACCGCCATTAAAGCCGCTGGGCTCACCCCAGCCAACCACAATGGCAAAGGCCAGATCGTAGCCGCAGGCACCGTCGAACAGCTCGAAGCTTTCGCAGCCGAGCCGCCGTCTCGTACCCGACTCTTCCCGTTGTCGGTCGCGGGGGCCTTCCACACGGCTCATATGGAACCGGCGGTCGATCACCTGCGCGAAGTAGCCGCTGCCATGCCGACCACGATCCCGACGGTGGCCCTGCTGTCCAACCTTGACGGAGCCGTCGTCGCAGATGGTCGCGAATTCGCTGATCGTCTGGTCCAGCAGGTGGCCCATCCGGTGCGATGGGACCTGTGCATGGACACCATGGCTCAGCGCAATATCACCGGACTGCTCGAACTCACGCCCGCCGGAACACTGACAGGCATCGCCAAGCGCAACTTGAAGGGAGTGGAGTTGTTCAACCTCAACACCCCCGATCAGATCCCGGCTGCCCGCGAGTTCATCACGACTCACTCCAGCAAGGAGAATGCATGACGGCCATCAAGACCCGTCCCGTCCACGGCTACTCGAAATTCCTGTCCACCGGATCAGCTCGCGGATCGCGAGTAGTCACCAACAAGGAGATGTGCACGCTCATCGACTCCACCCCAGAGTGGATCGAACAGCGTACCGGCATTACCGAGCGGCGCTGGGCCACCAACTCTGAGACTGTGGCGTCCATGGGCACCACAGCCGCGCGTACCGCCCTAGAGCGATCCGGGCTGGAGGCATCCCAGATCGATGCCATCATCGTGGCGACCGTGTCACATCATCGTCCTTCCCCCAGCTTGGCGGCTTACATCGCCCGGGAGCTCGGCTTGGGTGACGCTGCTGCGTTTGACCTCAACGGCGCATGTGCTGGGTTTTGCTACTCAACCGCTCTGGCTGACTCAATGATCCGCACCGGATCGGCGAATTACGTCCTCGTTATCGGCGTCGAGAAGCTCTCGGAAATGACGAATCTTGACGACCGCTCCACCGCCTTCCTCTTCTCTGACGGGGCTGGTGCCGCAATCATCGGTGCCAGCGATGAGCCGGGGATCGGCCCGGTGGTGTGGGGATCTCGCTCTGATCAGCTCAAAACTATCGAGCTCGAGGACTGGCCGACGGCTAGCGCTGATCCCAACAAGATTCACCCCCTCATTCGCATGGAAGGTCGCGCGGTCTTCAAGTGGGCTATGACTGACGTCGCCAAGCGCGCCGCCGAGGCCATCGCCGAGGCCGGAATCACCCCCGCCGACCTCGATGTCTTCATCCCCCATCAGGCTAACGACCGGATTACCGACGTCGTGTCCCGCCACCTCAAGCTGCCTGAGTCAGTGACGGTGTGTCACGACATCGCGGATATGGGAAACACCTCCGCCGCATCCGTGCCGATCGCTATTGACCGTATGCTTCAGCGTGGACAGGCCCACAGCGGGGACCTCGCCCTCATCATCGGATTCGGAGCCGGGCTGGTCTACGCCGGCCAAGTCATCCGCCTCCCCTGAACCCCACGTTCATCACGAGAAAAACACCCACAGACTTCGGGCGCACAGCCCGAGGATAACGACAAGAAGAGGAACAATCATCATGGCTGACAAAGACCAGATCCTTGCCGACATGGCTGACATCGTCAATGACATCACTGGTGTCGACCAGTCCGAGGTCACCTTTGAGAAGTCCTTCGTTGACGACCTCGACGTCGACTCGCTGTCCATGGTCGAGATCATCTACGCCTGCGACGAGAAGTTCGGCGTTGAGATCCCTGACGAAGAGTCCAAGAACATCAAGATCGTTGGCGACGCCGTCAACTACATCATCGAGCACCAGAGCTGACTTCCACGGCGTCCGGGGCTCGCCGGCCCCGGACTGCGGCCCACATAACCCATCCACCGATACTGGAGAACTCATGAGCGACGTCGTCATCACTGGTTTCGGGACCACCACACCGTTGGGACCCGACGCCCCTAGCACCTGGCAGGGGCTGCTGGAAGGGCGAAACGGGGTACACACCCTCGACTTCGACTGGATTGACGACGTTCCCGTCAAATTCGCCGCACCGGCGGTCGATGATCCGGCCAACCACCTGCCCCGTCCACAGGCTCGCCGTCTAGACCGCTCAAGCCAGCTGGCCCTTGTCGCTGCCAAGGAGGCCTGGGCCGACGCCGGCCTGGAGCTTCCCGAAGCCGACGACAACTCCGGTTCCAACGGCATCGACCCCGAACGCTTGGTGGTGTGCTGCGCTACCGGTATTGGTGGCCTGCACTCTTTGCTCGGCCAGTGGGACATTCAGAAAGACAAGGGCTTCAAACGGGTTAGTCCCTTTACCGTCCCGATGCTAATGGCCAATGCACCGGCGGCCAATATTGGCTTGATGGTGCATGCCAAGGCCGGCGTCCATACCCCCGTTTCGGCTTGCGCTTCATCTTCCGAAGCAATCTCGCTCGGCCTGGATCAGCTTCATCTGGGGCGAGCCGATATTGCCGTCGTCGGCGGCGCCGAGGCTATCATCCATCCGTTGCCGGTGGCCGCTTTCGCCCAAATGAAAGCCTTGTCGACTCGCAACGACGATCCTGAGCACGCTTCACGTCCATGGGACGTTGATCGTGACGGCTTCGTCATCGGCGAGGGAGCGGCGATCATGGTCATTGAGACACTCGAGCATGCTCAAGCCCGCGGGGCAAAGATCTACGGCACTCTTGCCGGATCCGGTATTTCGGCTGATTCGCACGATATCGTTCAGCCAGATCCCACTGGTTCCGGCCAGGCATCCGCGATGCACAAGGCTCTTGCATCCGCCGGGCTATCCCCCTCCGACGTCAACCACGTCAACGCCCACGCCACCTCGACCCCACTCGGTGACACTGCGGAGGCCCACTCCATCGCCGCGGTCCTAGAGAAAGCCACTGACCAGGTGCTTGTCAACGGCACCAAGTCGATGACGGGACACCTGTTAGGTGGAGCTGGGGCTTTGGAATCCTTCGCAGCGGTGATGGCCCTACTGAAGCGTCAGGTGCCTGGCACCATCAACGTCGAACACCTCGAAGAGGGCTTGGAAATCAACGTCGTCACCGAGACGACCGACCTACCCGACGGTGATCTGGCTGCTCTTAATAACTCTTTCGGGTTCGGAGGGCACAACGTCACCTTGGCGTTCACTAACACCAACGCCACTCGCTGACATCCATGGGATGAGGGGGCTGGTCATCGTGATCAGCCCCCTCTCATGGTTCCTCGTCCTTGGACTCCCGACCGAGCAGCCCCTGTTACCCGGCAGACAGCCACGGCACCTGCAGCGACGGGTCACAGGCTCGATATGGTTCCAGCTCAACGTCCCACGGCTCGCCCAGCAAGTCGCAAATCTCATCGTCGAGACGTAGCCCAGTGCGACGTGCAGCGGTAATCGCCGAACGTAACCTCATCTCATCAACGAGAACCGAGCCGGCCTCATCGATGGGCGCGGAAAAAATACCCAGATCGGGAGTGACGCTCCAGCGATGCGGGGCAGCCCCTGTTTCGACGGTCAGCTCGACCCGCACCCGCTGCCAGGCGGCAAGCGTGGAAATGAACGTGCGGGCATCAACGACGTCACCACACCACGCCGATTCTGCTCTCCAAGTACCCGGTTCTACTGGTTGGCTGGTCCACCGCAGCGGCGCGGGCATGACAAACGCGGCATCGGCTGCCCATTCAATATGGCTGCGCAATGCCGTCGAAGCCGAGTGAATAAAGAGAGTTCCACTGGCCAGCTGTGTCGTTTCCACGGTCGTCCTCCCGGTACCACGTGCCTTCCCCTGCAGTGGTGCGGTACGGACTTATCGATAACGATAGACGACTGAACTTACGGACGCCATGTCCGTGCCGGATCGCGAGCGCCGAAGATGTCAGTGCCGATACGTACCTGGGTGGAACCATGAGCAATGGCGATCTCCAGATCCCCTGACATTCCCATGGACAATTCGGACCAGTCGCTAGTATCGCCCGCCTCCTGGCGCAGCTTCTCTTGAGTTGCGACAACGAGGTCAAAACAGTCGGCCACGGCCCGCTGGTCAGAACTATTGAGCGCCACCGTCATGAGCCCGCGCACATCGAGAGAATCAAAGGCGGCCAGTTCACGGGCGAAGTCGACAGCTTCCTCGGGAGCGATCCCAGATTTTTGAGGCTCAGCCGAGGAATTCACCTGGACCAATACCCGTAGTTGACGTCCTTCCTTTTGTAACCTCTTGTCGAGTTCATGGGCAATCTTGAGCGAATCGAGGGCTTGAAACTCGGTGGCGAAGCGGGCCACGTATTTGGCCTTGTTGGTCTGCAAGCCGCCGATGATGGACCATTCCAGCCCGGGGTGATTGGCATCCATGAGTTCAGATTTCGCGAGTGCATCTTGCACCTTGTTTTCGCCGAAAAGCCGGTAGCCAGCCCGATACGCCTCATCGACCATGCTGGGAGGCTTGGTTTTGGAGACTGGTAGCAACGACACCTCGCCGGGATTTCGATCACAAGCTCGGCAGGCATCATCAATGCGGGTACGCACCGCCGCTAGGTTGTCAGCCATACTCATGGGAAACTCCTTACAAGACGCCAACGAATCTACTCTGGAGGCAAGGGATTAGGGCCAACGGGCGCATAAACTGATGACGGAGGCCGCCGTCAGCACCACGAGAGCTAAGGCGACGCCAACGTACTTGTCAGTCACTTCCCCGAAAACCTTCTCATATCCCACCGATTGGGCGATGGACTTATAGACGTCTGACAACTGACCTAAGGACTCTGCGGAGAACTTCTCGCCTCCGGAGGCCTTCGCTATCGCCGCCAACTCATAGTGGTTAACAGGAACAGGCTGACGCTGGCCACCTTCGACGACATACCCGCCCGCGGTGCCGTAAGCGATGGTGTACACCGGCACATGCTGACGTCCGGCTTCCTTGGCTGCTTCAAGAGAAGGACGGCCAACATTCGTTGCACCGTCAGAAAGGAGCACGATCGCCGCTGGTGGCTTCTGTCCGGGATGTTTCGGATCGTCCGGAACCAGTTTGAGAGCGTTGAGGGAGGAATAAATCCCCTCGCCGATCGCGGTAGATGGCAGCACCTGGAGGTTCGTGATCGCAGTCGATACGGCGGCACGATCGGTCGTGGGGGGTACCACGACCTGAGCAGATGCTGCGAACTTCACCAAGGAGACATTGAACCGTGGCGGCAAATCCCCCAGGAAATCCTTCGCAGCAGTCTTAGCAGCGGAAAGTCGAGAGGGTTCAACGTCCGTCGCCACCATTGAGCGCGACACGTCAATAGCAACAACGACAGTCGCTCGATCTCTCGGTACCTCGTGGTAGGCCTTTGGCTGGGCGAATGCCAACACTATGATGGCCATCGAGAGTACTGACAACCCCATCGCCAGATGCTGCTTCCACGGCCGCGAGCTAGGCAACAACCGCTTCAACTCATTCCGACCCTGGTGCGGCTGGCGACGCCACATCACCACTACAAGGTAAACAGCGAGGAAGACTACCGGCACCACGAGCCACCACAGTCGTCCAGGGCGTCCAAAAGCAATCAGGGTCATCATGGCCATCTCACCGCCACTGACAAGGTGGCCAGCCCAGAGACGACGGCAAAGCAGAAGGCGTAGAAAGCCCACGTTGCCGTCACTTCCTTTCTTACCGGCTCGTAACCCACCGACGAGTGCACCTGCTGATAAACCTCCTGGAGCTTGTCCGCCGAGTCGGCGGTCCACGATTTAGCGTGAGTACGGTCGGCGACAGTAGATAAGAGTTTGGTATCGGGTGCAACTCTCTCTCGCTGCCCGTTAAGGTCGACATACCCGGTCTCGGTACCAAAGGCGATGGTGTACACCGGGACTTTGGCCGCGGCAGCTCGGTTGGCCGCCACCAGGGGAGAACCGCCTTGGGTATTATCCCCATCACTGAGCATGACAATGGCGGCCGGAGCCGGATTTTTAGACCCCCCGGGAGCCATCTTGACGGCTTCAAGAGACTTATCGATGGCGCCACCCAGCGCAGTGCCATCCTGCAGCTCGATCCCGTCAACAGCACGTAACACGGTAGGCCGGTCGGTCGACGGTGGCATCCGAATCTCCGGATGCTCGGAAATGCTCACCACTGCGACATTGAATCCGGTCGGAAGACTATTGATGAAATCCTTGGCCTTGGCCTTGGCCGCGGCGAGACGAGTGGGGGAAACGTCGTCAGCTTTCATCGACAAAGATGAGTCGATGGCAACAACGATAGTGGCGCGGTTGCGCGGCACCTGTTCGATACCCATCGGCCGAGCCCATGCAACAGTGGTAGTTGCCACGCATAGCAAAGCAGCAGCAACGGCGATGTGCCTCTTCCACTGCGGCTGCTTACTCATCACCGCGCCAAGGATGGCGGTATTGGTAAATCTCATCGCCGTAGATCGGCTGCGATGCGACGCCCAGATGTAGAAGACCAGCAGCACCGGGACGAGCAGCAACAGCCAGGGCACCCACGGCGACTTGACCTCAGGTAGGCCGAGAAAGAGCGGCGTCACTTGGTCACCCCCTGAGGCGGCTGATGCAAGATTGCAGCAGTGCGCCGGTATCCGAGGACGAAGCGTGCGATATCGGTAACCCAGTCGGAGTCGGTGCGCAGCTGTAGGTGTCCTGCCCCCGCACGTCGGATAGCCGCCGAGATACGCTCGCGCTGGGCGCGGGAGGCAGCGTTCATCCGCTCGCGGGTGGCCTTGTCAGCGGTATTGACATAGTGGGCGAAAGACGTTTCTGGGTCTCGGACCATGACGTCACCCACGTCGGGAAAGTCCAGCTCAGCAGCGTCAACAACTTCGATGCACAGCACCTGGTTTCGCACCGACAACCGACGTAGGGACCGTTCCCACTCCGGGCGATCATTGGGATTCAGAACATCGTCACCGGGAGAAAGGAAGTCAGAAACGACGACCTTCATACCGCGACGCCTCCCCGAGGCAGCGAGATTTTCGATGCCTTTGGCCAGAGTCACCTGTCCGGGAGCGTTGTCGGCGACGATCGGCTCAGTCAGCATCGAGCGCAGCAGTCCATAAAGGGCTGTTCGCCCGGACCGGGCCGGCAAACGACGCACCGAATCGGGGCGCATAATGACCCCGCCAAACCGGTCCCCCATTCGCTGGGAGAGAAAACCGATGGTCGCAATAGCGGCGATACCCAAGTCACGTTTCGTCATGGACACCGTGCCCCAGTTCATGGAACCGGTCACGTCGAGAAGTGCCCATACCTCGAGTTCACGGTCGGCAATGGTCTCACGTACGTGGGGGACGGTGGTACGGGCTGTAACGGCCCAATCCATCATGCGCACATCGTCTTGACCGGGTTCGTAGGGACGGGCGTCGTTAACGTCGGCTCCAGTCCCGGGCAGCAGACCCAAGTGGTCACCGTGGAGGAATCCCTCCAATCGGCGCACGATCGTGAGTTCCAAGCGACGCAGCGCGGCCTCGGGGGCAAGCTGGTTAAGCGGCAGAGTCGCCCCAGTAGGTGGACTCACCAGCGTCTGCGCCACTGACGGTGCCTGCGGATCGCGAAATGTTGGTCGCGCCATAACGGACGCCTCAGAGCTGGGCGGGCGGGGTCGTCGGAGCAGGGTATTGGCCCAGATCGTTAGGGTAATTGTGCTGAGCAGTCTGACGCTGCTCCTCGTTCCACACCGGGGTTGGCGGCGGCACCATGGCGACAACCCTCTCAATAACGTCGGAAGCGGACACATTGTCAGCAATAGCGTCAAAGCTGAGCACCAAGCGGTGAGCCATAACATCAACAGCCACAGCCTGGACGTCGGTCGGAAGGACGTAATCGCGACCGTGGACCAGTGCCAAGGCTCGAGCCGCTGCGACTAGACCGAGGGTAGCTCGAGGGGAGCAACCAATTTGAATGACGTTGGCGAGGTCAGACATCCCGAAATCACCAGGATTACGGGTAGCCAGGACCAGACGCACGACGTACTCGGCGACCAGGTTGTGTACGAAGACGTCGGAGGCCATATCCTGCAGGGCGACGACAGCCTCAGGTGTCAACACTTGCTGAGGCTGGGGAGCCTTGACGCTCATCCGGCGTAAAATCTCAAATTCCTCATTTCCACGTGGGTATGGAACGTCGATCTTGAGCAAGAAGCGGTCGCGCTGAGCCTCGGGAAGCGGGTAGACACCCTCAGACTCCACCGGGTTCTGGGTAGCGATGACGCTAAATGGGTGAGGTGCGGGGAAAGTCTGCCCGGCGATCGATACCTGCCTTTCAGCCATGAGTTCGAGCATGGCCGACTGCACCTTTGCGGGAGCTCGGTTAATTTCATCGGCCAGCACGAAGTTCACGAAGACTGGACCGAGCTCGATATCGAAGGTTTCCTTCGATGCCGAGTAGATGCGGGTGCCGACGATGTCGGAAGGAACGAGGTCCGGGGTGAACTGGACGCGTGCGAAGCTGCCGCCCAAAACGGTCGCAAAGGAGCGTACGGCAAGGGTCTTAGCGACGCCTGGAACACCCTCAAGAAGGATGTGGCCCTTGGCAAGCACCCCGACCATGAGCTGCTCGACCATGCGCTCCTGGCCAACGATGACCCGTTGTACTTGCCCGATGGCTTGACCGATGAGACGAGCTGCCTCGTCGTTCGACATCGGGGCATCCTGGTTCCCCTTACCGATGTCCTGACCATCCGAGTAGTGCTGGGTGCTCACTGACGTCTCCTGCCTGGCTTGCGCAAGACCCGCGACGGGCCCGCACTCACGATACCGTGACAGTGCCACAGCCCAAGAACGACGAAGAACCAGTGCCAGTAAGCACCCGTCGTTCGCGGGTCGTGGCCCAAATGTGGTGAGATGATAGACGATGTCGAGTAATCCATGGCCTCCTGAGGCACTACCCCTGCAACCGTCTGACCCGCCGCGGGTCGACGAGTTTTGGCTCGACGCCCGTCTCCTAACGATGCCATCAGGCACAGTGTTTTCCGCCCATGATGACGACGGTCAGGGTGTCCTCGTTATTGTGTTATCTCATGGCGCTGCCAGTGATCCCGCCTCATGGGACCGGCTTGCAGGGGAGGTCAACCATCTCCATTCCGACACTGTTATTGCCCGCGGTGGCGCCGGACAGAGCACAGGTCGCCTCAGTGGGCTGTACCGCCCCGGCACTGGTCCCGAAAACGGTGGTCCGTCGTTGGCCCCGTGGGTCGCCCTGGTCAATGATGGCTCACGTGCTGCAGTGGCAGAGGCACGCCGGATCCTCGACGCCGTCGACATGTCGGCTCTGTCGGGAACCCCGGTAGCTGGCCCAAGTTTCCGTTTGCACTGGATCGACGACACCGCCGCGGGCCGGGTTCATACGTGGCCGTTGCCGTGGCCAGGTCGTCGCGATAAGGCTGGTTGGTCAACCACCGTGATCGCCTGGTTACTGACCCTCTTCATCGCCTTGACAGGTCTGCTCATCGCAGTGCTGCTATTCCAAAATGTGCCGCCATCTCCCCCGCCTCCCCCGGTTCCGACGTCTGCATCGTCGAATCGTTCGGCACATAGCTCCTCAAGTCCCACCCCGAGTCGGAGTTCGGGACAGAGCGCATCGCCGTCTCACAGCAGCAAATCGCCGAGTCCCTCAAAGGGGCAGACCCCCTCACCGACTAGTACGTCCCCCTCGACAGGTCGTAGTGGGTCTCCTACGCCGTCGAATAATCCGTCGACGTCACCATCGCGCACCCCATCAATGCAGTCACCAGGTGCAGGCACCGGCACCTCGTCAGGTACCCCGACTGGACGAGGAAGGCTGTAATGATTGCGCTCATTGCCACTGATTTGGACGGCACTTTCCTGGGCGCCGACAAGCTGCCCAGTGCCGAAAACACCGAGGCCATGTTCGCTGCTGCAGATGCCGGCGTACACGTCGTCTTCGCCACCGGACGTCCCTACCGCTGGCTGACGGTCCTCGACCCATTCCGCCCGATCCACCCAACACTGTTGGCTTCCAACGGAGCGGTGAGCGTCAATGCCGCTACCGGAAAGGTTCTGCACGACCTATACATGACCCCGCAGACGGTCGCCGGCATTGTCTGTGACGTCCGCCAAGCACTCCCGCACGCCCTGTTTTGTACCGAGGAGGCCACCCAGTGGTTCTCCGAAGAAGGGTTCGACCGCTGGCAGATCAGCGGCCCGCCGGACGGTGAGGGCCAGATCGAGAGTTTCTTGGGAGATGATCACCGCATCGTCAAGCTGCTAGTGCGAACCTTTGGCTTTCCCAGCGACGAGTTGTTCCAGATCGTCAAACCTATCGTCGGGGACCGTGGCACAGTATCTCTTTCCGCAACAATGACGGATGGTCTGGTAGAGATCGCCGGACGGGGGGTCTCCAAAGGTTCAGCGTTGAAGCAGGTCTGCGATGATCTAGGCATCGATCCGGCCGACGCTGCCGCCTTCGGCGACATGCCAAACGACCTCACGATGCTGGAAACGGTCGGACACCCCTACATCGTGTCAGGTGCTCACCCGGTACTGCGCGACCGTGGATTCGCCATAATCGGCAACCACGACGAGTCGGCGGTGGGACGGAAGGTACGGGCTTTACTGGATTGAGTCGCGCGTCAACCCCAGACCCGCCTCACCGTCCTCCCCGGTCGTCATTACCCCCCACCGACGAGGCTAGCGGTCGCCTTAACTTTGTCTGGAGGGCAGGGTATTGAAGACGACCTGGAAGGCAACCGGATCGTAGGTAAACCCGAGGCGGTCATCCCCGCCATCACTGGGCTCACCGCGGAAGGTAGATCCTGCAAGCTGCTGTGGCAACGACTCGACGTTGTGCCTGTCTGCACAGCGAGCTTCGGCGGCCGGGACGGTCAAGACCAGCCAACGTGGCTAGACCGTAAGACACTCGTGTGTGTTCGACGGGACGAGGCCAATATTTATTGACATAACAAGCCAGAAATGCGGCACTAGAACGAATATCACTGGCGATGTCGACCCATTCTCGAGGTAGGTCTAGAATGTTGTAATTAAGGGTGAATAGGAACAGGCCAGCCAATTTAAGCTGGGGCGCGTAAGGTGCCGATGAGAGTAACAGGGCAAGCACCTAGGACAGGCCTACACGTAACGTCGTTAATGCCTTTAAGATTGGCCCCCGCATGCGAATGCGAGTACTGCGAGGCCACGAGCCAGGTGTAGAACTGTGGTCCTGTGCCATTAAATGGCACGCCATCGGGACTATGCGGAGCGGCTACGTCGCCGGGGTGATCGGGAGTGATTCCCGAGTAGCCCGCGAGGTACTGGCCATCATGGTCATCGGTAGCGCAGTCGCGGCGGCCGCGACGACAGCGAGGACCGACCTGCGTAGCTTGGTAGATCTCAGGAATGCCACTCCTTATCGATAAATAACCTGGCCCCTATGCCAAGGTAACAATCACGCTACTGGGATAATGGTGCAGCCCCTGCAGCATCTCAACGCACAGTTTCTCGCTTGACGACAGGCCCATATACGTCATTTACCTGATACTTGAGCATCCGACTGAATGATTCTTTTCATCATGTGAATGAATGACCACCTACAGCACATTCATTCCGGGCTCGACGGACGATTTCACACTTCGACGCCACGGAACCCATAACCGCAGTGGCGGGCGCTAGCCAAGGACTACCCGGGTAAATTGCAGGATCGTATGAAGTGGGGCGTGCGGGGCTCGAACCCGCGACCCAGGGATTATGAGTCCCCTGCTCTGACCGGCTGAGCTAACGCCCCGAGACAAGTAGCTACCTTACCGGGTAAAACGTCCGCGAGCACCTTGCGTTGCTGACCCTGACGTCTGACCACCGAACGGCCCCGGTGGTTGACAGCCTCGCGGTAGCACTTCTGGGTGACGTCGTGGTGGCTGGAAGCCTCAAGCATGGCCATCCTCGTTATCGTGATGATGTTTGCCTTTGTTCGCCCCACGTGGCCTGCCAGAAGCCACCACTGCAGTGACCGGTATGCCTGATCGGAGCTATCAGCTGGACGGAAGTTGGCCATCAGATCGCGACTATGGAGCCAACCGCTATCTTTCCCGCGGCTGTGCTAGCCCTGCCAGAGCTGGCAAGATGAAAGGGGTGTTCCAATGCCGGTGAGCTCCGACCCCACCTTTACGCCATCGCCCACCTGGCCAATACTGCCTCCCTGTTACTGCCAGTCTCCAATCTCACCAAGTTGCTGACGGTAGCGGCGGTGACCAAAACTCACCTTCGAACGATTTCACTGCCATCATGGCTATACCCTGACTGCTGTCAATCAACAGTCTACCCGCAGTATTGGTACTGATCCCCATCGTTTTCCCTCCGGGTTGGGTGGCAGTTTTGACCATGCTTATCGGAGTCAATATCGGGCCGAACCTCAGCTGTGCTGGATTATTAGCGACTTTGTTATGGCGTCGCATCATCGAAGCACATCACCGGCCGGCCCGGCAGGTTTACTCGCCTCGGCGTACTCACGGTCCACGCAAACATCCTCATCTCGGTATGCACGATATGAGCAATGAGCGGGTTTCGGACTGAGACTGCGGTTAATCTGAGGTATCGTCAAGATGCCCCGGTGCCCACGTGATGCGAATGACGCACCCGGGCAATAACTGCACCGATGATTCCCGCCGCCAGCCAACCCAAACCCACAATGCGGGTCATCTCCTCAGTCTTTGCCAGAGCAACCAGGAGAGTAAGCGCACCAAGAATCGGGACAATGAGGTGACGCACCCAGTTGTGTGATCTTTCCTTGACGATGCACTGGACGATGACGTCAGCATGCAACAAGACATAACTAGACAGGGCCCCGAACGTCACCAGAGTCGTCATAGTTTCAACGTGAGAGTCAAAGGTGATAGCCAGGATCGCGGTAACGGTCGCTACGACGATGATGGCCACCCACGGGACGCCTTTGGAGTTGGTACGCGAGAGCGCCGGAGGCATGACCTTGTCACGAGCCATTGCGAAGATCAGCCGGGCCGTCGAGGAATGCGCGACCACAAGACAGGCAAAGATAGCGACAAAGGCGTTGACGACAGTGAAGACCGGAATAAACCATGCTGGGCAGACGGTGTCAACGGCGTGATAGAAGGCCCGGTCAGTCGCCCCACCGGGGGCGAAATGAGTGGCATCGGAAACCAATCCGGCAGCCATCACCTGAATCCCGAACAAGACGGCGAGCAGACCAACAAGGGACAGGGTGGCTATGCCGACGGCACGGCCCCCACCACGGGCTTCCTCGTTCAGGGTGGCAACGGCGTCAAACCCCAGGTAACTCAGCGCCGCAATAGAGACGGCGGAAGCTACCGAAGTCCATGATGTTCCCGAACGCCACAACGCGTGCCAGCTCCAGACAACGCCTCCGCCAGCCAACCCAAGTCCGACGCACACCAGGAAGAAGGCGATCGTTGCGAGCTGGATGGTCAACAGCACGATGCCCACCCGTGTCGTGACAGTCATGCCCTGCAAATTGAGTGCCATAGAAGCGAACACAAAGACAAGGGAGAAAATCCCCATGGGGACGCTGGGCCAAATGTGGGCCAGTGCGACCGCCGAGAGCACCGTGAGCAGTGCGGGCATAAGGATGTAGTCGAGCAGGATGAGCCATCCGGCTATGAATCCTGGGGTACGTCCCAAAGAGAAACGGGTGTACCCGTAAACCGATCCCGCTACCGGAAAGCGCAATGCCATTTCGCGGTAGCTGATAGCTGATAGCCCCATAACGGCTGCTGCTACCAGATATACCAACACCGGCACGCCTCCGGAACGGTTAACCACCAGCCCAAAGACGGCCACCGGGGCCATCGGGACGAAGAAGAGCAGCCCATAGACCAATAACGAGCCAAAGGGTAGCTGACGGTTGAGGCTGGGCTGGTAGCCCAGGTCCTTCAACTGGGAGTCAGGGGCGAGGGTTGTGCTCACTGAGTCTCTCCAAGGTTCCGGGCCGTCTGCTGGACGGCTTCGGGGTCTTTACCTATGCCAGCGGGAATGACTCCGACCAACGGAGCTCCGGCGGCATCCTCGATTTCTTCGAGGTTGCACCTCTCGGCAAGGTCGGGCCGGTCCGGCCACGAGCCGATGACGATAGCGTCGACCTGATGCCCCCGATCGCGGATGGCATTACAAGTCAAACCAGTGTGGTTGAGGGTACCGAGCACTGAGCGAGTGACGACGATGACGTGGGGCTCGTGCCCACGCCGGGTAAGAGCATCCATAAGGTCAAGGACTCCAGACCCGTCATTGTCCAAACCAACGAGGATGCCGCCTGCTCCTTCGACGAGGGTGGCGTCATGGCCGTCGGAGTCGACGAGGATGCGGGTTGCGACTTCCTCGATCGAGGGAATGGTCATACCAGCTCGGGCAGCCGACGTGGTCGGGGCCAGCGGTTCGGGGCAGCGCACATACTCCAGCACGTTGTCGGCGTCAATGCTGGCGAGCCGTCCAGCGTCGTGAACGTCGCCAGGCTCATCGTGATCCAGACCGGTCTGGTACGGCTTGATGATGGTGACATCTTTGCCAGATTGCTTGAGTGCTGAGGCGATGACCGCAGTAGTGACTGTCTTGCCGACGTCGGTGTCAGTTCCCGTAACGATGACAATTCCGTTGAGATCGGTAATGTTCATGATTCTTTCCGATAATCGGTATTGTCCTGAGCAGCATCAAGTTGATCTATGACAACGGCACGCATCCCAGCGGCCATGGCCTCCAGATCATCGTTGGTACAGATATAGGGCGGCATGGCGTAGACGAGATCACGGAAGGGTCGAAGCCACACCCCGTTCTCGACGGCAGTGCGAGTCGCCCGTCGCATGACAATCGGGGTGTCGACCTGGACCGCGGCGATAGCTCCGAAGACGCGGACGTCGATGACCCCGGGCACATTGCGCAGTGACGCTAGCTCCCTGGACATCACATCGGCGATGCGGGTGACGTCGTCGTTCCACTGTCCCTGGGAGATGATCGCTAGGCTCGCTGCAGCGACGGCACTGGCCAAAGGGTTTCCCATGAAAGTGGGGCCGTGCATAAGGGATCCGCCTGGGCCTCGGCTGACCTCACTGGCCAGCTCGTCGGAACACAGCACGGCCGACTGGGTCAGGTATCCGCCAGTCATGGATTTCCCAACCACCATGATGTCAGGAACGATATCGGCCCACTCGCATGCGAAAAGTTTGCCAGTCCGCCCAAATCCAGTAGCGACCTCGTCGGCGATAAGAACTAGGTCAAGTTCATCAGCACGACGGCGCAGGTGCTTCAGACAGGACGGAGACCACGGCCACATGCCTCCGGCTCCTTGCAAGATGGGCTCGACAATGATCCCGGCCAGGTCGTCGCGGTGGGTGTCCAGGATTTCATCGGCCTCGCTGCACCACGTCTCCACGTCGGCCTCGTCGGCGGCGAAAGAAGGAGGGCGCGGCAGGAAGATCTGCTGGGGAATAGAGTCGCTGAACATGGCGTGCATGCCACCGATAGGGTCGCACACGCTCATAGCACCGAGAGTGTCACCGTGATAGGCGCCTCGCAGAGCGGCAACGCGTGTCCTCGTCAAAGTGCCGCCGCGCGCTGCGGTGCGAGCGATTTGCACCTGACGAGCCAATTTGAGACTCACCTCGACGCCGACAGACCCGGAATCAGCCAGGAAGATCCGGTCGAGGGGCCCCGGGGCCAGGCGCACTAGGGACATGACGGCGTCAACCGCGGCCTTATGGGTGAGTCCGCCAAACATGACATGACTGAACTGGGAGCTTTGACGGTTGAGGGCCTCGTCGAGGACCGGGTTTCGGTAACCGTGAATCTGGCACCACCACGAGGCCATCGCATCGATGACCTCGTGGTGGTGTTCCCCATCATGCAGCTGCAGCCGGACTCCGTTGGCAGCCGTCACTGCAAGCATTGGGTCTGCCCCGATCGTCGGTGCGTAGGGGTGCCAGACATGACGTCGGTCATATTCGAGAAGCTGCTGTTCAGGACTCACAGCGAGGAATGCTAGCCGCCGTCCTTGAACAGTGTTCAGGAGGGGTCGTCATGAGCCCTTGCGGTAACTGTCAGACTTCCTCAGACACCTGGCGCAACCAGGTGCGGTGTACCCGGTCGTCGTCAGTCTCTTCAGGGTGGAATGACAGGGCGAGGACGTTCCTCTGCCTCACGCCGACGATGGCCCCGCTTACGTTGCCTGCCTCGTCAGGCAGCTGAGCAATGACCTCGACACCGGGTCCCACCCGGGTAATGACGGGAGCCCGGATGAAGGTAGCCGAGACCCCATCCCCAACCCCGTCGATGTCGAGGGTCCCCTCAAAGGAATCCAACTGGGACCCGAAGGCGTTGCGACGCACAGTAACGTCGAGCAAGCTGAGGGTGTGTTGGCCTTTTGCCGCGTCCTCCAGATCAGTAGCTAGCACGACGAGCCCAGCACAGGTGGCCAGCACCGGAAGGCCTCTGCGCACGGCATCTTTAAGCGGTTCCGCCAAGCTGAACGACCTCATGAGCTTGTCAATAACGGTCGACTCTCCGCCTGGTAAGACAATCCCGTCGAGACCCTGAAGATCAGCGCTCCGACGAACCCGACGAGTATTGGCCCCCAGCGACTCGAGAACCTCAATGTGCTCGGCGAACCCGCCCTGCAGGGCCACCACCCCGACAAGCGGGGCCATCTCACCAACCTCGCTCAGCCAGACGGTGCGGGGCTGGTACATCAGCGACATTGATGCCGACCATGGCCTCGCCCAAACCACGAGAAACCTCGGCAATTGTGTCGGGATCATCGTAGGCGGTCGTTGCCTTGACGATAGCCGCGGCCCGAGCGGCCGGGTTACCGGACTTGAAGATGCCCGAACCCACGAAGACGCCCTGGGCCCCCATCTGCATAACCAGGGCGGCATCGGCGGGAGTGGCCACTCCCCCAGCGACAAAAAGCACCACCGGCAGCTCTCCCGTGCGAGCTACCTCGGCAACGAGGTCGTAAGGAGCCTGCAGCTCTTTGGCCGCAACATAGAGCTCGTCGGGAGACATGCTGCTCAACCGCGCCATTTCAGCACGGATGGTACGCAGGTGACGGACGGCCTCGGAAACATCTCCGGTGCCCGCCTCTCCCTTAGATCGGATCATCGCAGCGCCCTCGGTGATGCGGCGCAGAGCCTCACCCAGGTTCGTCGCCCCACACACGAAGGGGACGCCAAAGGCCCACTTATCGATGTGATTGGCGTAGTCAGCCGGGCTAAGCACTTCCGACTCATCGATAAAGTCCACCCTGAGGGACTCGAGCACTTGAGCCTCGACGAAGTGGCCGATCCTGGCCTTGGCCATCACAGGGATGGAGACAGCCTCGATGATGCCCTCGATAAGGTCGGGGTCGCTCATCCTTGCCACGCCACCCTGAGCTCGGATATCGGCAGGGACTCTTTCCAGGGCCATAACGGCACAAGCTCCGGCATCCTCGGCGATCTTCGCCTGCTCGGGGGTGACGACGTCCATGATGACGCCACCCTTGAGCATGTCGGCCAGTCCACGCTTGACTCGTGTCGTTCCAGTGCTATTCGTTGCAGGGATGTGTTCACTCATGGACCCCATGAAATCCACGATTGTGGTTCATGACAAGATCCATATATGACCACTTTCGTTAGACCACTTTTCGGTCCACCGTCATGAGACCAGACCTCGTCGTCGACCTGCCGCTACACCTGCCTGACGATCCGCGACCGTTACCGGTCCGGATCTGCGAAGAAGTGCGTGGACTCATTATGGACGGCGTACTCGCTCCCGGGGATCACCTACCAAGCACCCGAGTCCTGTCAGCACAACTCAGGGTGTCACGGGGAACCGTCGTCGCCTCTTACGAACAGCTTGAAGCGGAGGGCTATCTCGTGGCCGCCGCCGGCTCAGGGACCCAGATCAATCCCGACCTGCGTGGCCTTCACCGTCGCTCTGCCACCACGGCATCGGTCCCCCGACCTCAACGCCATCGGGGAATCGACCTCACCCCTGGAGTCCCGGACACCGCTGGACTGGCGAACTCGGCATGGCGCTCGGCTTGGCATCGAAGTTGCGTCAACCCGTCCCGTATCACCGACCCGCTGGGCTCACCGCACCTGCGCCACGAAATTGCCGAACATCTGCGTCAGATGCGCAGCCTACTGGCCGATCCGCGTCAGGTCGTCGTCACTGGAGGCGCCCGAGCAGGGCTGGCAGAGCTCATCCAGGTGCTGTGTGATGGGTCCCGCCGCCTGACGATCGGTGTGGAAAGCCCGGGATACCCCAGCCTGAGGAGGGTACCGACGGCCCTCGGGCATCGGATCGTCGGGCTGCCGACCGACGACCAAGGTCTGGACCCTGCCAGCCTCCCCACCGGACGTGATAGGAAGCGCCTAGACGCTGTGCTCATCACCCCGAGCCACCAGTACCCGTGGGGCGGGTCACTGTCAGCAAGCCGCCGAGCAGCCGTCATCGAGTGGGCGGAGATGGCCTCATGCTGGATTGTCGAAGACGACTTCGATTCTGAACTGCGTCATGTAGGCGCGCCTCTGCCCGCCCTGGCCTCCCTAGACGAAGAGCACACCATCCTGTTAGGAACCTTCTCCTCCGTGCTCACCCCAGCGCTCGGGTGTGGCTATCTTGTCGTACCTCCTGATCTCGTCCATTCCTTCGCTCGGCAGCGTCGAGCTACCGGCCAACCCGTTCCAGCCATCGTCCAAGAAGCCGTGGCGGATTACCTCTCCACTGGAGCGCTGCGCCGGCGCACCCAACGAATGCGTCAGGTCTACCGACGTCGACGCCGCACCGTCATCGACACCTTGGGATCGTTACCGGGGACAACCCTGCAACCGATCGACGGCGGGCTGCACGCTGTCCTGGTATTTGATGGGTCCGAGGATGACGTCGTCCAGCGATGTCGGCAGGAGGGAGTCGGCGTCACACCATTGTCAGCATACTGGGGATCTAGCGACGCCGGAGTGGCAGGGATCGTCCTAGGTTTCGGCAGCCACGACGACGCGACCCTTGCTTCCGCGCTGAAGATCATCGCCGGTGTCGTAACCACGCATGGCCGCTTATCGTCGTAACAGGGTCATGCCATGGCCAGCACCCCAAACGATGCCGGTCATATACCTCACGAATATGTCCTCAATCGAGGAGGCCTTCGAAGAGAGCGGTCGACAGGTAGCGCTCACCAGTGTCAGCGATAACGACGACGATCGTCTTTCCCGCAAACTCTGGACGAGCGACTACCTGACCGGCAGCTTGCAGGGCCCCGCCACCGGAGATACCCGTGATAATGCCCTCTTCTGCGGCAGCGCGACGGGCGAAGGCGATGGCCTCATCACCGGGAACCAGCAGGATCCCGTCAACGACGGACTTGTCGAGGTTATCCGGGACAAAGCCCGGGCCCCAGCCCTGGATCTTGTGCGGAGCCTTGTCACCTTTAGTAATGACGGGGGACTCGGCGGGCTCGGCACCGAAGATCTTGATCTCGGGATCCTTCTCCTTGAGGTACTTGCCAGCGCCAGAGATGGTGCCACCGGTACCGATACCGGCGACGATGGCGTCGACCTCGCCCTCGGTATCGTTCCAGATCTCCTCACCAGTGCAATCATGATGGATCGCAGGATTAGCGGGGTTATCGAACTGGCTGGCCAGGATGGCACCGGGGGTATTCTCGACGATCTCGGCAGCCTTGCTGTTGGCTCCTGGCACGCCGTCAGCGCCTGGGGTGAGCACCAGCTCGGCACCCAGCAGACGAATGATGGCGCGGCGCTCCTTCGACATTGTCTCAGGCATAGTGATGATGACCTTGTAACCGCGAGCCGCACCAACCAGAGCCAGACCGACACCTGTATTACCGGACGTGGCTTCAACAATCGTGCCTCCCGGATTGAGCTGGCCGGAAGCCTCAGCCGCGTCAACGATCGACGTAGCGATACGGTCCTTGACGCTCGAGGCCGGGTTATAGAACTCGAGCTTGGCCAATACGGTGGCCTGGGAGTCCGGGAACAGTTTATTGATCTTGACCAGCGGGGTATTGCCGATGAGCTCGGTAACGTCGTTAGCGATCTTCGCCATGGTGATAAGTCCTTTCGATTGACTATCCGGTGATTGCAATTGCTGATATGCGTAAGTGTGGGGTCATGTCTTTTCGGCGGTAATCTTCCGACCGGCATCACCTCTTTCCAACAAGATGGCCGGTACGGGTCATGGCGAATTCCATTCACGACGTTTCGACGACTCCAATACAGAAGTCACCTTGACTACGATCACCGAATGTCATGGATCATGATGCGCACCTCTTCAGACACGAGAGCGATATGCATCCACGGAGCCGCTCATGCTCGGCGTGCTGGCTAAATCAGCAACAACACCGACATATACACACCATCATGGCGGAGGTCATAACCGATTGACCGGCACGATTACTCCAGACACGGCGTGTGCTCACCATTCCACCTTTCCGCCAATTAGCCACGACCACCGACCGAACCGCAACATTTACCGGTTTTCGAGCTACTCCGTGCGGCGTCAGTCATCAATGGCGTCAGAAAGCATGCAAGCACAGCTGCCCTGACCTTTCAAGAAAATGCCGAATTTATCTTATATTACGAGATTACATATCACATTTCGACACAGACGCGATCTGCGAGGTCTCTCAGAAAGGCTGAGATCCCCTCGGTCTGATCACAGATGACATCGGCGTAGTCAGCCATTAATGGCTGCTCCCCGGAGAAACTGACCACGCGGGCACCAGGGTGCCCCGCATTGATCCACTCGGCTACCACTTCGAGAGCAGGGACATCACCCAAATCATCACCGCACATGATAAGAATCTGCGGCTCGACCTCGTCAATGAGCTCGCGTAAGGCCTGAGCCTTCGTCGTGACGGCCGATTTCACCTCGATGATATTGCGCCCATCTTCACCGTGCAGGTCCAGGTCGGTGGCGATCTCACGCACCCTCGGCACGGCGGTAGCCAGGGCATGAGTCGGGTCGGAGGCTCGCCGGGTGTGCAGTGCGACGGCGCGCCCTTTGTCCTCGATCCAACAACCCTTATCTCGCGGATCCTCCCGGCCGAGCTCCTCCGCAAGCTCTTCAAGACGCCCCTTGGCGAGGCGCACCGCTTCAGGAACTTCCGGATCTCGCAGGACACCAGAGGCAGCGTCGTATCGCTCCACTCCGTACTGTCCAAGCACCACCAAGTGCTCTAAGCCTGCTTGCTGGTCGACGGCCGTCATACGTCGCACTGCTGCAACCTCTCGTCCGGTGACGATGGCCATCGCGGCTAACTTGCCGTCCATGCGGGACATCGCTTCCCGGGACTCCTGTGCCATCGTCGAGGCAGCAGGATCGTCAACGATGGGAGCCAAGGTCCCATCAAAGTCTAATGCGAGCACAACGGTGGCCGGAGCAGTCGCCACAGCGTCCAGGATCCCCCTTCCGGCATCGGTCAAAGCGGTCCACGACTTATCGGCTGGTACAGGACGGTCCGTCATGAGGCAATCGTCACACATACCAGACTCATGGTGGGTCCGAGCCGCCAAATAGCAAAGAATAACCTCGAATGGGAACCAACGGTTGGTAGCGTGAAAGTGGCCTTGCTGCACAGCATGACCGCCATGAGAGGTGTGATCAAAGATGTCGGAGACCGTCCAGGACAAGGTCGACTTCCTTGTCATTGCAAACCGCTTACCCGTAGACCGCAAGGTCGACGACGACGGCAGCGTTAGTTGGAAGTCCTCCCCCGGCGGCCTCGTCACCGCTTTGGAGCCTGTCATGCAACGCAAGGGCGGCGCATGGATCGGATGGCATGGCGCGCCTGACGAAGTCGTCAAACCCTTCCACCATGACGGTTATGACATCCACCCGGTGCCACTGAGCGCCCAGGAGGTCGAGGAGTACTACGAGGGGTTCTCTAACGCGACCCTGTGGCCGCTGTACCACGACTGCATTGTCGAGCCAGTCTTCCACCGTGAGTGGTGGGACGCATTCCAGAAGGTCAACAAGAGGTTTGCCGAGCAAGCTGCTGAACAGGCCGCAGAGGGCGCCACCGTGTGGGTGCAGGATTACCAGCTCAACCTCGTACCGAAGTACCTGCGTGAGATGCGACCAGATCTGCGCATTGGATTCTTCCTTCACATTCCGTTCCCGCCGATTGAGCTTTACAGCCGTCTGCCGTGGCGCGAAGAGCTCGTCGAGGGCTTGCTGGGAGCTGACCTCATCGGGTTCCAGACTCCCGGAGCTGCTGCCAATTTCCAGCGCTTGGCAAGGCACCGCCCGGGGGTCACTGCCGCTCGTGGTCGCGCTCATACCCCGGATGGCCGCACCGTCGTCATCCGTGACTTCCCGATCTCGATTGACTCACGTGGTTTCCATGAACTGGCCACCTCAGAGAAAGTCAAGGCTGAGGCTGCCAAGCTTCGCGAGGACCTAGGTCACCCAGGAACGATCATCTTCGGCGTCGACCGTCTCGACTACACCAAGGGTCTTCGCCAACGTATCCGTGCCGTCGGAGAGCTGTTCAAAGAGGGCAAGCTCGATCCCCACGAGGTCGTCTTCCTACAGCTAGCCACCCCGTCGCGGGAACGCGTCGAGGAATACAAGATCCTGCGCGACGACATCAACCTGCTCGTCGGCCAGATCAATTCGAAGGTCGGGTCGATCGCCAACCGCGCGCTGGTCTACCGCAATGAGTCAGTTCCGCGTGAAGTGCTAGCAGCGATGTACCAGATGGCTGATCTTATGCTCGTCACCCCGGTACGTGACGGCATGAACCTGGTCGCCAAAGAGTACATTGCCTGCCGCTCGAACGACGACTCCGCGCTGGTACTTTCCGAGTTCGCTGGTGCGGCCCGTGAGCTCAAGCAGGCCTACATGGTGAACCCGTATGACATTGACGGTATGAAGGCCACCATCATGAAAGCGCTTACGGACTCCCCCAAGATCAAGGCCCGCAAGATGCGTTCCATGCGTCGTCAAGTCTTCGACAAGACGATCGATGTCTGGGCAGACAACTTCCTCACCGAGCTAGAAGGCCAGTGAGGGCACATGGCTGGACCACCAGATGAGAAAGGACGAGACCGTCGAAACTGAGCGCCTTGGAGCAGATTCCGCTGTTTGTCGGACATGACGTCACCCAAACCCTTGACGAGACCGTCACCTTGGCACAAAAACTTGAGGAGATCGGTTTCCACCGGTTCTGGTTGGCCGAGCACCACAACACCGACCACTTCCTGTCGAGTGCGCCAGATCTGCTCATGGCGCGCATCGCGACGGCGACGCAGTCGATCCGGCTTGGGTCTGGCGGAGTGATGGCCATGCACTACGGGTCCCTGCAAATGGCGGAACGGTTTTCGACCCTCACAGCGTTCTTCGGTGATCGTATCGACATGGGGCTGGGCCGAGCTCCCGGCGGTGACATGCTCTCCGCCCATGCCCTCAATCAGGGGCAGGTCATCCGCCCTGAGGCCATTAATTCCCTCATCGCCGAAACGGTAGGGTTCGTGCGCGAAACGCTGCCGCCGAAGCATCCGTACGCAAAGGTCGTCGTGACCCCGGCAGGTCAGATCCAGCCACAGACGTGGCTGCTGGGATCGTCGGGCCAGTCAGCGGCGTGGGCTGGTGAGCAGGGTATGGACTGCGCCTACGCCCAGTTTTTCACCGGGCGCCAGGACACCGGGATCATGGATCACTACCGCGCGCACCTGTCCGACGGCTTCCCCGGCAGGACCCTCTCGGCAGTGTGTGTATCGGCTGCTCCGACACGACAGGAGGCCTTGGAGCAGTCGCTCATGGCGGCGAACTTCCGGGTGAGTCTGGGGACGGGGCGGCCGGTAACCTTTGTCACGGCCTCTCAAATGGACGCAGAGACCCGTTCGCTGCTGACGAGCTACGTCCTATCGAACGAGGACACGATTTTCGTTGGGGATTACGACGAGGTGGCCGACAAACTCACCGCCTTCCAGGATGCTCACCACGTCGACGAGTTGATGCTCATCAGTTACATCGACAACGTGCAGACCAAAGTGGAGCGGTACCGTCAGCTCGCAAAGCGGCTGATCTGACCGTGGGAGTGTCAGGGGGGTGCGGTCCATCGACCGTAGTTGCATTGAGGAGTGTTTAGCCCTATCTGGCCGACACGCGGTATCGAGTATTAGCTCTCAGGCCACGGCCCGACTTAATCTCCAGTAGGAAGTCACTTCAAAAAGCTCCCCCGACTGGACTCGAACCAGTAACCCTCTGATTAACAGTCAGATGCTCTGCCAATTGAGCTACAGGGGATCAGCGCCCTAGCGCAAGATGAAACATTAGCAGCATCGCTCGTGCGAAAACAAATCACGCCATGTGCACGCCCTCATACCACTGCACCGCATCACGTCATCCCCACTCGTTCTTCAGGGAATCAGTTGCCTCCATAACTGCCTGACGCGTCTCAGGATCGTTGAGGTCAGCCGAGTCTCTTGCCACCGCCGTCCAGGCAATGGCTCCATCGGCATCGGCCAGGCGTCCAGCCGGAATACGGCCCGCAATGAGGACATTCCCACCGTGCACAGGCACTGTTCTCGTCGCTGCAATGGACTCGGTAATCTTGGCTCGGAATACTTCGGGGATCTTGCCCGGTTTGCTCAATACCACTGAAGCGCTGGACCCATCCAGGAACTCCCAGCTGAGAGTCGACGCTTCACCATTCCACCTGCCGCGAACGATCTCGTGCCACGCCACCGCCGAGTCAACCTCGTCGGTGAGCACGACCAATCCCTCGGTCACGGCGATAACAATAGCCCCGTCGCCCCGCCCATGAGCGAGCACCTTCACGTCGTTAAACCCGAGAACAGCTCGCAGACGGGCCATCTCGTCAGCACTTGGTCCCTTCGTCCACCACATGCCCTCCATCCTGTCATGCAGCCACGACCTGCTGCAGATGACGCCTCAGCCGTCCGAGAGCTCGCTGCTCGATGCGTCTGACGTTCGACGCCGATAGTCCTAACTCATGGGCAACTGCAGTGATCGTCATAGGCTCACCTTCAAAACCGTGCCTCAGCTCCACGATGCGTCTCTCCTGACCCGTCAGCAGGCCAATGAGCCCAGACTCGGGATCGTCGCAACTTTTCTGAACAACAGCCACCTGCTCGAAAAAACTGGTTTCTACCTCCCAACATTCGACCCTCCTCTTCTCCACCCACATAACGTCCTTGCCCATCCGTGCCGCGATCGCATCACTACTGGGCACACTTTGCCAGCGTGCCGTCAGCTCCTCTTCGATACGAGCAACCTCCGCCGCCTCTCGCATCACTGACCGCGATCTGGCCCCGCTTAATCGAACAACCTCTTCACCGATGCGACGACGAATCCACGTCCAGGCAACGGTAGAAAACCGTGCTCCGCGACGCACGTCGTACCTCTCGATAGCCTCTCCCAATCCGATGCAGCCAGCTTGGATAAGGTCCTCGACGCTGCACCGGTAGGACACAGCCGCCTGACGAGCCTGGGTCAAGACGATCGCCAACATTTGACGCCACAGCGTTTGTCTGGCGCCCACTCCGTCGTCGGAGATCCTGCGCAGCTCTGCCTCACTGACCGGGACTGCTGCCAGGAAGTGCCCAGCGAGAATAGCATCAGCAATGGCACCAGCATCGAGCCTGCGAAACAGATCGTGCTCCTCCGCAGGATCCAAGATTCCGACGCCGTCGATGAAATCCGTGTATCTCATGGTCCGACAATGACGCGTATTGGACCATGATGGAACCTCTCATAGACAATCTGTGGACACAGAAAAAGTTGTCCACAGATGCCACGTTAGGCTGAGGCAGCTCCGCCCGCCACAATAAGACTCTTGCGTAGCGCCTCAAGGGTTACCAGATCAGAGAACATGGCGTTGTAGAGCTTGCGGTCCTGGTTCGGGTTCGTGCGTTGCAGGCGCGATTTCAGGTTGGCGATGTCGTCGGTAATTGACAATAGCCGCACCCGAGCCGCGTACGCCTCTGCGTAATCCCGGTCAGGCTCTTCGCGCAGCACCGGCTCCACCAACAAGGCCACTTCAAGTTGCTTCACTTGCGGATCCGGGGTCGCCTCACTAACTTTCTCCGTCCATCTGTCCTGGCCACGCGGCACAGCCAGCACAGCCTCGAACACGGCCTGATAGGCCGGATGGCGCAAATCCTCGACCTCGACCTGGTCCCATTCTTCGTTAAAGAGGTCGGGATGTTGCAGAGCAAGTTTGAGGAATCCTCGTTCAGCTGACAAGGAAACATCAGCCGGATCTGGCCACGGGATCCCCGAACCTTGCTGCGGTTCAGGAGGGGGAACGATGGTCAACTGCGGCTCAGAACGATGCTGCCTTCGGGTATGCGAGACCTCTCGACGTACCAGGTCAACGTCAGTACCTACCACTTGGGAGAGCTCACGCAGATAGCCGTCCACTAAGGACTGGTCGCGAATGCTGGTAACTAGAGGGGCTGCTGCCCTAATGGCAGCAACACGGCCATCCGCACGATCAAGGTCGAACTGGCTAACTGTGTTCTCCATGACATAGCGGTACAGCGGGATTCGACGTGCTACGAGCTCTCGAACGGCTTCTGGTCCGCGTTGCATGAGTAGGTCGCACGGATCTAGCCCAGTGGGCTCGACGGCGACGTAGGTCTGAGAGGAGAACTGGTTATCGCCACGAAACACCTTGAGGGCTGCCTTCTGGCCGGCAGCGTCACCGTCAAAAGTGAAGATGACCTCTCCGTTGAGAGATCCGCTGTTGCCCATGAGGCGCTGAATGAGCCGAGCATGGTCATCGCCAAAAGCAGTGCCACAGGCCGCGACGGCGGTATCTATGCCGGACAGGTGCGCCGCCATGACGTCGGTGTACCCCTCGACGATGACGGCCTGGCTCTTCTTGCCGATGTTGGCCCGGGCCAGGTCCAGTCCGTACAGGACATGTGATTTTTTGTAGACCGGAGTTTCGGGGGTATTGACGTACTTGGCGGGCAGACGGTCATCGTCGTAGACCCGTCTAGCACCGAAGCCGAGCACGGACTTGCCCGAGTCTTTGATCGGCCACAACACTCGTCCCTGGAAAAAGTCCCATCCTTGGGAGCGCACCAGACCTGACTCAATGAGGACCTTGGGAGCAAAGCCCTTCGCCATCAGGTGGTCGCGCAGCACGTGGCCATCGCGCGGTGCGTAACCCATCCCGAACTGCACGGCAGCATCGGGAGAAAAACCTCGTCCAGCGACAAATTCCCGAGCGATACGACCCTCATCGGTCGACATCTGGGACTGGAAGAACTCCGCTGCTGCCTCATTGGCGGCGAGGATCTGCATCCGCAGGCCTGGCTCAAGGCCAGGACGACCATCGTCGATGATGCGTAGCTGGACGCCAACTTTGTCGGCAAGACGCTGAACAGCCTCGACGAAGGTGAGGTTGTCGATCTTCTGAACGAAGGAGATCGTGTCGCCACCCTCACCGCAGCCGAAACAGTAGAACAGGCCGCGCGAGGGTGTCACTTGGAAGCTGGGGGTCTTCTCGTCGTGAAAGGGACATAGGCCTTTCAGAGAGTCGCCGCCGGCATGGCGCAAGGTGACGTACTCACCAACGACTTCGTCGATCCGGGCCCGTTCCCGAACCAGGGCGATGTCCTCCTCGTTGATCCGGCCAGCCATACCTACGATCCTACCCATGTGTGGCCGGAGCACCCGAATGGTGCAAAACTGTCCGCCGTGACCGTAAACCCTACTTGGCAGCTCGGGTTAGCAATGGTGCTGCTCGTCGCACTGGCCGTCATCGCTTCCCTTCTTGGACGTCTGGGTGTCGCCAAGGCTTCCGTTATCGCCTCTGTGCGGGCAGTGGTGCAGCTCGGAATCGTCTCCGTCATCCTTGCCTATGCTCTGGCCCATATGTGGGCGGCATGTCTATTCACGGTGCTCATGTTCGCCATCGCTGTGCATACGACTGCGAATCGTTCCGGGGTTTCTGCAGCATGGATGTGGGCGGCAATAGCCATGATCGCCGGCGTCCTTCCGGTGCTTCTTATCATCTTTGCGACTGGCTGTGCCCCGTTGAGTCCGGCGTCCCTGATCCCAGTGGCTGGCATCATCATCGGCAACATTATGAGTGGTCACACCTTGGCCTGCCGTCGTTTTTTCGCCGATTTGCGCGAGGGAATCGGCATCTTCGAGGCGGGCCTAGCTGTCGGTTTTCCACGTCGTGACGCCATTGCGCTGGTTACCGAACCCAGCGTCACCGAATCGGTACTGCCGACTGTCGACCGCACCGCGACCGTCGGTCTGGTGACCTTGCCGGGCGCCTTCGTCGGCGTGCTCTTAGGCGGAGGCTCAGCCCTGCAAGCAGGTGCTGCACAAGCCCTCGTTCTCATCGGCATTCTGGCTGGCCAGGCGGTAACCGTCATCGTCGCTCACGAACTCATTAAAGGGGCCAAGCTGCTACCTGAAGATCTCACAAGCAAGCTTCACCCGTGAGTAAATTCATGCCGTCTTGTCAAAAGCCCCTACCCATACCTCTAGGCAGACGGCGTCGGTCCCATCCCAACAGCTCGGCGGCATGGGAAAAAGCGAATTGATCCGTCATTCCCCCCACATACGCGACGACCTGGTGAATCCGGTCAGCGTCAGTCTCCAGAAACTCTGTAGGCACCTGGTCTATATGGCCTTGGTAATAAGCCACCAGCCCATGCAAGACCTCGACGACAGCCTCTGCCTGCCCGAGTGACTCAGGGCGGGTATAAATCCGCTCATAGTTAAAAGCTCTCAGCGCTGCCAGGGCTTCAGCGACGTCTGCGGACATCCCGACTCGACCAGTAGCGCAGGTAGTGTCAATGACACAGCGGATGAAAACCGACAGCTGGGTGCGTCGATCTGTTCCAGCCACCTCGGTAACAACCTGCGGCAATTCTTTAACGGTAACGATCCCTGCTTTGATGGCATCTTCAAGGTCGTGAGCACAGTAGGCAATCCGGTCGGCAAAAGAAACTATCTCTCCCTCCACCGTGCCTGGCGCCGGACGCGACCAGGAATGGTTACGAATGCCATCGAGAGTTTCAGCACACAAATTCAGGCTGGCCAAGCTGACGTCAGCTCCCCATGGACCGTGGTCAAATCCTTCCGGGATAAAGGCATCAAAGGCCTGCTCGGAGGCGTGCCCTCCCGGCCCGTGACCGCAGTCGTGGCCTAGGGCCATAGCGTCGGCCAGGGTGATATTCGCCCCGATCCCCGCCGCGATCGACCGTGCGACCTGAGCCACTTCGAGGGCATGGGTGAGGCGAGTGCGCTGGTGATCAGTGGGGTGGACGACGACCTGGGTTTTGCCAGCCAGCCGTCGGAACGATGTGGAATGGACGATACGATCCCGATCACGCTCGAAACAGGTACGCTCCGGATCTGGATCCTCGGCAACGGCACGATTGCCGGCACCCCTAGCTCGAGTAGCTCCTGGAAGCAGTAGCAGGTTCTCGCGCTCCTCGCGGGCTTCACGTCCAACGACCTCGCCGATGTCGATCCGCGCGGTACTCGATGGATGGGCGTGAACAATGTCGTCAAAGCCACGGTGGCCAGCCATTGTCAGAGCCCAGGCTCGAGCGCGTTCTCCCACTTCGGACATGTCCCTATACTGTCTTAACCAGAGTCGCGGGACCAGCCCGAGGCGAGATCATCCCCCGGAAGCGTCGATCTCAGCAGCGGACAGATCATCGTCGTCAAGGGTGTGAGTGTCCAGCCATCCGTGCGGCATGACGACCTTTCGCCGCGGGGCGCCCTGACGACCACGGGCCTTGCCAAGCTCCTTAACTGGGAAAGGGGCGTCGTGGTCAAGGGTGGCCAACAAGGAATCGAGTTCGTCGAAACTGGAAATCTGGCCGAGAACATGACGGGTTTCCCCACCTACGGGGAATCCCTTAAGGTACCAAGCCATATGTTTGCGCATGTCCACCAGACCATGCATTCCCTGATATTTCACCAACAGTTCGGCATGGCGACGGATCATGGCGCACACTTCACCCAAGGTCGGCAAGGTGGTGGTGTCACGACCGGCGAAGGCATCGGCCAAGTCACGGAACAGCCACGGACGACCGAGACAACCACGACCAACCTCGACGCCGGCACAACCCGTTTGCCCGACCATGGCCATTGCGTCGCTGGCCTCCCAGATGTCACCGTTTCCAATGACGGGGACATCGACGGTCTTGACAAGCTCGCCAATGGCATCCCAGTGGGAGTGCCCAGCGTAGGCCTCGGCGACAGTGCGAGCGTGCAAACACACCGCAGCGGCGCCGGAATCGACCGCAGCCCGGGCTGAATCAATGTAGGTGATGTGCTCGGGGTCAATGCCGATCCGAGTCTTGACGGTGACCGGGACCCCATGGGCGTCACCGGCCTGGACAGCCGCAGAAACCACGGCCGCAAACCGGTCGAGCTTCCACGGCAGGACTCCCCCACCACCCTTGCGGGTGACCTTGGGCACTGGACAGCCGAAATTAAGGTCGACGTGATTGACTCCGTACTTCTCGCACAGGATCGATGTCGCCTCGCCCACCATTCCCGGGTCGACGCCATAGAGCTGAACGGACCGGACATCTTCACACTCGGCAAAGGCAAGCATGCCGTGGGTCTTGTGGTCCCCGTAAACCAGGCCACGCGACGTGATCATTTCGCAGACATACAGGCCCGCACCTTGTTCGGCACAAAGCTGGCGGAATGCGGCATTGGTAACGCCGGCCATGGGGGCCAGCACCACCGGGGTATCTACCGAAACGGTGCCACCAGAGGGCGCGATCAAGGTCAGGGGATCGGAAAACACCAGCCCATGGTAAGCGTGGCAATCCGGTTGAGCAGAAACCGTCGTGCCAGCGCCAGTGGCACAACGAGAAATCACGACCCGCATTGCCACACCATCCCGGCCACAGGCCGCTGCGGGCCGAGCACTACCCTCATGCTGTGATCATCCCTGACGAGAACCCATCTACCAGCCGGCGCTGGGACCGCCCTATTCCCCGAATCGGAGACACCACTTCTTCTGCCACCCGAGCCGCAGCTCCCACCGGATGGTCCCTGGGCGACCAGGTACAACAGGGGCTGGACACCGCTATCGATACTCGACGTGACATCCGCCGTTACCGCCACGACGACGTCCCCAAAGAACTCGTCAACACCGTGTTGTGGGCCGGCCATCGCGCTCCGAGCGTTGGCCATAGCCAGCCGTGGCGGTTCATCGTGGTGCGCGACGCCGACATTCGTGATCGCGCTGCCGTGATGGCCGACCGAGAGCGACTGCGTCAGGCTGAACTCCTCACCCCCGATCGGCGTGCCCACCTCCTCGACCTCCAGCTCGAGGGGATCCGCGAGGCCCCCGTCGGCATCGTCGTCGCATGTGACCGTCGAGCACCGGCCTCAGGGGTACTGGGACGCAACACGTTCACCGACGCCGACATGTGGAGTTGCGCCTGTGCCGTCGAGAATATGTGGCTCACTGCCCGAGCTCACGGCCTGGGGATGGGGTGGGTGACCCTCTTCCAGCCCGAAGAACTGGCCGAACTACTTCACCTTCCGAACGACGTTGAGACCCTGGGTTGGCTATGCCTAGGATGGCCCGACGAACGTCCTCCGGCTCCTGGCCTTGAGAGGCGCGGTTGGTCGCGTCGTGTGCCGCTCAGCGACGTCACCTTGGCGGACCGCTGGCCCGATAGTGCTCAGCCTGAGGCACCCGTTTCGGCCTTGCGTCAGACCCTGCACTCCCCCAATCGTTACCAGGTTGTCGCCGCTCACGACGACGCTGACCAGCTCCTCACCCCGCCCGGGTCTCTCGGCCTGCTCGACCAGACCCTCGACCGAGTCGAGGCTGCGGGTGGAACCGAGATCACCGGCGGCACCCTTGTCTTAGTCGGAGCGGACCACCCCGTCGCTCACCTCGACGTCACGGCGTTCGAGGCCTCGGTGACCCACGACGTCATGGCAGCCTCTGTCGCCGGAACCGGGCTGGGCGTTTCCACCGCAACTGCCGCCGGGCTGTCCCACCTTGTCGTCGACGCCGGGGTTGCTCAGCCGGTACAGGGTGCCAGGTCCGTCCGCATCCGCGGAGAGCGTGGCGACCTCCGCCACGCTGACGCCATGACCCCTGTCCAGGTAGAAGCTCTGCTGCGCGACGGGCAGGCCCTGGGGGCAGAAGCATCCCATGATGGACTGGTATGTCTCGGCGAAGTCGGGGTCGGTAACACCACCATCGCCACAGCCCTAGCCTGCGCTATGACCGGGTTGGGCCCCGACGAGGCCGTCGGTTTGGGAGCTGGAAGCGATACCGCCATGGTGGAACGTAAGGCCGAGATCATCAAGGCTGCTCTGACCCGTACTCACACCGACCCCAACGACCCCGAGCGCCTTCTTGCCGCCTTGGGAGGCCCTGAGTTCGCTGTTCTGGCAGGGGTGTGCCTGGGTGCCGCCGAGGCCGGCTCCCCGGTGGTCCTTGACGGTCTGGCTACCAGCGTCGCAGCCCTCATCGCGACCAAGTTCTCGCCGGGTCTCCACGGCTGGCTCGTCGCTTCGCAGGCATCACGAGAACAGGTTCATCACATTGTGCTGGCTGAGTTAGGCCTGGAAGCCCTCATGGAGTTGCGGATGCGCGCTGGCGAAGGCGTCGGAGCATGTTTTGGGGCCCAGATGATTCTCACCGGTCTGCAGGTTCGCCGTACCGCCGCGCGAACCTGCTGAGCTCGTGAACTTGTTTTCTTTAACCTTCTCTCCACATCATCGACGTCGTCACCGAGGAAGGACCGCCGTGTCGGCACCATCACCCACTTCGCCCCGATTCTCAACATTGGCCTGGACTTCGACTGCGCCCGCAACTGCATGCCGAGGGCTGGTACCCGGAACCTCCGGGTACCAGCCCTTCACTACGCGACCAAACGCTCAGTTGTCCTTACTGCCTGCTCCCCGGAATCCGGCACGCCAACGCTCCCGGTTGACCCGGGCGACGGCTACCAACGGAATGCTCACCGGGCAGGCCTCAACGCACTCGCCATACAGGGAACACGGACCGAACTCCTCATCAAGGGCGTTGATCATGCGTCGCGCACGCTTCGAACGCTCCTGACGCCCCTGCGGCATCATCGCCAAGTGCGACAGCTTCGCGCCGGCGAAAAGCATCGCCGCGCCATTTGGACAAGCCGCCACGCACGCTCCGCATCCAATACACGATGCGAAGTCGAGAGCTTGCTCGGCCTCGGCATGCGGCTGCGGCACCGAATCTGCATCAGGGGCCGTGCCCGTCATAACGTCGACCGTTCCACCGGCCTGTATCAGGTGATCCATGCTCGTACGGTCGATGGCTAGGTCACGGATGACCGGAAAGGCTGCCGAGCGGAATGGCTCAATTTTGAAATGGGTGATATGGGGGAATGCCCTCAAATGCTGACGACACGCCGGGGTATTCGGCAGCGGACCATGGGGCTTGCCGTTGACCATGAACCCACAGCACCCGCACACTCCCTCACGACAATCAGACTCGAAAACAATCGGATCACCGTCATTTTCGACGATCTGATCGTTGAGCCGGTCGAGCAATTCCAGCAGGCTCCACTCCGGCTCGGCATCTTCGACAACGTGGTGCTCAAAATGTCCTTTGGCGTCAGGGCCGTTCTGACGCCAGATATCCAGTTCCACCCTCATCGGTAATCCCTCACCTGCAGATCGATCAACGAGAACGACAACGGTTCGCTATGCCGCACCTTGGTGCCATCAGGACGTGTCTCCCATGCCGAAACCGCACACCAGTCACCGTCATTACGTTTGGCTTCACCGGCTTCGGTGGCGTACTCGTTACGGAAGTGTGCACCTGCCGATTCCCGGCGGTCCAGGGCGTCAAGAATCATGACCTCGCCGAGCTCGATGAAGTCGGCCACTCGACCGGCCTTCTCGAGTTCCTGGTTGAGTCGGTTTCCCGTTCCGACCACCTTGACGTCGCGCCAGAACTCCTCACGCAGCTCGCGCACCTTTGTAAGGGCGTCGAGCAGCCCGGCCTCGTCGCGGGCGACCCCGCACCCCTCATAGAGGATGTCGCCGAGCTTGCGGTGGAACCATTCCGGGCGGTGTGTTCCGCCGCAGTTGAGCAAGGCATCAGTGCGCTTCTGCACCCTCTCAATGGCTGCGCTGACCTCGGGGGCGTCCAGGGGTAACACGGGCTTTCCGACGAACCCAGCCAAATAGTTCGGCACCGTCAGTGGCAGGGTGAACCACCCGTCGACACTGGCCGACAGCAAGGAGTTAGCCCCCAATCGGTTCGCGCCGTGGTAGTTGTTTGACGCCTCACCACCGACGAACAGACCCGGGATGGTACTCATCTGGTCGTAGTCAACCCACAGACCGCCCATCGTAAAATGGGCTCCTGGGGCGATGCGCATGGGCACCTCGTAGGGATTCTCCCCCGTGGCGTCGAGATACATGTCGAACAAGTTGCCATAGCGCTCGGCAATCGTCTTCTTTCCTAGACGCTCAATGGCATCACGGAAATCCAGGTACACCGAGTTCTTAAGCGGGCCCACTCCGTGGCCGCTCTCGATCTGAGTCCGAGCATTGCGGGAGGCGACGTCGCGCGGCGTTAGGTTTCCGAAGGCCGGGTACTTGCGCTCCAAATAGTAGTCGCGCTCCTCTTCCGGGATGTCATTGGCTGGACGATCATCGCCGGCTTTCTCGGGCACCCAGATCCGGCCGTCGTTGCGCAACGACTCGCTCATGAGCGTGGTCTTGGACTGCCAGTGCGAACTGACGGGCAGCGCGGTCGGGTGGAACTGCACGAAGCAGGGGCTGGCGAAGTATGCACCTTGACGGTGAGCACGCCACGTCGCGGTGGCGTTGGACCCTTTGGCCAAGGTGGACCAGTGGTACACCGATCCATATCCGCCGGTGCATAGGATGACGACGTGGGCCGTCCATGCCTTGATCTCGCCGGTGAGAAGGTCACGGGTGACGATGCCCTGAGCCTTACCGTCAGCAACGATGAGGTCAAGCATCTCGGTGCGGTTGTGCATCGTCACCGAACCGGCATCAATTTGTGCCTGGAGGGCCTGGGAGCAGGCTACTTCGAGCTGCTGACCGGTCTCCCCGCGGGTGTAGTAGGTGCGCGAAACCTGCACGCCTCCGAAAGATCGAGTAGCCAACTGACCGCCATATTCTCGGGCGAACGGCGCGCCGATGGCGTACATATGGTCAATAACCCGTACCGATTCGGTGCCGAGTCGAACAACATCGGCCTCTCGGCCCCGGTAGTCACCACCCTTGACGGTGTCCTTGACGAACCTCTTAAGGGAATCGCCGTCAACCTTGCGGGCACGTGCAGCGTTGATACCTCCCTGGGCAGCAACTGAGTGGGCTCGACGCGGGGAATCGTGGAAGCAAAAAACGTCGACGTGGTAGCCGAGCTGGCCGAGGGTTGCGGCAACCCCGGAACCAGAGAGGCCGGTTCCCACCACGATGACGTTCATCTTGCGACGGTTCGCCGGATTGACGAGCTTGTACTCGCTTTGACGACGGGTCCACGCGGTGAGTGGATCCCCCTCGGGAGCCTTGCCGTCCAATTCGTCACCAACAAGGTAGCCGGCCTTCTTCTGCGCCGGGCCGAGAATGTCACGAGCCTTGGGACCCTTGGCAGCCCGTCTCGCCACCGACGACGACTCAGCCCGTCTGGGCTGGAGCTGCTCGGGTTTCACTAGTTCAGCGCCAGGCTCCTCGGGTCTAGCGCCCGCATGACGCCCAGTAATCATCTCGAGAGGCTTCTTGACGGCCTCAATCCAGTTATTCATGAGATCACCCCGGCAAGAATGAGCATGGGAAGTGCGCCGTTGCACACCACAATGGCCAGCGCGATGAGGAGACCAATCACCGTCCAAATAGCGCGCAGTCGGCGTCCTGTACCGCCAAAATCATTGATGGTGTTACGTACGCCCTGGGCGATGTGCAGCCCAATGATGATCATGACGACGGTGTAAAAGATCGCCATCCACGGACGCGACAGGCTGGCGACGAGGTTCTGGTATGCGGTGATGTGGATGTCAGGAGTTCCCTCATTAACTGGCGCCCGGAAGGATGAGGACTGTACGCCCATGCCCAAGGTCAGATCGAGGATATGCACCACGACGAAAGCCAAGATGACAATTCCTGACAGCACCATCGTGCGGGCTCCCCAACCCAGGGCCTTCATGTTATGCCGGGAAAATCGGCCGCGTGCTCGTCGCCCCCTCACCCAGATCGTCAGACCGGCCCACACATGCAAGACCAGGCACACAAGCAAAACAATCCGGAAGCACCACAAAACCCCACCGACGGGAAATAGCGGGTACAACACGGTTCGGAGAAACTCGGCGTAGGCGTTGTAATCTCCTGGCCCCATAAAGGCCTTCAGGTTTCCGACCATATGGACGAAGACGAATAACGCGAATATCGTCCCCGTAATGGCCATGATCAATTTTAATGTGACGTTGGAAGGACGTGCCGCGCTATGCGTATGAACCGCTACGGCATCTCCCCCGCGTTCAAGGTCACGACGGTCTCGAACGTCAGGCACACTCATGGAGTCATCACCCTTTCGCTGCTACGCGACCAGCCTAAACGATGATGTTTTCTCCAACGACACCGGGGTCAGGATAACCGTCGTGAGTGCCCCGACCCCGGTGTGCCGAGATGCTTTCGTGCATAAAAGGTATAGCAGATCAGCAGCCGAGAAGTTTACCGCCGAGGTATTCCTCAACCTTGTCAATGCTGACACGCTGCTGAGCCATGGTGTCACGCTCACGAATCGTCACGGCGTCATCCTCAAGGGAATCGAAGTCGACGGTGATGCAGAACGGGGTACCAATCTCGTCCTGACGGCGGTAGCGCTTGCCAATAGCCTGGGCATCGTCGAAGTCAACATTCCAATGCTCACGTAAACGAGCAGCAAGATCGCGGGCCTTCGGCGACAAGTCAGAATTACGGCTCAGTGGCAGCACCGCAGCCTTGACCGGAGAAAGACGCGGATCCAGCTTAAGCACGGTGCGCTTGTCAACCCCACCCTTGGCGTTGGGTGCCTCATCCTCGGTGTAAGCATCCACCATGAAGGCCATGAGCGATCGAGTCAATCCTGCCGCCGGCTCAATAACATAAGGCAAGTAGCGCTTGTTGTTGGCCTGGTCGTAGTACGACAGATCCTTACCAGAGTGCCTGGAATGGTTACCCAAATCGAAATCAGTACGGTTAGCAATACCTTCAAGCTCACCCCAGTCAGACCCGGAAAACCCAAACTTGTACTCAACGTCGACAGTGCGCTTCGAGTAGTGGGAGAGCTTTTCTTTAGGATGCTCGTAGTGGCGCAGGTTATCCGGGTTGATGCCGAGATCGGTGTACCACGCGGTGCGAACGTCGATCCAGTACTGATGCCACTCCTCGTCGGTTCCGGGTTCGACGAAGAACTCCATCTCCATCTGCTCGAACTCACGGGTACGGAAGATGAAGTTCCCAGGCGTGATCTCGTTGCGGAACGACTTACCTGTCTGCGCGATGCCGAATGGCGGCTTCTTGCGGGCACTGGTGAGCACGTTCTGGAAATTGACGAAAATGCCCTGGGCGGTCTCGGGACGCAGGTAGTGCAGACCCGACTTATCCTCGACGGGGCCGAGGTAGGTCTTAAGCATCATGTTGAAGTCTCGGGGTTCGGTCCACTGCCCCTTGTTGCCGCAGTTGGGACAGTTGACCTCCTCGAGCGAGATGGAATCAGGGTCGGCGATCCCGTGCTTGGCGGCGTGGCCCTCCTGTAGATGATCAGCGCGCATCCGCTTGTGACACGACAGGCACTCGGTCAGAGGGTCGTTGAACACTCCGACGTGTCCCGAGGCCACCCACACCTCACGAGGCAGGATGACCGAGGAGTCAAGACCAACGACGTCATCGCGACGGGTGACCATGGCACGCCACCACTGCCTCTTAATGTTCTCCTTAAGCTCGACGCCGAATGGGCCGTAATCCCACGCAGCACGGGTGCCGCCATAGATCTCCCCACACGGGAAAACGAATCCGCGTCGCTTACAGAGGTTGATGACATTGTCGAGTGTGCTAGTGGAGGCCACAGCCGTCCCTTTCTTCCAAGTCCTCATTGGAGTGGACACCCGGATGGCGCCCACGCGGGCAGCGCCGCCTACGGAACATATCTGGGCGGCGAGGCCGTTAACTAGCTTAACGGTAACTACACTACGCATGACTACCTCGTCAGCCAGCAGACAACCACTGGGAAATCGACAAGCTACTGGAGTACATTTGGCCTAGTTCGACCCCCGGCAGTGAGGTGATCATGGTGGAGAATCGGCGGCGCACGACCAAACAGCGCCTTGCCATTCGTGCTCTGTTTGACGACGAGCCGTTCTTCCTCACCGCCCAGCAGGTCCATGATCAGCTACGCAACCGCGGAGATCAGGTTGGTCTGGCAACCGTCTATCGGAACTTGCAGACGATGGCTGAGGACGGAGAGCTCGATGCCATTCGCGCTGAAGACGGCGAAATGACCTATCGCCGTTGTTCCTCAGCGCACCACCATCACTTGGTATGCCGCAATTGCGGCAAGGCTGTCGAAATTGGGCCTGAGAAAATCCTGGAGGATTGGACTCGCGATATCGCCGCGAAATATGAGTTCAGCGAGACCGGCCACGAACTGGAATTGTTCGGAATCTGTTCGGAGTGCTCCGCAGTGCACACCAGGTCAGTGTCGTAATCAGCGACGCAGCCGGGGGATGACTAAGCCCAGCTCGCATGCTCTCACGAGAACCTCAAGACGACTACGCACTCCCAGTTTCTTTGCTAGATGACCAAGACGCTGCTTAACCGCGGACTCGCTGAGACATAGTTCATCTGCGATGGCAGCGTTCGACAACCCTTCGGCGAGAAGCTTCAGAACGTCGTCATCAGCATCAGACAATTTCACCGGAGTCAAATCAATCTGATGAGACCCCCACCACAGGGCCGAGCTGAAAAGACCTCAACAACACCTCGGGCAATCTCCGGAGACACTGTCACTTGACCTGCCATGACAGCGCGAACCCCTGCGATAACGGCCTCCGGCTCAGATTCCTTCAGAAGGTATCCGGCAGCACCAGCAAGGATGGCCTCAACGACGATATCCCGACGAGCAAAAGTCGTCAGGGCAACAACACGGACCGAAGGATGGCGCGAGACGATCATTCGGGTAGCTGTGAGACCGTCCATTTCAGGCATCTTGAGGTCCATAAGGACAACGTCGGGCAATAGCTGATCAACAAGCTCAACGGCTTCACGACCATTAGTGGCCTGGCCGACAACCTCCATCTCCTCAACACGAGAGAAATAGCCGGCAAGAGCCTGCCTCATGATCGGATGATCGTCAGTAACCACGAGTCGAACTGACATCACTCCTCCTTACACTCACGTTGGGCGCTGCTGAGCCCAAGTGAACCTCCTCACCCACGGTGATCGCGCGGCGCCAACGATCAGACATATAACGCCTGCGACGCGAAGTATCTTGTCAACCTCACATTACTTCCCATCCTCGCATGCCGCAGCAGTCTGTATAGCAGCAGCGGGTTAGCAACGTGACTACCGGTAACCAAATGTCTATGGTCAGGCCGACCATCTGGCCAGATGATCAGCCAACCGGCGCATCCTGCGGCTTACTCTCTGCACGTGCTAGCCTCCTCGCATCACTTTTGCCTGACCGTTGTGGAGGGCCCCTCAAAGGAGATACATTGTGCCCATGAAGAAGATCATCACCGGCATCGTGGCTGTCTTAGCAATCAGCTCCTTCTCGGTCGCCGTCCCCGCTCAGGCCACCACTGACTCCGCCCCCACTCAGAACGCTGTGAATACGCAACCCAAGGCCCATGTTAAGGGAATCATAGACGGCCTTTGCACCCTCTACCCCGACTGGTGTTTTAACTGATCCCGCGCCTATGCCCAATGCATGGGCTGTCTAACACGCGGAGAACGCATCTAATGAATAGTGGTTCGCCTGGCCGTAGCTTCATCTTCAAAAAGAGCAGTCGAACCACTGTCGTTACGGCTGTTACCATCGCCGTATTGGTGCTGTCCGGGCTGGACGATCTACGTGTAGCTGTCGTAACTCACCGGAGCGACAGTGCGACAGTCTGGATGGTTGTCGTATACGTCTTTAGTGTGGCCGCGCTCTTATGTTGGAAGCATCCCCTGGTACAGGAATTGTTGCTTCTCATTGGCCTGGTCAGCAGCGCCATCGCCGGAGACATAGCGTTTAGCATTCCGCTGTTGGTTGTGCTCGCCTTCTTAGCTAGCCAGCATGGCCTGAAGCGCCATTGTATTCCGCTGATTATCGGCGCCACGGTCATCGCTGCTATGGCGGCCGTTTATACGGAACGCTGGGTATCCATTTTTTTGGTGGCATGCCTTGCTTGCGCAATCGGCATCGGATTCGGCTCCGCTTTCCGCTGGCTCGATAACCGCCGCGAACAGGCCGAGGAACAAGCTGCCGACGCTCTTCAGCAGGCAGCGCATGCCCGCGAAGAAGAACGTCAACAGCTTGCGGCCGAGCTCCACGACGTCGTTGCCAAGGACCTCACCGTCATCACCATGCTGGCAGGTTCCTTACGCCTCAACACCGCCAATGAGGACGTCATCACGGCCTCCAAATCGATCGAAAACACGTCTAGAGCTGCCCTAGACGATCTTCAGCGTCTACTCTTAGTGCTGCGTAACCGTAACCTTCCATTCATCTCCTCTCCCACCCACGAGGACTCCGTCGAGGCTACGGTGGCCGCTATGGTCACGCGGCTGGAAACGCTCGGCTGGCATGTCGAGTCGTCGGTTGCGTGCGCTCCAATGCCGGTGAGCGTCTCCGATGCCATCAACCGAATACTTGACGAATCCACTGCCAATGTCATCAAGCACAACGGTCCCGCTACCGCCAGGATCACCGTCATGGATGAAGGGGACGACGTCGTAGTAACCGTCTCCAACCCCACCACCGACCCGGAGATAGAACCCGTTCGATCGACTGGAATGGGTATTGCTCGTCTCAAGGAGCGCGTCTCTCTTCTTCGTGGCAAGATCTCTATCGGTCTGCGCAATGGTTGGTGGGTGGTTAATGCCCGTATTCCACGCGCAAAGCCAGTTCGTGAGACCTGACCCGGGAACGACAATTGACGCGCCACGCCAACCGAAAAGACGAATCAGGGCTGAGCTCCGTATGCCGAAGGCCGCTCGTAGTGCAACTGATTTGCGATCAACGCTCCAGAAGGGGCATTGACCGCAAACCACGATCCATATGCCAAGACACAAATGCTGCCACCAGTCCGGACCCCTCCCGAACCCTCGACCACGCAACATCACGCGTCGCAGTCCAGTCCCCCACCAGCAAAGCCCGCAGGTACGAAATCGTCTCCTCGTGCGGATGAGGAGTTCCGGGCGGCTGACAATTAATACACACCACGCCCCCCAAACTGGGCGAAAAACCCTGGTGCGGCCCAGGTGTCCCACACCGGACACAGTCGACCAGATCCGGGGCATATCCGGATGCTGAAAGAGAGCGCAACAGGTAAGAGTCCAGCACCATCTCGGGTGGCCGTGGACCGTCCGTCGTCCCCTGGCCGAGCACCCGCAGAGCTCCTGCCAACAATCGGTATTGTGCCGGGGCCGGTTCACGGTCCACCGGCACCAGATGGTCGGCAGCCTCCACCATGACCTCAGCCGCGGTGAACAGAGAATAGTCCTGACGCAGCGGCGCCGAGTAAGGATGCAAACACTCCACCTGGGCGACGACGTCGAGATTGCGTCCCTGAACCAACTGCAGGTCAACCAGATTGAACGGATCCAGACGGGCACCAAATTTGCTGGAGGTGCGTCGAATCCCTCGTGCCACCGCCCGAATCTTGCCGTGCTCACGCGACAACATCGACACGATCCGATCAGCCTCACCTAGCTTGTGCGTGCGCAGAACGACGGCTTGGTCACGGTAGGTGGGCATGACACCTATTGTCTCCCCGTATGGCGTGCAGCCGAAACATGCTCTGCACAGAATCGCTGTGAGAGGGTAGGAGGTGTTCATCGCAGGTCGACTACTGTTGGAACCCCCCCCCAGGAGACGCCCATGGATTCCTTTGTCGCGCTGCTCGGCAGCGTCTGGTACCTGGTGCTCGTTGCTGCTATCAGTCCCGTCATGATCCTCAACGCAAACGCGGCAGTTCACGGTCAAAAGCAGAACCACGGTTGGGCTTTTGTCTCTGGGGCAGGTCTGGTGCTTGGCGCCATCGGCGTCACGAGTTTCGGCCTGCTGGGAAGCGCTGCCACCGACTTCGCCTCTCGTCAGCTGGCCTCACGTACCGTCGACCGTGTACTGGGCGTTTTACTCTTCTTATTCGGCTGCTATCTGGCGCGGACGAAATGGGTATCCCACCGCGTCCAAAAATCTCGAGTCAAGAAAACTTCTGGGCCGCGGTCCGCTGGTGCCCACGGCATGTTCACCTGGGGGGCTCTCGGAATGGCTACGAATTTCACTACCATTCCGCTATTCATCTCGTCGAGTCAGCGCATCGGGACTGCCGATCTGCCACTCGTCGTCAGAATCCTGACGCTCATTATCTCATGGTGGATCGTCCTCATTCCGGCATGGCTTCCAGTCGTCATTGATCGGCTGCGACCCAATTCCTCCGGTATTTCTGGGCGCACTCGGGAACGTATCAGTCATTGGACGAGCGTTGCCTCGATCATCGCCTGTCTCGGCTCCGGAATTATCATCGTGTGGACGACCCTGTGACATCATCGAGGCCTTGAACCTCGGATAACTTACCGTTGTCACCGTCACGAGGGCACCAGTCCGGCCCCACTACCGTCCTCGACGCCACTACGCTGTGACCCATGGCCCGAATCACACCGCGACCCCCGAAGCGCGGCCCGCTGCCGCATCCGTCTGGAGCTCGTCCACCCGAGCTGCCACCGGAACTCATCCCCCAACACGTCGCCATCGTCATGGACGGCAACGGACGTTGGGCCAGGCAACGCGGTCTTAGGCGCACTGAGGGTCACGCACGTGGCGAGGATGCTCTCTTCGATGTTATCGAGGGCGCCATCGAGATGGGTATCCCCTATTTGAGCGCCTATGCGTTTTCCACCGAAAACTGGAAGCGCTCGCCCGACGAAGTTCGGTGGCTTATGGGCTTCAATCGTGACGTCATCCACCGTCGTCGCGATCAACTCGACGCCATGGGAGTACGCATCCGTTGGGCTGGACGTCGTCCCAAGCTGTGGAAGTCAGTCATCAAGGAATTGGAATCAGCCGAGAAACAGTCAACTGATAACACCGTCCTCACCCTCCAGTTCTGCGTCAATTACGGCGGTCGGGCAGAGATCGTTGACGCGGTGCGTGATATTGCCCGGCTAGCCGCTGAGGGCAAGATCGATCCCGACCACATCACGGAGAAAACCTTCCGTACTCACCTTGACGAGCCCGAGGTCCCCGACGTCGACCTATTTTGGCGCTCCTCCGGGGAGCAGCGCACATCGAATTTCCTCCTGTGGCAATCGGCCTACGCCGAAATGGTATTTTCCGACGTCTTATGGCCCGACGTTGACCGCCGCGACCTCTGGGCCGCAGTGGTGGAATACGCCAAGCGGGACCGGAGGTTTGGTGGGGCCGTCCCCAATGAAGTCAACCCCACCCCATGATCACGGCATCATGACTCCCTATCCAAGGTTTGCCGACGGGAGCGGTTTACCGCGTTGACGACCGCGTTGAGGGAGGCCTGCGCGATATCAGGGTCAATGCCGACTCCCCATAGAATCTGCGAGGTCTCGCCATCCCCAATTTCACATTCGACGTATGCGGCGGCCTTGGCAGTACCGCCTGCGGTCATGGCGTGCTCAGAATAGTCGAGCACTTGCACGACGATGTCGAGGGAAGCCAGAGCGTCGATAAACGCCGACACCGCACCGTTGCCTTCGCCCCGGATCTGAACGTCCTCGCCATCAATCCGAAGGTTGGCGGTGAGCTGATGGGTACCGGTCTCGGTGGACGTCATGCGGCTCACCAACTTGATGCCGGGCACCTGCAGGTACTCGCGGTTAAACAGATCCCAGATCTCGTCATGGCTGATCTCGCGGGCTTGATCGTCGGTGTAATTCTGCACTGCACCGGAGAATTCGATCTGCAGACGACGCGGCAGGTCGACTTGGTGCTCGGTCTTCAGGAGGTAGGCCATGCCGCCCTTACCGGACTGACTGTTGACACGAATGACAGCCTCGTAGGTGCGCCCGACGTCGTGTGGGTCGATGGTCAGGTAGGGGGCCTGCCAGTCAACCTCGTGGATACCGATGCCCTGCTCCTGGGCCTGGCGTTCGAGGTCCTCCAGACCTTTCTTGATAGCGTCTTGGTGCGAGCCCGAAAAGGCTGTGAAGACGAGGTCGCCGGCGTAGGGCTGGCGTGCCGGCACCGGTAGTCCAGTGCAGTACTCGACGGTGCGGCGGATTTTTGGCATGTCAGAGAAGTCGATACCCGCGTCAACTCCCTGGCTGACAAGATTCATACCTAAGGTGACGAGATCAACGTTGCCGGTGCGCTCGCCGTGGCCAAAGAGACAGCCCTCGACGCGATCGGCGCCCGCCATCTGCGCGAACTCGGCGGCCGCAATCGCCGTGCCACGATCATTGTGCGGGTGCAAAGAGACGCACACGTGCTCACGATCACGGATATTGCGGCAGAAGTACTCGATTTGGTCGGCGTAGGTGTTCGGAGTGCCCATCTCGACGGTAGCCGGCAGATTAAGGATGATCTCACGGCCTGGCCCCGGCTGCCACACGTCCATCACGGAGTGACAGACCTCGATAGCGAAGTCCGTGCGGGTCTGGCTAAAGATCTCCGGAGAGTACTCGTAGCCGAACTCAACGTCGCCGAGGTACTTGTCGGCGTACCTGACGACCCACTCAGTACCACGGTGCGCCAGGTCAATGCACTGCTTTTCGTCGATGTTGAAGACAACGCGTCGGAAGAGTTCGGCAACTGCGTTATACATGTGGATAGTGGCACGGTGAGCGCCGACTAAGCTCTGCATGGTGCGCTCGATGAGATCCTCACGGGCCTGAGTCAGCACCGAGATGGTGACGTCGTCAGGGACAATGCCGGACTCAATAACCTGCCGAACGAAATCGAAATCCGTTTGAGAAGCTGAGGGGAAGCCAATTTCAATCTCCTTGTACCCCATCCCAACAAGAAGTTCGAACATCCGCATCTTGCGGGCTGGAGTCATGGGGTCAACAAGGGCCTGGTTGCCATCACGCAAATCAGTGGACAGCCACCGCGGAGCATCGCCCAAGGTCTTGTCTGGCCAGGTACGGTCCGGCAACTTGTGCGGAACGAAAGGTTTATAACGCCCGCTGGGCATCGGGCTGGTCAGCTGGCAGGGACGGGGCTGAATGTGCGTCATGGTATCTCCCGTATGTGATGTGTAGGGCAGCCCAATCACCCGCAGCAAGGAGGCCGCCCCTTCAACGGGCCTCGCTGCGGCACACCCGGGGAAGCGCGCACGACATGCGGGTCACAGTACACCGCGATCGCCCCAGCATGGGATATTTCTCAAAATCGTCTCACGTGTGACATCACCCGCTGTCAGTGGGAATATCTGGGAATGTTGTTGCTTCACAATGCCAGAATCCTCGACCTCACCGACGGGTCGACGGGCAAGCCCACCGATGTACTGCTATCGGATCGCGTCCTTGCCCTCGGTCCCGAAGCGCAGCAGCAGGCCCACAGTGCGCGGGTGCGAAGTATTGACCTTGGCGGTCGCCTCCTCATGCCTGGTCTGTGGGACGAGCACGTCCACGTCGGGCAGTGGGCGTTGGCGTCCCGGAGATTCCTTGTTAGCCAAACCGCGAGTTGCGAGACGGTGCTCGAGGAAGTTGCCACCCATGTCAAACGAAGCGAAGGCAGCGACGAGCCGATTCTGCAGGGATTCGGGTTCCGTCCCTCGCTATGGGGCTCAAATCCCAACGCCCGTCAGCTTGACGCCGTCACCGGTGATCGTGCCGTTATCCTCGTCTCCGCCGACCTACATTCCTCGTGGTGCAATACCGCTGCTATGCGCAAACTCGGTATCGAGGGAGACAGATTTCTGCGCGAACAGACCAGTTTCGACGTCCAAACCCAGCTCTCACAGGTCAACCCTCACGTGTTGGATGGTTGGGTGGGAAGCTGCAGCACCGCGGCGGCGCGCCTGGGAATCACCGGCATCCGCGATATGGAGTTCAGCACTGACGTCGAGACGTGGCTACAGCGCGAAGCTGATGGCCGGTGCCCGCTACGAGTCGAGGTGAGTGTGTACCCCGAACGCCTGGACGAGGCAATTGCGCAGGGGCTGGCGACTGGCCAAGCCCCCGTCACTGATAAGCCTGGTCCAAGCCGAGTAGCTATGGGCCCACTTAAGGTCATCGTCGACGGGTCGATGTCGACGCGCACTGCCTGGTGCATGGATTCCTATCCGGCGGGAGCCGGTCCTGATGGGGCCGGAATTGACTCGGTGACGCCAGAGGATTTGGTCGACCTCATAAATCGAGCCAAAACTGGCAACCTGCAATGCGCGGCTCACGCCATAGGAGACCGAGCGGCCAAAGAGGTCCTCAATGCTTTCGAGGTGACCGGGATTTCTGGGTCGATCGAACACGCTCAAGTGCTCACTGACGCAGACGTTCGACGATTTGCAGCTCTCGGGGTGCGAGCAAGCGTCCAACCTCTACACCTCGTCGACGACCGGGACGCCACCGACGTCATGTGGTCAGACCGCGCTGATCGCTGCTTCCGGTTCGCCGACATGGTGAGAGCCGGGACCGAGTTAGCACTGGGATCAGACGCCCCAGTCTCCCCCGTCGATCCGTGGGGCGCGATCCGCGTGGCCGTCGAGAGAACCGGTGACCGGCGCCCAAGCTGGCACCCTGAGCAGGCTCTTACTCTGTCCCAGGCCATCACAGCCAGCGCCCGTCACGTAACACAGGTGGTCACGGGCGGACCAGGAGACGTCATCGCTGTGGCCCACAATCCCTTCGACCTGTCCGGTGATGCATTGGCAGGCCTCACCAGCGACTTAACAGTCGTCGGTGGAGAGGTGACGGCCGCAGCACTGTGAGACCATCACTTCCCACCGACCCAATATTTCAAAACCCCAATCGATTGAGGTATTTCGGGTCGGACTGCCAGTTCGGCAACACCTTGACCTGAAGGTCTAAGTGGATTGGCGTTCCCAACAGAGCCGCGATCTGTCGCCTGGCGTGGGTACGAACCTGCTTGATATGGGAACCATGATGACCGATCATGATGCCCTTCTGGGAATCACGTTCCACTATGAGGGATGCGTAGACGTCCAGTAGGGGACGATCCTCCGGCTGACCTTCTCGAGGCCCCATCTCCACAATCTCCACAGCCAGAGAGTGGGGAAGCTCCTCGCGCACACCTTCAAGCGCCGCCTCGCGGATCAGCTCGGCGACAAGGGTTTCGGTCGGTTCGTCAGTCACCTCACCATCTGGGTAGTAGGCCGGCCCTTCAGGCAGCAGGGAAGCAATGACGTCGCGGACCTCGTCGATCTGCTCGCCGGAGACTGCAGAGCACGGGACGACTTCAACGAACTCGATGCCGACCTCTCCTTGCAGCTTGTCAATGGCGGCCAGATGCTCAGCCATCCGCGCCTTGGACACGAGGTCGGACTTCGTTGCCAGGGCGATAAGCGTGGGGCGACGAGGAAGTTCGGCGATTTGCGATACAAGATAGGTGTCACCTGGCCCAATTCGCTGGTTGGAAGGCAAACACACCCCGATAACGTCGACCTGGGTCCAAGTGTCGAAAACGAGGTCGTTGAGCCGCTGACCCAGTAGGGTGCGTGGCTTATGGAGTCCCGGGGTGTCGATGACGACGATCTGAGATTTCTCGTCAGTGACTACGCCACGGATGACGTGACGGGTGGTCTGAGGCTTCGAGGAGGCAATGGCGATCTTGGAACCAACCAGGGCGTTGGTGAGGGTCGATTTGCCGGCATTTGGGCGCCCGACGAAGCAGACGAACCCGGAGTGGAATCCGGCTCGGGTAGATTCAGCTACCCTGGCGGTCACATAGTCAACGTCGGAAATATCCTCGTCATCGCCATCCATGAGATCGGCCAACGAAGGCATCTCGTCGTCACTCATCGTCATACTCCTGATCGGGGGTTTCTTCGGGGGCCCGCTTTACCAGGCAGGTGTCCACCTGGTGACGGCGACCGGTCGCCTTCTCGGCGGTGATCTCTAACCCCTCCCAGATGATGACAGATCCCGGGATGGGTACTACAGACAGTTCCTTGGCCATGAGGCCACCAACCGTCTCGACGTCGTCATCGTCGACCTTAAGATCGAACAGTTCGCCCAGATCATCGACCGGCAAACGCGAGGATATTCGAAAGACGCCGTCTTCGATCTCTTCAGTGAGGGTGGGCTCGGCGTCATACTCGTCAACAATCTCGCCAACGATCTCCTCGACGATGTCCTCGATCGTCACTAGGCCAGCCGTGCCGCCAAACTCGTCCACGACGATGACGAGATGGTTACGGTCTCGCTGCATTTCGCGCAGCACCTGGTCGACGGGCTTAGAGTCTGGGCAGAGCGCGGCAGGCCGCATGATCGATTCGACGCTTTCGGTGGCGTAACCGTCAGGATTGTCGAGTACCCGCTGGGAGAGATCCTTGAGGTAGACGATGCCACGGATGTCGTCAAAGCCTTCGCCAACGACCGGAACTCGGGAAAACCCAGATCGCAGAGCCAAAGACATCGCCTGACGCAGATTCTTGGTCCGAGGAATATAGACCACGTCGGTACGCGGGACCATGACCTCCTTCGTAAGGGTGTCACCTAGCTCGAAGACTGAGTGGATCATCTCCCGCTCGCCGGCCTCAATGAGGTCGGAAGCCTCGGCGTAGTCGACCATCTCGCGTAGTTCAGCCTCAGAGGTAAAGGGACCTTCGGCATATCCCTTTCCGGGGGTCAGAGCGTTGCCGATGAGGATAAGCAAGGCCGCGATGGGGCCAAGGACGTGGGCAAGTACTCCCCAAGGACGAGACCAGAAGGTGCAGATGGCGGTGTCATGTTGGCGCCCCAAAGTGCGCGCAGCCACTCCCCATGTCAGGAAGTCAACAAGCACCATGATGGCCACGACGACGAGCACCTGCTGCCAGGGCAGGTCGAAGTGGCCGAAAATAAGGAGCGCGACAAGTGCTGTCGCTGTCACCTCGGAAATAACCCTCACTAGCATCGCGGTGTTGATGAACGGGGCAGGATCGGCGACCATGTCAAGTACTCGTTGGTGCGCAGCTTTACCGTCGGCAGCAAGCTCCTCGGCCTTGGAGTGAGACATGTGTTGAAGGGCCGTCTCCATGGCCACATTGAGGCTTGCCAACACTGTGAAGATGAAGGCGATCGCCAGAACGATCCATTCTTGCCGTGTCACCGCTGACCTGTCTGTTCTCGATGGTCATCCCATGCCGCGATGATCTCATCGTTAAGTCTGAACATGACGCGCTTCTCTCCGGGTTCAGCATGGTCGTGGCCGAGCAGGTGCAACAACCCGTGGATGAGGAGGTATTCCGCCTCCCCGTCGGGAGTGCGACCATTCTCAGCAGCTTGGCGAGCTGTGACGGTCGGGCACAGCACGATGTCACCGAGTAGCCCAGAAGGCGGATCCTCGTCGTCGCCGGGGGCACGCATCTCATCCATCGGGAAGCTCAGGACGTCGGTCGGACCAGGAAGACCCATGAATTTCTCGTGGTAAGCCTCCATCGTTTCCTCGTCGACGAGAATGATCGACAACTCCGAAGAGGGGTGGATACGCAACCAGTCGAGGGCAAATGTCGCCAGGCCGACAAGCCCCTCCTCATTAGACGGAGAACCAGACTCATTAGTGATGTCGATCATCGGGTCTTCCTATTCTTGCGCGAATTTTTGGCGCCACGGGACTCGCAGGCAACGTCGTAAGCAGCAACAATCTTGCCCACCAGACGGTGACGGACGACATCACGGCTGGTGAGGTTACAGAAGGCAATGTCGTCGATACCGTCGAGGATGCCCTGCACCACTCGTAAACCAGACTTCATACCACCGGGCAGGTCGACCTGAGTGATATCGCCGGTAACGACGATCTTTGAGCCGAAGCCGAGACGAGTGAGGAACATCTTCATCTGCTGCGGTGATGTGTTCTGGGCCTCGTCCAAGATAACGAAGGCGTCGTTGAGAGTGCGGCCTCGCATATAGGCCAACGGTGCCACTTCAACAGTTCCGGCACCGACAAGACGTGGCACGGTATCGGGGTCGACCATGTCGCGTAGGGCGTCGTAGAGAGGACGCAAATAGGGGTCGATTTTCTCCGACAATGTGCCGGGTAGGTAACCGATTTTCTCTCCCGCCTCGACGGCCGGGCGGGTAAGGATAATCCGGCTCACCTGCTTGGTCTGAAGGGCCTGCACCGCCTTGGCCATCGCCAGATACGTCTTGCCCGTGCCAGCTGGGCCGATACCAAAGGTGACGGTGTTGGCGTCAATCGCGTCAACATACCGTTTTTGGTTCAGGGTCTTGGGTCGAACTGTCCTGCCGCGATTACTGAGGATGTCAGCCGTCATGATCTCGGCCGGGCCTTCTCCGTTGCGAGTCATGGCAACGACCCGATCGACGTCGTCGGCGGACAGGCCCTGGCCGGTGCGTATGATCGTGATCATCTCCGACAGGATGTCGCCAGCATCGGCCAAATCTGCGGGATGCCCAGCGAGGTGAATCTCGTTACCGCGTACCAAGATGTCGGCGTCAAGGGCGTCCTCAAGTCGTTTGAGGAATTCGTCATTGGGCCCGACCAAAGTCACCATGGGAATCGACGTGGGGACCGCGACGACGCGGCGCGCTGCGCCCTCTTTGCCGGTATCGGTGTTGTGGATGTGCAAGGTCGTGGTCAGGGTTCTCTCCGGTGTGACGGGAATGTGTACTCTCCCACTGTAGACGTAGCCGACGACGGTGCGGCGTACCAGGAGGTAGGGATGGGACTGGGCTGGCTCGATGATGCCGCGTTCGCCTTAGGCACCGAGCTGTCACTGAACAAGGTACTTCACGAGGGGGTGCGCACTAGCGTAGCCCGGTGCTGGGTAGATGGTTCGACGACAGCAACTGCGGGCGCGCGAACGGTCATAGCGAAATGTTTCCGATCAACATCGATGTCACATAATTCCGGCGGGCTGGGGATTGTCCGCGAGATTGCCGGTTTGGGGTGTCTTCCGGAGGCACCGCGGCTGTATGCAGCTGACCTAAGCCTGGGCGTAGTGGTTATGGGCGACGTGTCAGGGATGACCTTGGAATCGATCTTGACCGGCAACGACCCCTCAGCCGCTCTCATCGCCGCACAGATGTGGGGGCGAGCAACGGCGACCGTTATGGCGGCATCGATGCGGGAAATGTCTGATCGAGCGGCACGCGACGAGGTCATCCCCGCATTCCAGGACACCATCCGTCGTCTTGACCCACAGACGCGCTCAGCGGGTGGTCCAGCCTCGCCTCGTCTGCCAGGGCGAGGCCTGGAAAAAATGTGCGCTGCGCTAGAGACTGAAGTACCCGATGATGCGGAGCTCGACTTATTTGAGTCGCTACGAGGAGCCGAAGGAACCGAGGTCGTCACCCAAGCAGACCCGTGTCCAGGCAATGTGCTCGTCACCGAAGATCACGCCAGATTCGTCGACTACGAGGCCACCTCCATTCACCACCCGGCGGTCGACGTCGTCAATCTGGTGATGCCGTGGAGCAGTTGTGACGGGCTCGTGGGAGTCCCCGCAGAGTTTCTCGACGCCGTCCGCGAAGGTTTCCTAGATGGTTCCCGTTACGCAGGTTCTTGGTTGGCCGATGAACCGATGATCGGTCTGGCGGGGACAGCTGCAACACTTCAGTTGACCGAGCTATCTTTAGATTCTCTTCGTCGACACCATCCGAATCAACGAGGCGACATGGCTAGGCGTGCAATGGTGCACCGCTGGACATGGGCCGCAACACATGGCGTGCTGACACCGATCATCGCGGATCTGTGCGGGCGAATGGCGCATCGCGCAGTTCAGGATTGGGGATGGTCCAAACATCTGACCGTTGCAAACTGTTTTTCACACGAGAAACTCAGGAATCAGAGATGAACTCAATTTAATCAAGATTATGTCTGCACGCAAGGAATTTGGTGGCGTTATCACCTTCATCGTCCATCCAGATTTCATTCGGGATAATCGATTTTACCCGGTCATCCCGAAGACCATTCAAATGGTCATCAACGAAGCTGCGACCCGACCCGAGAAGCTGTACTTCATAGACCAGGACACGAGCGCTCCTGTCAAAAATACGGACAGCGAGATGCTCGTCATGGATGTCTCGGTCTTTACCGTTGGCAGAAATCTCGACAACTTAGTGGTCATGATTAATTTAGGAAAGTACTGGGGAAGCGGACCGGACGACGTCCCCAGAGCTGTCATTCGCACCCTCAGCCGGCCCTTGTCAGCGATCATGTTTGAAGAGATCCCCGAGCCACCACTAGACAAGAATGAAGAGGGATACTACTCTTTCATCTTAACATAGTCGGGCAAACCCACCCGTCTTTATTCAACTGGCGGCGCGCTATCCCCACCACCATGTCGAAGTCCAGTCGATTTGACCGTGAGTACTCGATCAAATCGACTGGACTTGGGCCTCGACACGCCTGGGCGACAATTCATCGCTCGGCGAATTCGTCACACACCTTCACTAGTTCGGAGGCAATTAATGGCTCAAATGCAGAGTGACCTGCCATCACGATTCGCAGATCGGCACTCGGCAAGGCTCGCGACAAATCGACGGCCGTGACGTCGGGGCAGCACATGTCGTAGCGTCCCTGAACGATAACAGTCGGGATGTCGGCCAGCTTGTGGGCATCACGCAGCAACTGCCCCTCAACCATGAACCCATGATTGACAAAGTAGTGGTTCTCGATGCGGGCGAAGGCCAGCGCGAAGTTTGGATCCGAGAACTCCTCGATGTGGGACGGGTCGAAGGACAACGAGGTCGTCGCGCCCTCCCATGTCGTCCAGGCCACCGCGGCAGGACCGTGGACGTCGGGGTCGTCGTCCCACAGCAGGTCGTAGTAGGCGGCAATGTTGTCACGAGAAAAGTCATGCCCGACGCGGCGCAGCGGCTCGCAGAACTTGTTCCACAGCTCCGGGAAAACCTCGGAGGCACCGAAGTTGTAGTACCAGTCCAACTCCTGCTCACGCATGGTAAAGATGCCACGCAGCACGAGTTCGGTCACCCGCTCGGGATGGGTCTCGGCGTAAGCCAGCGACAAGCAGGATCCCCACGATCCGCCAAAGACCTCCCAGCGCTCAATGCCAAGCAACTCCCGGATCTTCTCAAGATCCTCAACAAGTTTCCACGTCGTATTGGTGGCCATCTCACGTGGAGTGTGAGCCTGGGCAATGTGCGGGGTAGACAGACCGCAGCCCCGCTGATCCAAGATGATGATGCGGTAGGCATCGGGGTTGAAGAAGCGACGCCGCTCGGTACCACCGCCACCACCAGGGCCACCATGCAGGAAAACCACCGGCTTGCCCTCAGGGTTGCCGCACTGTTCGACGTAGAGCTGCTGACCGTCACCCACGTCAACCATCTGGGTGTTATAGGGCTCAATCGGCGGATAGAGATCCCGGTGCGGGGTGATGTCCAGCTCGGAAGTAGCAAGAGTCACGGAAACCTCCTGTGGTCATGATCGTCATCTCGATGATATGCGCCAACACGGTTACCATTTCGCCGTGACGTCACACTCCACCAGCCTCAAATCATCCGCGGCATCCCGCCCTGCGTATGCCGATCGAGGGTCGGGGCACTACGACATCCTGCTCACCCTCATGTGCGTTGTCGTCATCCTGTCGAATATCGGCGGTTCAAAAGGGGTGCAGCTCGGCCCCATCACCACCGATAGCGGCTTTTTCTTGTTCCCGCTGGCCTATGTCATGGGAGATATCACCACCGAAATCTACGGGATCAAGGCAGCACGCCGCGCGATCGTCATGGGGTTTATCTGCGCGATCCTCTCTGTGCTGTGCTTCTGGGCTATCATCGCCCTTCCTGGATTCACCGATACCTACTCGGTAGCCCATGACACCGCCCTAAAAATGGCCCTCGGTCCGCTATGGCAGATGGTGCTCGCCGGAGCATGCGGATTTCTGGCCGGACAGTTTACAAACTCGGTCATCATGGTTCGACTCAAGGCCAAGTGGTTAGAGCGCGGTCTGGTCGGCCGACTGATGGGATCCACCGGTGCTGGCGAGGCCGTTGACACCATCATCTTCTGCGCGATCGCGGCACCTGTCGTCGGAATCACCAGCTTCGGCCAATGGTGCAACTACGCCTTCTTCGGGTTCTTGTGGAAAACCCTTGTCGAGTACGCCTGCATCCCCATCACGACTCGGATCATCGCCTGGATCAAAAAACACGAGCCAAGCTATCAGGAGAGGCTGGCAGTGGCCCGGAACTGACGCGATACCTCTGAATCATTGTCTCCATTCCTGCCAAGAAATGTCAATGGTGACGTTGCCGCCCGGTTTTCAGACCACTTCTTGGCAGGTATAGATGACATTACCGCTCGACCGTCGCGACGAAGCAAAACGGTGCGAGTTCCATCGGGGCCTGCCCCGTCAGATGCCATGACGTCGGACGTCACGCCACCGATTCGTTCTGCTTCCAGGCGTTCTTGAAGCTGACCCGACCGTTGGTCTGCAGGATCGAGCGTCGATAGATCCTCTCGCCGGCCAATACCGCAAACACGGTGAAACCGAGGGTCACAAAGATCGACACGATTGGTTCCCACCACTGCGCGCGATGACCGAGCATGCGCAGCGGCATAAAGACTACCGACGCGATCGGGACGTAGCTGCCGATCTTGGCGCTCATGCCATCAGGGTTCGACATCGAGAACACCACCCAGAAGTAGATGATCATGATGAGATACATCAGCGGAGAGGTGGTGTTCTGAACGTCCTCACTGCGCGAGGCCATTGACCCCGCAGCCGCGTACAGGCTTGCCAGCGCCACGAACCCGACGAGGAAGAACAGCAGGAACCACATAACCGACCACGACATCGCGAACGTGATGATGTTCGACCATTGCGAGAAGGACACGGCGAGCATGCTCAACCCGCAAATGATGATGAGCTGTCCAACCGCCAATACCGTGTTGCCTACGATTTTGCCGATGAGCAACTGACGGGCAGGCACCCCCGTCAACAGGATCTCCACGATCCTGGACTGGTTTTCCTCGACTACTGAGTTGGCGATCATCACGCCGTAATAGATCGCCGACATCATGAACAGGACACTGAAGACGATGGCCAGCATGTATCTGACAGCCTCCGATGTGCCGTCTGAGGGCTTCACCTGTCCTGTCTGAAGAGACATCCCCTTGGTCATAGTCGACGCATCGACCCCAGCAGCCTTGGTATTGTCAGCCACCGCTGCAACAGCCACGGCTCTCTCCATGGCCCCGGTGGACGACCCGTCAGCCGAGGGCGTCTTGTCGTACCCGTCGAGATGCCATTGGCCATCCTTCTGGTGAAGATAAACCATGTTGTCGTCATTCTGGAGCTCGCGATGGGCCTCGGCCTCATCAGCAGCCCGAACCACCTCGGTCTTGTCCGTCGATCCCCTGGCAGCCAAGTCCTGCTGAGCGACCTTGACGATAGCAGCGGCCTTGTCGTCGGTCACGACCACGCTGTCATGGTCGTGCTTGGAGGAGATGATGGACAACACCACGGAGATAGCCACGATGAGAAGCACCGTGATGATCATCGAGATAATGAATCCTTTGTCGCGCAGCTTGACGTCGACCTCGCGGGAAGCGACGAGACGCCAGGCCGATGATGTGTTCGTCATGACTGGGCCGCCTCTCGGTAGATCTCGCCCAGGCTCGGGCGAATATGGGTCAACTCGACCAGTCCGCCACGGTTCATCGACTCGGTGACGATGACGTCGAGGAGACGGTCAATCTGGTTGGGATCGGGGAATTCGATGACGGCAGTGGTGCCGTCGACGTCGACAACCGTCAGGCCGGGCAGCGAGCGCAACCAGCCAAGATCGCCACGGGCTTCCACCCGGTAACGCCGGGGACCGACTTCGCGCAATTCCTCTGTCGTGCCATTGGCAACCATGCGGCCCTTGTGCAGGATGACCATGCGGTCACACAGCCGGTCAATGAGATCGAGCTGATGGGAGCTGAAGAGGACCGGGACTCCTTGGGCGGTCTTCTCTCGCAATACATCGGCCATCGCGTCCACGGCCACCGGATCAAGTCCAGAGAAGGGCTCATCGAGGATGAGGACTGCCGGATCAGCAAGCAGCGATGCCGTTACCTGGATCCGCTGCTGGTTACCCAAGGACAACTTCTGCACCTGCTCGCGGGCATGATCAGCAAGCCCGAACCTGTCTAGGTATTCCATGGCCTCGGTGCGAGCCGTCTGTGTGGATGCCCCCTTGATTCGGGCGAGGTAGACGAGCTGATCGATGACCGGCTGCTTGGGATAGAGACCTCTCTCCTCAGGCATGTAACCGATGGTGCGGCGGTCCTCAGCCGTGATCGGCCTTCCTGACCACAACACCTGGCCGGAGGTGGGCTTAAGCACTCCGACGATCATCCGCATCGTCGTCGTCTTGCCAGCGCCATTGGCTCCGACAAAGCCCGTCATCCGACCCGCCGGGATGTCGAAGTTCAGATGGTCGACCGCCACTAGGTCCTCGAAGGCCCGGATGAGTTCCTCGACCCGTACCGACACCGGTTCTCGGTGGCACATGTCCGTGTCGATCATGGCTACCTCCTGCGTCCTCGATTTGCGATCACATGACCATCACACCCAATTTCTGGTCATTGCACATCGGCGGCAAGACGGATTTCAGTCTCGGGAAGGCTCCCCCACACGGATGAGTCCCGACTCGTAAGCCAGGGCGACGAGTTGAACCCGATCACGCAGGTCACACTTCATGAGGCAATTGGAAACATGGGTCTTGACGGTGGCTGCGGAGACGACAAGTTCCTCGGCGATCTCAGCATTGGACAGGCCCCGAGCCACCAATTTGGCCACCTCGATCTCGCGGGCGGTGAGCTGTTCGGCCTTGCTGCCGGTCACCGTGCCCCCCTGGTGCACCGACCGGGCGATAACTCGCCGGGTCACCTCGGGAGCCAGCAGGGCATGCCCGTCAGCGACCTGACGCAGACCGGCGACGAGCGACTCTGCGTCAGCATTCTTGAGCATGAATCCGCTGGCCCCGGCGTCGAGAGCATCGAAGAGGTAGTCGTCCCGGTCGAAGGTGGTGAGGATGACGACCTTGACGTCGCTGAACTCGCGGATCTTCGCGGTGGCCGCGACACCATCCATGACGGGCATCTGGACGTCCATGAGGACGACGTCGGGAGCGGTTTCCTTCACTACGTCCACGCCCTCAGCCCCGTTGGTGGCCTCCCCAACAACCGTGATGTCGGGCTCCACCGCGAGGATGAGGCGGAACCCTTGACGAACTAGTTTCTGGTCGTCGACCAGCACGACGCGCATCAGTCCTCCCCCTCCTTCATGTCCTCGTCCCTCACATTCTCACCCCGACGCATCGGTATGACGGCACGAACTCGCCATCCACCGATCTTGCGTGGACCCACCTCAATGGTGCCGCCCAGGGCCTTGACCCGCTCTGACATCCCGACGATTCCCACCTCGGTCGAGGGTGCCGATCGAATCGGGCGGCCGTTGTCGGTGACCTCCACCTCGACCTCGTCATCTCTGCAGCGCACCGACACCGTCACCTCGGAGGCGCTGGAATGGGCCTCCACATTGTTAAGGGATTCCTGGACGATTCGGTAACAGGTGTGACCCAGCTGTGGACCAACCAGGGAATCATCTCCCACTCGCAGCAACCGCACCGACGCGCGCCGGGGTTCGTTGCACAGTCGGTCAAGGTCAGCCAGGCTGAGGCGGGCACGTGGCTCGTCACCGGCCCGCAAGGATCCCAGCAGGGATCGCATCTCGGTGACAGCTTCCCGGGACTCCACTTCCACGGTTGCCAAGGCCTCCCGAGCCAGATCCGGATCGACGTCAAAGGCTCGACGAGCACCTGCGGCATGGATCCCCACGACCGACACGTGATGGGCCATCGAATCGTGCATCTCCCGGGCGATCCGCAAGCTTTCGTCAAGAATTGCTTGCTCAGCAAGCTGGGTACGCTGCCGTTCGATTGTAGCGGCCTGACGGCGAACCTCGGCTAGGTCTCGTGCCCACAGCCAGGACACCTGTCCCACCAATGCGGCTCCGACGACGAAGGTGACATTGACGATCACATAGGTGAGGACGAGGTAGATGACCCCCTCCCCATTGCTGTCGGGATTAATGATCTTAAGCTGCTCGGTGAGCGACCTCCCGAAGGCCATCATCATGGCGACCCAGCCCATGATGACGACGAAGACCGCCAACATCGATCCCCACGCGATTCGACGTGTCCGTACCCACACCATGAGGGAGTAGTAGGAGAAGAAAAAGGCCAAGGTCGACACCCAGTTCGTCGCCATGTACGGCGTCGCATAGGTTCCGTTAATCCAGACGAGAGTCATGACGGCGGCCGAGGTGATTGGCATCACCCGTCGGAAGGAAAGAGCTACGGCAAGGACGATGACAACGATGACATCACCTGGTCCGAGGGTGTCAAGGTGGTCCTGAAGAGCCGCCAGCAACAGCCCGCCGGCACCCACGGCCAGGGCCACGAGCGCTCCGACGAGCACGTCAACAGCGGGCAGGAACCACACGACCGGGATCTGCCAGCCCTTATGCTCCGGCACTCGGCGACGCCATAGGTCGTCCATCGCCATGAAGGACACGATCGACTCTCGCACGCCCCCGAGCGTAACGAGTGGCACTGTCAGTCTCCTCCGTCGTAAGGATGAGTTTCCGGAGAACAGCCCTGTCAGTTAACCTTGGCCAGCCTCCCGCCGTTGGCATTCCACCGCCCCATGAACTCGGTCTCGAAAGCATCGAGGTCCCCGCTACACATGGCGCCCCGAATCTGGTCGACCAGTCTTACCGTCCAACGCTCGTTGTGGATCGTCGCCAAAGTGTTCGCGAGAAGCTCCTTAGCCTTGAACAGGTGGTGGATATAGGCGCGGGAATAGTGGGTGCATGTGTAGCAGTCGCAGTCGTCCTCCAACGGGCCGAAGTCTCGCCGGAACCGCGCGGTATCAACGTTGTAACGCCCGTCAACGGTGTAGATGGCAGCGTTACGGGCCACCCGGGAGGGGTTAACACAATCGAAGGTGTCGGCCCCCGCCCGACAGGCCGCGAAGAGGTCGTCGGGCTCGGAGATGCCCAACAAGTGACGGGGACGGTCCTCGGGAAGCTCCTCAGCACACCACGTCACGATTCGTCCCAGATTGGCTTTCTCGATGGCGCCGCCAATGCCGAACCCGTCGAAGCACTGACCGTCGATCTCCATGCCTGCCAAATCCCGGCAAGCCCTACGACGCAAATCTTGGTACTGGGCTCCCTGGATGACACCAAAAAGGGCTTGGTACGGCTTGCCGCTGCGCACCTCGGTGAGACGACGATGTTCGGCCAGGCAGCGCTCAGCCCACCGTCGGGTGCGCTCCAAGGCTTCTTCCTGATAAGCGCGGGTGTTCATGAGGGTGGTCAGCTCGTCGAAGGAGAACATGATGTCGGCGCCGAGGTGGTGCTGGATGCCCATCGACACCTCGGGAGTGAAACGATGTAGATCTCCATTGAGGGGACTGCGAAAAGTCACACCGTCGTCGTCGACCATCGCCTTACGATCGGCATCAGCGGCAATGACGTCAGCCTCGGTGAGCTGGGAAACGTCCATGGCTAGGGTCTTCTTGAAACCCGCACCGAGACTGAGCACCTGGAAGCCACCGGAATCAGTGAAGGTGGGGCCCGTCCAGTTCATGAATTGGCCCAGGCCGCCCGCCTCGTCGATCAACTCCGGACCGGGCTGCAGGAAAAGGTGGTAGGCGTTGGCGAGCACCGCCTGAGCTCCCAGTTGAACCACTGACTCGGGTAACAGGGCCTTAACCGTCGCCTTGGTGCCGACGACGACGAAGGCCGGCGTCTGGATGGCACCGTGCGGGGTGTGTATGAGGCCGGTACGTCCGCAAGCATTGTCCAGACGAGAGGTGACCTCGAAGCCAAATGTCATGGAGTTATTCTTGCAGGATGTCCGGAACCCACCGACCACGCAGGTTCGCAGGCCTGCCCGAGTGAGGGTTTAGCAACCACGGCGTTATGGTGGCGTTCGTGCGCGGAGCGATCTTGGTGTTCATGGCCATCCTCTCAGTGCAGTTCGGAGGTGCCTTCGCCGCAACCCTCATCCCCCATGTCGGAGCCTTAGGCACCGTGGCGCTGCGGATGTCTTTGGCGGCCCTCGTCCTGGCGCCGATCGTTCGGCCCCATGTGAAAGGCCATAACCGCGTTGACTGGACGAGGGTGCTGGCCCTGACCATCGCCTTGGCTGGCATGAATACCGTGTTCTATTTCTCGTTGGAACGCCTGCCCCTCGGTGTTGCGGTCACCGCCGAATTTCTGGGGCCATTGGGCATGGCAGCCCTCGGAAGCCGATCCCTACGTGACTGGCTCGCCATCTTGCTGGCTCTGTGCGGAGTGGTGGCAGTCTCAGGTGCGCTTACCGCCGACTGGGCCCACCTCGATCTCCTCGGTCTGGTACTCGCCCTTGTCGCAGGTGTTTTCTGGGCCCTCTATGCCAAATCGGCACAGTTAGTTGGGATGAGCTGGTCGAAACTGGAGGGGCTGTGGTGGGCCATCCTGCTCAGTTCGGTCGTGCTGGTACCGTTTGGCTTCGCCACTGCGGGGACGCGCCTCGTCGAGCCGTACCATCTCCTCACCGGAGCGGTTGTAGCCGTGATGTCGTCGGCCCTTCCCTACAGCCTGGAAATGTACGCGCTACGCCACATCGACACCACGGTCTACGGCATCTTGACCGGTGTCGAGCCGGCCGTCGCAGCAGCCGCAGGATTCTTCATCCTCGGCCAGAACCTCACTGGGTCACAAATGCTCGGGATGGCATTCGTCGTCACTGCGGCCTGGCTCGTCATGGCCGGCGGCCGACAACGGGAGTGACTAGGCTGGCAGTAACGGATCACGACCTCGAAAGGACCATCGATGGACGTCAACTCCCGTGTGCTTGAACCGCGCGGCCTGGAGAAGGTGGCCAAGCTCATCGATAGAGGGGTGCGCATCCCGAATCCGTTGACCGTCGACATTGATGAGGCAGTCGACATCGACAACATCAGTAGTGATGGAGTAGTCATCGGGCCTGGATGCCGAATCCGTGGCCGTCGGACTGTCATCTCAGCCGGGTGCATACTCGGGGATGAGGCCCCCATGACAATCCAGGACTGCCAACTTGGCACCGGGGTCAAGCTCAAGGGCGGGTTCGCCCAGGACGCTGTTTTCCTTGACGGGGCGAGCATGGGCTCAGGTGCCCACGTCCGCGGGGGCACTATCCTCGAGGAGGAGGCCAATGGGGCCCATACCGTCGGCCTCAAGCAAACCATCCTCATGCCCTTTGTCACCTTGGGGAGCCTCATCAACTTCTGTGATGTCCTCTTGGCCGGCGGCACCTCGAGGACAAACCATTCTGAGGTCGGTTCTTCCTACATTCATTTCAACTTCACTCCCGACGGGGATAAGACGACAGCCTCCCTTTTCGGCGATGTGCCGCGCGGGGTGCTGCTCGACCGTCATCCGATCTTCCTTGGTGGTCAGGGCGGTGCTGTCGGGCCGGTAGCCACCGGATTCGGCACCGTGGTCGGGGCAGGCTCAATCCTGCGTGACGACGTTCCCGAGGATGATCAGCTCGTGCTGCCCGCTCCCCCTGCGACACGTCAGCGTCCTGTCGCCCCGAACAGCTACTCCAAGCTCAACCGCATCATCGCCCATAACGTCTCGTATCTGGGCAATTTATCTGCTCTTGAGGCCTGGTACCGACAGATTCGTCGTCTCTTCATGTCCCGTGATCGCCTCTCCGGATTGGTCTGGCAAGGTGCTCTCGACAACCTCGTCTCAGCGCGGAAAGAGCGAGTCAAGAGGCTTAAATCTCTCATCGGCAAAGTCCAGCCGACCGACGCTGGGCGCGCTCAATTGATCGACAACCGTGACGCCTTCCTCTCCTCCCTCGAGACGGCTGATTCCCCCGCACCTGCCGAGATAGTGCGTCTATGCGGTGCGGCCGCCAATTCTGGGGCCAACTACCTCGACGTTATCCAGTCCTTCGACGAAGCAGCCCGGAATCAGGTCGTCGAATGGCTGGGAACAATCGTCACTGCCCAGCAGGACCGGGCGCAGGAGGTCGTTGACCAGTTGCCATTGCCGTTCTGACTACGGTGTTCTTCCTCCGTGCCGGAATCTCGCCACGAAACTGTCACTAGCTCCGGAAAAAATGACGGCGCAAGGAGGAGCCATGACGACAACTACCGACGCAATACCGAAAGTAGATGACCTACGCACCCAAGGGGTGGCAATCCTTCGTCGTCTCGTCGGTCGCAACAATGCCGATTTCCACCCTGGACAGTGGGAGGCCATAGAGGCTCTGGTTGCCCACCACCGTCGAGCGCTCGTAGTCCAGCGCACCGGTTGGGGAAAGTCAGCGGTTTACTTTGTCGCTACCTTGTTACAGCGTGCCATCGGCTCAGGCCCGACCCTCATCGTCTCTCCACTTATCGCCCTCATGCGCGACCAGGTCGCTGCCGCAAAGCGAGCTGGCGTGCGCGCAGCGGCCATCTCATCGGCCAATGCCACCGAGTGGTCCGAAATCGCCCAACGCCTCGACGCCGACGAACTCGACGTTCTATTAGTCTCCCCCGAACGCCTGGTCAATCCCACATTCGCCAGTAGGCAGCTGCCCGAGCTCATAAAGCGAATGGGCATGTTGGTCATCGACGAAGCCCACTGCATCTCTGACTGGGGGCACGATTTTCGCCCCGATTACCGACGCATCCGTAACCTCGTCTCTGCCCTACCGGTTACGATCCCAGTACTTGCGACAACGGCGACCGCAAACTCACGTGTGGTCCAAGATGTGGCCGAGCAGATTGCCCCCAGCGCCGATGATGTGTTCATCCTTCGTGGGCCGTTAGCCCGGAAATCTCTGCGACTCGGCGTACTCAATCTGCCCAACCCTTCCGAACGGCTCGGTTGGCTCGTCCAGCACCTCAGTGAACTTCCCAAGTCGGGAATTATCTACTGCCTGACTGTTTCGACGGCCGAGGACACCGCGCGTGCTCTAACCACGGCCGGTCACAATGTGCGGGCTTACACCGGACGCACCGATGCCGAAGCAAGGACCGAACTCGAGAAAGCCCTGCGCAATAACCAGGTCAAGGCCTTAGTGGCGACCAGTGCCCTGGGCATGGGTTTCGACAAACCGGACCTCGGTTTCGTCGTGCACTTGGGTGCGCCGAGCTCTCCGATCGCGTACTACCAGCAGGTAGGCCGTGCCGGTCGCGCCACCGACAATGCCGATATCCTGTTGCTTCCGGGCCCGGAGGATCCTGACATTTGGACTTACTTCGCTACCTCCTCTATGCCCACCCAAGAACGAGCCGATGCCGTGCTCAGAGCACTCGCAGGTGGTCAGGCGCTCTCTATCTCAGCTCTGGAGACGCGGGTCGACATCAGGCGTAGCCAGTTAGAGCTATTGCTTAAAGTGATGGCCGTTGATGGCTCGGTCGTGAAGGTCCGAGATGGGTGGCAAGCCACCGGCAAGCCGTGGGTGCACGACACCGAACGGTACGAACGCATCTCCCAGGCACGTCGCGAGGAACAGCAGGCCATGCTCGGCTACGAGCGCTCAAGAACCTGTCGCATGACCTTGCTCACCGGGCAGCTGGACGACCCCTCCACGACTCCTTGCGGACGCTGCGACGTCTGTGCTGGCCCGTGGTACTCAGTCGAGGTCGATCAGTCAGCCGCTGTGAGAGCCGTCCAATCCCTCAACCGGGTGGGAGTTCCGGTGGAACCACGCACCGCCTGGCCCGTGGGGATGGATGCCCTCCAGGTTGCGCTCAAGGGTCGCATCAGTGCCGAGGAGATCGCTGCAGAGGGCCGCGTCATCGCGAGACTCTCCGATCTGGGTTGGGGAGGGGCGCTGCGCGACCTACTTCGCTCCGACACCAATGGTGTCCCTATCGACGCTGAGATCACCCCGGCGTTGGCCAAGGCGTGCTTGCGAGTGTTGGCCGAGTGGGACTGGGAGCAGCGTCCAGCCGCGATAGTACGGATCCCGTCGATCACTCGCCCACACCTCATTGATTCCCTGGCCTCGGGAATTGCACGGGTTGGCCACCTGCAAGACCTTGGGTGGTTGGACCTGGCGGATGGGTCCGCACGACTACAGTCATCCACGAACTCGGCTTACCGGCTCCGTGATGTCCATGATCGGTTCAGCGTCGGACCGGGGCTGATGTCTCGGTTATCCCATCTTGGCGGGGCATCGGTTCTGCTTATCGATGACGTCATCTCTAGCCGCTGGACGATGACGGTCGCTGCACGGTCGTTGAGACGAGCCGGATCCGGGCCCGTTCTTCCACTAGCCCTCGCCCTCACAGCCTGACCCACGCCGGGTCGAGGCCGCAGCTAGGCGCCAGGCTCGATAAACAGACGTAGATTCATCACCTAAACGCGAACGTTGCCACGTCGACGAGCCAATGACGGAGCGGGACGAGCCATCATGAGGCACGATAGAAGTAGCATCAAACCAGCCAGGAGGATTTTATGTCCCTTGCCAAGTTCACCGCGCGTTCCCTGCTGTCGGCCATCTTCATCACCGGAGGTCTGGACGAGATTAAGAAAGCCGATCAGCTTTCCGAAGCTGTCGACGGGCTCCTCTCGAAACTCCCGAAATCGTCCTGTTCCCAGATCCCCGATGTCGATTCAACCTTGCTGGTCAAGGTCAACGGAGCCACCATGCTGGCCGCCGGCTCCCTGCTGGCCCTTGGCATCAAGCCGCGCCTGGCCGCCACCGTCTTGGCCGCCCAGCTCGTGCCAGTAACCGCTGCTGGACATGCCTTCTGGGAGAAGGAAGGCGCAGAGAAGCAGGGCGACCAGATCCAGTTCTGCAAAAACCTCGGCCTGATCGGCAGCCTGCTCACCGTAGCCCTCGATGGCGCCAAGTAACGTCTCGCCCTCAGCGGCGACGCATAACAACAGGGTCGGACGGATGCCATCTGTCCGACCCCGTTGTTTATGTCAGCTATAAAACCAACACAACACAACTCCTTGACAACATAAACAGACAGATCCAGACTTGTTCACAGATCGATGGGGATCCTGCCAATGATCGGCAGCTGAACACACTGGAGTTCCGATGTCACTACCTGACGCGACGATCCACAAGAACCTGCAGGGACACGGCGCACGTGCCTCCGTCCAACGGCTCGGAGGATTCCTGGCCGGCATGATCATGCCGAATATCGGAGCCTTCATCGCTTGGGGCCTGTTAACGGCTCTTTTCATCGAAACGGGATGGGCACCCAATGCAACCCTCGCCAAGCTCGTTAACCCGATCCTGACCTATCTGCTTCCCGTCCTCATCGGCTACACCGGTGGAAAGATCGTCAACGGGACACGTGGTGGCGTCATCGGCGCGATCGCCACGATGGGCGTCGTCGTCGGCGCCGACATCACAATGTTCCTTGGCGCGATGGTAATAGGTCCCTTCGCAGCGTGGCTCCTCAAACAGGTCGACAAGCTCCTCGACGGCCGGATCCATTCCGGGTTCGAGATGCTCGTAGACAATTTCGAGATCGGCATTCTCGGCATGGCCCTGGCCGTCATCGGGCACCTGGGCGTCGAACCACTCGTCTCGACTCTCATGGGCTGGCTGGCGGCCGGGGTGGGATTTCTCGTGCATCACGGTCTGCTGCCACTCGCATCTCTCCTCGTCGAACCGGCGAAGGTCTTATTCCTTAACAACGCCGTTAACCATGGCATCTTCACTCCGCTGGGCATCCAAGAGGCCCATATCACCGGACGATCAATTCTCTTCATGGTTGAGTCGAATCCCGGCCCCGGCCTTGGCCTACTACTTGCCTACCAGTTCTTCGGTTCCCGTCAGATACGTCAGTCGACTCCGGGCGCCATCATCATCCACCTCTTTGGCGGCATCCACGAAATCTTCTTCCCATACGTACTTATGAAGCCCAAGACCATTCTCGCCACCATTGCCGGGGGCATGAGCGGTCTGGCGATCGGGGTCGCATTTCATGCCGGTCTCGTTGCCCCTGCCTCCCCAGGCTCGATCATCGCATGGTTCCTCATGTGCCAGCCCGGGCACTACCTGGCCATGGTTGCCGACTTCCTCGTCGCAACTGCCGTTTCCTTTGTGGTGGCAATGCTGCTCATCCGCAAGAATAGTACCCAGGATGACGTAGCGGGTGAGGGCCAGAACCCCACTGTCCCCACCACAATCGGGGCTCAAGCCCCGCTTACCAACATCTCCAAAGTCGTCATCGCTTGCGACGCAGGCATGGGTTCCTCGGTGATGGTCGCCTCCACCATGAAGAACAGACTGTCCCGGTACGGGGTCGAGGTCGCTCACACGGCCGTCGACCAGATTCCCTCGGATACACCCCTCATCCTCACTCAAGAAGGCCTCGTCGACCGCGCCCGCAGGCGCGCCCCGAGCGCCCGTATCGTTCCCTTTACGAACTATATGAATGATCCTGCTTTCGACCGCGTCGAGACCGAGGTTCGCGCAGCACATGATGACGCCGCCACCGCGCCTACTGATAACGGAGGACTCTCCCGGGCGTCCGATGCGAACAGCCATACCCACGTCGCCATCAGCGTGCTGCCCCGCGACGCCATCCGTCTGGGACAGCGCGCCACGAGCAAGGAGGAGGCCATCACCATGGCTGGCCAGGTGCTCATTGATGAGGGCGCCGCAGACGATGTCTACGTCAAAGGCATGCTCGCCAGGGAAAAGCAGATCTCAACCTATATGGGCGAGGGGGTCGCGATCCCCCACGGTGTCGATGAGGTCCGCGACCACATCGACAAGGCCACCCTAGGCTTCCTCCAATTCCCCGAGGGCGTTGAATGGGACGGGAACATCTGCACTGTCGTCATTCCTATCGCGTCGTCCAGCGACGAGCACCTCGAGATTATGGCAGCCCTCGCAAGAATCTTGTCTAATCCCGAAACCGCCCGGCAACTTCGTGAGGCGACATGCACCGACGAGGTCCTCAACCTCCTCGGTTCCCAGCAGGCATAATCAGCGGATCTATAGAAAGGCACACATCATGAAGGCATTGAGGTTCCACGCACCCGAGGATGTTCGTCTCGAAGACGTCCCCGAACCGGAATGCAAGCCCGACGAGATCAAGATTAAGGTTCGCAACTGCTCCACCTGTGGCACCGACGTCAAGATCCTTCACAACGGCCACCAGAACATCACCGGAGTCACGACAATGGGCCACGAAGTTGCTGGCGAGATCGTCGAAATCGGCTCCGAGGTGGCTGGCGACTGGAAGGTCGGCGATTGGGTCCAGTCGATCGCCGCTGTCCCGTGCGGGCAGTGCCACGAGTGCCGCAAAGGGTGGATGCAGGTCTGCCAAAACCAGACCAGCGTCGGTTATCAGTACGACGGTGGTTTTGCGGAATATATGATCGTCCCGCCGCAAGTACTCAAGGTAGACGGCCTCAATCGCATCCCCGACGACGTCGATTTCGACGAGGCCAGCGCCGCCGAACCTTTCGCCTGCGCCATCAACGCCCAGGAACAACTCGGCATCGAAAAAGGTGACTTCCTCGTCATCTTTGGCGCCGGCCCGATCGGGTGCATGCACACCCGTATCGCGCGTGGCGTGCACAAGGTCGGCACTATCGTCATGATTGACATCAACGCCGAACGCCTCGCAATGTCAGCCGCTGCCGTCAAGCCCGACATCACCATCGACGGTTCACAGGAGGATGTCGTCGCCAAGGTCATGGAACTTACCAACGGTCGCGGTGCCGACGTCATCATCACCGCGACCCCGGCCAACATCACCCAGGAACAGGCCTTGTCCATGGCTGCCCGCAATGGCCGTATTTCTTTCTTCGGCGGCCTGCCCAAGACGAACCCAACGATCACCTGCGACTCGAACCTGATCCATTACCGTCAACTCCACATCCACGGCGCCAATGGCTCGGCCCCCGAGCACAACAAACGTGCCTTGCAGTACATCGCCTCGGGACAGGTTCCGGTTAAGGATCTCATCACCCGTCACGTCAAACTCGACGACGTCATGACGGTCTTTGATATCGTCGCCAAGGGCGAAGCCATCAAAGTGACCGTCGAGCCCTGAACCCAACGCCAAGTTCTCAATCGCAAACGGTGAGGTTAGCCATAGCCCGCAACTGGGCTAAGCCGACCACACCGGCGGTCGAGGTTCTCAATACCCCGTCCGACACCGTCACAGGGCGTGCACCGGCCGCGACGAAGGCCTCCACTTCCTGGCTGGTGATGCCACCCTCTGGCCCGACGATGAAGATGACCTCACCGGATGCCGGCAGCTCCTGATGCACCAGCGGTTCACTGGCCGACTCGTGCAAAACGTAGGCGGCCTGGGCATTGCAAATCCGCTTAACAACTTCACGGGTCTGCGCTAGTTCTACCTGCGGCACAAGAAAACGTCGAGACTGTTTGGTGGCCTCACGGGCAGCCGCTTGCCACCTCGCGACGCCCTTGGCTTGCTTGTCGCCCTTCCATCGCACGATGCTCCGATCAGCCTGCCAGGCGAGGATTTCGTGAACTCCCATCTCGGTGAGGGTCGCCACCGCCAGCTCAGCTCTATCGGACTTCGGCAATGCTTGGACGGCGACCCATCGATGCGTGGTCGCGGGAGTATGGAGGATCTCAACGGTCTCGACGCTAACTGACCCCTTCGTCACCTCAATGGCAGGGCCGCGAACGGCATGACCCTGCCCGTCGGTGACGAGAACAGTCTCACCTACCCGAATGCGTCGAACCGAGCCAGCATGGTGGCCCTCTGCATCGGTGATTTCTACCACCGATCCGGGCACAGCTGCGGCGACCTCGCCAAGAAAGCAGGGGTCACTCATCCGCCAAAAGCTTCCTTGATGCGGGAAAACATGCCGCGACCGCCTGATTTCTCTACCGACGCCGAAGCATTGGTTTCTTCCCGAGCCTCAGCTAGCTGACGCAGCAAATCCTTCTGGTGGGAGTCAAGTTTCGTCGGTGTCTGGACGATGAACGTGACACCAAGATCACCACGCCCGTTGCGACGAAGCCTCGGCACGCCTCGTTCGGAAACGACGATCCGGGTTCCGGACTGGGTGCCGGCCGGCACCTCGACAGTGACGGTCTTAGTATCCTCGGCGAAGTCCTCGCGATCGGCTTCCAACGTGTGCATGAGGACCTTCGCCCCCAGCGCTGCGGCCGTCATCGGGATGGTGACAACCATCTCGAGGTCGTCACCGTGACGGGTAAAGACATCATGGGGACTGACCGTCATCTCGATATACAGGTCACCGGCCGGACCACCTCCGGGACCGACTTCTCCCTGGGAATCGAGATGGATGCGGTTGCCGTCAGCCACTCCGGCGGGAATCTTGACGTTGATCGTGCGAGTGGTGCGTACCCTCCCCTCACCGGAACACTCCTGGCAGGGATCAGGAATGACCGTACCGTAACCATGGCAGGTCGGGCAGGGTTGGCTGGTGCGGATATCACCAAGGAAGGAGCGCTGCACGGTAATGACCTCACCGCGCCCCTGACAGGTATCGCAGGTCACAGGCTCGGAACCGGACTGTGCGCCCTTACCCTGGCATTTCGGGCACACCACTGCGGTGTCGACTTCTAACGACTTGGTAACGCCAAAAACTGCCTCGGCGAGGCTAAGACGCATTCGGACCAGAGCGTCCTGGCCACGGCGGGTACGCGAGCGCGGGCCGCGGCCACCACCAGAACCAAAGGGAGAGCTGCCACCAAACATGGCGTCAACAAGATTGGTGAAATCGAATCCAGCACTGCTAAATCCGCCTTCGCCGAACCCGCCCATCCGGGCATTGGGATCACCGCCACGATCAAAAACGGCGCGCTTTTGCGGATCCTGGAGGACTTCATAAGCCTCTTGGACCTTTTTGAACTCCTCCTCTGATCCGGGCCCGGCAACATCGGGGTGGAGTTTCATAGCCTTACGGCGATACGCCTTCTTGATCTCGTCGGCACTCGCATCATGGGAAACGCCAAGAATCTCGTAGTAGTCGTTACTCAAGAATCATCCTTCTGCCAGGAACCGGCCCACATAACGGGCCACGGCTCGCACAGCTGCCATGGTTGAGGGGTAGTCCATTCGGGTCGGCCCGACGACGCCAAGACTCGACAAGGCATCCTCGGGACCGTAGGTGCTCGCCACTAACGAGGTCGATTGGAAAGGTACATCGGTGTTCTCGGCGCCGATGCGGACCGTAACCTCGCCAGCCTCCCCCGCGGTTGCCTCGCCGAGCAGTCGCATAAGGACGACCTGCTCTTCAAGGGCCTCAAGGACGGGACGTACCGCTGTCTCCCACTGTGCACCGAATGCGGTGAGATTGGGAACCCCGGCGACCACAACCCGAGCAGATGGGTCGACGGCAAGGATCTCGAGAACGGTAGCAATCACCGACGCTGCCCGAGGCCCTTCGGCCGGTCCCAGGTCGTCAAGAAAGCGGTTGAGCGAGTCGGCCGCTTCAGCGACTGTCAATCCGACGAGAGTCTCATTTAGCCGGGTGCGAAGTGCAGCAAGACTCTGCTCGTCGTGGCCCGGAAGCTCAACGATCTGCTGCTCTACCGATCCCGACGACATGATGAGCACGATAAGGATACGATCGGTCGACAAACTCACCAATTCGAGGTGACGAATCGTCCCCGTCGTCGCCACCGGGTACTGCATAATCGCTACCTGGTGGGTGATTTGAGCAAGCAGGCGCACAGTACGGCGCACGATGTCGTCAAGGTCCGCCGCCCCAGTCATGAATGCCTGAATGGCTCGTTGCTCAGGCGCCGAGAGCGGCTTGAGAGTAGCGATGCGGTCGACGAAGAGGCGGTACCCCTTGTCCGTAGGGATGCGCCCGGCGCTGGTGTGGGGGTGGGTAATGTACCCCTCCTCCTCTAGTACGGCCATGTCGTTACGGACGGTAGCCGGGGAAACGCGCAACCCGTGGCGTTCCACCAGCGCCTTTGAACCTACCGGCTCCTTGCTGGAGACGTAATCGGTGACGATGGCTTTGAGCACGTCGAGCTTGCGGTCGTCGAGCACAACCCCTCCTCACGCGATCCGGCCAAATGCACATCCCACTTTGGCACTCTCGGGTGCCGAGTGCCACCTTATCGCGTTCACACTCGGTCCTCCTGCCTCTCTCGCTGGCAGCACATTCCCCCCAAACGTGCCAGACTGGTGGCCATGTCGACGAATCCCGAGACTCCCCAATGGTTCGCCCTCACACCTCGGGTGTGGACAACCTCTGTTGAACCAGGGAGTGTCACTTGCGGACTGGTAGCTGGCGAGGACCACGTCCTCCTCATCGATACCGGATCGACTCCCGAGCAGGGGCATACCTTGGCGATGTCAGCAGCCCGCATGCTAGGCCGCCCCGTCGATCGAATCGTCGTCACCCATCACCACTACGACCACAGCGGTGGCCTACCCGGCATCACCGATGCTGAAGTGTGGATGCACGAGGCTGCGCTAGCTCACTGTCCCGACCTCCATGTCGACCACCCCGTATCTCTTATGGCGTATGTGAATTTGGGAGGATTGGGTGCCGAGGTTATCCATCCCGGCCCGGCTCACACCGACGGCGACCTCATTGTCATTGTGCGCGACGAAAAGATCACCTTCGTCGGAGACCTCGTAGAGACCGCAGGAGAACCACAATCTGACGAGACGACTGACGTCCGTGGTTGGCCACGGGCGATCGATTCGGTCATCACGGGCACCGACGGAGCCGGCATCTATGTTCCTGGACACGGCCAGCCCATAGATGCCACCGGCGTTATGAATCAGCGTGCCCAGCTCGCCGAGCGAATTCCCACGAATATCCCGCTCACCGACCGACATCTCCCTCTCCCCTGAAAGCCACAGCGAGGAGATTCAGCGCAGCAGTTTGGCTACCGTCTCATAAGCCTCTTCATCGGCGGCGACAATGAGCTTTCCGGAGGTTTCTCGCGAACCATATTCCGCCCCATCGACAGTACGCACTACTCCACCGACTTCTCGTACCATGAGCGCGCCAGGAAGGTGATCCCACGGGTAAGAGTGTTGATAGACGGTGACATCGTTCTCGTCCTGGCACACCAACGGATAATCCACCGCGCAGCACCATTTCGCCATTCGCCATTCCACCACAGGCGAGGGAATCTTGTAGGCCTCATGGGTGGTGGCAGCACGAACCGGAGAGTGGGAATCTCCTCGCGTCACCTCATCACCGTCGCACGTCACTCCGGCGCCATGCTCAGCGAACCACATGTGCCCGTACTGCGGCTGCCATATCCATCCTCTGACTGTTTCACCACGGCTGAGCTGAGCAAGCATGACGCCGTGATCAACAGACCCGTGCACGAAGTTCTTGGTGCCATCAATGGGGTCGATGACCCAGGCCAGGTCAGCATCGGAAACGGCATCAAGGATGGTTGGGTCGGCGAAGGCTGATTCCTCCCCCACGACAATACCGCCGGCATACTTGGTCACAGCGGCACCCAGCTCGCACTCGGCCTGACGATCGGCATCAGTAACGAAGTCCCCGGGCTTTTTCTGGTGGATTTGATGATCGTGGAGGGTCCGGAACCGGGGATCGATAACCCTGGCACTCACATCCCGGATGAGGTCAGACACCGTGTCGACGTCAATACTCATGCCATCTCCCCATTGTCCAGCTCGTCGACATGGTCACGCGTGACGAAATCGATAAGTTTCTCCATCTCCGTGTTAAAGCGGGGGTCTAAATCGTGCCAGTCGCGCACTCGTGCCAGCATGGCCTGCCAGGCCTTACCGACGTCAGCTTGGGTCGAGTGAGGCAGGCCCAGACGCTTCAGGGTGCCGAGTTTGAAGTCTTCGTCCATCGGGACCTCAGGCCATTCTTGACGGCCAATTCGTTGAGGTTTGATGGCCTGCCAGATGTCAATAAAGCGATGACCGGTAATCATGACATACTCGCTATACCCACCACGACGTACTTCGTCCGCTACCCGTGACTCTTTGGTGTCGGCAACGAGGTGGTCAACCAACACGCCAAGGCGATGCCCCGGACCAGGCTTAAACTCGGCGACGATCCCGACGAGGTCGTCCATGCCACCCATGTATTCCACAACGACCCCGACGTGGCGCAGGTCGTCGCCCCATATCTTTTCGACGAGTTCAGCGTCATGACGTCCCTCGACGTATATCCGGCTAGGAAGGGCAACTCGGGCCGGTTCAGCACCACCGGCGATGGACCCAGACGCCGTGTGTTTGATACTCGCGCTTCCTTGACGCGGGGGAATACACAGGTTGACGGGTCGCCCGTCCACCCAGAACCCCGGTCCAACGGGGAAGGATTTGCGTTTACCCTTGCGGTCCTCAAGCACAACCAGGCCGTTTTGCCACCCGACGACAGCCCCCACGAATCCGCTGGAAGGATCCTCAATGACCATGCCAAGTTCCAGTGGCATGTCAGCGCTCTTCTTCATGTGAGAGGTGCGCCAGCCGCTTGCAAGGACGTCGTGAGAGTACCGGTCGATCACGATAGCCACTGTATTGCCACGTGTGACAATGACGACAAGCCGCGCTAGCGGCCGACCTGACGACCTGGTGGATGAAGACGGCTAGACCAGGAGATCGGTAATGATTCGGTCAGCCACCATTCGACCTGACAAGTTGAGTACCAGCCGCCCCTCCTCCATTGTCCCGAGCCCCTGCTCGACAACCTCAGTAGCCCGCATACATTCGACCTCGGACAGATCCGCCATCGGCAACCCATCAGCCAAACGCAACCGAAGAAGCACCGTCTCCTCATGACGCTGCACATCACCAAGAACCTCATAGTCGTCAACGGGCAGCACTCTGTCACCCAGCACGTTCCGGTAGGTGGCAGGGTGTTTGACATTCCACCACCGCGTGCCAGCAACGTGAGAATGAGCCCCCGGGCCAATTCCCCACCAGTCGTACCCCAACCAGTACGCCATGTTGTGTCGACATCGGTGATCCCGGCCGCTGCGAGGACGAGCCCAGTTCGAGACCTCGTAGTTGACGTACCCAGCCTCGGTGAGAATCTTTTCGGTAAGCAGGTATTTGTCAGCGAGATCGTCCTCGTCAGTCATAGGTAGTTCTCCCCGACGGATTCTGCCCGCCAGCCGAGTTCCCTCTTCAACGATGAGGGAGTATGCGGAAATGTGGTCTGGCTCAGCCGTCAACGTGACGTCGAGGCTGTGTCGCCACGAGTCAAAGTTCTCCCCGGGGGCGCCGAAGATGAGATCCAAGCTGACGTCGTCGAATCCGACCTGGCGCGCCAGCTGTGCCATCTCGACGGCGCGTCCTGGCCGATGGCGACGATCTAAGACCGTCAAGACATACTCGTCGGCGGACTGCATTCCCATCGATAACCGGTTAATCCCGGCTTTCAGTAGGCCGGCTAAGACTTCTACGCTGAGGGTTTCGGGATTGGCCTCAGTGGTGACCTCGGCGTCAGGGTCAATCCCCCATAGGGTACGAATGTGATCGATGAGCTCCCCCAGCTGCACTGGGGAGAGCATCGTCGGAGTGCCGCCCCCAAAGAAGATCGTCGAAACCGGAGGCTGTGCATCCCCCAGCGCGTCAGCAGCCAGCTCGAGTTCCTGGTGGGCGGCGTCGAGATACCCCGCAACCGCGTCATCTCCCATCGCTGACAGCACGTAAGTGTTGAAGTCGCAGTACCCGCACCGCGATGCGCAGAAGGGAACGTGGAGGTAGATGCTCCACGGCCCGTCAGCTGGATGAAGTTCTGGCAGGCTATTGTCGGCGTGCGTCATGGTCCTCCTCATTATGCGGGGGTACGGGGTACACTTTTGCATGATGTCACCTGACGCCTTCCGCGGCAGTTGTCAAAGATATCTGCCACGCAGCATAGCTCGTCAATTCATCCCGCACATCATCACGGCACGATAGCGTGACGACGATTCAGACAACTTTATAAACACCTCATAGGTATCCACATAGCAAATACCTGGCTCAATGTAATGAATACTCAACAGCTTGAGGATTTAACTGTCATGAAAAATCTCTCGCCGGCACTTCCTTCACGCATCCGCAGGTCTTGCCACTGCCGCCCTAACCGGATGCGGATCAAACACCCATAGTTTCTCACCCGATTCAAATTCTAGCGCCATGCCTGGTGGCTCAGGAAAGATCGTCCAGTGGTACCACGAATATGACGGGAGGGGCGTCTGACAGGCCTACAATCACTACGCCAAAGGATCTAGCAACGAAGTTGAGGCTGCAAAGAATTTTGCCCAATGGCTGTAGATCACACCGAACAGATAAACAGGTCAATTTTGCCAACTCCTACGGCACGCATATTCTGTCGCAGCCTGATCTCGCCGACACGTACTCACAGTCAATGCGGGCCTGGCAAGGACACCGCTGACATGGTCGACAAGCACGAGGGACGAGGACATGGCATACCCCGCCCCTCCCGGTAATGGCCTCAGTCCTCTAGGGTTGACAGGTCTCCCTCGTCTCCACCCAGGACACGAGCTTTGAGGACGCGACGCACGATCTTGCCGGAGCGGGTCTTCGGCAACTTGTCGACGAACTCGATGGTGTCAGGCTTGGCAATCGGCGAGAGGGTTTCGGCGACGTGTCCGCGGATATCAGAGACGAGATTCTTCGTCGGCTCGAAACTATGATTGAGTACAACGACCATATGGATCGCGTTGCGCTTCACTTCGTGAGGCAGCCCTATGGCCGCAGCCTCGGCGACGGCGGGGTGAAAGATCAGAGCGGACTCCACCTCAGCAGTACCGATGCGGTGACCGGATACCTTGATGACGTCGTCAGCACGTCCGATGATCCATATGTAGCCGTCATCATCGATTCGTGCGGAATCACCGGTGAGATAGACACCCGGGTACTTCGTCCAGTACGCCTCGAGGTATCGATCCGGATCCTTATACAGGGTGCGCATCATGGCCGGCCACGGGTTTTTGAGGACGAGGAAGCCCTCTTTGCCCGCAGGGAGCTCATGGCCCTCCTCGTCGACAACAGCAGCCTCCTGGCCAAAGACCGGACGCCCAACGGCACCTGGTTTGAGCGGCATCGACGGCACAGTGGTGATCTGGAACATGCCAGTTTCGGTCTGCCACCAGGTATCGGTGATCGGACACGTGCCGTCACCGACCACGTCGTGGAACCAGCGCCAAGCCTCCGGGTTGATGGACTCGCCAACCGAACCGAGTACGCGCAAACTGGACAGATCGTGTTTGCGCACCCAGGCGTCGCCAAAGCACATGAAAGTGCGAATAGCGGTTAGAGCGGTGTAGAAGCTAGTGATGCCGTAGTGCTCAATGAGCTGCCACCAGCCGTCGGGGTATGGATACGTCGGACCGCCCTCATGCATGAAGACGGTGGCACCGTTGAGCAGCGGGCCGTAGACGAGGTAGGAGTGTCCGTAATCCAGCCCGGATCAGCAGTACACCACCAGCGGTCCTCTTCCTTAATGTCGAAGCACTGCTTGAGGGTGATGTAGGTGCCAACCTGGTAGCCACCATGGGTATGAACGATGGCCTTCGGCTTGCCGGTGGACCCAGAGGTGTACAGAATGAACAGTGGGTCTTCTGAGACCACCTGGACGGTCTCGCACTTGCCTTTAGCGATCGGCAGCTTGCACAACTCGTCGTACCAGTGGTCACAAGTCAAGTCCATCGAAACCTCGGTCTTCGTATTGCGCACCACAATGACGTTCTCGACGGCCAGGGAGAACTTCACGGCTCATCGACAATCTGCTTCATGGGAAAGACCTTGCCGTTAATCCACGAACCGTCGACGGTGATAACGACCTTCGACTCCGAGCCATCAATACGCGCGTTAAGAGCCTCCGACGAATAGCCTGCAAAAACCACCGAATGCACCGCACCAATCTTGGCGCAGGCCAACATCGCGAAAAAGATCTCCGGGATGCGAGGCAGATAAATAGTGACGACATCGCCCTTGCGCACGCCCATCGCCTTAAGAACATTGGCCATCTGCTCGACTTCTCGGTTGAGGGCGAAATAGGAAAAGGTACGCACCTCATCAGTGTTCTCACCGACCCAGATAAGGGCTAGCTTATTGCGGCGGGCGGTACTGAGATGCCGATCCACCGCGTTGGTGACAATATTGGTCTTAGCGCCAGTGAACCATTGAAAGAAAGGCTTGTTCGAGTCGTCAAGGACCTTATCCCACGGCTTTGACCATCCCAGCTCTTGGGCCTGCTCGTCCCAGTACGCGATTAGGTCGGCCTTTGCCTTGCCCTCAAGCGTCTTCTAGCCTGAGACCCAGGCGTTGTCGACGATGTTCTGATCAGGTTCGAAGACGTCCTGTTGGTTCGTCATACGGTCCTCCTCGACCTTCCGCCGCTGTTGCGGCATCCGACATGTTGGGAACACTGGAACCACACAATGCGTCTTATGTGAAGAAAATCACATAAGTTCTTTGATTCTTCTTTGCCACACTGGGTACATGACTTCCTATCTGCCCCCGTCGTCCGCTCCTGTCCGCCGGCGTCAGGCCCCACCGCCGATCCGCACCAATTCCATTGCGAACAGCGCAGGTGTGATGGCCGTCGTCGTCGCGATCATGTGGATCCTCGAGGTCATCGACACCATGCTTGGCAACACTCTTGACCACTTCGGCATCCATTCCTGGACCGGGCAGGGGCTGTGGGAAATCTTCACTGCCCCATGGCTGCACTACGGTTGGGCACATCTGGCCGGCAATTCAGTGCCGCTGTTTGTCCTCGGAATGCTCGTGTACCTGGAGTCGACACGAACCTGGATCGTCTCAGGGCTGACGATCATGGTGTGCTCGGGACTTTTCGCGTGGTGTTTCAGCGCTCCCGGAACGATCACTCTGGGGGCGTCCGGGATCGTTTTCGGTTGGTTGGCCTATCTGCTGGTCCGCGGCCTGTTCACCAAGAGACTGCACGACATCCTGATAGCGATCATCGTATTCCTCATTTACGGATCAGTGCTGTGGGGAGTGCTGCCGGGCGCGGCAGGTGTCTCCTGGCAGGCTCACCTCGGCGGGGCGGTCGGTGGCGTCATCTCGGCGTCGCGGCTAGCTCGTCATTCCAGGTAGGCAGGCAGTGGTAACTTCCACCGGGTGAGCACCCTTCCTTTCGTTTCTGACACTTTTGATGCAGCCCGCTGGCGCGATGTTGACCTTCCCGGAGATCCGCTGACCGACATGACCTTCCATCGCCTCGTGTCTCGGGGCGAGTCTGACCACGCCCCGGCTGGGGAGGATCTGCCGGTGGTACGCATTGCCTTCGACCGCCCGGCCATCCGCAACGCCTTCCGCCCCCACACGGTTGACGAGTTGTACCGCTGTATCGACGCCGCTCGTTGCACCCCAGATGTTGCGGCACTCATCCTCACCGGCAATGGCCCTTCCCCGCGCGACGGTGGGTACGCCTTCTGCTCAGGCGGCGACCAACGGATCCGTGGGGCCGCCGGATACCAGTACGAGTCGCAGGAAACCTCCGGCGACGAGGACCTGGCCACCGACGCCCGACGCGAACGCGTCGAGAAGGGACGGCTGGGACGTCTCCACATCCTTGAGGTGCAACGCCTCATGCGTGCCACCCCCAAACCGATCATCGCCGCCATCCCTGGATGGACAACCGGCGGCGGCCACTCCCTCATGGTGGTAGCCGATATGGCCGTGGCCAGCCGCGAGTACGCCAGGTTTAAGCAGGTCGATGCCAACGTCGGTTCATTTGATGCCGGGTATGGCTCGGCCCTACTGGCACGCCAGATCGGTGACAAGCGAGCCCGCGAGATCTTCTTCCTCGCCGAAACATATGACGCCGAGCAGGCCGAAAAGTGGGGCGTCATCAACCGGGCCGTTGGCCACGCTGAATTGGAGAACACCGCCATTGAGTGGGGACTGACGATCGCTGGCAAATCCCCGCAGGCGATCCGGATGCTCAAGTATGCCTTTAATATGGTTGACGACGGCATCGCTGGTCAGCAGGCATTCGCTGGCGAGGCGACCCGGATGGCATATATGACCGAGGAAGCTCAGGAGGGACGTGACGCCTTCCTCGAGCACCGCTCCCCGGACTGGTCCGACTACCCCTATTACTTCTGAGGCCGTCGTGGGATCCGAGCTGACATCGCGGGTGCGGGTGGTACGCGTCGAGCGCACGCGCGAAGACGTCGACTGGCTGGCTGGGCGTCTGACCGAAGTGTTCGACGGGGCCCGGTCGGTGCTCGTGCCGGCCGGTGGCAACGAGTTGCCTCCGGCGGTGTTCCAAGATGTCGAGGACCGCACGGTGTGGCTGCCAGACGAGGTCGCCCTCGTCATGCGCACCTCGGGGTCGACCTCCGGGACCGGGCGTCTCGTCGGACTGTCGGCAACGCAGTTGCGAGCCTCGGGTACGGCCACCCGGGAGCGCTTGGGATGGCCATGCACGTGGGTGCTGGCCCTGCCTCCCCATCACATCGCTGGGCTGCAGGTCGTCGCCCGAGCCGTCGGCGACGGTCGCGAGGTCGTGGTGGTCGAGGGGCGCCTCGACGCTCCGGCTGTGGCGGCAGCCGTCGACGAGGCGGTAAACCGTCATGACGATGGCCGGGTGGCGATATCGGTGGTGCCTACCCAGTTGTCGCGGCTCCTCGACGACCCGGTTGGGACGGAGGCCCTGACCCGGTGTGCCGCGGTGCTCGTCGGCGGGGCCGCCGCGTCAACGTCGTTGCTGTCGCGGGCCCGGAAGGCTGGCGTCCCGGTACGGGTGACCTACGGCATGAGCGAGACCTGCGGCGGGTGCGTCTACGACGGGGTGCCACTCGAAGGGGTACGGGTCGACCTGACCGACGACAGCCGGGTGCGCATCGCCGGGCCGATGATCATGAGCGGCTATCTCGACGAAGGTCCGGTCGGGCCGTGGCTGGCCACCCAGGATCTCGGGCATTGGCAGAGTGGGCGCCTGGTCATCGACGGGCGCATCGACGACGTCATCAACTCCGGCGGGCTCAAGATCGCCGCCGGTCAGGTGCTCGACCAGATCCGGGCCACCGGCATGGTCCGCGACGGCCTCGTCCTTGGCTTGGCGGACGCCACCTGGGGCCAGGTTGTCACCGCCGTCGTCGTCCCGGGGCGGGGGTGGCGAGGTCCCGAGGCGCTGCGCGACCTCGTCGGACGACGTCTGGGACGCACCCATGCTCCGCGGGTCATCGTTGAGGTCGACGAGCTGCCGATGCTGGCGTCGGGCAAGATCGACCGAGTAGAGGTACGCCGAATAACGACGGCGACGCTAGAGTCCGGAGCAGCCTGGCGGGTGTGACCGCTGGTTTTCGGGGACATCACGCACAAGACGTCACCTGCGAAATCCTTGGTCCGCGCCGCGCCGATCATGCTGCGCTTGAGAGCCTCCTGTCTGATTCACACATGACAGGAGGCCCTGTGATGACACAATGTGTCCACTCGTCGTCTGAACACGTCTGTGAACAGCCATGACAATCGGAGAATGTAGAGTCCTCACGGCGCACTGAGATCGAGCGCATAGTGGACCACCGGGGTTTCCCACACGTCGAATCGCTCGGCCAGTTCGTTGACCTCATCCAAGCCCATGTCGCTCCATTCTTCGTCAACTCTGGACGTTTTCTGGCCTTCGGATATATCGACTCCACGACGTGGATCGCGGTCTTTTCGTCCGCAGTTACTATGCCGAATTTCATGATCGCGTCTCCCCATTGACTTTGACGATTTTCTGCGTCTGGTCGCCGTGGGTGAACTTCTCGAAAATCTTGACTTCTTGTCGCGGTCGGTCGAATTTGACGCATCACTTCTTGGGCGTTGGGTGCGACCACATTGTTTGCGTGCAACGTCGTGGTCGCACCCGTAGTCCGGGTCTCCCGCAAAGCATTGTGTGGGCTTCAGCAAGTAAGGTCGAGCCCGTGCTAAACCTGCTGCCCTGCTCTGACACCGTCTCGGCCCTGCCGGGAACGGCCTGGCTTGATGAAGTGCTCCACTGGGTGCCCGAGGGCGTCGACCCGTGGATCTGGTTGGCCCCTGACTCCGACGACGCCCCCGCCATGGTCGGCTGGGGCGTCACTCGACGCTTCACCGCATCCGGTCACGGAGCGGTCGAGTCCGCCTGGCGCCGGATGGCGTCCGAAGGGCAGGACCTCTTCGCCTTCGGCTCGTTTCCCTTCTCGCGCACCCAGGAAGGGTTCCTCGTGGTCCCGCAGGTGCTCATCCGACGTCGTCACCTCGGGGGGCCGACCGAGGTGACGAATCACCAGCGGCTCACCCGACGAACGTGGGGGCCCGAGCCGAAGAAACACCTGACCCGTAGACCGGCCATCGACGAAGCCACATGGACAGCGTCGGTTACCGCGGTGACCCAGCAGCTAGACCACGACGGGCAGCTCGAGAAGGTGGTATTGGCCGGGGCGGTCGACATCACCTCTGAGGTGCCCATCGACCGCAGTCAGGTCGCCTCACGACTGGCCGCACGGTTCCCCGGCTGCTGGACGTACAGCCACGACGGGCTGGTGGGGGCAACCCCCGAGCTGCTCGTCGACTGCCGCGACGGGCTCTTCCGCTGTCGGGTGCTGGCCGGCACCCGCAAACCGGCCTGGGCCCACGAGCTGCTCGACAACCCCAAGGAACGCCACGAACACGAGCTGGCGGTGGCCTCGGTCACCGGGCGACTGGCCCAGGCCGGGCTGACTGATCCTGTCATCCGCGGTCCTTTCCGTTTGGAGCTCCCCAATGTCGTCCACTTGGCGACCGATGTCACCGCTAGGGTGAACGGCTCCAACGCGGCGCGCATCGTCGATGCAATGCACCCGACCGCCGCCGTGTGCGGCACCCCCCGCGAGGCCTCTTACAAGCTCATCGCGCAGATAGAGCACTTGGACCGGGGACGGTTCGCCGGGCCGGTGGGCTGGATGAGCTCGGACGGGTCGGGACAGTGGGCCCTAGCGCTGCGCTGTGGACAATTCAGTGAGGACTCGCGCCAGGTGAGAATGTTCGCTGGAGCCGGAATCTTGCCAACCTCTGACCCTGCTAAGGAGTGGATCGAGGTTGGCGCCAAGATGGAAGCCTTCGGCGACGCCCTGCCCAACGGTCAGGTGAGTGGTACCGAAACGACCTGACGACCCACAACCGGTTCGTCGAGGAACTGGAGGTCGTCTGGAGAGACCCTCCGGTGACTCGCTCCGAGGGCGTGCGCGAGGGCGGCGGAATCGAGACGCTGAGGGGTCAAAAACATCCGTCGCAGCACAGGCGCGGGGGCGGCGGCGTGCTCAAGGCCGCTAAAAATCGCCCCACCACGGTCGTCCAGGACGACAACCTGCACGTCAGGTTCAGGTTCGGTCTCTCCCAACAGCAGGGACATGGCGTCGTGGGCGAAGGTGAGATCGCCGACGACAACACGCACCGGCCGACCGGTGCCCAACCCCACACCGATCGCCGTAGCGATGGTGCCGTCGATGCCTGCCAGCCCCCGGTTGGCCAGCGCCGTTGGAGCGATGTCGCCGGGCACAGCAAATCGATCGAAACAGCGGATGACTTCGGAGGCGCCAATGACAAGCACGGGGGCGTTCGGGGTCGTACAGGCCCACCAGATGTCGCGGCACAGGCGCTGCTTGGCGGTCGGTACGACGGGCCGGTCTGCGTCCTTCCAGCGGCCGAGCCACGCCGGGTCGGTATCGATCTCGGCCAGTTCCACCGGTCCCGTGACGACCCGGGCTACCCCGGCGACGTCAGTCCACCGACTGCGATCAGTTACGACGGTAACGTCGGGACGCGCTAACAGCCGCGACACCGGGCGCGACAAAGTGGGGTGGCCCAGGACGAGGACAGCCTCGACATCGTCGACCAGCTCGCTACCCAGGACCGTCTGGTAGTCGGTGAGAGCGTTGTCCCCGACCCGGGAGCCCGAGGTGGGTTCGGCCAGCAGAGGCCATCCGCCCTGCTGTGCCAACTCGCGGGCGAGCGATCCGGCACCGTCCCCGGCCACGACGACCGTCCGGGCAGGCATCACCAGCGGCGTCGGTGCAGTCGGGAAGGAACTCACCCGACGGGGCACCAATGCCTGCGGCTGCCACGGCCCGTCAGGCACGAGCGAGTCACGAAAGCTCACGTTGAGGTGCACCGGGCCCGGGTCGGCGCTCAGCGCCCCGGTCGCGGCTGTCACAGCCCGTAGAACAAGAGCGTCGAGGCGTTCGTCGGCGGGGAATCCGGCCGGCACATCAGTGCTGAGACGTGGCGCGGACCCGAAGATCCCGGTTTGGACAGTCGTCTGGTTAGCCCCCGTGTGCCACATCTCGGCGGGACGGTCGGCCGAGAGGACGATAAGCGGCACCCCGGCAGCGTCGGCCTCGAGAACGGCCGGGTGAATGTTGGCCACCGCGGTGCCCGAGGTCGTGACTAACGCAGCCGGGCAGCCAGCCCGGCCCAGCCCTAGGGCGACGAAACCAGCTGACCTCTCGTCCAGACGCACGTAAACCCGCAGCCATCCAGCAGTTTCAGCATCAGCCAACGCATACCCAATAGGGGCATCCCGGGATCCGGGGCAATACACGACGTGTTCGACCCCGGCCTCAACGAGAGCATTCACCAGACGTCGGGCGACTGCTGTAGAGGGGTTCACCTCAACTCCGTTCTCGCTCAACAAGGGCGGCCACGGTGAGAGCCAAACGCTGTGACCACCTCGGACACAGATCCGTATCCGACTCCTCAACCTCGACGTCAACCTCCCCGCGCCGCGGTCTCAGGTAACCGTCAACCGGAAGGAGTGGCGAGGCGCTGACATCACCCTGAAAAAGACGAATTGTCCCCAGCCCGCAGGCGTGGTCAAGGCTGGGCAGGGCCGCCGCTAGATAAGTAGCCAACCCGATCCCGATACTGGTGTCCAGGGCCGAGGAGACGACGGCTGGTAACCCGGTAGCATCGATGACCTCAAGGGCTCGGGCAACTCCACCCAACGGTTGTGCCTTAACGATGAGGAGATCGGCAGCACCGGCACGTGCCACCGCGAGTGGATCCTCAGCTCTACGTACTGACTCGTCAGCTGCCACCGGCACGTTGACCTTGCGTCTGACCTGGGCCAGCTCCGCCACGCTTGCGCAGGGCTGCTCGACATATTCCAGCCCTTCGGCTGCGGCGTCAAGCTCGGTAATCGCACGGACCGCTGCATCAACATCCCAGGCAGTGTTGGCGTCCACCCGAATGTGTCCGTCTGGCATGGCTTCGCGCACTGCGGCGACCCGTCGGCAATCCTCGCGCAGATCGCTACGAGGGTCAGCAACCTTGACCTTGGCCGTCAGGCAGGCCGACTCGGCAGCCATCCTCCCGGCACGATCCGCGTCGACGACGGGAATCGTGACATTTATCGGCACCCGATCTCGTCGCGCCACGGGTAGGCGCCGGGTAGCACCCTCGATTCCCGCGCGCAACCACGACGCTGACTCAACCGGGTCGTAGTCCCAAAACGGCGACCACTCTCCCCAACCTTCTGGACCGTGGAGCAGAGTTCCCTCCCGCACCTTAATGCCACGGAACCTCACTGTCAGAGGCACGGCGAATGCGAGCATCCGATCAATACCACGATCGGCCAGCATGGGCGGAACGTCTAATCGGTACGCCTTCAGACCCTTCACTTTTTCTCCGTGGACTCTCCGGTACGCAAGGCAGCTACAAAGGCCTCCTGAGGCACTTCCACCGAGCCGACGACCTTCATGCGCTTCTTACCAGCCTTCTGCTTCTCAAGCAGCTTGCGCTTACGGGAAATGTCACCGCCATAGCATTTGGCCAGCACGTCCTTACGAACGGCGCGAATGGTCTCACGAGCGATAACCCGCGCGCCAATGGCGGCCTGGACCGGCACCTCGAACTGCTGGCGCGGGATGAGTTCCTTAAGCTTGGCGGCCATCGCGACGCCGTAGGAATAAGACTTGTCGCGGTGGACGATCGAGCTTAAAGCGTCCACCGGATCTCCGTTGAGCAAAATGTCGACTTTAACGAGGTCGGCAGCCTGCTCACCGGCTTCGTGGTAGTCCAGCGAGGCATACCCTTTGGTTCGCGACTTGAGCTGGTCAAAGAAGTCGAAAACGATCTCCGAAAGCGGCAGACGGTACCGGATTTCCACTCGATCAGACGACAAATAATCCAAGCCTTGCTGAACACCACGACGCTGCTGACACAACTCAAGGATGGTGCCGATGTACTCGGCAGGACTGAGAATGGTGGCGTCAACGATGGGTTCACGCACCTCAGCGATCCGCCCGCTAGTCGGGTACTCCGACGGGTTTGTCACGGCGACAGTCGATCCGTCTTCCATGAGGACGTGGTGAACCACTGAGGGAGCTGTGGAGATGAGGTCAAGGTCGAACTCGCGCTCTAGACGCTCGCGCACGATCTCCATGTGCAGCAGCCCGAGGAACCCGACCCGAAAGCCAAAGCCCAGGGCCGTCGAGGTTTCAGGCTCGTAGACCAGGGCAGCGTCGTTGAGCTGCAACTTGTCGAGAGCATCACGCAAGTCAGGGAAATCCTTGGCATCAATCGGGAAGAGTCCCGAATACACCATTGGTTTGGGGTGCTGATAGCCGCCAAGATCTTTCTCAGAGGGCTTGGAGGCATTGGTGACAGTGTCGCCGACTCGGGATTGACGGACATCCTTGACGCCGGTGATGAGGTACCCGACCTCCCCCACCGACAGCCCCTGAGCCGGCACCATTTCTGGGGATATGACGCCAATCTCAAGCACCTCGTGTGCTGCGCCGGTACTCATCATAAGGATTTTCTCACGGTGGCGCAGAGCACCGTCAACGACGCGGACATACGTGACAACACCACGATACGTGTCATAGACCGAGTCAAAAATGAGGGCCCGAGCAGGCGCGTCGGCCACTCCCTCGGGGGCTGGCACCTTAGCGACGATGGTATCAAGCAGATCGCTGACGCCCTCACCAGTCTTTGCCGAAACTCGCAGCACCTCAGACTCGTCGCAACCAATGATTCCGGCAATCTCGGCGGCATGACGATCCGACTCAGCACCAGGCAAGTCGATCTTGTTGAGCACCGGAATGATCTCCAGATCAGCTTCCAAAGCCAGATACAGGTTGGCTAACGTCTGGGCTTCGATGCCCTGAGCCGCGTCGACGAGCAAAATCGCTCCTTCACAGGCCTGCAGAGATCTGGATACCTCGTAGGAGAAGTCGACGTGCCCAGGAGTGTCGATCATGTTGAGAAGGTGAGTGACACCGTCAACCTCCCACGGCATCCGCACTGCCTGGGACTTGATGGTGATTCCGCGTTCCCGCTCAATATCCATGCGGTCTAAGTACTGGGCGCGAGCACTGCGCTCGTCAAGGACACCAGTGATTTGCAACATCCGATCAGCTAGAGTCGACTTGCCGTGGTCAATGTGCGCAATGATACAGAAGTTCCGGATGACGGCCGGATCTGTACTGCCAGGCTGAGGCGCGGACATCTGCTCCCTCATATATCGATGATGGTGCCGGGGATGCCCGGCTCAACATGTAGTCTCTCACGCGCCAGTGACACTGTGCTTTCAGTTACGATCACACCGTCGCACACAACCCAGCTAGGCTCAAACTATGGTCGCCGACGACAGCCCCGGACATGTGAGCCTTGATCCTTCCACCCAGCAGTCTTTCGACCTCCGCTGGGAGCACTACCTACCTGATCTATGGATCGGGCTGAGCAGGGTCTACGGAGACCGCGCCGATGAAACCCTGCAGAGAATCCGCGCCATCCTGCTAAAACGGTGTGCCGAACGTCCTGATGATCTCAAGCGCCTCGACGAAGCCCGCCTCCTGGAGCCCGACTGGCTTCAACAACCGACGATGATCGGTTATGCAACCTATACCGACCATTTCTCCGGCACCCTCAAAGGTATAAGCGATCACCTCGATCACCTCTGCGACATGGGTGTGCGCTATCTGCATCTCATGCCCCTGCTGCAACCTCGCCAAGGTACTGACGATGGTGGCTATGCCGTTGCGGACCATCGCACTATCCGCACGGATCTGGGTACTATGGATGACCTAGCTGACCTCACGGCTACCCTGCGTGCCCACGGCATATCCCTCGTCATGGACCTCATCGTTAACCACGTAGCGGCCGAGCATGAATGGGCTCGAAGAGCTCGGGCTGGTCAACAGAAGTACCGCGACTATTTCCATATTCTGTCGACTCAAGATGAGGTTGACGCCTGGGAGAAGAACCTTCCGGACGTTTTTCCGGACTTCGCGCATGGCAATTTCACCTGGGACGACGACTGCCAGGGGTGGGTATGGGCGACCTTCAACGAATTCCAGTGGGATCTCAACTGGGCTAACCCTGACGTTTTCTGCGAATTCCTCGACCTGATGCGTGTGCTGGCCAATCGCGGGGTCGAGGTGTTCCGCCTCGACGCCATCGCCTTCATCTGGAAGAAACTCGGCACCAACTGTCAGAACCTTCCGGAAATTCACGACATCACTCAGTCATTGCGTCAGGCAATACGGATCGTCGCGCCCGCCGTCGCTTTCATGGCCGATGCCATCGTTGGCCCCGACGATCTCACGGGATATTTCGGACGCGGGCGCCACTGGGGAAAAGTCTGCGACATGATCTATCACAACAGCCTCATGGTGCAGCTGTGGAGCGCCCTAGCTACCCGCGACGTCAGCCTCATGGAAACAGCGTTGAGTCGGACGCCCGACAAACCCTCGACAACAACCTGGGCCACCTACGCTCGATGCCACGACGACATCGGATGGACCGTCGATGATGCCGACGCCCGTAAAACTGGCCTTGACCCCGTCGCCCACCGGCAGTTCCTCTCCGACTTCTATTCCGGGACATTCCCCGGATCCTTCGCCCGTGGTCTGGTCTTCCAAGACAACCCGGTTACCGGCGACCGTCGAATTAGTGGCTCCTTAGCAAGCCTGGCGGGGCTGGAATCTGCCCTGGAGTCCGACGACCCAGCTGGTGTTGACGCTGCCATCGCCCGGATCGTTATGCTGCACACCGCGATCCTCGGGTACGGCGGAGTACCACTAATCTGGATGGGAGACGAGGTCGGGATGCTCAACGACGACTGGCAACGTGATCCCGGTCATGCCGACGACAACCGCTGGGTCCATCGACCTATGATGAACTGGTCGATGGTCAAGCAGGCCCACGCCGAGCCGCACAGCGTTCCTGGTCGAATATGGAACGGGGTGCGCCGGGCCATCAATGCCCGACACCGCAGCCCCGAGTTCCATGCCTCCGTCGACACAGTAGTCCTGCCTTCGCCTCACCGTAAGGTCATTATGTGGGGACGTCCACATCCGGAAGGCCGCATGATTGAGCTATACAACATCAGTGAGCACGAAGTGTGGTTCCCCATGGAAACCTTGCGCTCTGAGCTTGACGACGTCGTCACCGAGTTGCTAAGAGGGTTCGATTACGACTTGACTCCCATGAACCTGCGCCTCGCTCCCTATGAGTGCCTTTGGCTAAGCGACCGCTCTCAGGCCTGACCATGCGCAACTCACAGAGGTCGACTGATTTGGGTCCAGCTGCATTGATTTGGTAGCGTGTCCTGTCGCGCCTTTCTGGCGCACTCCACGTACATCGACCAAGGAATCAGAGGCTGCCCAGTGCCGAACATTAAGTCGCAGATCAAGCGCGTGAAGACCAATGAGAAGTCGCGCCAGCGCAACAAGGCTGTCAAGTCCGCCCTGCGCACCTACGTGCGCAACTTCCGTCGCGCGGCTGAGGCCGGCGACGTCGAGGCCGCTACTAAGGCCGCCAGGGTCGCTAACCGTCAGCTCGATAAGGCCGCATCGAAGGGCGTTATTCACAAGAACCAGGCCGCCAACCGCAAGTCGGCCATTTCCAAAAAGCTCAACTCGCTGGCCGCCTGAGTCTTCCTCTCCTGGTGAGTTCCAGGAGAATACACACAGCGCCTCGACCCACTGGGTGGTTGGGGCGCTTGATGTGTGTTCCCGATGGGAGAAGCACTAAGCCTACCCAACCGAGCCCCGATCAGGCTTGGCGAGCCTCGTCGATAGCGATAAGCATCGATTCCAAGGCATAATCGGGGTCAACAGCAGCCCCTTTGACGGCAGCATCGCACGTGTTGACGAGCCGGATAGCTCTTGCAACGCCAGCTTTGCTCCACGACCGAGCCTGCTTGTTGAGGGACTTGAGTTTCCATGGCGATACGCCAATAGTTTGGGCGAGTTGCTTATCCCCCATCCGCTGGCTTCGCAGATCCAGGTAGAGACCCACCGACCGCAGTCCGCGTGCCATCGCAGCGGTCACCGCAGCCGGTTGCACCCCGATCGACAAGGCCCAGCGTAAGGTCTCCAACGCATCAGGGAGCCGTCCTTCTAAGCTGGCGTCGGAAACATTAAAAGACGAGATCTCCGCCCTCCCACCGAAATAGGTCGTGACCTCCTCAGCTCCAACTCGCCCATTCGGGGAATCGCTCGCGAGCTGACCGACAGCTGCTGCCAGAGTGCGCAAATCGTTGCCGAGAGCCTGGTGCAGAGCATTAACGGCGTCGTGGTCCATGTCGAGGTGGCCTCGACGTGCCTCATTTACGATGAAGTCCGGGATTGCCCATGGTTTAGGGACATCGGCCTTGACGATCTCCACCTTGGCTTTCGTGAGTTTGGTCAGCAACCCTTTACCTTTGACCCCGCCTGGATGGACCAAGATGAGACACAGGGTGTCAGGAGGATTAGCTGCAGTGGTGGCAACAAGGTCAAACAGATCCTTGTCGAGATCAGACACAGCATTGACGACGACGATCGTCGCTTGACTAAACAGTGACCCTCCGGTGGCCTCAACGAATCGCCCAGCGTCGACTTCCCGACCTTCCAACTCGACGAGTTCGGCATCCGGAAACTCCCGGCGGGCGGCCTTGATACGGGCGTCAACGGCCCTGTCTGACAACAGGGCCTCTGCACCCTGGACCAACAAAGCCGTGCCATAGACCGAGTTCACCTGTCCAAGGATGCCGCAGGATCGGTAGCCGCGCCAGTGAGCGAGTGAAGTCTGCATGGACCATACTCACTTTTCACCGTAGGTCTACCCAAATATCTCTCGTTTCGCCCCGGAGGGATCGACGGTAAATCCCCGAATCCGCTAGGGCCAGACTTCCACTATCGCCACATCGCACTGTTGAGAAATTCACCATAGATCCCGAGGTTTCAAAACGAACTTCACACAACACCCCTTCCTAATTAAAAGCCACGCTGCCACGAAAGAGCCAGAGATCAAAGGATTTTCTGATATCTGAAAGGCATCACTGTAATCGCACCATGAGTTACCGATGCATGATCCATCTCTCAAACATCAGCAGCCAAGGCAAACGTAGGCAACATGGCACATACCAAGGCTAGAATGCGCTGACTTAAAATATCGCATGTTCCCAGAATCGGTCTGATTGGTTCAGTGAGAATGCAGCCACTCCAACCGAGTACGCAGCAAGTCCATCGGGGCCGATTCATTTTTCGGCCCAGGAACTTCTCGGTATAGCTGGCCCCAACCGGCCTGCGGAGTTAGGTCATGGTGGCGGGAATAATCGAGCAAGGCACGATGTATTTCGCGTCGCATCTCACGCGGGTCGCTGATGGTGTCAATAGTGGATCCACCGCGACGCTGTAAAGCAACCGCCTCATCTCGTCGTGCCTGCCTCTCCTCGGCCTCCCTCGAGGCTTTGGACGCGCGGCGGGCCGAGGCGATGCGACGGGCCTGTTCGGCGCGAATCTTCTCGTCGCGGGCTAGCAAAGCCCGCTCCTGCTCAGGGCTGAGCAGACCGTCAAGGGCGAAGAGACCACCGTCCGAGGGAGCATACGTGTCGATGACCTCGCCGAGGATAGCGTCGGAAGCGACGGCCTGCCAGGTACCGGCGTTAGGGTCCGGCTCAGAGCGCTCACGAGTGTCGAATTCCTCAATGAGGTCGGGCTCGGCGGGCGGACCGATAACGTGGTCGCGCACCTCCTCCATCTGGGACGCGAGATCGAGGAGTCGTCCCACCGCGGGCAGAAAGACCGTGGCCCGTTCACGACGGTTCCGGGCTCGAACCACACGTCCCACCATCTGGGCGAAGAATAGCGGGGTAGACGCCGTCGTCGAGTAGATGAGAACGGCTGCGTCCGGGACGTCAACACCCTCAGTGATAAGACGCACACACACCGCGCAAGTCTTGTCTGGATTATCGCGGTAGGCGGCAAGTTTCTTAGCCGAGGCCGCGTCCTCCGAGAGGATCACGGACGGTTCATTGCCGGTAACGTCTCGCCAGACTTCGGCATATTCCTTAGCAATCTTCTGATTAGAGGCTGGGATAAGCACCTTGGCATGCGGGATCGTGCCCGATTCGCGTAGCTGGCTCACTCGTGCCCACGCTGCCGCCATGACATGGGCAATCCACTCGCCGTCAGAGTCCAAGGCGGTGCGCCAGGCCATCTCCTCATGAGCCTTGGTGAGTTCGGAATCACCGAGGATGGCCGTGTGGGTTTCACCCACAGCGTCAGTCCAGGTGGAGCGCCCGGTGTACGTAGCGAAGGTAACGGGACGCACCACGCCGTCACGCAGGGCATCGCCGTATCCATAGGTGTAGTCGGCTACCGACTCGAAGGCTCCATCACTAACTTCCTCATATCGAACGTGGGCAATCCTGGCCTCGTCAGACCGGAAGGGAGTTCCTGTCACGCCAAGTCGCCGCACGGCCCCTGAGAAGGCCTCAATGACGCCCGATCCCCAGCTCATGACATCGCCGGCGTGGTGTATCTCGTCGAAGATGACCAGGGTGCGCATATTGGTGGCGCGGGCTGCGTGTAGGGCCGGTTTTTGGGCGACTTGGACATAGGTGACAACGCATCCGTGGCAATCGGGTGGGAGCGCCTCAGCATTGGTTGTATCGCGCAAGTCCAGCCCAAGTCCACGGGCCGCAGCAATCCACTGAGAGCGCAGGTGATCGGTCGGGCACACCACGATGACGCGGTTGATGACGTGGTCCTGCCACAGATGTGCAGCAACGGCCAGAGTGAACGTCGTCTTACCGGCTCCCGGGGTAGCACAAACCAGCCAGTCACGAGGGCTAGTAGCCAGGTATGAATCCAGCGCTTCTCGCTGCCAGGTGCGCAAACGCATCGGCATACGAGGCCCTTGAGCCGTGAACCGTGACGCCACCTGTTCTCCTTTCCGCAACAGCTCACTGTGAACCGACCGATCAGGTTAGCGCGGCCGTCCGACAGCTATCGACGACGTTCCCGACAACGCAGAACGTCACGACCGTGTTTGGACCAATACGGACCCACCATTGCGGGCCAATAGCACCGTCCCCTCAAGATCAGTGCGATGCAGCTGCATCCCCATCCGTTTAGCCAGAGATAATGCCTTGTACGAGGGATGTCCGAAGGGATTTCCCTGGCCAGCAGATGCCACCGCCACACTTGCCCCGGTCGCCGCCCAGAAACCCTCATCTTGACGGGCCGATCCGTGATGAGGCAGCACAAGGACATCACTCGACAAGTCCGTGCCTCCGGTCAGAATATGGTGCTGTTCTTCAGGCTCGGCGTCTCCGGGAAGCACAACTCTCAACTCGTCAACCGTCGCTTTGATCACAACCGACGAGTTGTTCTCGACAGCAGGCTCCTCCCCTGATTCATCTTTACCGGTATCGGAAAGCTGGGTTCCTCCCCATAGTTCAAGTTTTGCCGTTCCGGCCGTCATCACACGGCCCGGGTTAGCCACGACAACCCTGGCGCCCAGCTGCGCAGCCGTTTGCGCCACCCGCTTCGCTGACCAAGGAGGAGAGGACAGTTGGGACACGACGATGGCCCTCGTCAGGCCATGGTCATGAACGGCGTTCAGGCCGTCGACATGATCGGCGTGGAAGTGGCTGAGGATGACCATCGGCACCTGGGCAACGTCGAGGTCATCCAGACAACGACTCAGTCTGTGCGGATCTGGCCCAGTATCGACGACGACAGCCTCATGTGGGCCAGCACGCACCAGAGCCGCGCTGCCCTGACCGACGTCACAGATCGCCACCTGCCACTGTCCCGGCCAGCCTGGGAGGGGAGGACGCACGACCATCGCTGCTATGACTGCTAGTCCTGCAAGCGCAGTCAACCAAGGCTTCGCCAAGACCGTTGGAGTAATCAAGGCCAATCCCATACATAGCCCGGCCAGCACCCCAAGAGCCCATCCGCCTGCTGGCCACCTGATCAGACCAGATGGCGCCTTGGCACCAAAGTGAGCTATCCAGATAATCGGTTGGACACACCACCCGGCAAGCCGCCCGAACGGCATCCCCAGAGGCAGCCAGATGAAGGCGAGAAGCCCGGTCACCATCCCTAGTGTCGAGGCTGGTGGTACAAAGGGGGCGGCCGCGAGGTTGGCGACGAGGCCGGTAGTCGATACGGTGCCAGCCATCCAGGTGATGACGGGCTGAGTCGTCACCTGGGCTGCCCATGGCACTGTGACGCCTACCGCTAGCCAGGCTGGTGCCCATTCCATCGCGACCGACCACGGTTGAGCCCACCACAAGATGCCAGCCGTGGCGCAAACTGACAGCCAGAAACCCACCGATCCCACTAACCATGGATCGATAAGCATCAGCCCAGTCACCGCGACAGCTAAGGTTCGGATTCCACCGCGTCGGTCGAATGCGACCCCCGTCGCAGCCATGGCGACCACTCCCATCGCGGCCGCCCTCACCACCGAGGCTTCGGCCCGACACGCCACCACAAACACGACGACGCCAGCTACCGACGTCGCCCTTAGCCCTCGCCGCTTCAGGCCGCACCACGCACCTATCCACCACAACAGGGCCGTCGTGGAGGCAAGATTGGCTCCAGACACGGCCATGAGATGGGTTAACGCCGTCACTCGGAACTCCTCGGACATCTCTTCCGAGACCGCAGCGGTGTCCCCCACAACAAGCGATGGAACGATAGCCCGTTGACCCTCTGGACATCCGGCGACAGCACTAACCAGACCGGCGCGAAAACGATTGACCCCACGGTCAAGAGGCCCGGGAGGTGCGACGACCCTCGGCGGGGCCCGTAGTTTCAGTACCGCTGCTTCAGCCCGGCCTTCCCGCGGCGGAGTCAGCAGTCCCCGCACCTGAACCTGTTGCCCGACGACCACCGTCGTCGCTGGGCCCGATGTGGATCCCGACGCCATGGCGACTATCCTTACCGATTGATCAATAGCCTGGGCTTCTGCGACGATGCGGTGGGCTACCAGAGTGATCATGACGGTGCTCCCACCCGAACCATTCACCTCGAAGATCCGTGGGTCGGCGGCGACGCGACCTGTCACCGTCACTGCGGCTCCTTCCTGGGCAAGCTCAGCAACACCGGTGTGGTGGACAACGAGGTCGCGCATTCCGGCGCTCATGAGGACGGTCAACCCCACCGCGGCGGATACCACAACCAACCACGCCTTACGCTTTACCGCGATCATGCCTGCGGCAAGGCATCCAATTCCGGCACTAAGAATCATCCAGCGATGACCGCCGATACCGACAGCAGCCATCCCACATGCCGTGATGGCCACCGGGACCATGCGCACATCGGGGGTCGAAACAACCTGGCGTTGATAGTCATCACGGTGAGATTTAGATGGTGACATGCGGCTTGATCTTCTCGAACGTCTTTGCCCCGATACCAGAAATCTCCCGTAATTGGTCGACCGAGGCGAACTGTCCGTGTTCCTGACGCCAAGCCATGATCTTGCCCGCCATTACTGGACCGACCCCGTCAATCGTCTCAAATTCGCTTTGATTTGCAGTGTTGAGATTAACTGGAGCTTTATCGCTACCCGAAGCCGCTGCTACTCCAGAACTACGTCCCGACCCTCCAACAGCCCCCGCCGGACCGCCAGCGCTTTGGTCGGGTGGTGTCACCGCTCCGTCTCCACCCACGGGGATCCATACCTGACACCCGTCACAGACCGGGGCAGCAAGATTGAGACGACCGGGGTGGGCGCCCGCCGTCATCCCGCCCGCGGCTTCAATGGCATCAGCGACACGGGCGTTGGGATTAACCGTGTACACACCGGGATGCTTCACTCGTCCGGCCACGTGAACCTGGATGGGTGCGCCCACTGCGGGCGTCGTCGTTGCGACCGGGAGCGCGGCGGGCGTGGTGCTTTCGGACGACGCTTCTGACTCGGTTGTCTCCCTGCCGGGCATAGTCGTGCCCTCGGGCACCGTTGACACCATGACAGCGCCCGCTGGCACTTCGGTAGGTTTCGAGCGCATCAGCCAGACAGCGATGACGGACAACACCACAACGAGCAATACCCCCACTGCTGAGGCATGGACTCGGCTCACTGTTCGTCGAGGAGTTGGAGTCTCCTCCTGGGCCGGTTCCTCCTCCGCTGGGGTCGCCGAGCGCCGGGGCCCCAGGTTTCGGGCAGGCAGCCGCGCGATGAGGTCTTCAAGACGGTCTCGGTAGTCGTCATTCATACCTTCAGTTGTCGTCGGGACAACCGAATTTCGCCAGGCAATTTCAAACCTGTGGATAACACGATGCGGCGGCCAGCCTGCTATCCACAGGCCCGCCGCCTCGTGCCGGAACGGGTTAAGTCGTTATTTCGCGACGATTGATATCATCTTCGGCAGCTTGGCAATGATCTTGACGATCTCCTTGCCTTCAGTAAACCGCTGCACATTAACGTCGGCTAAAGCCACCTCGCGGGCCTCGGCCTCGGTGATATCGGGGCTCACTGTGAGCTTAGCGCGTACCTTGCCCGTCACCTGGACGACCATGGTCACCTTGTCGGCTACCAGCAGCTTCTCGTCAGCAGTGGGCCAATGAGAGTTGGCAACGGAGGGCTCCAAGCCGAGCATCTCCCACATCTCCTCAGCCAAGTACGGGGCCACTAAAGATAGCGCCTGGGCAGTAAAGGTGACAGCCTCGCGCACTGCAGGATCAGCCGGGCCGCACCCCGAATCAATGGCCTTACGGGTGGCATTGACCAGTTCCATGATCCGCGCCACAACGACGTTGTAACGCCCGCCCTCCAGCAACTCGGTGATGTCGGCGATGCTGCGATGGGTAACCCGACGCAGGGTGGAGTCGCCTTGTGTCAGGTCAGCGTCAGGATCGCTCGTGACCTCAGAGGCCACGCGCCAGGCACGCTGCAAAAACTTTAGAGTCGAGGCCGGTGAGACGTCGGCCCAATCAATGTCCTCATCTGGCGGACCGGCGAAGATAACGGTGGTACGTACTGCGTCGACACCGAACTCGTCGATCTGCTTGCCGAGGTCCACGCCATTGCCCAGCGACTTCGACATTGCCCGGCCTTCATTGATGACCTGACCCTGGTTCATGAGCCGCTGGAACGGTTCAGTGAAGTCGACCATGCCGAGGTCATGCAGCACCTTGGTGAAGAATCGGGAGTACAGCAAGTGCATAGTGGCATGCTCAACGCCACCGATGTACTGGGCTACCGGCATCCAACGACGAACTGCCTCCACGTCAAACGGGCCCTTGTCATAGTGCGGACAGCAATAGCGCATGAAATACCACGACGAGTCCACGAAGGTGTCCATGGTGTCGGTGTCACGCTGGGCAGCTCCCCCACACGACGGGCAGGCCACCGAACGCCATTCGCTGGCCTCTTCACCAGCCAGCGGTGACGTACCCTTAGGGGCAAGCTCGGCGCCGCGGAGATCGGGCAGCTTGACTGGCAGCTGATCGTCAGGGACCGGGACGTCGCCGCAGGACTCACAATGGATGATCGGGATGGGGCATCCCCAGAAACGCTGACGGCTTAGCAGCCAGTCGCGCAGCCGATAGGTGATTGTCGGCTCACCGATCCCCTTCTTGCCAAGGAACTCACACATTGTCGCGATGGCCTCAGTCTTAGTGGCGATGCCATCGAGGAATCCGGAGTTTTGGTAAGCGCCATCACCCGTCGTAGCGACCCCAGACTCGCGAGGATCAGCCTCGCCAGTGTCGATGACCGGGATGACGTCAATGCCATATGTGCGGGCGAAGTCGAGGTCACGCTGGTCATGGGCGGGCACAGCCATGATGGCACCCGTCCCGTAGTCCGCCAGCACATAGTCACCAGCCCACACCGGAACCTTGGCACCATTGACAGGGTTAGTCGCCTCGACCCCGAGGGGCACCCCGGTCTTCTCGTGATCGGTGGCTTGCCGCTCAATTTCGGACTTCTTCTTGACCTCATCGAGGTAGGTTTCAAAGGCTGGCCGGGCCTCATCGGAGACGATCTCCTGGGCCAGGGCCGAGTCAGGAGCCACCACCATGAAGGTAGCTCCGTACAGGGTGTCCGGACGGGTGGTGAAAACCCTCACTGGCTCCTTGCGACCATCAATCGTGAAATCAACGTAGGCGCCTTCGGAACGACCGATCCAGTTGCGCTGCATCGACAGCACACGCTCGGGCCATTTACCCTCGATCTGGTCCATATCGTCGAGCAGACGCTGAGCGTAGTCAGTGATGCGGAAATACCACTGGTTGAGCTGACGCTTGGTGACGACAGCACCACAACGCTCGCAACACCCATCCTTGACCTGCTCGTTGGCGAGCACCGTCTGGTCGTTGGGGCACCAGTTAGCCCAGGAGTCCTTACGGTAGGCCAGTCCCTTTTCGAAGAAACGGTTAAACAGCCACTGGGTCCAGCGGTAGTACTCCTCATCGGAGGTGTGCAGCCTCATCGACCAGTCGAAGGAAACCGCGTACCGCTTAAAAGAGGCCGCCTGAGTGTCGATATTGCGGTAGGTCCATTCCGCAGGATGGGTCCCGTGCTTGATCGCGGCGTTCTCAGCCGGCAGACCGAAGGAGTCCCAGCCCACCGGGTGCAACACGTCGAATCCACGCAGACGCCAGTAACGGGCCAGCACATCGCCAATGGCGAACGCCTCAGCATGTCCCATGTGAAGGTCACCGGAGGGGTAGGCGAACATGTCAAGCACGTAGCGACGCTCCCTGGAGCCGTCATCAAGGGAGGCGAAGGTGCGGTGCTCCTCCCAATACTTGGACCACTTCTCTTGGGCTGCGACTGCGTCGTAGCCCGTTGTCTCGCGCACCTGGTCGCTCACGTCACACCTCTCGGATCCACTACGGGTCTAACCAGACCCGCGACACATATGGGTTTGAGTCTAGCGAAACCTCCCCACACCAAGCGTCAGGGTTCCCTGTCCTTCCTTGTAGGCAGTCTCGGACAAGGGCACAGTAACGGAGTGAGCATCACGGCGCACGGCGTGAACACGCCTAGGGAGGAGACGGAGATGTCCTCTATCCCGAACATGTCTGCCTTGGCCCTCGCGCACGACGCTTCTTCGACCGAATCAACTCGCTCTTCGACGCCCAGCCGTCAGCCTCACGAACCTGACAAGGGCACGGGTAGCCTCAATTCGAAACTCAATTGGTTACGTGCCGCAGTGCTGGGCGCCAACGACGGCATCATTTCGACAGCCGGCATCGTGATGGGCGTCGCTGGCGCCACCGTCGACCGTTCCTCCCTCCTTATTGCTGGTCTGGCTGGTCTGGCCGCCGGCGCTTTGTCGATGGCTGGCGGCGAGTATGTCTCCGTGAGCTCCCAGCGCGACATTGAAAAGACCGTCATGGCTAAGGAAACCGCTGAGCTACGCGACTTCCCTGACGAGGAGCTTGAGGAGCTCACGGGGATCTACACGGAAAAGGGGTTGTCCCGTGGCACTGCTCGTCAGGTGGCTCTGGAACTCACCGCCCACGACCCGCTGCGTGCCCATGCCGAGGCCGAGCTAGGCCTTGACCCCGACGAATACACCAACCCGTGGCATGCCGCCTTCGCCTCGATGGCGGCGTTCACCGTCGGCGCCCTAGTGCCACTGCTGGCCATGGTATGTTCCCCGACGGCGACCCGGGTCTACATCACCATCACCGCAACGATCGTCGGCCTGTTCCTCACCGGTTTGGGCTCGGCTCTTGCCAGTGGCAGCGGAAAGACCCGTCCAGTCGCCCGCAATATCATCGTCGGTATGTGTTCCATGACGATCACCTATCTCACCGGTCACCTCGTCGGTACGCGGGTGTAACTTCCGCCGCTACGCCGATAAGTTGATCTCCTCGTCTACCTGCTCTTCTAAAAATGGGTGGGCAATCACTGCCGGGTCATGGTCCATCACGTCCCACAGCTTGGGCGGTACAAAAGCGTCAACGATGACTGTCAGCGCAGCTGGCAGGTCGGCTGTTCCCACCATGAATTCGCATCGCCGAGCGCACACCGCCGCCACTGCTCCTTCACCGCTCAACCATCCTGCCAGTCCGCACAGAGACAGCGGTGCTGGCGCCATCCGATCAGGAATGATCTCGACTGCTCGACTCCATATTCTGAGCCACCGTGACGCGTCGGCCCGTTCCATTGACATCCACAGTCTGCGCGCTACGTCGGAACGCTGGACGGCAACCGCTAGCTCCGTCACAACCGCATCGTTGATCTCATCGCCAGACTCAAAGAGGGCTTGACACCTGACCTCCACGGTGTTGTCATCTTTGCGGGAAAGCCGCCGCCGGGAATTGGCCAGGAGTCTGCGGGTATCTGGATCACAGGTGCGCCCAGGGCCCGAGAGTTTATCGACGAGGCTGGTGCGACTGGGCAGGACGGTTAGCCCGCGATAGACCGCTTCGGCTGCAATGGTCGGATCCGGAACAAAGCGGTGGTTTTCGCCACAACCCTGTTCATCGCAGAAGATACTGCGCCAATACTCACCGTCAGTCCACGCGGCGTCACCAATATTCATGCCCTTCATCGCCTCGACGGCCGATGCCAGAGTCACCATACCGCGATCTTGATCTTTGCTGAACGCTAAGACGACCGTTCGACCCTGCCCTGCCAAGGGACCGACCCGCGCAGCGAAGGCATTCATAGCCGGGGCGGATTCGAGGCCATCGAGATCAGCTCGGGCAACGAAACCCTGACACGCGGCACCGTCGTCGGCGACAATCATGAGCAGGCTCTCAGTAGGCTGAAATCCCAAGAGGTACGGCGCCAAGGTCACCGCTTCTTCGACGGTTCTGACGGTCAGCGGATCACGGTTATCAGCGGTGGAGGAATGTAGTGCTGTCATACCTCCAGTTGTCGTCTCGACCCCGCCACATTCGCCAAGCAATTTCGAATCTGTGGACAACTCCCATCTGCGCCACCTTGTCTTGACGCCATGCTGTGGACAACATCAGCCGCGCGCAACAACGTACAGTAGAGCCACCATGAACCAACCGCCTGACATCAACCAGTACCGGCCGCCGAAACGCCACGGCGGCTGGATCGCCGTCATCATCGTGACAGCGCTCGTCGTCGCGCTGGTCATCGTTGCACGCCGGGTCACGACCGAGCCGGCGAACCCCGTCACGCCGACGCCGTCCCCCATTGCGACATCCGCGTCCTCGACTCCGACGCCCATTCCGGCATCGGCTACTGCGGTCGCCTCCTCTTTACCCTTCTCCTCGAAGGATGATGACACCGAGGGGAGGTGGTCAATCGACCACGTGGAATGGGGACCTAACACCGTCACCCTGACGATGACCATCGCGGTCACCAAGGGTTCTTTGACCGACTACATCTTCTTCATCATGGAGAACCAGTCAACCGATATCCATCAGGCGAGCCAGCCCCCTACAGGCTCACTCGGCACTGGTGTATCCCAAGGCCACAAGGTTCACGGCACGATCACGATCGATTGTCCACGAACCGATGCCACCGTCATGCTTACCCACGGGTCAGGGATGTCCTCCCCCATTTCGGCATTAATGATCAGAGCGTAGCTCGCGCCTCATACAAAGCATGCGCATGAAGCGCGAGCCTGGCATCAGCCGACCTCTCAGTCAGCGCATCAGACAACCGCGATGCGCGGGTAACGCGGCTGCCACATCGCCGAGAACACCTTCTCAACTGGATTGTCCGTGACCTCGGTTGCCACGCCCTCCTCCATCGCCTGCTGGGCAACAGCAATGGCCACAGATGCCGACAATGGCCTTAGGCTCTTGATTGACGGCAACAGCGAAGCTCCCACAACGCGGTTATCGATATGCATCGCCACCGCCTCGGCAGCGGCCGCGATCATGCCGCTAGTGACCCGGGACGCCCGAACAGCGATAGTTCCCAAACCAATTCCTGGGAACACCAGAGCGTTATTCGCCTGCGCGATCTGATAGGTCACACCATTGACCATGACTGGCTTGAACGGCGAACCGGTCGCGACCAAAGCACGTCCGTCAGTCCACGTGAGTACGTCGGACGGCAGGGCTTCAGCCTTACGGGTCGGGTTCGACAGTGGCATGATGACCGGACGCTCACACTGGGCAGCCATCGTCTTGACGATGTCCTCGGTGAAGGCACCGGGCTGGGCGGAGCAGCCGATAAGGATCGTCGGGTGGACGTTTCGTACCACGTCACCGAGCGTGTACTGGTCTGGGCTATCGAGGGTCCAGCCTTCGAACTCCTCTTTACTGCGGGCGAAGGGTTGCTGAAAGTCGCGCAGACGTAAACCTTCGCGCAACAAGCCATGGGATCCAAGCCCCCAGAAATGGGAGCGAGCCGTCTTTTCGTCAGCGCCCTGGCTCACCATAAGCTGCACCAGCAGGTTGGCAATTCCGGTACCAGCCGAGCCCGCCCCATGGATGACAATGCGGTGATCATTCAGCGGGATCCCCGACGACTTAACGGCGCTCAGCACTGCCGCGACGACGACAGCCGCGGTGCCCTGGATGTCGTCATTAAACGTGCAGTAGTCGTCGCGGTATTTGTTGAGAATCCGGGTGGCGTTGCCGGCCGCAAAATCCTCCCAGTGCAGTAGGGCGTGGGGGAACATCCGGTGAGCGGTCTCGACATATTGCTGGACGAACTCGTCGTAACGCTCGCCGCGCACGCGGGGGTGACGTACCCCAAGGTAGCCATCGTCGTTAAGACGTTCCATATTGTCGGTACCGACGTCGAGAATGACCGGGAGCACGCGGTGAGGGTGAATCCCTGCAGCTGCGGTGTATACGGCTAGCTTTCCTACCGTGATCGCGACGCCACCGACACCTTGGTCGCCGATGCCCAGGATGCCCTCCGCATCGGTGGCCACGATGAGGTCGACGCCGTCAGGGCCATGACCCAACTGTGCGAGAGCCTGCTCCATGTCTTCCGGATCATCGATGGACAGGTAGATGCCGCGCGGACGGTCGTACCAGTGGCTGTACTCCTCAATCGCTTTGCCGATGGTCGGCGTGTAAACGATTGGAAGCATCTCCTCAATATGCTCGGCAAGGAGGCGGAAATACAGCACCTCATTGCGGTCATGCATGTGGTTGAGGTACAGGTACTTGGCTAGGTCATCAGGCTGCGCCGAATACTGTGCGTAGACCCGCTTGAGCTGATCAGTGATTGTCATGACACCCGACGGCAACAGGCCGGTGAGACCAAGCGCCTTTCGCTGCTCGATAGTGAAGGCAGTGCCCCGATTGGCCAGAGGGTTCGTCAACACCTCCTGGCCACGGGCCGCAATCCTTAGAAGGCCTCCGTCGTCATCATGCGCATACTGAAAGGGAACTGACATATCCCCTAGCTTATGCGGTCAGCAGCACAGATGTTCATCGGGTCAAGCGATCGATGACAAAGTGTCACGCAGCCGTTCCGCTGAAGCCTTGAGAGAAGCGATTTCTTCGGTATCCATAGCAACGGGGACGACCCCCTCAATGCCGTCACGGGAGACAATGCAGGGCATCGATAGGGCCACCCCCGATATTCCGTGCATGTCCGTCATGACGCTCGACAATGGCAGAACGGAGCGGCCTGGACGGAGCAAAGCCTCGGCTAGACGAGCGCCCGTCAAGCCAATGGCGTAGTTCGTAGCGCCCTTGCCCTCAATAATCTTGTAAGCCGCGTAAGCCGCCTCGTGGGCTAGGTCAGCCAGTACATCCTCGGTAAACACCCGGTTACCGTCAACTGCCCAGTCGCGGATCGGTACACCGGAGATATTGGCTGTCGACCACAGCGGAAACTCCGAGTCGCCGTGCTCGCCCACAATGGTGGCATGGACATGACGCTGCTCGACGTTGGCCCACTGACGGATGAGCCAACGCAGCCGCGAGGTGTCGAGCATCGTACCGGTGGAAAAAACACGGTTGGCGGGCAATCCGGTGGCCTCCTGGGCAACGACGGTGAGGACGTCACACGGGTTGGTCACTAGCACGAACAGGGCGTTCGGGGATTGCTCAACGAGCTGTGGCATGAGGGAACGCAAAATATTGGCGTTGACGCCGGCGAGGTCTAGGCGAGTCTGGCCCGGCTTTTGTCTGGCCCCAGCAGTAATGAAGACGACGTCAGAGTCAGCAGTGTCGTGGACGTCAGCACCGCCCATGACCGAAGCAGGGGTGAACTGAGTGCCGTGGGCGAGATCCGCCACCTCGGCCTCGACCTTGTCCTTGGCGATGTCGTAGAGGGATACCAGGCCGGCCGATCCACGGATGAGGCAGGCGTAGGCCAGTGAAGAACCGACTGAACCAGCACCGACAACGGAAATTTTGGAGGCGCGACGAGTGGCGTCAAAAGTGCTCATGACGGTCATCTTAAGGTGCCTTCGCGCCTGATTCAGAACGCTGCGCACCAGGTCCGCTCATCTGAACAAGATGCCAGCATCTATGGCCATTTGTGCACGTCTCCACACCAGGCCATGGTCATCATTCCTTCGCCGTACGCCACGCCTCCGCAAGTTCCCGTGCACTGGACTTGGGGTCGGTACTCCGGCAAATCGCCGAGACGACGCTCAGGCCGTCACATCCCACCCGGGCTACGTCTTGAGCATCGGATGCGCTCACCCCACCGATGACGCACACCGGCCACGGGCTGGCGTTGACGACATCACGAATCTCAGCCAGGCCGAGCTCCCCAGCCTCAGGTTTGGTTCCAGTACCATGCAGGGCCCCAACTCCCAGATAGTCGACGATGTCACGCCCCTGGGACAGGGCGGCCTCCACATGGGCGGGAGTCTGAGCGGACAAGCCGATGAGTAGATCGTCGCCCAGAATCGCACGGGCCTGGTCGACCGGCATGTCAGACTGCCCAACATGGACACCATCGGCCCCAATTTCGGCAACGAGATGTACGCGGTCATCAATGATGAGGGGCACCCCTCCCGACACACAGATCTCTCTGACGCGTCGCCCCAAAGCGACGAACTCGTCATCGGACAAGTCGTGGTCGCGGAATTGGACCAGAGTCACCCCGCCGGCGATAGCGTGGCGCACGGTCTCAACAACCTCGTCAGGTCCGCCACACTGGGCGGTGTCGGTGACGAGGTAAACCGACAGATCAAATTCAGGCCGTGACATCGCGGAGCCCTCCCCGCTCACCAACCTCGTCGGGTGATACCAGGAATAATTCGTCAACAAGAGCTTGCGCGAAAGCCCCCGGACCAGCACTGCGCTCAGCTGCCCGTTCGGCGGCGACACACAACATGGCGGTCGCGGACACGGCCGCGATGAGGTGGTCATTCTGGATTCCCGCAAAGGCTGCCGTGAGAGCTCCCAGTGAGCACCCAACTCCAGTAACCCGCGTCATCCACTCATGCCCCGATGACACGATCACATGCCGGTCCGCATCGAGGATGTGATCGACGGGGCCGCTAATGGCCACTACGCAGCCGTAACGGCGGACGAGCTGAGTCGCGGACGCCAAGGCATCCTCAACAGCATCTCCTGCCTCCGGACCTCGAGCGGAGGCACCAGTACCGGCCAATGCCAACACCTCAGAGGCGTTCGCCCGGATGACGGCTGGAGCGGCGACGTCCAAGGTATCCAGGGCCACCCGAGTGCGCCATGGCATGCCTACCCCCACCGGGTCAAGTACCCATGGTGTGTTGCTGCTTGCGGCACCGCGCGCAGCAGCAATCATGGCCTCAGCGGTCTCCCGGTAGGGAGTTCCGGTGTTGACGAGTACACCGTCGGCAATGGAGGCGAATCCCTCGGATTCCTCGGGATTGTCGACCATGGCAGGAACCGCCCCTGCAGACAGCAACACGTTAGCGGTGAAATTAGCCACGACGATGTTCGTCAGGCACTGCACCAGCGGCTTGTCTCGGCGTAATCGCTCTACAGATTCCGCCACCAAATTCGACAATTCAGTCATGTCAACCACTCCCTTCGCCGGCATGATCCGGACAGGTTCCGGCGGTCGGCACCTTCGTGGCGCCCTCTCAGCCCACAGCGATCAGTGGGCTCCCGCGTCGTTGCCTTCTAACCTACCGCCGTGCCGTGCGCTCACGACGGTCCTCGCCCTACTAATCGGGAAATGCCGTCTCAAACCAGCTCCAACCAGGCAAAGATCCGGGTGACACCATGCCGGCATAGCCCCCACCTTGACCCTGACGTTGAGGTTCTCGACGCTGCTACGTCAGAGGTTGCCGAGACCGAAACCTCGTTGTCATGGAGAGCTGTCGGGGACAAAGAGATGCTGTGCAACGGCCTATGACGACTTGACACGTTGGATTCCGCAACTGCAGCAGCCACCAGTGACGAGCACAACATCTATCACTGTAAAGGACAGCAAGGCCTGTAATGCCGTCTATCCATCGTGGACGCCGTTAAGGCCACCAAAGAACCTCCAGATCTCACTGTCAACGTCGTAAATCACTCCGCACCGCTCGATCTGGCGTGTCGAGGACCCCTAAACCACCCCGTCAAGTCACGGCCTCGGTCAATCCTTTGAGGCAGGTACAGGCCCTCGACATCAGGATCATCTAATTGGTCAGATCGTGTCGAGCGAGGTGCCACGAGTTTCGCGGGCAAACATGTACGTCATACCGCCAATGACTAGCAGCACAGCGAACAGGATGAATGCCGGAAATACCGCGTCCAGGGTGACATTCTGCTTGACGGCAGATCCGCCCACCATGAGTCCCATAAGCGCCGGACCGATGATCTTGGCGGTGGCGCCGATGCCGTAGCCCAGTCCCAGACCAGTCGAGCGAGCTTCGTTGGGGAATTGCTCGGCGCCGAAAGCATTGAGGATGCCGAAGGCGCCGTCGGCGAAGGCCATCGCAATGAGGACACCGACGAAGAAGATCTGCCAGCCCCAACCCAGGCGGGCCGAAAGGGCGATGATGAGAGTCCCGCCAGCACCGATGAGGCCAAACGACAACATGGTGGCTCTCCGACCAATGCGGTCTGCCAGCCATGCTGATAGGAAGCGCCCGATGAGATCGGCCAGGGAAACGAACATGAACAGGGTCCCGACTTGCTCGGGAGACTTGCCAAAGCCGGTCTTGAGCAGGGTCTGGCCCCACGACTGAATCGTAAAAGAGCCCAGAATGAAGCAGAATGATCCCAGACTGACGATGAGAAGACTCTTGCGGTATTTACCAAAGACAAGTGAGTAGGAAGCGTCTTGGACGTGTTCAACGGCAGGCAAATCTCCAATGTCGTCAGCGGGTATATCGAGTGCCCAGGCTAGGGCCTCGCGTGCTTCCTTATCACGCCCATGACTCTGTAGGAACCGTGGTGATTCGGGCACGAAACGGATCCACACCAGCAGGAAAACAGGAATGGCGCCCAAAGCGATGAGGGCACGCCAATTATCGCCCAGTGCATTTTGTGCTAACGACCCCAAGAACAGACCGAGGGGGATGAATACCGACGCCAGGCCGGCAAGAAGACCGCGCTGCTTAGCAGGCACGAACTCCTGGACGTAGGGAATCGAGGTGATATTAAGTCCGCCGACTCCGATCCCCACGCCAATACGCAAAATGGCGAGCATAATCCAGCCACGATCTGGGGTGAACACTGATACTACAGTGAACACGACGAACAGGAGCACGCACCAGAAGAAAGAGGAGCGGCGTCCGATCTTGTCGGCAAGACGTCCCCACATGATGGCGCCAATGACCGTCCCCAGACCGGAACAGGCGAGAATGACGCCCGCCTCAGTGCCAGTCAGATTCCATGGCTTAGTCAGGACGGATACGACGAAACCAATGAGGAAGATATCAAAGAACTCGGAGATATTTCCGACGACGGCTAGGGCAACAAGATTCTTCTGATTGCGCGTTAAGGGACGCGAATCGATGAGGTCTAGAGCTGATTGTTTGGGTGTTGTTGAGGTGGACATGTGAGTGTGTCTCCTGTCTGCGCTGTGATCAGGTTCAGCGCAGAATGTCGGTATTCGGGGGAATATTGAGTTCGCTAGGGCTCACACGAGTCAGATCACCGTAATGGGTTAGAGCGTAGGCGGAGGTCCGCTGTCCATAATGGATTCCCTGCACCACGTCACCTCCGAGATACCCGTGAAGGGTTCCCGCGACAAAGGAGTCTCCCGCGCCCGGGCGGTCGATGACGGGCACCTGAACCACGGGGAACGTGCAGTCGCCGCGCTCGGCGTCCGAGAAGTACACACCATTGATTTGATCGGTAGACACGACCGTCGGGACCCCAAACAGTTCACGCAATTCGCGGCATGCCTGCTCCCCATCAGATTCGATGCCGAAGACGGCCTTGCCATCACGCACCGAGCAGAAGACAATATTCGACATCCTTGCAATTGGTTCCAACACCTCACGAGCGTGCTCCGGACCCCACAGCAGGGACCGGTAGTTGACGTCGAGGGCGACGGCAATGCCACGGCGGTGAGCCTCGTCAACGAAGTGACGCACCACAGCCGCAGTATTCTCGGTTAAGGCAGCGGTGATGCCAGTGACAAAGACCAGACGGGTATCGAGCAAGGCCTCCCAGTCGAGGTCCTCGACGGTGACGTCGCGGAACGGGGTGTGCTCCCGGTCGTAGAGCACGCGGGCAGGCATCGGATACTCACCGGGCTCCATGAAATACAACGCGACGCGCCCTTCGGGCTTCATACAGATGTGGGAAACGTCGACCCCAACACTGCGGAACTCGTTGACGACCCGATCAGTAAGATCGCCCTTCGGCATGACAGAGGCCCAACAGGTACTGCGCCCAAGTTGAGACAACAAGCCGGACACATTGGCCTCGGAGCAGGCTGCGGTGGCACGCAACTGCTGGGCATTAATGAGACGTTCACCCTTATAGCAGGTGAGCCGGATCTGCCCCTCGCCGATGGTCGAGATGTCGTAGGTCATGCCGTCACCCCCGTGGATGCTGCCGCAGTGCCGTAACGGTTGGTGTATCGATCGTGGTTGGAGTCGATCTCCGACTGTGGAAGTGGGGAGATCTCGCCGATGAGTTTGGCGTAGGTGAGGGTCTTGGCGACGTCCTCAACCATGACAGCTGCTTTGATGGCCTTCTCGATCGAGGTGCCGACAGTGAAGACACCATGCTTTTTGAGTAGCACCGCTGGCGACTGGTCAATGAACCTCATGATCTGCTCACCAATCTGTTCAGTGCCAATCTGGGCGTAGTCGCCGCACGGCACTGGCCCCCCAAACTCATCAGCGATGGCCGTCACTGCACAGGGGATGTCCTGGCCAGTGGCCGCCCACGCGGTGGCGAAGGTGGAATGGGTGTGGATAATGCTCCGAATGTCGTCGCGACGTCGGTAGACATACAAGTGTGAGGCGGTATCGGAGGACGCTCCTCGATGCCCCTCCACGACCTTGCCGTCAAGGTCGACAACAACCATATCGTCCGGGGTCATAGCGTCATACAGCATCCCGGACGGCTTGATGACGACAAGGCCGGTCTCAGGGTCCCGAGCGGACAGGTTGCCCGAGGTCCACGTCACAAGTCCATGACGGGGCAGTCCGAGGTTGCCTCGACAGACGTCTGTCTTGAGCTTTTCAAGCATGAAGGGTTCTCCTTTGAACAATAATGAAAATTTGTAGAGGCGCAGAACTGGGCGGCCCGGAATTCATGCCGAGCCCCCAGCCCAGGGTCAAAAGAGGGCGCGGCGAACCGGGATTCCAGCGGTCCTAAGATGCTCCTCTATGAACTGGCGTGCTGACGCACTGCGCGTGTTGGAATCGGGAGCGTCGTCGTTCCACATCTCGATCATCATTCGGCCGCGCCAACCCTGCTCAGCAAGGACAGCGAAGGACTCGTCCCAGTCGACGGTGCCCTCCCCCATTGGTACCCGACGAGGCTCGCCCGGCCTAACATCCTTGACGTGGATCGCGACCATGTGGCCCCGCCCGGCCTCGAGTTCGGTCACGACGTCAAGCTGTTGCTCGGCAATGTTGCCAAGGTCTGGGTACACCTGCAGGTAGGGCGAGTCGGCAAGCTTGACAAACTCCATCGCCTTCCGGATAGAGGTGACGTCGGTGCCGTCAACATTCTCGATGCCCATGACGACCCCCAGCCGTGCAGCCATCGGGACGGCATCGAGCAGGAGGTCGGTGTACCACTGCTCGGCATGGTCGTTCATCTGCTCGTAGTAGCAGTAATACCCCGCGACCTGAAGCACAGGAGCGCCAAGGTCGTGGCACAGCTGCAATCCTTCGCCCATCACCTCCCGAGCTCGCTGGCGCACGGCTGGGTCGGCACTACCAGGGCCAATACGCCGATGTACCGACAAGCAGACACCACCAATAGCGGTTTCTGTGGCCTCAACGCAATGGCGCACCATGCGACGCCGGCGCTGGTCCCATCCGAGCCGTGCCATCCTCTCTTCAGACTCATCGACGGACAGGTCGACGAAGCTGAATCCTGCCTCGGGTACCTGGTTTAGGAAGCGTCGCCAGTCGTCGTCGGTAGCCAAGGGGTTGCCGACGAGGGCTTTCTCATAGATGCCGAGGGTCACCCCGTCGGTCAGCGATTCGGTCATTGCGGCCACACCTCATCCAAGGTGGAGCGCAGTCGTTTCGCGGCAGCTTTGGGATCATCAGCAGCGACAATTGAGCGACCGGCAATTACGATGCCGGCCGGATGCCCAGCGAAAACCGGAAGGTCTTCGGGGGTGATTCCTCCGGTGACGGTGACGGTGAATCCCATTCCTGCCAGCTCGTCGACCCGCCCGAGGTCTTCTGGTTTCCAGGAGAGGTCTCCGGCGGCCTCGCGGTCACGGGAACGCTTGACGATGACGTGTTGGACGCCGAGTGTGCGCCATCTGCGGGCACGCTCGGCGTCGTACCACTCGTCGGCGAGCTCGACTTGCACTTCACCGCCGAACTCCCCGGCCACTTTGCATACTTGGTCGATGGTTGTCAGGGATGCTCCGGCGACACAGGAGACGAGGTCGGCGCCTGCTTCAAAGCACATTCGGGCGATCTTGGCCCCGGCTTCGGCAATGCGAACGTCAGCAAGAATTGTCTTGTCAGGGTAGGCAGCCCGGATAGCCCGCACCGCATCCATTCCCTCAGCAAGGACGAGGATGGTACCGCACTCGATGATGTCGATCTGGTCGACGGCGGTGGCCAACGGAGCCAGGGCCGACGGCAGATCATAGGTGTCAAGAGCGATCTGAAGTCGTGGCATCGTCGTCACCCGGCCAGCGGCTCGAAGCCGAAGAAGGTGGCCGCGTTGTTGATGAGGAGGTCGTTAACGTAGTCGCGGTCGACGCCTTCGTCTTCGACGAGACGTGGACAGAAGACGGCCGGATCGTAATCGATGCCTGAGACCGAACCGTAAACCTTTTGGTAAGAGGCCTTACCGGAGTCGGTGCCCAACAGAATCTGCTTGCCGTAGCCCTTCTCACCGAGGGTCTTCACGAGGTTGACGCGGGTGTTATCCGGGACGTACTTGATGCGGTTAGTGCCGTCCAGCTCGACGTAGCAGCCGAGCTTGCAGATCTGCTCGTGAACCCAGGGATCCCAGTTGCGCTGCATATGGCCGATAGCGATTTTGGCCGGATCAACACCCTGGTCAACAAGGAATCTTGCCTGCTCAGGGCCACAAGTTCCGGCCGTCACGTGGGTGTTAATGGGACAGCCGGTCTCCTTAGATGCGATGGCGACGGCTTGGCCGGACTTCTTTTCCCACTCGGTGATCTTGCCGTAGGCGGTGGCCCACTTGATGACGCCCGCCTTGACGTTGGTGCGCTCGACAATGGGGCCCATATAGTCGAAACGGTCGATGCCCTCAACGATGTCGGCGATGAGTAGATCGGCGATCTGAGTGACGGTGTACTGGTTGACCCAGCTCTGACGCCACTCGAGGTAGACCTTCTGCTGGTGGAATCCGGTGGCTTGGACGACCTGCAGCCCCGGAACCTTCTCGACGACCTGGAGGGTTTTGAGCACGCCGCGGCCTGAGGAGGCCGGGCACATGTCGATGATGGTTCCCCCAGCGGCCCAGCTCTTAGAGGCCTCGACGAAATATGTAGCCTCCTGGGCTGCCTTGTCGACGTCGTCAAGCAAGTGGTCAGGGTCGATGTAGACCTCCCCGGCTCCGACGCGGATGAGGTGATCGTGGGCATTGACGACGCCGAGGGTGTCGGGCGAAACGTCGCCATTGATGGTACGAACGACGGCCATTGGAGTGATTCCTCTCTCACGACTGTGTGACGGGAACCATTGAGCCGCCGCCACAGCAACCCCGCAAGGCCATGAGTTCACACATGTGAATTCATCCTAAGCAGAAAGGCTAGTATGGTGGCTTTACTTCCCGTTTTAACGGTGGACCTACCACAAAGATTCACATCTGTGAGACACTCATGACTGATCGCGAACACATCCAAACCTTGCTGACGGTCGCGCGGCGGTACTGGTTAGAGCAGGCCACTCAAGCCGAAATCGCCGCCGAGATCGGCTACTCCCGCTCGATGGTGTCCAGGCTTCTTGACGAGGCGAGGCGTCGCGGGATCATCACGTTCACAGTGCAGCATCCTTTGGAGCGAGCCATCGAGTTAGAGGACGCTCTGACACGCACCTTCGGGCTGACCTGCGCCCGAGTCGCGATGTCCAACGACAATGCCACGGCCGACGAGGTGGCGCGGATGGCAGCCGACCTGGTGACGACGTACATGCATCCCGATTCGGTAATCGCGTTGTCGAACGGGCGCGGGGTGGCGTCAGTGGTGCATGCGATGACGCCGATACGCCGTCCGGGGGCCACGGTGGTGCAGGCTATTGGTGGGACAGCCAAGGGAAATTTGTTGTTGGACTCTCCCGAGTTGTGCCGTCAGCTAGCAGAACGAATCGGGTGTGCATACCGGGTGATGCCGGCTCCGGTGCTGGTGTCGAATCCTCAGGCAGCGGCCGCGTTGAAGGCCGAGGAGTCAGTGGGTATGACGATCGCGATGGCCTCTCACGCAGACATCTTGGTGACCGGCGTAGGAACAGTCGGAATGCATTCGGTGGCGCCGATCTTCGACCACGTGATGTCGGAGCGCGCACACACAGAGTTGTTGTCACGCGGGGCCGTAGGACACATCTGCGGGCATCACGTCGATACCCGGGGTCGTCACATTGACGCAGACTTTTGTCAAGGGTTGATGGCAGTTCCGCTGGACCGGATTCCATCAATCACCCACGTCATCGTCAGCGCCTTTGGATCCGAAAAGGTGCCGGCCCTAACGGCAATTCTGCGAGGTAAATGGGTGACGGATCTGGTAACCGACATAGCGACGGCGAGGGCGGTGCTAGGCCATCTTGACTGAGATTCCAGTGGCTCGCCGGCTGTTAGGAACAGCATCCTGGCCGGGGGACGATTTCCGTGAACGCTGACGCCACACGGACCAGTATGGCAGGTTCACGGTTTCGCGTCCCAGTAGTTGGGCGAGCTTCTTTGAGGAGCGATCCCACTGCCGGGTCTAGTAAGACATCGGATTTGATACGCGTGGTCTTGCGTTGGCAGGTTTACGCTCAAGGGCTCTGATTATTGGCTCGCGTTGGCGGATACATGTTTCAGCGTTAGTGCCAGTCGAAACACACCCGTCGGTTGCCGCGATATGGATGACTTAGCAGTGAAGCTCTGGCCTTCCGACAATCTCGCGTCCCTACCCGGATTTTCACGACCTTCCACGACCAGACCCCCAACTGTGATATAGTTTCCATACGGCAACTATATTTGAGGGGAAACTAGAATGGACCTCCGAAGCATCCTGATGCATCTTCAGTGTGAGCTGGTCGCAGAGCGTTCCCTAGTGAATCCGCTCGACATTTCCTGGCTGCAATACGATGTTCTCCTCCAGCTGGACAGAGAACACGAGATGCTGCCATCTGAGCTCAGTCTCGTCATGGGGATCTCACGCACGAAACTGTCTAAGGCGTTAAAGAGCTTGAAAGTTATGGGCTACGTTCGCCAGACCCCAAGCAAGTCAGACGGCAGAGAGCTGCGCACGTCCATAACTGAAAGCGGCAGACGCTTGCTCGAGGATATTTCGCTTCAGCACACCTCCCTGTACGAAACGGCGATTAGGTCGATGACGAAGGATGAGCTGGAGGTATTTGCTCGCTTGTCTGAAAAGCTGTCTTCTTCCCTCAAGCAGCAACGGATTGCGAGCCATGCGTAACCTCAGGAAGGATATCGTTTCGCGCAGCTCCGTGGGCTCGATCCAAATCCACGGTGCCAAGACACATAATCTGCGAGACGTCACAGTTTGCATCCCCAAGCATGCGCTTGTCGGCGTCGCCGGGGTTTCTGGTTCTGGAAAAACTTCCTTGGTATCTACTCTGGCAGCCGGGGCACAACAAGCCGTGTCCTCGCTTTTTCCGGCTTTTGTGCAAGCTAGGTTGAATACCTTGGAACCTGGCCTGGTCGATGGCTTGCAAGGTCTGACCTTCACCGCGATCGTCGGGCAAAAGAAATTCAGTGGAAATGCGCGCTCATCAGTGAGCACGGCCAGCGGTATCGCGCCATACCTGCGCCTGCTGTTCTCCCGGTCAGGGTCTCCCTCTGCAGGTTATTCTCCTTCGTACTCACCGAATGATCCGCGCGGCATGTGCATGGACTGCTCCGGCTTGGGCTATGTGGACGGTATCGACCTGCAAGAGCTTATCGCCCCCGACAGGAGCTTGAATGAAGGAGCTGTCCGCTTCCCCTCGTTCGAACCTGGAACTTATCGATGGAAACGTCTAGTGTGTTCTGGACTCTTCGACCCCGATGTGCCGTGGAAAGAACTGCCCGAGGCATCACGCAAGCTGCTCCTTCACGGCCAGGGAGTCCGTTTGGAGCGTCCCCTCACCGGCTATCCCAAACATGGCATCTTCGATGGGATCATTCCTCGCCTTAAAGCGTCATATTTGGAAAAAGCCAACGCGAAAACAACCGAGAAGGAAGATGCCGCACTGCGTAGGATCGTAAAGCGGGTCGTATGTCCTCATTGCCACGGTCAGCGCATTAACGAGGCAGCCCGCGCCAGTCGAATCGAGGGGCTCAACATTGCTGAAGCATCCCATTTGAGTATCGATGAATGCATTGCCTTTATCAAAACCATAACCGACGAGATAACTGAGGCACCCCGCCAAGCGGTTTTAGCAAGGCTGAACAACATGCGCGACATCGGCCTGGGGTATCTCAGCCTCGACCGTCCGACGGACACCCTTTCCGGCGGTGAAGCTCAACGGCTACGCCTCGTTAGCCTCTTGGACGCACCCATCACCGACGCAACTTTCGTGATGGATGAACCCTCAAGTGGACTGCACCCTGCCGATATCGAACGCCTGCTACGGTCGCTAAGGAAACTGCGGGACTCTGGGAACACTGTGATCATCGTCGAGCACAATCTGCAGGTCCTGGCCGCCTGCGATCATGTCGTTGAGCTCGGGCCGGGCGCGGGAGATGATGGCGGACGGGTTCTATTTGAGGGCAGCCCTCGGAGTTTGACCCGTAGCGACACCCCAACGGGAAAAGCACTGCGTGCAGGAATCCAACTGAATCGACGTTCTCGCCCCGCAACCGACGTCATAGAGGTCACTCACGCCCGCTGCAACAACCTGGGTGATGTGTCTGTGAGCTTTCCGGTCGGGGCACTCACGGTCGTATCTGGGGTGGCGGGTTCCGGAAAGAGTTCGCTGGCATCTGCTTTGGCCCAGCAGCACCCGGAAGTCACCATCATCGATCAATTGCCACTAGCAGCATCCAGCCGCTCCTCCATATTGACTGCTCTGGGTCTTGAATCCCCAATCCGTGAAGCCTTTTCCAAAATCTCAGGTTTGACTACCAGCTGGTTCAGCGCGAATGGGAAAGGCGCGTGCCCCTTGTGCAAGGGACGCGGCACGACACACGTAGACATGGCCTTCATGGATGACGTCCAAACACCGTGTGAGCGCTGCGGCGGCAGGAAGTTCAACGAAACCACGATGGCAGTCCGACTCCCAATGGGCTCGCTTAACCCCACGATCGCGGATGTTCTTGACAGCGGTTTGAATCAGGTCAGCGAACTATACGCCACCCAGGATGACGTGCTCACCGTCATATCCTTGCTCCAGCAGGTTGGCCTCGGCTATCTCACCTTGGGACGGACACTAAACACGCTCTCTGGCGGTGAGCTCCAGCGGATAAAGCTCGTCCAGTTCCTCAAGGAACATCGGGAGGAACAGGAAAGCGTGCTCGTATTAGATGAGATTACGACCGGATTACATCCCAAAGATGTAGAGCAATTGATCCAATTTTTACGCCGATTGTCCGAGAGGGGTGCAACCGCCATCGCGATCGACCATAACCCAGGGCTCATCTCTCAGGCCGATTACAACATCGATATCGGCCCAGGCGCGGGGACTCAAGGCGGCACGGTAGTCTTCACCGGAACAGCATGGGGACTGGCTAACTGTCCGGCGTCCACGACAGGAAAATGGCTTCACAAATTGGTCTGCTCACCCGCCGGCGTTGAACCAGCCCCATGAGTATTTTCTTGTGTTGACAGATGAAAACAGCAGGAGATCTGCTTGCCGAGTAGCCAGCGTTTTTCGCCGCTTTAGGATAAAGGAAATTCCGCCACCGTGGTGATTGACGGAGAAAAGGACAGTTATTTCCCTCTAGAGGTTTTCGGGCTTTTCACGGTTCGGGAGTGTTGTTGGGGTCTGGATCTGCCGGTTTCCAAGAGGGATCTGGTGGTGCCGTGGGTAAGGAGGGTCTGAAAGCTACGGGCGGTGCCGTGGAGGTGTTCGAGACATCCATTGATCGCTTCGGTGGGGCCGTTGCTGGAGTCATGGTGGTAAGAACGCGAGGATATCCTCGCCGCGCTTGGTCAGGACCCGGCCAAGCTTGCAGACCGCGGCAAGGCTGGTGGGGGCGGCTGAGGCAATTGAGTTAATCAAACGGGTCATGGTCTTCTTGCCCTCTGCTCGCGTGCTGGCGCGGTAGACGGCGAACATGCGCTAATAGACCCCTATGTGGCCTCGACTTCGACGTGCCGATCAGCGGCGAACAGCTCATTCACGCGCTGCTGTTGCTTGTCAGTGGGTAGATGATCTGCGCCGGTGGGGAGGGTTCGCTGATTCTGGTAAGCAGGTGGTGCCTGCGGTCCCGGGTGCTGTACAGCTCGATTTGGACCCGGCACCGACACAAGTCGAGCGCGTCACCTGCGAGGCGGATGACGTAGATGCGGTCCACGACCGTCGTGGCCTTGGGGATTTCTTCAGCCGCAGCCGTCTTGAAGCCGGCGAAACCGTCCATCGCGACGATTCAGATGCCGTCACGCCAAGTCCGGGATTGGGCCGGCAGCCAGGTCTTGAAGACCTGTTTCAAACGCTCTTCGACCATCGCCAGCCTCCTGCGCCCACGCGCCCTTCATACGTTTCGAACGTGAGTGAGTGTATTCCCAACGACCGCCAGTTTTGATCGCACTCACGTTCCACTCATGCGAACAACCAACCCCGCAACCCCTCCAGCCGCCGCAGCACCGTGCGGGCGCACCCGAATCAATCGGCGTCATCACCTATCAGAGACGGCTCGGCGCAGCATTCCCAATGCTTTCTCGAGCGACTCCGGTTCATGCCAGACAGGAAGCCGCAACATTGTCCGCTGCCCGTCATAAGCCGAATATCCCGGCCCCGGAGCCAGTCGAACCCCCACTCGTTTCGCAGCTTCAGCCAAAGCTGAGGAGTCATTGTGAGTATCGGCCCACAAACCAGTACCACTTTGTGATGCGGTCCACACCCACGCCGGAAACACGTCGCTAACAACCTCACATGTTGCCCCCCGGCCGGCTTGAAGAGCGCTCGTCGCTCTCGACGCGCTTCCCCCACATGCGTCATCAGGTTGGTGGCAACCACCTGGGTTGATATGGGGCTGGCAAGATCCTCCGCCTTGCGACGCTCGATCAGTTGCCGAATGCGCGTCGAACTGGCTCTCAACCATCCGATTCTCAGACCACCCCAAAACAGTTTCGACAGTGTTCCGATCGTGAGTACCAGATCATCGCTCATCTCTCCTGCCAACATGGGAGCGGGTAATCCCGATGCAGTGAGGTCATACGAGCAGCAATCCTCGACAACGGGAACACTATAGTGATCAAGCAAGGCAGCAAGGGCTTTGCGATGGCTGGGAGCCATCGTCAGACCAGTCGGATATGGATGTTCGTCTGGTAATAGAACATCGCTGGCGCACGTCGCAAATCGCGGTCAACGAGATCAAGAGCCAGACCTGCGACAGTCAGCATACGCCGGTGTTAACAGCGATCCGCTGCGGGACCGTGGGAACTCCATCACGAGCGAACGGTTCCGCGATAGCCGCACGCAATATGGGTAGTCCAGCCGGTTCAACAATCCCAAAAGCCTCCGCCACGGTTTGCCGAGATACTTGCAGGGCCAACTTCGACAACCACACCTGGAGTATTGCCCTTCTTCGCAACCAGCGGTACAACCATATAGGCCAATTCGTCTCAAGCAGCATGGTGCAGGCAGAATCACCGAACTACGGTCATGATGACATGATCACGAAGGAGTGTTTCATGGCCGCAATTGCTGTGTTCGGAACCTTGGATACCGAGGGAGACGAGCTCGACTGGCTTCGTCACCGCATTCTTACCAACGGCAGCAAGGTAGAGTCATCATCGATGTTGGCTCATTCTCCAACAGCCGCATAGCCGATTGGATTCCCCAAGCTCCTGGTTTCCACGATGTCTTCCGGAGATGCCAGAGCCTACGTGGGACAGGCCGACGTCACACTTATGTACTCCGTCGTTAACGTGGCCGACATCAATCACGTATCGCGCATGGTCTTCGCGAATGCATCCGCCGCTATCGCAGCCATGGTCAAAGAGTACGAAGAAGCTGGAATCGTCAGCAACACAGCTCACAACAAACCGGTCGCTGGCCTGACGATGTCCGGATTGACAACGCCCGCCGCTGACGAAGCCGCAAGACTTGGGTACGAAGTCCTCGTCTTCCACACAACTGATTCCGGTGAGAAATCGATGGAATAGCTCGCATCGTCTGGACTACTCACGGGAATATGTGACTAGGAGATCCAGATTAGAAGGCTATCCAGATGATTCCTCAAGAATTTTTCCATGTACTCGGTCGGACTCCTCCATGAGATGAAATAGTTCACAGGCGGCAGTCTCGGCAAAAGGAAACTACCCGCATAGCTATGTAGACGTGGTAGTGTAACCACCATGAAGAAAGAGCACGAACGTTCTCTCCCACTCGCTCTCCCGGACGATTATTTACTTCCGTATGGTACTGAGTTGTCGCCGTCCTCATTCACGAAGACCATGGACAACACATACATCGTCGACGCCCTCGACTCCCACGGCAACCCGGCCCATTATGAAATCGCCGTCAATGGCAATCTCGCCAAGTGCACTATCGACGGGGAAGCAGCATCTTACGAGAATCCGTACTCACATCGAGATACCGGGGCGGAAGCCCCGATCCTTGATTGGTTCGACTGGATCGCATCCCAGGACGCTGCAGGGCACCGTTATCTTGATAGCGACATTTACGGTGGGCAAACCGTAGCAGCCAAACTATTCTGCGCAGAACACAACCTCGTTACCTACAGTTCAACCAAGTGCTGTGTCAGCAATTTCTCGACTCTGTCGGAGTTTCAGGAGTGGCTCGACAGCAGCGTGCTCCAGGAAACTCCCATGCGAGCCGAGGTGGTCGGCCTCTTGACAGACCCTGAGCAAGCGCGAAAACCCTTCAGCTACGCCTTCGACCTCCTCGACGCGATCGAGGGTCCAGATGCGGTGAGCGAGCTCAAACTTGCAACTGCTGGTGAAAAAGATTGTGGCCTGAGACTTACTTCCGCCAACTTTGGCGGCAATGAAATCCTCCTAGAAGATGGCCGTACCATGGGTAGAACGGTTTCCATGGTCAAGGCATGCTACGACGATGGCACCCAGCCCACATGGATGCATGCAATTGGATTCGTGCCGAAAACATACCTCCCCGAAATGAACGTCCGCGTCGTTCACGAAAATGACGCGGCTTGGTGGGGCATACTCGTCGACCAGTTGGACGTCTGTCTGGTCCTTCCCCGTCCTTCCGCCGAACGACAACTCGACACAAACGTCAAGGTCCATATGGACCGGGATGGCACCGAAGCGTTCATCCGGTTCTCCCCCACCGACGAGTGTGAACTAGTCAACCGACTCGACGACCGCTTCAAACGTAAATGGGGACGGTGGCTCGACTCATCCATCGTCCTCGACAATCGCGAGATCCAGGACGCTGTCACCCACATGGAGTCGATTCTTGACAAGGAATACGGAGGCCGAACGGCATGACTGAGAAACAGGTACGAACTGTCCTTCCAACCAAGGATGAGCCGAGAGCTCATCGCGGCCGCTCGACGGAATTCGATGATGGAGGCCCCGATGACTTCGACATCCCGGGTGAAGGCGGCGCGGCGTGCGCTTGGACCGAATCGCTTTGCGTTGACTCCGTCACGCGCTTCATTGTCCGGGTACCCGTCCAGGAAGGAATAGATCCGGAAATTGAGCGGTACTGTGACCGACATTGGGTGCTCAAGCTTGCCGAAATTATTGAGACGGATATGCCTATTTGTAAGCACTCTCTACGCGACCACGTCATTTCGACTGGTGAGCTAGTCGGGGATACTTGGGAGGTGCGTACCGAAGGCTAACTAACCTCGTCCGCCTTCGTCAACGGCGCCCTGCGCTGAACAGTGGGCCGCTCAAGTATTGCCAATCCGGTAGTTTTCTGCGAGCTCGCATAAGGTCTTCTCCATGGGCACCCGTAGGGCACTGCTCCACGGGAACATCGGCGAGTCGTGCCAGATGAGTGCGATCTCAATGGTGGCTCCCACCAGGGTCCAAGCCGAGATTCGCGAGCCCAATCCAGGACCCAGCATTTTCACTGATCGCACCCGCCCAGCAGTTGCGACCCGCTCAGCCTCCCCGGACCTGACTATATGAGTTATCGAGGTTCCAGCAGCTTCGAAGGAGCCCGGTGAATACCCTCTCGTCTCAACCACACAAGTACGGCTCGAACACGGCGGTTGTCGTCGGTGGGATCAAAGCCGAGCTTGATGAAGACGTTGGCCACGTGCTTGCTGACGCCGCTACGGCTCAAAAACAATCGCTCACCAATCTGAGAATTGGAGAGTCCTTGGGCCATGAGTTCTAGGACGTCCCGTTCCCGATCAGTCAACATGGCCAAACCGTCACTAGCAGCGCCGACGAGTGCGCGGGTGACTTCGGGGTCCACGACAGTTCCCCCGGCTACCACGTCGACGAGAGCCCGCGAGAACTCGGCAACATCCGAAACGCGCTCCTTGAGTAGATAGCCGAATGCCCCGTAGTCCAGGAGTCGGTCCAGATAGGCTGCCGCAACATACTGGGACAGTACGATGACAGGCAAAACCGGGCGCCCCTCAGCAAGTCGTTCACGGCGTAGCTCGTGAACGACTGCCAAACCGTCATCGGCCATCCGCGGGGGCATGCGGACATCTGTAACAATCGCCTCGATGTCGCTGAATCGTCCCGCCTGCAACAGAGTGTCGGCGTCGCCCACCTCGACGACGTGGTGCCCCATGGCTCGCAACAGTTGGCAAAGCCCAGCTCGTAACAGAGCCGAATCCTCAGCCAGTAGTACTTTCATCTCGGCCTCCTTCCTCATACAGCGGTCTTGCGAGGGATTTGTACACGCAATCGCCCACCGCCTGTGGCCTTATCTTGTCCGAACCAGAGGCTGCCGCCAAGCATCTCAGCTTGTTGCGTCAGGCCAGCCAGTCCAGAACTGTCCGGGGACACTGCTCCGTCCTGGGGACCGGTGCCATCATCGACGACCGTCACCTCGACTGACTCCGCATGCCAGGTGACAGTGACCGCGACAGCTGAGGCTCCTCCATGTCGAACAGCATTCGTCATGGCCTCGGCAACGGCGTGGTACAGCAGCACTGCTCCCGAAGAACTGACCTGCTGGTCGTGTCCATTCTCCTGGACCTGCACCGAGCCACGTAACCCGGAAAGGCCGACCAGCTCACGGACAGCCTCAGTCAGACCGGCCTCGTCGAGCACTCGAGGGTGGATCCCTCGGATGGTCGTGCGGAGCGCAGCAACAGCTCGTCCAGTGTTCTCCTGTGCAATCGCGATGGCTGCAAGGGCCTCCGGGTTGTCAGTTGACGCGAGCTGCGCTGTCGCCAGCGCTAGTTGTGTTGCAGTGAGGTACTGCTGCACACCATCGTGAAGCTCTCGCTCAATGCGTCTCCGTTCACTCGAGAATGAGTCCGTCAGCACCTTACGAGATCGCTGAAGATCGTCAACGGTCGTGCGCGTCATGGTGAGGAGCGCCCACACCGCCACGGACAACCCAGAGAGGACCCAACAGGAGACGATCTCGAGCATCAGAGTGATCAGCGACAGCGACGCCATGACGGGGCGGGCAAGCCCATCGCCCGGGTACCACCCGAAGAGGTCCCACCCATGCTGAGTCGTGATCGCCGCCCAGGCGAACGCACCGGCCAAAACCGATCCCATGGAGAGCACACCAAAGGCTGCCGCGCCCAGGAGCATCTGCACCAGGGCGCACAGCCAGGTACGCCAGTCGACACCGGGCGTGCGCGGACGCGGAACACGACATCCCCGCCAGAATGCCATTCCTCGCCACATATCGTCGCTCGCGGAACCGACTCCACCAATGAGGACCAGTCCTAGCAAAGACAGCAGGGCCATCGGACCACACAACACGGCGAGAACGAACGCGTGGGCAAGAGACTTGAGGTTCGCTGTCGAGAACACAAACCTAATCGGGTTCCAAGACCATCCGTTGGGCCATACCCGTCTCGTGACCGAGGAAGGCTCAACGGAATGCATTCTGTGAGGCTACCGCAGGCTCTGGCGTAAAGCAGTGGAGCCAGGTCCACTACAACTCGGTACTCATGTCCATTCCTTGGCAAAGGAGTTTTCGATGGAGTGAAGGACAAGGGATGACCCGGCTTAGAGAGGAACCACCAGTGCCGACTCTAGAGGTCAAAGAACTACACCATCGATTCGAAAAGGGTCCCGAAGTGCTCCGGGGTGTCAGCGTCACGTTCCAGTCGGGAACGATGACAGCAATCATGGGACCCTCGGGCTCGGGCAAGTCAACCCTTCTGAACTGCATATCGGGACTGGTCAGACCCAAAACAGGCAAAGTTCTCTACAACGGCGCAGATCTGACAGGGTTCAGCCAGAGCGACCTGGACAAGCTACACCGCAGATCGTGGGGGTTCATTTTCCAGTCCTACAACCTCGTTGACGCCTTGACATCTGCCGATAACGTCAAGCTACCGGCCTTGTTCGACCGCAAACGCATGGACAATGCAACCGTCGAAGCTGCGCTCGGACGCGTGGGAATGGCTGGATTCGCTCACCGATATCCAGATCAGCTATCAGGCGGGCAACGACAGCGTGTCGCCATCGCGCGTGCCATTGCTTCGACCCGGGAGGTCGTCTTCGCCGACGAACCCACCGGAGCACTCGACAGTGAGTCTCGCCGCGAGGTAATGACTCATCTGGAGGCTCTTTCCCAGGCTGGATCAACTGTGATCATCGTGACTCACGACCCCGTCGTCGCCGCTTCGGCTTCTCGTGTGTTGTTTCTCTTCGACGGCCAGATCGCCGACGACAGCACCGGCATGGACGCCGTGGCAATCTCCAGTCGCATCGCTGCTTTGGAGGCACAGGCGTGCGGGAGCTGACTGTTCTGTCTGTGCGTCTGGTTCGTCAACACCTGACCCTGTATCTGGGCTGTCTGGCGACGATCGTAGCTACGGCAGCGCTGACATCGGCCGAAGCCGGACTGGTTCATGGGTTCTCTGACATCACCAGGGTGCACGTTGCGGGTTTCTCAACCGAAGAAGTTGCCACACAGTTACCCGGCATCCGAAGCATTCTGACCTTGTTGGCAGGGCTGGCAATCGCCATCAGCGGTGTCCTCATGATTACAGCCATCAGGCAAGTCATCGCATCCCGACAAGAGGAATTGGCGATGATGCGCCTCACGGGCGCCAGCCGTGGACTACTGGCGCGGATGATTGCCAGCGAGTCTTTCATCCTCGGCTTGCTCGCAGGCCTGCCCGGCGCCTTGATTGGCGCCGCACTAACCTATCCCTTGTTTCGGGGCATGCAAGCAGTCGGCTTCTTTGGTCGTACCATGACGATCGACTTCAGGTTCCCGGTAGGCAGCATGTTCGCGGTGACTGGGCTCATCGCCACTGTCGCCGCGACTGCGGGTTGTGTCGCTACTCGCATCAGCATTAGAGGTGACCTGCTGGCGTCCATTGCACCCATGGCTCGCCGCATGTCCTGGTGGCAGATCGCTTGGCGGTTCGTTCTAATACTGACGGGTGTCGTCAGTTTGGTTGTTTTGGACCCGCAGGGTATGGGAACCAACATCATTCTGATATTGCCGATATTGGCCGTGGTGCCGCTTCTTGCGGCAGCTCCTCTGGCGATGCCTATCGGGGCATGGGTCGTCGGGCGGATCGTCGGATTGTTCGCGCCAGGACCTGGCAAGTTGGCTGCCCGACGCGCCGCGAAGGATCGTATGCGCTATGCGCGCCTCGTCACTCCGGCGATCATCTCATGCGGCATTCTGGGAGGGTTCCTGGTCGCTAACGCACCCGATGAGCAGATGCGCACGCAAGCACTCACTGCACAGGTAGCCGCCGACACCGTGATTACCACCAATCTTGATGACGCTACTCCGATCGCCAAGGCCCTGGGCCACAAAACCCGCCAGCAGTCGCGGCTTGCCTCCCGATACCGAGTTGCCGGAGGCACCCGACGTATGTGGCACTTCACAGACGCGCCGGCGTTCGCCAAGCTGACCAACCTGCACATCACGGCGGGAGACATGTCCCGAGTTACGGGCACCAACATTGCAAGCGGGATTGGTAACTCAGTGGGCGATCGCATAGCCGTAGTGGACAACACTGGACATCCTGTGACCTTGACTGTTGTGGCGGTCTTCACCGACGAAGTGTATGAAGGGCTCATCTTTGACTGGGGCCAGATCAGCGCCCTCGGGCCAAAGAACACAACCGCCACCATCTTCACTAAGGGCCTGTCGACGGGAGAAGTCCGCTCCGTGCTGCAGTCTGAAGGCATCAGCGGAACCGTTTTCGACAAGACCGGCTTCGTTCAGTACATGTCAGATCTCCGCAGAGCCAACACCTATCGCTCCAATGTTGGCCTCTTCGCCACCGTCTACCTGATGTGCCTCATCGGAGTCATCCAGACCACCATCAGCAACGGACTGTCACGCCGCAAAGAATTCCAAGTACTGCGCTCGCTTGGAGTCAGCCGCCTCGGCATCCTGGCCACCGTCGGCGTCGAGGCAGCGATTCTGCAAGTTGTCACCGGCATCTTGGTGTTTTCTGTCATCTTGGCCCTGGGTTTCAGGTTTGCCTCCAACAACGGAACCTCGGCCTGGGCTGCCGTGTCAGCTGCACTGCCTACGACCGCTGGCGCGTTCTGCCTCATAGCCGTCCTCACCGTGGTCGCGCAGCTTATCGGGAGTCAAGTGTCACTGCGTTACAGCAGCAATTGAACTGGCCCGAGTAGCGCATGTGTCGGATCGACGTTTGATGAGGCTGTTCGCTGAAGTTTTGTCTCCGATCGCATGATTCCCATGTCGGGATATATAAGAGAGGGTTTGTCTACTACAAGACCCCGCCTATTACGCCTTGAGACTTCCCGACCGGATAGCTTGCGATAGCGGCTATTTTTACTAGTTTCGGCTACCGCGGCTAGCTGTTTGCGCTTATCAGCGGCGCTTCGCCATCGATCGGTAGACCTACGCAGAGAGTGTGACGACTCTGGCTCGGCCGCGCGAACCGTGTGTGCGCTGGTCGCGAGAGGTGTACCGGACATCGAAGTGGCCGCCGGAATCCTGTGTTGTGGACTCTCGGGGTCAGTCTGCTCGCTTACCTGAGATGGCTCAAACTTTTCTGACCGCCGCCGAAATCGTCGAGCTGGTCGCTGCCTACGAGGCCGGCGAGACGCTACGCAGGCTGGGCAAACAGTTCCACATCCACCGCCTGACCGCGACAGCCCATCTCGCACGCCGCGGCGTTCCCGTGCGCCAGCGAAGTCTGGGCTCTGTACAAAACAAAGGAGGCCGTCCGGGGCTACCAAGTCGGTTGCACGCCCGTGCAACTGGGCCGCCAGTTCGAGGTGGACGCGCAGACCATGCGTCGAACCATCACACGACAGCGGGTGTCGATCCGACCAGATGGACGACCTCGTCGGCCGTGGCTCGGGCAATTCCCACAACAGCACCTTCGAGCCACAGCTGGTCAAGAAACGTCAACGCCGCTTGTCAGACATGGACCTGATCCTCAGCTTGTTCGTGAAGGGCCTGACCACTGGAGAGATCGCCGCGCACTTTGCCGAGGTGCATGGCACGTCGGTGTCGAAGGACACGATCAGTTAGATCACTAGCGGGTCATCGACGAGGTGAACACGTGGATAACCCGCCTGCTAGAGAAGGTCTACGCAGCTACCTCCATTGATACGATCACCGATCTTGGTCTATGACAGACAGGTCCTATCCGGCGATGATCCGGCTTCGGCGCAACGCCTGGACCGAGTTCGTCCCGTTCCTGGATTACGACGTCGAGATCCGCAAGATCCTCTGCTCGACGAACGCGATCAAGTCGTTGAACACCCGCTTCCGCACGGTCATGCGGGCGCAGGGTCATTTCCCGACGCGCTGAAGGCCTTGTACCTGGCCGTGAGATCATTGAACCTCAAGGACACCGCACAGTTCCGGGCCCCGTACTCAAGCTGGCTCAGTGATCCGGGTAACACACGAGGCACTCATATCGGGGACGTGATTGGGTCAGATACCGCGGTGCTGATGGTAGTTCACGAAGCTGGACAGGGTCTTTTCGATGAGTTCCCGCAGCGCAAAGCTTGATGGGAACTCTGGTGAGTCTGGCCAGGCGAGCACCGTCTCAGTGATGGCCCCCACCAGGACCCGGGCGTAGATTCGCGAGTCCAATCCAGGCCCTAGCACCTCGCTGATGGCATCGGTCCAGGAAGTGGAACGCTGCCATAGGGCATTCACTAAAGTCTGGTTAGCTCGAACTAAGGCAACGCGCTCGGCCAGTTCCGCTTCCCAAGATGCTGCGTCTGCGAAGAAATCATCGAGAACATCTGGGATTTCGCCTGGGATACGAATTCGATCTAGCGCACCAATGGCATGATCCATTTGGTCAGTAGTGGCGACGCTGGTGACGACGGCTTCCTTGCTGCCGAAGTGTCGGTAGAAAGTCATGGCGGAGACGTCAGCGGCCTCGGTAATCTGTTCCACGGTCACGCTGTCAAAACCGTCCCGGGCAAACAACGTCAGGGCTGCTTCTCTAATAGCGCGACGAGTGGCGAGTTTCTTGCGATCGCGACGAAAAGACGAGGAGCGTAGAGGATGCCAGGGCGGCTCGGGAAGTGAAGCTTGATGAGCTGCATGACCGGCAAATTGGTGCAGTCGAGCAGTTGGTATCGGGTAAGGATTGAACTCGGTCGTTCTCGAACACGATTCTGATTTTCACCCAGTACCAAGAGACTCATGCGTTAGGACTTGGTGCCGCCCCCGGTTCCGGCGTCCGGGCGGGTCGTGTTCCCACTACCCCAAGGAACCCGGGTCGCCACCTCAGCATTCGGGATGCGCGTCCACCCCATCACCGGAGTAACCAAACTCCACCCCAGCGCTGACGACGACGCCCCGACCGCACCCCCATCCTTGCCGCCGACGACGGCATCGTCACCGCCGGACAACGCATCGGCAACGTCGACTCCGCCGGCTACTCCCCCGGCGGCCACTACGGCTACGCCCACATCACCGTCAAGCAAGGCAACCAACCATGAACATCTTTCCCGACATCAGCACCCTCGACGACCAGATCTAATCACGTCAACGCGCACGCCGGCGTGTGGAGCGGCAAAGAGCGATGGCAAGTAAAAGGTCAGGCAGGTTGCGTCTGCGAGGCTGCAGCCGTACGCCGGCGCGGGGCGGTACGTCACTGCGCGGCGGGATAACCTGATTTGGTGCAAACTGATCCGTTCGCCATCCTGCCGCTCGACAAGTGGAAGTGGCATCCCTCACCCCTTGCCGGACAGATCGTCTACGTGCTCACAAGCTCCGCATCGGGTGAACTCGACCTTGCACCCAAAAGCTGGGTTCAGATGGCAGGCTTCAACGGGCCGTTACTGAGCTTGGGATGCTCCAAGCACCATTGGACACACAACAACATCATGACCACGGGCCACTACACGGTGAGCTTCCCCACGGTCGAGCAGACGCGCTGCGCTGGGGCAATCGCACGGACTCCACGTGCCGAACGGGTCGCGGCGAGTGGTCTCACGCCAGTGCCGTCCTCCACAGCCGGAATCCCGCATCTGCGCGAATGCCCGGCTTACTGCGAATGCGAGCTGTACCGCGAAGTCGCGCTCGAGGGCGATGAGGTGCTGATCCTCGGCCAGATCCGTTGTTTAGCCGTGCACACCGATGTAATCGGACTAGGACCGGGCGAGATGTACTCCCGTCTGGCTCCCGGATTTTTCCTGGAACCCGGAGTTACGGGAACTTTGGCTCTAGAGGACTGACCACCTCTCTCGACAACGAAAAGCGCGGTAATTCAGCAGTTAAACATGCCCCGCACCACAAGCGGAGGCCAAGGCGCACCCACTTGGCAGACCTTCCTGATGCCCTGCCAGTCCGGGGCTTCTGACGGCAGGACTTCTGCTCATGAGGAACTTGTCGTGATTGATCTTGTTACTGCTGTAGTGCCGAACCTGCCACCCGACCGCATCCGCACCCTCCCGCTTGACACCGTCATCACGCTGCTGCACACGACGCCGACTTCGGCACACTGAACGCGGAATCAAACCCCGCCATCGCGCGCCGCGAAACCCGCACAGCCTCCTACGCCTCGATCCGCAAGATGCGCGGCAGGCCAGCTCAGATCCAAGCGAGAGGGCGGCTGCTGAGAGCACGAGTGGCCTTCATGCCGCAATGAAGGCGATGGAGGTGACAGGCAGGCCAACCCGCGTTTATCACACGTGTGATGATTTTGAATCATGGGTCATCTTGATGTTGCTACGGTGTCATACACGCTGCCTGACGGCCGACCATTGCTGCGTAACGTCGCGTTCAGCCTCGGAACGGGTGAGCAGGTAGCCGTCGTTGGCGCGAACGGCGCTGGCAAGAGCACGTTGCTGCGGATCGTCATGGGTCAACTGTCACCGGACTCGGGCATAGTGACTTGCGACGGTAACTTTGGCGTGATGGGTCAGTTCATCACGGGCCGGACAGTCAAGGAACTGCTACTGTCAGTCTCGCCACCGGAGATCTGCGTCGCAGCCGCACAGCTCGCACGCTCTGAAGCCATGATGAACAAGAAGGGCACCACCCAGTCACAGCTGGTCTACGCCTCAGCAATCTCTGAATGGGGCGAGGTGGGCGGCTATGACGTCGAGGTGTTGTGGGACGTCTGCACGGTCGCCGCTCTCGGGGTGCCCTTCGAGCGGTGTCGCCACCGGTCGTTGTCGACGTTGTCGAGTGGTGAGCAAAAGCGGGCTCGCGCTGGAGGCGCTGCTGCGTGGCCCAGATGATCTGCTGCTGTTGGATGAGCCGGACAACTCCCTGGACGTGCCAGGCAAGCGCTGGTTGGAAGAGCAGTTGCGCGCGACGGACAAGGGCGTGCTATACGTGAGTCACGACCGTGAGCTGCTGGCCCAGACGGCGACCTCGATCATTACACTGGAACTCGGCGTTGCGGGCAACACTGCGTGGACGCATCCGGGCGGGTTCGACACGTACCACCGTGCGCGGGAGCAGCGGTTCGAGCGGTTGGACGAGCTGCGCCGCCGCTGGGGCAACCTCGCGAGCAGTGCCTTCAGATGCGGCTGCACAGTGGGCGGACCGGGTAGCGCGTTGTGACCTGCGAGGCGCTGGAGGTGACGGGTCTGATGCGTGCATTCGATTTCGACGCGTTTTTCGGTGATCGGGTCGCAGTACTCGGCTCGAACGGGTCGAGCAAATCGCACTTCCTGCGCCTGCTCGCGGCCGGAGGCACTGACCCCGAACCGGGCCAGGAGCCTGTGAGCGACGCGGGGATCGAACCCGTGCCGCACGCGGGCGCCCCGACTTCGACCGGCGCACCGTCAGACGAGACCGCGCCACATTCACATCAGCCACCGTCAGCGCACAGCGCTCACCGATCCGGGCCCCGTGGTCCCCAGCAGCATCACCATCGGCCCGTCGGCTTCCGCGAGTTCTCTGTCAGGCGCTTCAGCTGCGCCGCCGTCGGGAACACCCCAGCCCGCTGCTGAGGCCTCGGCAGGCGCACCCGACGCGTCGGATCGGCCGTGACCGCACCGAAGTCCTGGGCGAAGCCCCTGTAGAAGTGGGAAGACGTGCCCGTCGCCCCGTGGACCACGAGTGAGGCGACCGGATCCGAAGCCGGGAGTCGCAGCACCCCCTCGATGTGCACGCCCGGAGAGATCGGGATCCGGACCTGCACGCATCGGGCGTCGCAGTAATCCCCTGCGGCCTCGGCGGCCGCCATAATCGGCTCTCCGCGACAAGCGCGGGGGCGCGCGGGAACCGCACGGCATGAGTGCCAGCAGATCGTTCGTGAGATGCTCAGGTTTCCGCATCGACCCCGCCTGTGACCCAAGCGTGCAGGAGCCCTGTCGTGGCCTCCGCCGTGTACCGCGCTCCGAGGGACGTCGATACCCCCTCGGGCGGGGCGATCCGGTACAGCTCCTCCATCAGGTCAGCCACCGCCTGCGCCGCGCACGCGCGGACTAGGGCGATAGGGACTCTGCGGCGGCGAAGAGCGCCCGATGGGCGACATAGAGGTCGACGATCCTGCGCTGGGGCTCCGCGACCACGGTGGCCGGGTCGACCGCTCGCCCGGCCCGAGCCGCGAGGTGGACGTCAGCGATCTCACGATAGCCGTCGGCGAGCAGGGCGAAGGCCAGCTCACCGAGCGAGGAGTAGTGGGTGTAGAGCGCACCTCGGTTGATTCCGGCCGATTGCACGATCCACTCGACGGCCTCGAGGATCGACCGACGGGTCCTCTCCGCCCTGATGTCGACCGAAGCGCGGTTCGCGGTGCTCGATGTCGCTCGGCGCCTCCGAAGCCGTGTGGACCGTCACGACGACGCCGTTCCGGCGCCCGCGCGCTCCGCGCCCGAACGCCCGAGCAGGTAGGCGCCGACGAGACCGACGACGATGCCGACCACCGCGGTGATCCAGAGGATCGCCCAGCTTAGGGTATCTACGCCCAGCACCGTGAAGGGCTCGTTCCACGGCCCCCAGACAGGGACCCACGCACCCAGCAAATGGAGCTTGAGGAAGGCGATGGCGATCAACGGCCCCGCGACCGTCGTGGCCATCGCTCCCGCGACGGGGCGGCGGGAGGCCAGCACGAAAGCGAGGGCCCCGGGCACGTAGACGATGAAGTTCACGATCAGCAGGGGGATCGTGAACGTGTACCCCATGCCATCGCCTGGCGCATGTGATCGAAGTCGTGGACGGCGATGATGATGAGCAGCGCCAGGTTCGCCGCCATCAGCCAGAGCGCCGCATCGGTGCCGAACCGGAGGATGGCGGGGCCGATGATCACCGCGAAGAGGATCGCCAGCACGACGTGCATGACCGCCCCGGGGATCTGGCCGTGCATCGCCATCATCGCTACGTCCGCTGCCTCGAGGACGATCAGCGCCGTCAACATGATCCAGAGCAACGCAGCTTTCCGCCGCCCGCTCACACTTCCCATGACCTGCCCCCTCCGGCGACGAGCTCGGCCATCACACTCGACAAGCGCAATTTTAGACGCCAGATGAGCATATGTCTATCAGTCGGTGGTTGATCGCTGCGGTCGCCCGTCATGTGAGACGGACCGCAGACCGACCCCTTATCTGGAGTGCGCACTTCGTTTTCGTGCGCAGTGGGCTTGAGGCGTCCGGGAAGGCAGGTCCATGAGCTCCGATCAGCGAGAGCTCCGCGAGGGGCGGCGTCGGCCATGGAACCGTGTACCGCCTCTCCGCACCGAGGACGGCCTGTTCCGTACCGTCATCGCCGACCGGTCCGGCGCGTAGCGGAGTACGGATAGCAGGAGTGGGCGAGCGCGCCTCCCGGAGAGGAGCTGCTGCGCGAGGCGCAGGAGGCCGGGCTGTGAAGCCCCGGCATGTGGTGGCCCACTCGGTGTGGTCGGGCGGGCAGGCCCGTGGCGTCCACGGCAACCCGACCGGCGGCCGGCAGGTGTTCGGCTGGGTGGCGCCGGCCTCGGATGAGCCGAAGACGGTAGGCCAGGAGCGGCTGGTGGTGGGCCTGCAGGTCACGATCGGCGCCCAGCTGCTTCCGCTGATGACCCAGCTGGTGATATGGGCCACCACGCGGCTGGTTCCCATGCTCAAGCGCACCGGCGACTGGTTGAAGAATCACCACAGGCAGATCGCCGACCTGGCGCCCAAGATCCTCAAGGTGGCCCTAGCGCTGGCCGGGGTGTTCTCGGCGATCAAGCTAGTCAACATAGCGACCTCGCTCACCACGTCGATCCTCGGGCTGGTGGCCACCCCGGTCGGCCAGGTGGTGCTCGCCGTCGGCGCGGTCGCCGCCGCTATCGCCGGCCTCGTGGCGGCCCTCATCTACGCCTACCACCACTGTAGGGAGTTCCACGACGGGGGAACAAGGTGGTCCACGGCATCATGCAGGCCTGGCGTGGGCCGATCCGGCTCTTCACGGTGTGGGTGCCGCAGGCGGCGGTGGCGGGGGCGACGGTCTGCCAGCCCGCCCCTACACCCCAGCCTGCACCGAACCCTGAACCCACACCACGTTGAGGAGAACGACATGCAATTCATTCAGGCCGCGCACCATTCGGCCGACCCTAACCTTCCACCAACACGCGTCGTCATCCACGCCACCTGCCCTGACGTCGGATTCCCCTCCGCCTCCCGGGCGGGCCGGGCGGTGGGCACCGCCGGCTACTTAGCCTCCATCTCGGCGAGCGGATCCGCCCACTATGTGTGCGACGCCACCGAGACGGTCCAGTACCTGGGCGAGGACGTCATCGGCTGGCTTGCCCCGCCCAACGGCCACTCGATCGGCATCGAAATCTGCGCCGACGGGGGCTCACGGGCCTCCTTCAACAACCCCAGCCACGCCTACTCGCCTAAGCAGTGGCTGTCCCCACAGGTGTGGCTGGCGGTGGAGAAGGCCGCCCACCTCACCCGGCAGATCTGCCACAGGTATGCCATCCCCATGCGCAGGCTCACGGTCGCCGGCACACCTCGTCGAGGGTGCGTGAGGTGTCGGAGGCGGCGGTCAGTGTCGAGGGTGGCAGGGAACCGCCGGTGTCGGTGGATGTTCCTGACGGCCCGCCGCGGCGGGCCGGCGAGAGTGCAGGTTCGACTGCGGTGCCCCGCACGGTCGCCTGAGCGTGGCCCCCTTCTTGGCTGGCTGCCGGGAGGGGGCGCTTTCGTCATGCCCAGGCACTTGCCGAGCCCGGTTGGGGTAATCGTACCCGGTACGATCTCATCTAGATCTCAACAAGAAATCCCTAGTCAGCGCCGTACCCAGTTACGATCACCGGACTCTCCACCCGACTACCCCCAGAACCGCCCTACTCCATCGCCCGAGGGTAAGAAAAAGACCAGCTGACTAGGTGTTTTACCAGTCAGCCGGTCCTCACGACGAGTGGAGCATAGGGGATTCGAACCCCTGACCTCTTCCATGCCATGGAAGCGCGCTACCAACTGCGCCAATGCCCCAGAAACCCGCTCGTAGAGCGAGTCTCAAGTATCTCCCGTCCCCGGGCGACTCGTAGAACTTTAGCGGATCATGCCCCCTTTGCAAAATCGACGTCCACGGGCACCGGGACACCACAGTTATAGGCCATGAGACGCCATGGTGAAAGGAACCCTCTAGCCTCGACGACGTCCTCCGGCAGGTGGTCAACAATCGACCATGAACAGTTATCAAGACCGCCCAAGCATCGTGAGGCGCCATAGTCGCCGCCGAGCAGCCAGCAGATTCCGGTCCGCAGCGCAAACCCGTGGGCCACGAGGATGATCGTTCCTCCGGCGTACTGCGCGACAACGTCCTGACACACGGCAACGATTCGATCCGCGACCTCGCTCGCCGTCTCCCCATCGGCGCGCCGGTAATCGATAGGGCTGACCACACCTGCTGCGTACTCAGGGTCGTTGCGACGCAGGTCCGCAGCCCGTTGTCCCGACCAACGTCCGACATCGATCTCGATGAGTCGATCATCCAACTGCACGCCCAATCCAGCACAAGCGCCGATTGCCTGAGCTGTGTCGCGCGCACGTTGTAGCGGAGAAGCGATGATCGCGTCAGGTTCCATCGCGGCAATGACTTGAGCCACCGTAAATGCCTGACGGCGCCCCACCTCATCCAACGGCATGTCGAGACGGCCCTGGAGCCGACCCTCTACATTGAACGCCGTCCTGCCGTGCCGCACGAACACGAGACGCGTTCGATCGCTCACTGCGCGTCTGTCCCTACGTCCGTGGGGACAGACATCTCATCTTCAGGAAGTCGGAGATCGACCGACGGGCAGTCCTTCCACAGTCTCTCCAGGGAGTACAACTCGCGCTCCTCCTGATGCTGCACGTGCACCACGATGTCGATGTAGTCGAGTAGTACCCAGCGGTTCTCTCGTTCTCCCTCGCGACGTGCACGATGGGCCTTGTGCTCGTGCATGGCTTTGTCGACAGCATCTACGACCGCCGAGACCTGACGTTCGTTGGCCGCCGAGATGACAACGAAGATATCGGTAATGGCAAGATGCTCCGAGACATCGAGGGCAACGATATCGAAGCCCTTCTTGTCAAGGGCAGCGTATGCCACTACGCGGGCAAGCTCGATGGCATATTCAGTGGCGCTCAATGATCCTCCGGAGTGGTCTTGTCGTTGTTGTCGCGGTAAAGACCGCGCTTGTTGATGTACTGCACGATGCCGTCCGGCACGAGATACCAGATTGGCATGTCCTCGCTGACTCGCTGACGGCAATCAGTTGATGAGATGGCCATCGCAGGCACCTCGAGAAGAGTGACCTTCTCTGCTGGCAAGTGAGAAATGTCCTTAGTTCCCAGCGGCACCCCGGGCCGCGACACCCCGATAAAATGCGCCAGGTCAAACAATTCGTCGGCCCCACGCCAGGTAAGGATCTGACTCAGAGCATCAGCGCCAGTGATGAAGAACAGGTCCACATCACTGCCACGCTCCCGGCGCAGATCCTTGAGGGTGTCGACGGTGTACGTGTCCCCCGGACGATCGATATCGACCCGCGACACCGAAAAAGACGGATTCGACGCCGTCGCGATGACGGTCATGAGGTAGCGATCCTCGGCCTGCGAAACCCTGCGTCCCTTCTTTTGCCAAGGCACGCCGGTGGGAACGAAAACGACCTCGTCGAGGTCGAATCTGGCCGCAACCTCCGAGGCTGCGACGAGGTGGCCATGATGAATGGGGTCGAAGGTGCCACCCATCACCCCGAGCCGGTAGCGGCGTCCGTTGTGGACCCGCGCCAGCCCCAGCTCAACACTTGGCATCAGGAATGCGGCCGACCCTTGCCGATACCACGGACGATAGCCAACGCGATCAGCAGAACCAGCAGCGTCAAGATGCCGACGACGAGGGCCGACGACTCCATCAGGAGAGGAACGATACTCATGACGTCTCAGCCTATCCCACAACCGCCCCACGACAACCGTTAAACGGTCACGGACGGGTCTGACCGTCCCCGCGCAGGACATAGGTTGTCGTCGTCATTTCCCGCAGGCCCATCGGCCCGCGCGCATGGAGCTTCTGGGTAGAAATGCCGATCTCGGCACCGAATCCGAACTCGCCACCGTCAACGAATCGGCTGGAGCAATTCACCAGCACCGCCGCAGCATCAACGCTTGAAGCGAAAAACTCCTGCGAAGACATCGACTTAGTGACGATGGTTTCCGAATGTCCTGAACCATGCTTGGCGATGTGATCGACCGCTTCTTCCAGATCGTCCACAATGCGCAGCGCGAGGTCCAGGGACAAGTACTCGTTGTCATATTCATCAGGGGCGGCAGGAACGATCCTCGGATCCAGTCGGATGCTCTCTTCATCACCGTGTACCGTGACTCCGCGTTCGCTCATGGCGTCGACCAATGGGCGCACTGCCGAATCCGCAATTCCTCGATGCACCAAAACCGTCTCGATGGCATTGCACACGCTGGGACGCTGGGTTTTAGCATTGACGGCAATATTGACCGCCATCTCCACATCGGCGCTAACGTCAATGACGAGGTGGCAGTTGCCGGTCCCGGTCTGGATGACGGGAACCTTGGCTCCGGTCACGACGGCGTTGATGAGCCCGGCACCGCCGCGCGGAATGAGCAAGTCGACGTATCCTCGGGCAGTCATGAGTTCATCGGTGACCTCGTGGCCGCCCTCGACGAGTTGCACCGCCTCACGAATCTCCTCAGGCAGCCGGGATCGCATCGCCGCAATCACTGCCCGGTTGGACTCTAGGGCCGACGAAGATCCTCGCAACAGACACGCATTTCCAGACTTCAAGCAAATACCGGCCGCATCAGAGGTGACATTGGGGCGAGCCTCGTAAATGATCCCGATGACACCGATCGGCACCCGGACTTGTTCTACCTTGACCCCCAGCGGAGTGTGCCAGCCGCGCACCACCTCGCCGACGGGATCGTCGAGATGAGCAACCCCCTCCAAACCGACAGCCATCCCTTCGATCCGCTCCGGGGTAAGGGTCAAACGGTCGAGGAGAGCTTCGTCCATCCCAGCATCGCGACCGCGATCGACGTCAGCACCGTTGGCAGCAAGGATCTCGTCGACGCCTTTGCGTAACCCGATACCCATTGCCGCCAAAAGGTCGTCTTTGTCGATGCGACGCAGTCGACGCAACACCGTGGCGGCAGATCGGGCAGCTATGGCCTGTTCGATGACTCGCGAGCTCATGGCCATATGGTATTCGTCAGCTGAGCATCACTCACCTGATAACCAGACCGTGAGTCAGGACGTCACCCTTGACCCGCTACTTTTCTGGTTCCTCGACGACGGCTCAGCTTTACGACGACGACTCAGCACCATGGCATCGCGGTGGATGATCTCGCGAGAGGCCGCCGGGCCCATTTCTGCGGCCAGCCAGGCACTCGAACGTCCCCTCATGACGCGCACCTCATCATGGGAGAACTGGGCGATACCGCGACCAACAACTCGACCGTCGGAGGCCAGGATCGTCACTGGGTCGCCTGCTTGGAAATCCCCGTGTACCCGAGTCACACCCACCGCCAACAACGAGGAATGACGCTGTGTCAAAGCTTCGACAGCTCCGTCGTCGATGACGATCTGTCCCTGCGGGGTGGCAGCGTCGGCCAACCACAGCAACCGTCGGGGCCGTCGCGTCGCCAGCGGGCGGAAGTAGGTACCCACGGGGGCACCAGCCAGAACGTCCGGGGCATCCACCGCCGCTGCGAGTACCACCGGTACCCCGGCACAGGTGGCCATTCGGGCGGCTTCAAGTTTCGTGGTCATGCCGCCGGTTCCCACCCCCGAACCAGCTTTATGGGTATCGACATCCAATGTGTCGATGTCCTCCACAACCTCCACGCGACGAGCATCCGGTGAATCCGGATGGGCGGTGTACAAGGCGTCAACGTCAGAGAGCAGGATGAGGGCTTGAGCGCCCACCAGCTCGGCTACCAGGGCAGCAAGCCGATCATTATCGCCAAACCGAATTTCTCCGGTGGCGACCGTGTCGTTCTCGTTGACGATCGGCACGACGCCCAACCCCAGCAAAGTGTCGAGGGTTGACCAGGCATTGCGGTACGAGGTGGGCCGCACCAGGTCATTGACGGTGAGTAGTACCTGCCCCACCCGCAACCCGTGACTGGCAAACCTCGACGCGTAGTGAGCCAGTAAAATACCTTGTCCCACCGACGCGGCCGCTTGCTTGCCAGCCAAAGTGCGCGGACGATGAGTTATCCCCATGGCGGGAAATCCGGTGGCAATCGCCCCGGAACTCACCAGGACGACACGCCGGCCGACCGCGATGACCTCACTCAGCGCATCAACCAGGTCGTCAACACGACGAACGTCAATCCCGCCACCAGGAAGAGTCAAAGAGGAAGATCCGACCTTGACCACCAGGGTGGCGGCCCCGCATATGGCTCCACGCTGATCAGTCACGGCCCTCGAACCACTCCTCTTCGGCAACACGGGCGCGCCACGACTCTCCACGCAGGTCACGACCGACCTGACCATACTCCTCTCGGGCACGATGATATTCGCGGTCCATCTCCCGACGACGAGTAGCCGAAGGACGCTCGGACTTCAAGCGCTGGTCCTCGCCACGGCGAGACAGCAGCTCAGCGCCCGACTCAATCTGCGGGGCAAAGTCGAAAATGACGGCGTCCTCACCACCGACAGCGACAGCGTCACCAGCGATGGCGCCCACAGCCAACAATTCCTCCTCGACACCCAAACGATTCAGGCGATCCGACAAGTATCCGACGGCCTCTGGATTGTTGAAGTCAGTCTGGGCAACCCAGCGAGTCGGTTTGTCGCCAGTCACGCGCCACAGGAACCCGCCTTCGCCGTCACCCTGACGTTTGATGGAGAAAGCCTGGCGCTCATTCTTGGGCTCGGGTCGAATGACGATGCGCTCCGGCTCGGGCTCAGGCTCGTTGTCGCGGGCCTTCTCGACCAACTCGGCCATCGCGAATTTGAGCGAATTAAGCCCTTCCCCCGATTTCGTCGAGACTCGAAATACCGGCCAGCCACGCTCGGCGACGTCATCGAAGATGATATCGGCTAGATCAGCGGCATCAGGAACGTCAACCTTGTTGAGCACCACCAGGCGCGGACGATCCTCAAGCCCACCGTGGGCAATAAGCTCCCCTTCAATAACGTCGAGATCACTGACCGGGTCGCGGCCAGGCTCGTAGGTGGCGCAGTCAATGACGTGGACGATGGCTCGGCACCGCTCAATGTGGCGCAAAAAATCGAATCCCAGCCCCTTTCCCACAGACGCCCCTGGAATGAGGCCGGGCACGTCGGCAACGGTATATGTTGTCTCCCCCGCGACGACCACACCTAAGTTCGGCACCAGGGTGGTGAATGGGTAGTCAGCAATCTTCGGCTTAGCCCGCGAGATCGCCGCGATGAGGCTGGACTTTCCCGCCGAAGGAAATCCCACCAAGCCGATGTCGGCGACCACCTTGAGCTCGAGCAGGATCTTGCGTTCCTCCCCGGCCTCACCGAGCAGGGCAAAACCGGGAGCCTTGCGAGCCGAGTTCGCAAGAGCTGCGTTACCGAGGCCACCGCGACCACCAGCCGCAACGACGAGTTCAGCCCCCACCCCAACGAGGTCTCCTAGCAGCTCGCCCGTGTCAGCGTCAGAGACGACCGTGCCCTCTGGGACGGCCAAGATCATGTCGGATCCATTGGCCCCAGCCTGGTTATCACCGCGTCCGGACTCGCCATTCGTCGCCTTACGGGTGGACTGCCAGTGATAGTCCACAAGAGTCGTCACTTGAGGATCAACGCGCAAGATTACAGACCCGCCATGGCCGCCGTTGCCACCGTCGGGGCCCCCCAACGGCTTGAACTTCTCACGCTTGACAGAGGCGCAGCCATGTCCTCCCTTGCCCGCCACGGCGGTCAGCGTCGCGCGGTCCACGAAGGACGGGATGGCCATGTTCTCTCCTCAGAAAATGGAATCGGGCCTTCCGACCCAGGACAGATAACCAGTTTAGACGCTAGGACGCGTCACCCGGCCCCCGTGATACGTCTCGAGCTCTCAGGCCTGTCCCGGTTGGTTCGATCCGGCGGAGTGCCTCGGCGGGGTGGGTTTGGCCTTCGTAACATCTGTCGCGCGACGAGCCGACGACCCGGCCAGGTCGTCAGAAAAGTCACCGTGCCCGTTTTCTGACAGGTTTTCGCGACCCTCGACTGCCGGAACTTCCTGGGCACCTTCCATCTCAGCCTCGGACGCGGCACGCATCTGCAAACCGGTGTGGTGGGACAGCGGCACATCCTTGAGCAAGAAGGCCAACAAACCCGCAGCTGCAACCATCGGCGCCATCCACAAAAACAGCGGGGTTAAAGAGTTGACGTATGCCTCGATAATGCCGTTACGAATGAAATCGGGCATCTGATTGACGGCCCCCGGAGTCAGCGAGGCCGCAGCATGGTGCGAGCTCATGGCCCCCAGCGCCTTGAGGACCGCGGGGTTCTTGCTCGCGGCCAAGGACGTGAACAGATCGGTGACGCGGTTGGTCAGGCGGGTGGTGAAAGCCACACCAATAAGAGAGGCACCCAGGCACACACCAATTTGGCGGAAGAAGTTGTTGTGGCTGGTAGCGGTTCCAAGCAAGGTTGGGCGGACGTCGTTCTGCACCGCCATGACGAGCAGCTGGAAGAACATACCCATGCCCAAACCGAGGACGAAGGTATCGCCCATAATGCGCCACACTGGCGAGTTCTCGTTGAGGGTGGACATCAGCACCATGCCACCCGCCGCGACAATCGGGCCAATGATGATGAAGATACGGTACCGACCGATGCGAGAGGTAAGCAGACCAGTCACCGTCGAGGCCAGCAGAATCCCGATCGTCATGGGGATGAGCAGCAGGCCAGACACGGTAGCCGAGTAGCCATAGGTCATCTGCATATAGGTCGGCAGGTAAGCAAGCACACCGAACATCGCACCCATGGCCAGCATGCCGATAATCGTCGAGACGACGAAAGTGCGATTGCGGAAGAGCTCGAGCGGCAACACCGGATCCTCGATGCGACGCTCCACAAAGGGCAGCAGACCCCATGCTACGACCGTGATGACGCCCAGACCGATGATTTGCCACGACAACCAGTCGTACTGGGAACCGCCCCAGGTGGCGAGCAGCACGATCGCCACGGCACCGGCGTCCATGAGAGTCAGTCCAAGCCAGTCGATCTTGGCCGCCAGTTCGTGCTTGGGGAGTTTAAGAACAAAGAGGCAGGCGATCCAGGCCACCACGCCAAGTGGCAGGTTGATCCAGAACACCCAGCGCCAGGAGATCGAGTCGGTGAGCCAGCCGCCCAGAAGCGGCCCAAGCACCGAGGAGACGCCGAACATCGCACCCATCGGCGCCATGTAAGCAGCGCGGACGCGCGGCGGAATGAGGTCTCCGGTGATCGCCTGGGACAAGATCATGAGGCCACCACCACCCAGGCCCTGAATGAAGCGGTAGAAAATGAACGTGATCATGGCGCCGGCGGTACCACAGAGGGCAGACCCCAACAGAAATAGACCAATGGCGATGAGATAAAGCGTCTTGCGGCCAATAAGGTCGGACAACCGGCCGTATAGCGGCATGCCTACCGTGATAGCAAGCGTATAAGCGGTGATGACCCATGCCATGTGCTCGACGCCGGACAGGTCACCGACGATGGTCGGAAGAGCCGTGGCGACGATCGTCTGGTCCAAGGAGGACAGGAACATCACCATCATGAGACAGAAGTAGACAACCCAGAACCGACGGTCCGGTCTGAACTTGACAGCGGCAGCAGCAGTTGCGGTCATGTAACAACTTTCGTAACGATCTGAGACAGATGGAATGGCGCGTTCGAACGCGCGCACGATGAGGGCCGTCAGGTCTAGATGGCCAGGGCTCGGCTCATGGCTTGGTCGACGACATGTCCGCGCTAAGCTCGGCGGACAGCCTGGCCCAGACGTCGACGACGCGGTCGAAGGTGTCGGCCACCTCGGCCGAGCTTCCCCCAGGACGAGCCACGACTGACTGGACGGCGCAGCGTTCCATTGCCTGGACAGTACCGACCAGGGCCAGCACCTCTAACGAGTCTTCAGACTTGCCCGTGCGCCGAGCGGAAGCAGCCACCAATGCCGCCCGCTGTCCTTCGACGGCCTCCTTGAAGGCCATTCGGAGTTCCGAGCTCTCCCGTCCGATTTTCATGAGGATGCAAAGATCATCGAAGTCGACGTTCGTCGCGCGCCAGCGAGCCTCCAGCAGATCACGAATGAGCGTGGCGAGAGGAGTCTCGACATCCGTGGCAAAGGCATCCAAGACCTCTTGCGGATAGGTAACGAGAGGCGGCAAGTAGACGTCATATTTGGATGGGAAATGGTTGAAGACGGTGCGCCGAGAGACCCCGGCACGCTCCGCAATGTCATCGACGGTGACGTCGTCGACCGGCTTTTCGATCGCTAGCTCAATGGCAGCACGACGAATGACGCCTTGAGTGCGAATTGCTGTCGGTGAAGCCACAGCAATAATTATGCACCGAGTGCAGGTTTTGCATCAAGTACATAAGGTGCACTCAGTGCATATATTGTCACTCTCTCGGTGAACGAGGGTGGCACCGGCGTCATCGGAAAGCGTTCCACGCCTTCCGTAAATATGGCCAAGCTCGCTGAGCGGACTCCCTCCATTGCTCAAGTGAGCCAGTAGCTCGGTGCACCCACCACCCAGCTTCTCGACCGGCCGACGGCGCCAACCACACCACCCCGACGACAACGGTCAGCACGCTCACGACAAGCGCCACTGCGACCATGCGGGCCCACATCCCGCGACGCTGGTGAGCTCCGGAAACGCTGCGGTCAGTCCGGGAAAACCACCGCGTAAACAACGCACCACCTAGGGCAATTACCAGGCTCGTGACAGCAGCCCCGATCATCGTCCCACCGATTCCGAGGCCTCCAACGACCCCAGTAGCAGCCGCAGAAGCACAGGCACCAGCGGCTACCTCATACGGGCGTGGCCACCGATGACGAGCCTGGGGCTGCGGCGCAGCGACCACACCACGATCTTGAGGGTCGCGAGCCTGCGAGGTAACTGACCGGCTGGGGCGAATCGGTGGCAGCGGTGCGGTGGTCCTGGGCAGCGATCCGGTAGGCCTAGGCGCATCAGATCCCGGCCCGATACGATACAGCCACCGTTCGTCCTCGCTGAGTTCCCGGTTGCCCACGATTCTCTGATCTCCCCTCATCATGGCGTTGATAACCACCAAGTCCTGAGAGTAGGTCGATATTCCGTCACTTCCAGTCATGTCGTCCTAGTGACGACCACAGTCGTGCCGAGGGTCCGACGATAGTCGCAATCACCGGCGGAACTCTCAGATAGAGACGAATCGATTAACACACATGTGCTCAACGTGTCTCAGACACAGATTGGCCCCCGCCTCATGGCGGGGGCCAATCACATCTATGTCGTGGGGATCAGGCCTCGACTGGAGCCTCCACAGGGGTCACGTTGACAACCCTACGACCGCGACGGGTACCAAACTCGACGTTGCCGTCGCGCAGGGCGAACAGGGTATCGTCGCCACCACGGCCGACCCCGTCACCAGGGTGGAAGTGGGTGCCGCGCTGACGAACAATAATCTCGCCAGCGTTGACAAGCTGACCGCCGAAACGCTTCACGCCGAGACGCTGGGCGTTGGAGTCACGACCGTTGCGCGAGGAAGACGCGCCTTTCTTATGTGCCATGTCTGTCTACCTCAGCCTTCGATTCCGGTGACCTTGACCTGGGTGTACTTCTGACGGTGCCCCTGGCGCTTCTTGTAGCCGGTCTTGTTCTTGTACTTGAGGATGCGGATCTTCGGGCCCTTGGTCTCGCCGAGAACCTCAGCGGTGACCTTGACCTTCCCGAGCGCGTCCTTGTCGGAGGTGACGGACTCGCCATCAACCACGAGGAGCGGGGTCAGCTCGATGCTGCTGCCCGCTTCGTCGGCGACCTTGTCAATCTCGACGACGTCACCCACTGCCACCTTGTGCTGGCGGCCGCCACTACGCACGATCGCGTACACGCCTGACCTACTCTCGTTCTTGTCGTACATTTCCGGAGACCGGAACCAGTGGCCCCGGACAAACCTGACCGACGATACACGTCGGACCGGCTGCTCATTTTACATTTCGTGCGGTGGACGGTCAAAACGACCATCTACCAACACCCTGTGGGCCTAAACCTCACTTGGAGTGGGACTTGCCCGACGAGCCTTTATGACCGCGACCACGACCCTTCGAGCGCTCGCCACCGTCGGCCGGAGCCTGGGAATCGACCGGCTTATCGAAGCGGCGGTAGCCGCGACCGCCACAGGCCTCGCACTGCTCAGTGAAAGCCTCAGCCAGCCCGGTACCGATCTTCTTGCGAGTCATTTGAACTAAGCCCAGCGATGTCACCTCAGCGACCTGGTGTCGGGTACGATCCCGGCCCAGGCATTCGGTGAGACGACGCACAAGAAGTTCACGGTTGGTCGGCAGCACCATGTCGATGAAGTCAATGACGATGATTCCGCCAATATCGCGCAGTCGTAGCTGACGCACGATCTCCTCAGCCGCCTCCAAGTTGTTAGCGGTGACAGTGGCCTCAAGGTTACCCGCTGACCCGGTGAACTTTCCGGTATTGACGTCGATCACCGTCATAGCCTCGGTGCGGTCAATGACAAGGGACCCTCCCGACGGGAGGTAAACCTTGCGCTCCAAAGCCTTCGCGACCTGCTCGTCAATGCGGTACTCGGCAAAGGGGTCCTTGTCGGTGTGCTCCCAATGGATTAGCCGCGACGTCATCTCCGGAGCCACGTGATCAACGTAGGCCTTAATGGTGTCGTAGGCGTCATCGGGGCCACCGTTGCCGGCGATGACAAGCTCGGAGAAGTCCGCAGTGAACAAGTCGCGGATGATACGCACCGTTAAATCAGGCTCGGTGTATAGCATCAGCGGAGCTTTGCTGTTGCTGACCTTGCGCTCAATGACCTCCCACTGAACCTTAAGACGGTTAATGTCACGGACCAGGTCTTCCTCGGTGGCTCCTTCCGCGGCAGTGCGCACGATGACGGAAGCATCCGACGGGATGTTGTTCTCAACGATTTTCTTAAGGCGTTTGCGCTCCGAATCAGCCAGCTTGCGAGAAATCCCCGAAAGGTGGCCGCCAGGCGAATAGACGACAAAGCGTCCGGGTACCGAAATATGGCTGGTCAAACGGGCACCCTTGGCACCCACCGGATCCTTGGTGACCTGTACCAGAACCTGGTCACCGGACTTTAGCACGTGCTCGATGCGCTTATCCTCGCCCTCCTTGCCATACTTGGCCCAATCAACCTCTCCGGCGTAGAGCACAGCGTTGCGACCACGACCAATGTCAATGAAGGCGGCCTCCATCGACGGCAGGACGTTCTGCACTTTGCCCAGGTAGATATTGCCGATCGAGGAGGTGGCAGAAGCGCGATCAACGTAATGCTCAACGAGCACCCCATCTTCCAGCACCGCCAGCTGAGAGTAGTCATCAGACTGACGCACAATCATCTTGCGGTCGACCGACTCGCGACGGGCCAGGAACTCCGCGTCGGTGATGACGGCACTGCGGCGACGTCCGGCGGCACGTCCTTCCCGACGACGCTGCTTCTTAGCCTCGACACGGGTCGAACCCTCGATGCCAGTGACCTCATCAGCCACCGACTGACGCGACCTCGGCTCGCGCACCTTGATGACGACGTCGCTGGGATCATCGTCAGAACCGCTGATGTCTTCGCCACGACGACGACGGCGGCGACGACGACGGTGGGTGGCGTCCGAGCTACTGGACTCAGAATCATTGTCAGAGCTGGTCTGTGAGTCGTCACTATCGCTCGACTCGTCCTCGGATGCGCTGTCCTCGGTATCTTCACTGCGACGACGGCGACGTCCACCGCGACGACGGCGACGACGGTTCTGGCCGTCCTCCTCGGTGTCAGCGGCAGTCTCCTCCACCGCATCCGTGGTGTCGTAATCAGACTTCTCGCTCTTCTTATCGGAACTGTGGCGGTCCTTGACCTCGCCCTTATCCTCCTCAACCGGGGCCACCTTGTCAGTACTCCCGGAGGTCTCCGCAGAGTGACTACCAGCCTCGGAAGGTCGAGTGGCACGACGGCGACGGCGCTTCGGCATAGCAGCCTCTCCCCCACCGATCTCAACGGCCAGAGAGTCGAGGATGTCGCTCGCTGAGCGCTCTTCGCCTTCTTTAAATCCAAAGGGGTTAGCTAGGGCACCCTCAACCTTGTGGTTACGAGCCCGGGCCTTGGCTTCAGTCAGTGCGACATTGATGGGATCGTCGTCAGCACCATCGCCCTTATTGGTCGCGGTCGTCGCCTCAGTCGTTTCCTCGACCTTTTCTGCGGTTCGAGAGGAGCGACGGCGAGTGGCGCGACGACGCTGGGAGGTACCCCGCTCTGCCTCGGTGGACGGCGCGGTTTCAGAAGCACCACGACGGGTACGACGCGGCTTCTCCTCGGTCCTTGTGTCCGCGGACTCGGGCTCCTCCGGCGTCGGCTCTAGGGCGACGACCTTCGGAACATCAGTCTTAACGTCGCGCGGAGTGCTCGTCGCCTTGCGACGTCGCCCCATCGGAGGACGCGGCAGATCAGAAACCTCCACATCGGAAGTAACAATCGAACCACCTGATCCTGCGGCAGCAATCGCCACGGGCGTGCCCATCGTCTCGACGGGGGCCGGAGCCCCAGCGGGGCGCGACGCGGCCCGACGACGTCGAGGAGCGGGAATTCCACTAGTGGAATTCCCGCCAGAGTTCAGTGTGGTGTTGTCAGTCTCGTCGAGCACTGTGCTCTCCTTGGCCTTTCGGCACGGTCAGTGCCCACCCGGGTCACGGCCCTGCAGGAGTTCTCCCACGGACGTATACACACGCCTCGCGCTGTACTGACGGCGTCGTTCCCCGGCATGGGGCAAAAGCTTGCGGTGAGCCCTCGAGTCCCCCGCGGTCGCCTCTCGGCGTCGCGGTACGAACCGTCGAGTGGGGTGGCACCCCGTTCACCTAAGCCCCAGTATGTCACGTCCCCCGCCGCGATGCCAGATTTCACACACTCGCTGGCTACTCACCACACTGTCACGGCAGCACCAGTGAACGGATCTGCCAGTGCGGTCGACACCCCGCTGGCGTCCTCGTTACAAGCCCCTTGGGCCAGCCGCGTCACTCGCGCCGCATCGACTGCCGGGCACCTTTTGGCTAAGGCTCGCAGCACATCATCAGGCCGAACTAACGGCGTGACGTGGCGCAGCATAAGGCGCACACATCCGTTGGCGACGTCCAGACCGATAAGCGCGGCACGGACATCGAAAGTACGCACACCTGACTTCGTCATCCGTTGCACGTCGACGGTTTCGGCCGTCATAACAGCCTCCACCGCCTCCGCTAGCCCCGGCACGTCGCCAGTAGGTTCAATCAGCCAAGCAGACGCTGTCAACAACTCGGCGAAAGGAGTGCGGTCGGTCTCAGCGACCTCCAACACCTCCATTCCCGGTGGCATCTCGCGACCCAAGACCGTCAGAACTTTCTGCGGATCGCACACCTCGGCCAGCGCCACTTCGAGGTACTCTGCCTCAGAAGCTGCTCCGGTAGCTGCCGCGTTGGCATAGGAAATACGCGGGTGTGGGCTAAATCCTGACGAATACGCCATCGGGATATGGGCCCGGTTGAGGGCCCGCTCAAAGGCACGAGCGAAGTCACGGTGAGAGGTAAATCTGGCAGTACCCCGTTTGGCGTACCGGATCCTGAGCCGCTGCTGCGGCGGGGCCTGCTGCTCTGGCTGTTGCTGCGCGCGCTTCGACATCGTCACGCCTCCTTCGACGGTGCGAGATCAGGCACCACCGGCGTCAGCGGGATCAGCGGATGTCCCGACGGTCCTACCTGAATCTCGGTGCCCATCTGCGGGCACACCCCGCAGTCATAGCAGGGATTCCAGCGACAGTCGTTGACGGCCTCGCCGTCCAGAGCATCCTGCCAGTCGTCCCATAGCCAGTCACGATCGAGCCCAGAATCCAAGTGGTCCCAGGGCAGTACCTCCTCGTAGTCGCGCTCACGGGTAGTAAACCAATCCAGTGAGACGCCCAGCGGCTCAAGTTCCCGCTCGCAGCAGGCAACCCAGCGATCGTAAGAGAAGTACTCATTCCAGCCGTCAAAAACTCCCCCGTCGCGCCACACAGCCTCAATGACGTTGCCAACACGGCGGTCACCGCGCGAAAGCAACCCCTCAATGATTCCTGGGCGTCCGTCGTGGTAGCGCATGCCTATCGACCGACCAAACTGACGATCGGCGCGGATGGAATCGCGCAGCACCGACAGACGATGATCAACCTCGTCAGCAGAGGCTTGAGCAGCCCACTGGAACGGAGTGTGAGGCTTGGGTACGAACCCACCAATGGAGATCGTGCAGCGAATATCTTTGCGCCCAGCAGCGGCTCGACCAGCCGCAACGACGTGGGACGCCATGTCGTGAATCCCCAACACGTCCTCGTCAGTCTCCGTGGGCAGACCGCACATGAAATACAGCTTGATCTGACGCCACCCGTTTCCGAAGGCCGTAGCAACTGTACGAATGAGATCTTCCTCGGTCACCTTCTTATTGATAACCCGACGCATTCGCTCGGATCCGCCTTCAGGAGCGAAGGTCAGACCGGAACGACGACCGTTACGGCTCAACTCGTTTGCTAGGTCGATATTGAAAGTATCGACACGGGTGCTTGGCAGGGACAGGGAAACGTTCGTACCCTCATACCGATCAGCTAACCCCTTGGTAATGTCGGAAATCTCCGAGTGGTCGGCGCTAGACAGACTCAACAGCCCGACTTCTTCCAGGCCGGTAGCCTGCAGTCCGCCATCGACCATCTGGGCGATGGCATCGATCGACCGCTCTCGCACCGGACGGGTGATCATACCCGCCTGACAGAACCGACAACCACGAGTACAACCCCGGAAGATTTCCACCGAGTAACGCTCATGGACAGTTTCAGCCACCGGCACGATGGGACGTTTCGGATACTGCCACTCGTCGAGATCCATGACGGTGTGCTTGGAAACAGTATAAGGAGCCTCTAGACGATTTGGGGCGACCTTGCCAATAGTCCCGTCGTCGAGGTACTCGACGTCATAAAAGCACGGCACGTAGATCCCACCTGTTGCGGCAAGCCTCACAAGCAGGCCTTCACGACCCCCAGGGCAACCCTCTTTCTTCCAGTCTCGGATGATCTCGGAAATCTCCAGACAAGCCTCTTCACCGTCACCGAGGACAGCAGCATCGATGAAATCAGCTACCGGCTCGGGGTTGAACGCAGCGTGACCGCCAATAAGGACGATGGGGTCAGTGTCGGTGCGGTCAGCTTGACGAACAGGGATACCGGCCAGGTCAATAGCGTTGAGCATGTTGGTGTAGCCCAACTCCGTAGACAGGGAGACCGACATGATGTCGAAATCGCGAACTGGCCGGTGACCGTCGAGAGTAAACTGGGGGATCCCGGCCGCCCTCATTTGCTTTTCCATATCCGGCCACACCGAATAGGTGCGCTCAGCCAAGATCCAATCACGCTCATTGAGCACCTCGTAGAGAATGGCCACGCCCTGGTTAGGCTGGCCAACCTCATACGCGTCGGGATACATCAAGACCCAGCGAACATCAACGTCCTGCCATTCCTTGACGATGCTGTTGTGCTCCCCGCCCACATACTGGATGGGCTTATTAACTCGGGACAGCAGCGGTTCAATCCGGCCAAGGAGATCCTGGGTATTCACGAACGGCCATGCTAGGTGGTCCGAGCCAGATTATGGAATCACACATCACACCAGGTGGGGGAACCAGAGGCCAATCTCGCGCTCAGCGGACTCGAGACAATCGGAAGCATGAACAAGGTTATGGTTCTTCTCCGTGCCGAAATCGCCACGGATCGTTCCAGGCAGAGCCTCAGCGCAGTCCGTTGCCCCGTTCATGGCACGGACAACCGAGATAACTCTGCGCCCCTCAAGCACCATGGCGACGAGCGGCCCCGAGGTGATGAACTCCTCCAACGCCGCGTAGTAGTCCCGACCGACATGCTCGGCATAGTGCTTACGGGCAGTCTTAGCGTCGATCGTACTCAGCTCCATCGCCCGCACGGTCAAACCTTTGGCCTCATACCTACCGATGATCTCACCCATAAGACGGCGCTTCACGGCATCCGGCTTTAACAGGACCAAGGTGCGTTCCTCGTCATTCATGAGCCCCAACCTATCGCAGCCAGGATCGACACCTCACCGCACCTCGGGGCTTCCATCGATACGCTTTCCTAGCACCATAATTGATACCCAGATGGCCGCGAAGATGATCCCGACGACGTACATCATCGGGGTGGCCAATCCGAGCAGAATGCCAAAGATTTGGAGAGTCCAGGACAACAGGTACCCCCACGTGCGTGGCACACCAATGGCGCACACAATCGAGACAACCATGCCGACACACCCCAGGATGATCGACATGACCACGCTGACCCCAGACACGAGGATCATTCCCGGGATGGCCAGTCCGAAGACAATAACCTCAAAGGCCAGGAAGCCCACCACAACCTTCGTCATCGGGTTACCGGCAGGAAGAGTGAGGATTCCACCCTTCCCCGCCCCGGGATGCGCGACCAACGTCACCAGCCCCCGTCGTCGCTCATATCATCGTCAGGCAACGGCTCGAGCTGATGCCCCTCCATGGCTTTGACCTGATCCTCAGATAGATCCGGGGTCTCAACGATGGCGGTCTGCGGAGCATCCAGCATGGTGCCATCCGGGCGAAGGATGGCTCGAGCCCGACCCGCCAAAACCACCGATCCGGCAATAAGAACCCCAGCCCCAGGACCACAGGAATCCGCGATGCGGAAAGCCTCCTCGAGCGCTTCGGGGACGTCAGTAACGCGGGTGAGATGATCATAATCCCAATGGGCTGACGCCTTGTCAGCTAGCTCGTCAACGCTCAGAGCGCGCGGAAGATCTGGCATTGAGGTGACGACGAGGTAGCTCACCGTATCCGAAAGCACCGCCAGCACACCGTCGACGTCTTTGTCAGCCATCGCTGCCACAACGGCGATTAAGGGCTCAACCTCGAACGACTCGCGCACTCCCGCTATAGCGGAGGCGGCGCCGTGCGGATTGTGGAAGGTATCGAGGATAACTAGCGGAGAACGTCGCACTACTTCAAGGCGAGCCGGAGCCTGCACAGCTGCCAGCCCCTGCTCAATAATTGCGGGCTTAAGCGGCCCAGTGAGAGCTTCCACAGCTGCCACCGCCTGAGCAGCATTGTGGGCCATATGCTCGCCAAAAACCGGCAAGAACAACTCTCCTAGAGGCCCAGATGCCGTCTGGATGCGAAGGACCTGACCTCCGATGGCGCTACGTCGATCCAATAAACCCCAGTCTGGACCCTCCAACAAAGGCTTGACGCCGGCATCGGCACACTGAGCCAACAACACCGGAGCAGCTTCCGCCTCCTGACCAGCAATGACGGGAGTGCACCCAGGCTTAATAATCCCGGCCTTCTCGGCAGCGATCTTGTCGAGACTATCGCCGAGAATATGCATATGGTCCATGGCGACGGGGGTAACAACAGCGATGTTCGCATCAGCGACATTGGTCGCGTCCCAGCGTCCCCCTAAGCCCACCTCAACGACGGCGACGTCCACCGGCGCATCGGCGAAGGCGGCGAAGGCCATCGCTGTCATCACCTCAAAGAAAGTCATCTCGATGCCGTCGATGTGCTGGGCGTCAACCAGGCCCACCATGGGCTCAACTTGACGCCACGTCTCGTCAAAGAGATCGTGGCTGACGGGACGACCATCGATGCAGATGCGCTCAGTGACGTCCACCAGGTGCGGGGAGCAGTATCGACCTACCCGCAGACCAGCCGACCGCAGCAAAGAATCAACCATGATCGCCGTCGATCCCTTGCCGTTAGTACCGGCAATCTGGATGACGGGACAGGCCTGCTGTGGGTTACCGAGCAGGTCGAGGACGGCTCGCTCCCGATCCAAACCGGGGCCGATGCGATGCTCAGGCCAGCGAGCCGTCAACTCAGCGACAAGCTGATTATGGCTGCTCAATAGATGACCTCACCATCACGGCGACGTTGACGCAGGTTCTCCAATGCTTCTGCAAGAATCGCAGCGGCCTCGGCCTCGCTGCGACGCTCTTTCACGTAGGCCAGATGGGTCTTGTAAGGCACGATCTTGGGCGGGGCGGGCGGATTCGCCTGGTCGCGGTTAGCCGGCAGACCGCACCTAGGGCATTCCCAGGTGTCGGGGATCTCGGCCTCGGCGGCAAAGGCCGGACGGATCACGTGGTGGTTGGCGCAAAAGTACGAAACGTACTCGCGAGGAGCGGCCTCGCCGCGCTCTGCCTCTCCCATGGGGCCGGCACCGACACGACTTCCACGGATGGCACTTCCACCGGACATTCGTTCACTCTCCTCGAGGGGTCACAAAGCTGCCTAAGGGCAGCACTTTTTAGGGGTTGGGAAGGTACCCGCCTTCCCCTTGCGCTCCGGCGCGGCAGACGGCCGCCTAATTCCGGCTCAGGAATGGCTGTAGAGCACCAGTAGGACGATAATGGAAGCCAGCCACAGCAGGCCCATAACAATCGTCAGGCGGTCCAGATTTCGTTCAGCCATAGAAGTTCCGCCCATGGAGGTCGACACGCCTCCACCGAAGAGGTCTGACAGGCCGCCGCCCTTGCTCTTATGGAGGAGGACGAAGAGGGTAAGGATGACGCTGAGCACACACAGGATGATGGACATCGTCAGTACGGGCCAGGTCGTAAGGGGAGCCGAAATCACGTCGTACAGGGTAACCCACGTACCGCCACTTCCCCACATTGGATCCTCGAAATATGCGTGAATCGCGCTCGTAAATCAGAGGCTGGACGGGAACGGTCCCCGCACCATCAGGTGCGGGGACCGTCTTGAAACTGACTGATCAGGCCTCGTAGAAAGTTACAATCTTGGAGAAATCGCCAGCTTTGAGCGAGGCTCCGCCAACGAGAGCGCCGTCAACGTCTGGCTTGGCCATGATCTCAGCGACGTTGGCCGGTTTAACTGAACCACCGTACTGAATGCGCACCGCCTCGGCGGTCGGGGCGTCGTAAAGCTCCTTGACGGCCTCGCGGATGGCCTGGCAGACCTCCTGGGCATCGTCAGCGGTGGCAGTCTCGCCAGTGCCGATGGCCCAGATGGGCTCGTAGGCAATGACAAGCTTGGCGACCTGCTCGGCAGAAATGCCGTCAAGGTCGGCTTTGATCTGGCCAACGGTATGTTCGACGTGCTTGCCAGCCTTGCGAACCTCGAGGGCCTCGCCACAGCAGATGATTGGGGTCATTCCATTTTCGATGACCTTCTTAGCCTTGGCATTGACCAGTTCGTCGGACTCGTTGTGGTACTCGCGACGCTCGGAGTGGCCAACGACGACATAGCGGCAACCCAGCTTCGACAGCATGGCGCCGGACACCTCGCCGGTGTAAGCGCCATCGTCGTGAGCCGAAATATCCTGGGCACCGTAGGCGATCGGCAACTTGTCGCCATCAATGATGATGGCAACAGGACGGATATCGGTGAACGGCGGGATGACGACGGCCTCCGACTTGGAGGAGTCGTATCCCGCGGCCTTGAGGGCCTCACCGAGATCCTGGACGAGGGAGGTAGCAGCAACGTGGTCGAGGTTCATCTTCCAGTTGCCGGCCATGATCGGGGTACGGGACATCAGTTGTTCTCCTTGAGTACTGCGATTCCGGGTAGCTTCTTGCCCTCCATAAGCTCGAGGGAGGCGCCACCACCGGTAGAAATATGACCGAACTGATCGTCGGCGAAACCGAGGGTACGCACGGCGGAGGCGGAGTCTCCCCCGCCGACCACCGAAAGGCCGTCAACCTCGGTAAGAGCCTGGGCGACGGCCTTGGTGCCGAGCTCGAGGCCCTTGATCTCGAAAACGCCCATTGGTCCGTTCCAGAACACTGACTTGGCACCCTTGATCGCGTTGGCGTAAGCCTTCTCGGTCTCCGGACCGATGTCTACTGCCATCTTGTCGGAAGGAATCTCGTCAGCGGGCACGACGTCGATCTGACCGACAGTGCGGGCCTCGAAATCGATGTCGGAGACCACTCGCACGTCTACGGGAAGCAGGATCTGCTTGCCTGCAGCCTTGGCCTGTTCGAGATACTTCGTGCACGCGTCGATCGAATCTTCGTCAAGTAGGGAGTCACCGACCTCGAGACCCTTCGCCTTGAGGAAGGTGTACGCCATACCGCCACCAATAACGAGAGTGTCAGCGGCCTTGAGCAGGTTATCGATGACGGCAAGCTTGTCGGCGACCTTGGCACCACCGAGGACGACGACGAACGGCCGCTTCGGATCGGCGGTCAGGCCTTCGAGGACCTCTACCTCCTTGGCAACGAGGGAGCCAGCAGCGCTCGGCAGCAGCTTGGCAACGTCGTAGACGGAAGCCTGCTTGCGGTGCACAACGCCGAAGCCGTTGGAGACGTAAAACTCACCAAACGAGGCGTATTTCTGAGCGAGCTCAGCGCGCTCGGCCTCGTCCTTACTGGTCTCGCCCTTCTCGAAGCGGACGTTTTCGACCAAGGCGATCTCGCCATCAGCCAGCGACTCAGAGGTTTTAGTGGCGGAGGGACCAACGACGTCCCCAGCAAGCTTGACGTCAAGGTTCATAAGCTCACCGAGGCGCTTGGCAACTGGCGCCAGCGAGTACTTGGGATCGACGGCACCCTTGGGACGACCGAGGTGCGCGAGCACGGTGGTGCGAGCGCCAGCCTCATGCAGCTGGGTCAAAGTAGGCAGGGCAGCCTTAATACGGCCGTCGTCGGTGATCTTGTCCCCGTCGAGCGGGACATTGAAGTCGCAGCGAATGACGACGCGCTTACCGCGCAAGTCTCCGAGATCCTCAACAGATTTCATGTGGAAGCCCTTTCTTGAAGTGGTAGTCGTGAACGATGTTTCGCGAGCGTCGCGGCCCGGGTATAGATGACGGCCCCGCGCCCGCATGGGCACGGGGCCGTCATCAGCTCACGATGGTGAGATCAGGCAAGCTTGCTGGCGACGAGCTTGGTGAGGTCAACCAGACGGTTGGAGTAGCCCCACTCGTTGTCGTACCAGGAGAGGACCTTAACAAGGTTTCCGATGGCCTTGGTCTCGGTAGCATCGAAGATCGAGGAGTGCGGGTCGCCCTCGATGTCCTTCGACACGATCGGGTCCTCGGTGTAGGCCAGGATGCCCTTGAGCGGACCCTCGGCAGCCTTCTTAACGGCGGCCTGAACCTCCTCAACGGTGGTCTCCTTAGAGGTCTGGAAGGTCAGGTCAGTCAGAGAGCCGGTCGGGGTCGGAACGCGGACGGCAAGGCCGTCGAACTTGCCCTTGAGCTCCGGGAGGACCAGGGCCACAGCCTGAGCGGCACCGGTCTTGGTGGGGATCATGTTGAGGGCAGCGGCGCGGGCACGACGCAGATCCTTGTGAGGAGCATCCTGCAGACGCTGATCACCGGTGTAGGCGTGGACGGTAGTCATGATGCCGCGCTCGATACCGAAGGCGTCATTGAGGACTTTGGCAAGCGGAGCGAGGCAGTTGGTGGTGCAAGAAGCGTTCGAGATGATGTTGTGCTTCGCGTTGTCGTAGTCGCCATCGTTGACGCCCATGACGAAGGTGCCGTCGACGTTCTTGCCGGGAGCGGAGATGATGACCTTCTTGGCGCCGGCCTCAAAGTGGGCCTTGGCCTTCTCGCCATCAGTGAAGAGTCCAGTGGACTCGACGACGATTTCGGCGCCGAGCTCCTTCCAGGGCAGGTCAGCGGGGTTGCGCTCGGCGAGAACCTTGATGGTCTTGCCGTCAACGGTGATGGAGTCATCGTCGTAGCTGACCTCACCGGAGAAACGACCCATGATCGAGTCGTACTTCAGGAGGTGGGCCAGCGTCTTGGTGTCGGTGAGGTCGTTGACAGCGACCACCTCGAGGTCGGCGCCCTGCTCAGCAAGGGCGCGGAAGAAGTTACGGCCAATGCGGCCAAAACCGTTGATACCAACCTTGACGGTCATTAAGGGATCTCCTCCAAATGAGGTTTGTGCGTTCAGCACTCGGACATCTCTAAGCATAGCGACTAAGGGCAATGGACAAACCCTAGGGCCCATTACTAAGCCAATGCCACGGGCGAACGATCACCAGCACCGATCAGGTCATCGCACGAATGATCACAAGGTTGCACGAATACCTTCCCACGTGGGAATGGAGCCAGGCTTACGTTTACCCTGTAACCGCGCTGTAATGGCCGTCAGCCACGATCATCACGCATCTCGACAGGAAGGCTCTCCAACGTGGTGGGCTCGCCGTTGCTTCGGGCCGTCTTGTCCGCTAGAGCCAACAGGCGACGAATCCGACCAGCAATAGCATCCTTCGTCAACGGAGGCTCGTGCACCTTGCCCAATTCCTCCAAGCTGGCATTTCGATGCTCGAGTCGAAGTCGGCCAGCTGCTCTCAGATGGTCCGGAACGGAATCTCCGAGAATTTCTAGGGCTCGTTCCACCCGGGCACTAGCGGTAACAGCGGCTCGCGCAGAGCGACGCAAGTTAGCGTCGTCGAAATTAGCCAACCGATTGGCAGATGCTCGCACCTCCCGACGCAACCGACGATCTTCCCAAGCCAGCACAGATTCGTGTGCTCCCATGCGGGTGAGCATCGCCGAGATAGCGTCACCATCGCGTATCGTCACCCGATCGACGTGACGAGACTCACGTTGCTTCGCGGTGATGTCCAGACGCCGAGCAGCCCCGACGAGGGCCATGGCGGCCTCCTCACCGGGAGCGGTAATTTCCATCGCCATGGAGCGCCCCGGCTCGGTAAGCGATCCGCGGGCCAGGAAAGCTCCGCGCCACGCAGCGGCCTGGCAGCATCGTCCGCCACCCACAATAGGAACCGGAAGGCCCCGCACTGGACGCCCACGACGATCAAGCAGTCCGGTCAGACGAGCCAAATCAGCACCTCCGCGCACCATTCTTATGAGGTAGCGAGTGTTGCTGTGGAGCCCAGCGCCATTGACGACCACGAGATCAGTGTCAAAACCGAAGACTTCCTGAATGGACTGACGCAGTCGTCGCGCAGCTCCCCCCGTGTCGACTTCTGCCTCGATCGTAAGATGGCGATGCTGCACCAGATGGATGCCGCCAGCGAATCGTAGGGTGGCCGCGATCTCGGATCGGCGGCAGCACAGTTTCTGCACCGGCACTGTCGCAAGCTCGTTTTTCACCTGCAGGGTGAGCGCCATGTGGGTCTAGCCTCCGGAAGGGGTAACGGGAATAACAAGGTGATCTTAGGCGACGGTCAACGGGGCTGAACCCCCATGATGTTGGCATAGGCCGACGCTAGTCTCAGTGGATCGTGCCGGGCCGAGCCGTCACGCATAGCCAGATCGTCAACGACGATTTCAGCACCGAGATTGCGAGCAAACGATTCCAGATGAGGGTCCTGGCCGGCAAACCCGCGATCAACGAGAACGACGTCAAAGCGCATCCGTGGCTCATGCTCGGCGATAACCTCCAAATGCCGCGCTGGGCTAAACCCATCAGTTTCGTCAGCACCGGAGACATTAAGCGTGAGGATTTTTCGCGCCTTCGACTCCAGAATCGCGTCGACGATCTGCGGCACTAGCAGGTGGGGCATGACGGATGTGAACCACGACCCGGGACCGAGCACAAGGTTGTCAGACGCGTGAATCGCCTCCAGCACCTGGGGACACGCATCTGGCTCGGAAGGTTCTAGCCCCACCTTAAGGACCTCTGCCCGAGTCTTCGCGATGGTAGCTTGCCCAGTGAGGGTGTACTCCTCATCAGGCCGATTGGGGTCAAGACCAACGACTTGAGCACTGATGTCCAGTGGGGTGAGGGACATCGGCAGGACGCGTCCGCGAACGTCAAGAAGCTGACCCACCATGTCGAGCCCGGAAACCGGGTCGCCAAGTTCTTGCCATAGTCCGGCGATCAGGAGGTTGCCAATGGCGTGACCGGCGAGTTCGCCAGTTCCATTAAATCGAGCTTGCAGAACCTCAGCCCAAGTACGTCCTAAGCGGTCATCGGCACATAGAGCGGCCAAGGCGCGGCGGAGATCGCCGGGGGGCAGAATGTCGAACTCGTCGCGCAACCGACCTGAGGACCCACCGTTATCAGCAACGGTGACAACGGCGGTCAGCTGGTCAGTAAGACGGCGCAGTGCTCGCAGGGACACAGCCAGCCCATGTCCGCCGCCAAAGGCCGTAACGACCGGCAGCTTGGAGGGGGTTGACACCATCGTCATTCCTTCCCGAGGTCTCGGTGCAGGACGGCGGTACGGTGCCCCCGAGCTGCTAACCGAGTGGACAGCTCCTCGGAGATGGCGGTACTGCGATGCTTTCCGCCTGTGCAACCAACGGCCACCGTGACCTGCTTCTTGCCCTCCCGAAGATACCCCGGAGCCATGCCACCCAGGAGTTGTTCAACACGGTCAATGAACTCTGTGGCACCAGCTTGGGCCATCACATAGGAGGCAACGTCAGAAGACAGACCGGTCTTGGGACGCAGCTCAGGGACCCAATAAGGGTTTGGCAAGAAGCGGACGTCAAAGACGAGGTCAGCGTCGATCGGGACCCCACGCTTAAACCCGAAGGACATCACCTGGAATGCCAGCCCTTCGTCAATCCCCTCAGCAAAGGCATGGTCGATGCGTTGGGCTAGCTGGCGGGCAGTGATCGACGTGGTGTCGATGACGAGATCAGCCTCGGCTCGCAGGTCGGACAGCATCCGCCGCTCAAGGGCAACGGCGTCGAGCAGATGACCACCTTGTTGCAGCGGCAGCGGACGACGGCTGGACTCCTGGCGGCGCACAATTGTCTCATCGGACGCTTCCAAGAAGACGATGGCAGGGTCGATGCCGCGCTCGTCGAGCGCATTGACGGCCACCCCTAGGGCGTCAAACATGATGCGGCTACGCACATCGAGAACCACCGCTAGGCGATCAATGTTATTGGCGGCAATTTCGTCAACGAGGGCCCCCAACATAGCGGGCGGAAGATTATCGACGACGTACCAGCCAAGGTCCTCCACAGCGTGAGCTGCGGTACGACGCCCAGCACCAGAAATGCCGGTGATAATGACAACTCGTGGGGTCTTCGTCGTCTGCTCGGTGCTCACAGCTCAAGGGTAGTGCCGTTATCTCCCTGCGTCTGGGCCGTTGGCGTCAACAACCTCGCCAGTAGCGGTGTTGATGGCCTCGGCTGGTTTGTCCTGGGACAAAGCTGCGACAACTTCGCCAGCGAGTTTCGGGCCAAAGCCTGGCACCTCGACAATGTCGTCAACGGTGGCCTTGCGTAGCGACCGTACCGATCCAAAGTGGGAGACGAGCGCTTTGCGCCGGGTCTCTCCCAGCCCCGACACACCGTCGAGAACGGACTCCACCATGGCCTTGGAACGCTTAGACCGGTGAAAGGTAATAGCGAAACGGTGAGCCTCATCACGCAGACGCTGAAGCAGGTAGAGTCCTTCGGAAGTTCGCGGCAAAATGACCGGCCATTCCTCGTCAGGAAGCCACACCTCCTCCAGGCGCTTGGCCAGGCCACACAACGCGATTTCGTCCTCCAGGCCGAACTCTTCAAGCACCTGCTGGGCGGCATGCACCTGAGGCGCACCACCATCGACGACGATGAGGTGCGGGGCGTAGGCGAATTTCCGAGGGGATCCGGTAGTCGGATCGATAAGGGAGCCAACGTCGCCGTCAGGAGTTTGAGCAGCGGCCATGGCATCACGGTCCTCGATGAGGCGACGCAGTCGACGAGAAAGCACCTCGTGCATAGCGGCGAAGTCGTCGGACCCCTCAAATCCCTTGATGCTGAAACGACGGTACTCAGACTTGCGGGGCATACCGTCTTCGAAGACCACCATCGACCCGACGACATTGGTGCCCTGGATATGGGAAATGTCGTAGGACTCTATCCGTAGCGGGGCGCGGTCCAAGCCGAGTGACTCCTGAATTTCTTCCAGAGCGCGAGTACGGGTAGCAAGGTCAGAGGCCCGCTTGAGCTTGTGCTGGGCAAGAGTTTCCTGGGCATTGCGAGTGACGGTGTCCATGAGAGTCGCTTTGTCACCACGGCGCGGGACACGAATCTCGACGTGGGAGCCGCGTTCGGAGCTGAGAATCGTCGACATGACGTCGGGGTTCGTAGGCTCGGCGGAGACGATCACCAGTGGCGGAACAGCATTGCCGTGCCCATCGTCGCGGACCTGACCGTCACTGGCATTGACGCCGTACAACTGAGTCAGGAAGGTTTCCATGAGCTCGGCCTCGTCGGCATCGTCAGCACGATCAGCGACCCAACCGCGTTCACCACGGATGCGGCCACCTCGGACATGGAAAATCTTGACGCCGACCTCGAGCGGATCGAGCGCCATGGAGATGACGTCCGCGTCAGTACCATCACCAAGTACGACAGCGTTGCGCTCCAAAGTTTTGGATAAAGCGCCCAAGGAATCCCGGATCACCGCAGCGCGTTCAAATTCAAGGTTCTCAGAGGCCTCCGCCATCTGGGATTCAAGCCGCTTGACAATTTTCGTCGTCCGCCCGGCCATGAAATCACAGAACTCGTCAGCGATCTCGCGATGAGCCTGGGATGTGATCCGTTCAACGCAGGGAGCCGAACACTTACCGATATATCCGAGTAGGCAGGGACGTCCCTGGTTCTTCGCGCGGTTGAAAACTCCCGTCGAGCAAGAGCGCATCGGGAATACACGCAACAGGGTCTCGACGGTGTCGCGAATCGCCCAGGCCTGGCCAAAAGGTCCGTAATAACGCCACCCCTTGTGGTGCGCACCGCGCCCGACGAAGACGCGTGGATACTCATCGGTCCAGGTAAAACACAGCCACGGATAAGACTTGTCGTCGCGGTACATAACATTGAACCGCGGGTCGAATTCTTTGATCCAGGTGTATTCGAGCTGTAGGGACTCGACTTCGTTCTGAACTACCGTCCACTGCACGTGCGCTGCCGTCGTCACCATCCGCTGGGTGCGCGGGTGGAGAGCCGAGATGTCCTGGAAATAGGAATTCAATCGGTTGCGCAGGTTCTTAGCCTTGCCGACATAGATGACCTGGCCATGCGCATCACTGAATCGATAGACACCTGGCTGGGTAGGAATCGTGCCCGGAGCGGGACGGTAGCTGGACGGATCGGCCATGGGGTGAACTCTATGCGCAAGTAGCGAAATATCACTTCCCACTCACACCACGGACGTGACTTTAGGGAGCGGCACTGCCGTTGATGCCGCTCAACCGTCCCGCCGACGATCACAGGCACAAAGCCGACCGAGCGGGGCGGAGCCGGCAAACGTTGCTTGACGCCCTCGCGACCCACGACCATACCAAAGCGCTCACCCGGGCCACTGTTCACGTGCCAGGGAGCAGGGCGATACATTCGTCTCTCGGTGATGTCGTCGCGTCACAAACCTGCACGGTTGTCTTTCTTGTCCTTCGCAATCCACCCTCAATAAACGTTTGACGCGGATACCACCGATGAGCGCGACGATCCCTGTGAGTATGAAACCGACTGCGAAAAGGCCAAGATTTGGATCAGATACAAGGGCCAGAAGCGCCAGCATCGTCGATATAACGGTCAGAACGAGGACGATGATCTCCAGGCGCTTTTCGGCTGCCTTCTCCAGCTGCTCTCGGCGGCGCTCCTGCTCCTTTCTGGCCTTGTCCATCGCAACATTGTCGATACGTCGGTGCACCTCGACAACTCGCACCAAGGATTCCTGTTCGTCCCGCAATTCCGTAAGCAAGACGGGAGTGCCAAGAACTTTCTGAAACTCGTTCAAGACGAGGGTTGCCTCACGACGCCCGGAAACCTCGGTGAACCACAGCCCATTAAGAAAAGCGGCCACCGAACGCTCACGATCGAGTAGCCTGTCTAACTCCTCATCGCCCCAATGGCCCTTCCCCACCAAGACGCGCGCCTCACTTTCGGCATTGCGATCAAGGTAGGTGCGTTGCCGTAGGCACAGAATCACGATGTCGAGCATTCTACTGTGACACAGCAGGCACAGGGCTCCAGCATGCTTGCGGTTACTCTCTTCGAGCAGCACCGGCTGGGTCATGACTGCCATGCCGGCTTCCTCGATCCTTACCCACGTCGCATCAAGGCAGAACATCCCGTCGTTCGCAGCATCACTCGTGTCACTAGGTGGAACTCCTCGGTAAATTCCGATCCCACCAGTTGCTAGGTGATACAGCCAGGCCTGCGCCGGAGTCCATGCCTTGTGGTGTCCGAAATAGGACGGGTGCCGCAAGTCCTGAGGATCCACTTCTGCGAAGGTCATGACGAAGATTCGGTTGCAATTAAGAAAGGGCGCCCCGCCAGCACCACAACCACGATCACGCGAACTGGCCTTCCCGCGGCCGCACCCAGCGTTGCCTTGGGAGAAGCCTCCCCATGAGTACAAACATCTTCCTAGACCTATGTCGCTCAGAAGACCAGATAAATACCTCGCACCGTCTCCTCCGGGGCGCTTCAGCCATGCGGCAGCCGTTTCGACCGCGGCGTCTGTGACGTCATCAAGCCGAAAATGCAGAACGGCGTAGTGGAATGCTTCACCACCCGCGACAGCCCCGAGACTATCCTCGTATTCCCGACGCTCAGCACCCAGGTAACTCAGACCTTCGGGAATGTTAAGAATAGACCCTTTATGCGATTTCCGCCTTTCCGCAACCTTCGCGCGAATAGCATCTTCCCTCGTTGCATCATAAACGGCGTGACGATACATCCTAACCGCGTCCCGAATCCTCCTCGAAAAATAGTATTTGTGAGGTTCATATGCTTGGTCTCGGGAAGATTGCAGTATATCTTCACTGCTCGAAACGAGAGAATCGAGAACCTCCGCCGGCCCGACAGTCTTCGATGCCATATTCTCAATGGGCTCGGTGACCCATTCCGGCCGATAGGGAACGACGACAGAGAAAGTCACTTTCCGCCACGTTTTTGAGACATTCCTTGCCGAATCATCGACTACCTCGATCGTCATCGAATACAACCTCCAACGCTCACCAATTCTCGTCACTCCTAGCCACGACGAGGTGCCTTCTCAGCTAACGCGGTTAGGGTAGTGGGAAAGGGTCGCCTACAGCCAACCCCGACATCCGAGGCAACGCCGATGCCGGGATGCCGCCTTTCAGCGGGACTCGCCGGTAGGCTGGAACTGTGCATCTTCTCCTCATCCGCCACGGCCAGTCCGAGAACAATGCCTTCGCTGCGCAGTCTGTCGAGACTTACCAGCAGGGTCGCAAGCCTGACCCGGAGCTCACCGAGCTTGGACGACGTCAAGCTCAGGCCCTAGGGAAGTGGATCGGATCGGTCTCTCCTCGGCCAACGAAGCTGTATGCCTCCCCCATGATGCGTACCATCCAGACGGCTGACCCGGTCGCTGAGGCCCTTGATCTTCCTATCATCATCAATGACCTCATCTTCGAGCGTCCAGGTCCAGTTCAGATCGTTGACGGCGTCGAAACCGGTCATCCAGGATCGCCGCGATCAGCTTTGTCGGCCATCACAGACCGTGCTGTTTTCCCCGAGTCCATCACCGAGGAAGGGTGGCGCGAAGCTCGCATCGAGACCGCCGCCGAGGCTGCTGACCGCGCCGGCAGAATCGCCAAGTGGATCCGCGATACCCACAATGATGACGAGTGCATCGCGATCGTCGCTCACGGCGCGATCGGATCCATGATGTTGCTGCATCTCATCGCCCCACAACTTGCCGCTGGTCTGCGAAACCACTCCATCGGCAGCGAACCGCACTGGATCGGGCTTCAGAACACCGCCACCTCGATGATCGAGTTGCACCCGGACGGGTACGAAGTTCATTGGATCAATCGCGTGGATCACCTTATCGAAGCCGGTATGGTTCACGGCGCCGTCGCCGCATCCACCGGCAACCCCGGTACCCGCTGAGCACGAAGGAGAGAAATGTCCCCCACCCGACGCGAGGTCCTGCGCACCGTTGGAAGTGTCACTGCCTTAGCCGCTACCAGCGCAGTCGCCGGATGCAACACCTTCCAGAACTCCAATGACGTTCACACCGGTCCAGCTACCGTCAAAGCAGCTGATGTCCCGGTCGGTGGAGGCGTCGTCATCGATGGCACCAACTTCGTCGTCACCCAACCCACCAAGGGAACCTTTAAGGGATTTGTGCGGGTGTGTCCGCACGCTGGCTGTCAGGTCGACGAGGTCCATGACGGGGCGATCCTGTGCCCTTGCCACGGATCGAAGTTCGCTATAACCGACGGTCACGTCACCCAGGGCCCGGCTACCTCCGGTCTGGGTAAGGCCACGGTCACGCAGAAGGGCGAAACTCTCACTATCAGCGGTTCCTAACGCCTGACCTTTTCTCAACGCGACTTCTTGCGTGGGCTCGTGGTCTTTTTTGCCTTCCTCCTGGCGGTGGTTTTCCTTTTCCCGGCGTCCGCTGGCGCTTCGACGAGCGCCGGTTCGTCCCCGACTGCTACCTCGTGCCCAGCCAGGATCTCCGAAAGATACTGGCCGGTGTAGGACCCCTCGACGGCGGCAACCTGCTCTGGAGTGCCCTCGGCGACAACGGTTCCGCCACCATTTCCTCCCTCGGGCCCCATGTCGATGATCCAATCGGCGGTTTTGATGACATCCAGATTGTGCTCAATGACGAAGACCGAGTTGCCTTGATCGACAAGACGTTGCAACACCAGCAGCAGCTTGCGGATGTCCTCGAAGTGCAGGCCGGTGGTGGGCTCGTCAAGGACATACAGGGTCCTACCCGTGGAACGTTTCTGCAACTCGGAGGCCAGCTTGATGCGCTGGGCCTCCCCACCAGATAGGGTCGTCGCGGGCTGGCCGAGCCTGACGTATCCCAAACCAACCTCGACGAGGGTCTGGAAGTGACGATGGATCGACGAAATCGGTTCGAAGAAGGTGCAAGCCTCCTCGATAGGCATATCCAAAACCTCAGCGATCGTTTTGCCTTTGTAATGGACCTCCAAAGTCTCACGGTTGTACCGAGCACCGTGGCACACCTCACAGGGCACATAGACGTCAGGTAGGAAGTTCATCTCGATTTTGATGGTGCCGTCACCCTGACAGTTCTCGCAGCGTCCACCCTTAATGTTGAAGGAGAACCGACCCGGCTGATAGCCGCGCATCTTAGCTTCGGGGGTCTGGGCAAAGAGAGCACGGATCTTGTCGAAGACACCGGTATAGGTGGCCGGATTCGATCTTGGTGTGCGTCCGATCGGCGATTGGTCGACGTGAATCACCTTGTCGATTTCCTCGACACCGGTGATCGTCTCATGCTTACCCGGTACCGTCCTGGCGCCATGGATACGATGCGCTAGCGATGTGTAGAGGATTTGGTTGACCAAAGTGGACTTGCCCGAGCCGCTCACCCCGGTGACGACGACGAGTTGCCCTAGCGGGAAGGTGACATTCATTCCCTTGAGGTTGTTCTCACGGGCTCCCCTGACGACGAGCTCACGTCCCGTGCAGGGGCGTCGGGTCGCCGGCAATGGGATCGACCTCTTGCCCGACAAGTACGCACCGGTCACGGACCTCTCACTGGCCAGCAGTTCGTCAACGGTTCCTGACACGACGACCTCACCACCGTGCTCACCGGCCCCTGGGCCGACGTCGACAACCCAGTCCGCCATCCGAATGGTGTCCTCATCATGCTCGACGACGATGAGGGTGTTACCGAGATCTCGCAATCTCACAAGGGTGTCGATGAGGCGTCGGTTGTCACGCTGGTGCAAGCCGATGGAGGGCTCATCAAGGACGTAGAGAACCCCAACCAAACCCGAACCAATCTGGGTAGCGAGTCGAATACGCTGAGCCTCACCACCTGACAGGGACCCCGCCGACCGTGACAAGGTGAGGTAGTCGAGACCGACATCGACAAGGAATCGCAGCCGGGCGCGAACCTCCTTGATAACTCGCCCCGCGATGGTGGCTTCCCGCTCGGTCAACGTCAACGCATTGAGGAATTCAGAAGCCTCCCCAATAGACATATCTGAGACCTCGGCGATGTTTCGCCCACCGACCGTTACGGCCAGGCTCGTCGGCTTGAGACGCTTGCCATGGCAATCTCGGCACGGGACCTCACGCAGATACTGGCCCCACCGGGAGCGTGCAGAGTCCGTCTCGGCCTCGTCGTAGCGTCGACGCACATAATGCAGCACTCCCTCGTAATTCTGCGAGTAGGTGCGCACCCGCCCGAATCGGTTGCGGTACGAGATCATGACCGGGTCGCCATCACCGTGCAGGACCAGCTTGCGAGCCTTTACTGGCAACTCGGACCACGGAAGAGTCGCGTCAAACCCGTGGTTCTCCGCCAGCCCAGCAAAGACGTGCTGGTAATGGTTCGCCACCCGTGGCCCAGACCAGGGCGCAATGGCTCCCTCAAGCAAGCTCAGACCGGAATCGGGGACGACCAATTCCGGGTCGACCTCGAGTGTCGCGCCCAGACCAGAACATGTCGGGCAAGCACCCCAGGGCCCATTGAAGGAGAACTGACGCGGCTCTAGCTCCTCGATGTCGATGTCATGCTGATTTGGGCAAGCCATCGTCTCGGAGAACCGACGCTCCCGGTGCGGATCAGACAGATCGCGGTCGACGAAATCGACGCCGACGATGCCGTGGGCCAGCCCCAACGCCGTCTCCACCGACTCGGTGAGGCGCTGCTTAGCCGACGGCTTGACTGCAATCCGATCAACGACGACGTCGATGTCGTGCTTGCGCTTCTTATCCAGCGGTGGCACCTGTCCAAGCCGATGAACGTCTCCATCCACCCGTACTCGGGTGAAGCCATCGGTCGTCAACTGTCGGAACAGCTCGACGTACTCACCTTTGCGTCCACGAATCACCGGGGCGAGGACTTGAAACTTAGTACCCTCGTCGAGCGCCATGAGGCGGTCGACAATCTGCTGCGGGGTCTGACGGCTGATGAGCTCGCCGCACACCGGGCAGTGGGGCTTACCGACGCGGGCCCAGAGCAGGCGCAGATAATCATGAATCTCTGTGATGGTGCCAACGGTCGAGCGAGGGTTGCGGGACGTGGACTTCTGATCGATGGAAACTGCCGGGCTGAGGCCCTCGATAAAGTCGACATCGGGCTTATCCATCTGACCCAGAAACTGGCGGGCATAGGAGGAAAGCGACTCCACATATCGACGCTGTCCCTCGGCGAAGATAGTGTCGAAAGCAAGGGAGGACTTGCCCGATCCCGACAGACCGGTGAACACAATCATGGCGTCCCTGGGAAGGTCCAGATTGACATTGCGCAGGTTGTGTTCCCGGGCGCCTCGGACGATGATGTGGTCACTCACAGGTGTCATCGTAGAGGCCGCGCAAGACAGTCCCGCAGTTCTGCGCGGCTGGCAGAACGGAACACGATAGCCTTTTCACATCACTATAAAATTGGCTCCATCCTTTCGTTCATCTGGCATGTTCCATCCCGTGGCATTAGGTTGGATGACATGAGCGCTGCCCAACGACCACCCGGTCTGTGTCCCAGCGCTCCCTTGCACGTGATCCGGGCTGCCAAACGTGAAGCCACGCAACGTCTTCTTGGCGCAACCATGGGACTATCCGACGACGAGTGGCAGGCGCCGAGTCGCCTGGCCGGATGGACCCGTGCCCACATCGCCACCCACATAGCCCGTAACGCCGAAGCCTTCGAGGCCGTCACGAAAGCGGTCATTACCAATCAGAAAGTCCCCCACCTCTACCCCTCCGACGAACTGCGCGACCGCGATATCGAACGCGGTTCGGAACGCGCCGGGCTGCAGCTGCAAATCGACCTCGATACCACCGCAGGCTCCCTCAACACCACCTTCGACGCGCTCGACGACATGGAACCTGGCACTGCAGTGTGGCTAACCAACGACATCCGCGTCGATGTCACTGATCTGCCAGCACTACGACTCGCAGAGATCGCTCTTCACCACGTCGACCTCGATCTCGGGATGACCGTCGATGACCTCCCCGACGTTTCCGCGCGTACTCTCCTGGAATGGGTCTGCTTCCGCCTGCGAGACCGTCCTGAGGTGCCCGCTATGCGTATCGTCTCTGATTCCGGCCTGACGGACCGCATTGGCGGGGTCGGATTCGCGACCACGGTCCATGGACCTGACGGCGCACTGGCAGGATGGCTATCGGGCCGAGGGGGAACTGAGCGTCTCGCCGGAGCTGACCAGCTCGCCGTCCCAATGCTCATCTGACAGGACAGCTGGCGGATTATCCGCTCGTCCCAGGAAGGAATCGTCATGCCGCTCTACCACGTCGATCCGGGCTCAGAAGCCGCCCTCATCAAGGTTAACGATGACGTTGACCTCATCAAAATCTCGGTAGGCACCATGGACAATAATGCCTACCTCATCCATCCCGGAGCGGGGCCCGCCATCCTCGTGGACGCAGCTGCCGAACCCGGTCGACTCAAAGCCCTCATCGGTGACGATGAAGTCGGAGCCGTTATTACGACCCATCGTCATCAGGACCATACCGGGGCCCTCGCGGAGATCGTTACTATGACGGGAGCCCAGCCGTGGTGTGGAGAACCCGACGCCGAGGCTATTGAGGCCACCACAGGAGTAACCTGCCGCACCATGTGGGACGGTGATCTGTTCCGTCTCGGAGACGTAGAACTCGACGTCATTGGACTGGTAGGCCATACCCGCGGATCCATCGCCTTACGTTTGCACGGTAACCCCAGCGATCACGTTCTCACTGGCGATTCTCTGTTCCCGGGTAGGCTCGGCAAAACTAGCGGAAGCCGAGAATTCGAAAGTCTCTACACCGACGTCTGCATGAAGATCTTCGCACCCGCGTCAGATACAACAGTTATCCATCCCGGGCATGGCGACGCCACAACCGTCGGAGAGGAACGTCCCAACCTTCCACTGTGGCGTGCCCGCGGCTGGTAAACGTCAGATCAGACGTCGGCTGTGGCATCGTCTTTACGACTTTTAATGAGACTCGCGACGGTGGTGAGAGCCAGGGTCACGGCGATAACGCCCAGCGAAACCCCGATCGAAACCTCACTGCTAAAGCCGAACCAGGCCTGGTCCAGTCCGTAGTGGTGCATCGCGTGGCCAATGAGCTTGAGGGCGATAAAGCCCAAAATCACGGCCAGTCCCAGCGACAAGTACACCAAACGTTCCAACAGGCTTCCGATAAGGAAATACAACTGGCGCAGACCCATGAGAGCAAAGACGTTAGCGGTAAGGATGAGATACCCCTCGCTGGTGAGACCATAGGACGCCGGAATCGAGTCGAGGGCGAAAAGCAAGTCCGTGGCGCCCAGGGCGACACAAACCATGAACATCGAGGTTGCGAGAGTTTTACCGTTCTCGCGAACGAAAAACTTCGTGCCACGGTAGTCACCAGTAGCCGGAACCGTGCGCCTGAACCACGCCATGAAGCGGCCATCCTCACCAGGATCCTCATCGTCGTCATCGTCACGGTGCCGATACTCACGCACCTGGTCAATTGCCGAATACAGCAGGAAAGCACCAAAGATGAAGAACACCCACGCCCAGGCCTCAAGAATGGCCTGTCCCAGAGCAATAAAAACACCCCGGAAAACGAGGGCGACGATGATACCTACCAGCAGGGCGAATTGCTGCAATTTCCGTGGGACGTTGAACTTTTCCATGAGGATGAGGAAGATAAACAGGTTGTCGATCGACAAGCTGTACTCGGTCAACCACACTGCGAAGAACTGTCCCCCTGCGGCATGGCCCTGTAGGATCCAGACGCCTAAGCCGAAGAGTACCGCCAAGCCGACGAAGACGCCGACGAAGGTGGCACACTCCTTGGCGGAGGGGATATGGGGGTTTCGCCCCAGGACGAGAACGTCGAAGAAGAGCAGAGCCCCCATCACGAGGATGGTGATGATCCAGACGTAAGCATGAACGTGCAAATCCGGGCCTCCAAAGGGATAGTCCGGAGGTCTCGTCCGCGCCGGTACGCCACATATCATCGCCTGACCGGGGCTGTGTAGCCGGACCGTGATGGCACGATCGTGATGACGACCACACTTTTCTCAGGAGTACTCCCCTCCAAGGAGTTCCATACTCGCACACCAGGGCCTCGACCGCGACTCCCGCCCCTGTCTACCGGTTGGCCTCCACCATCTGGCGCAACTCTTTCTTAAGATCGGCGATTTCGTCACGTAGCCGGGCAGCGACTTCAAACTTGAGTTCGCCAGCCGCAGAACGCATTTCGGTGGTGAGGTCGACGATGAGCTTGCCTAGATCCTCTTCGGCCATCTTCGAGACGTCGAGTCTCCTGCCTTGGGCGGCTCGCTGCTCGTCAGTGATCATCGAATTGTAGCCGCGGTGGCCTTTCCCATAGTTGAACTTCTCGACGAGCTCGTCAGTATCGGCACCTTCGCGAGCCAGCATCTCAGTGATGTCGCCGATCTTCTTGCGCAACGGCTGTGGATCGATCCCGTGTTCCTTGTTGTACGCCATCTGGATATCGCGACGACGATTTGTCTCGTCGATGGCGACCTGCATGGAATCAGTGATCTGGTCGGCGTACATGATGACCTGACCGTTGACGTTACGAGCAGCGCGGCCGACGGTCTGGATAAGGGACCGTTCAGAACGCAAAAAGCCTTCCTTGTCGGCGTCGAGGATCGCCACCAAGGAAACCTCCGGGAGGTCAAGTCCCTCTCGTAGCAGGTTGATACCGACAAGCACATCGAACTCGCCCATGCGCAACTCCTTGAGCAGCTCGATGCGTTTGAGTGTGTCGATCTCCGAGTGCAGGTAACGGGTGCGAATCCCGTGCTCCATGAGGTAGTCGGTGAGGTCTTCGGCCATCTTCTTCGTCAGAGTCGTCACCAAGACACGGTCGCCACGGTCCACTCGGGTACGAATTTCACCCATAAGGTCGTCAATCTGGCCACGCGTAGGCTTGACGATAATCTCCGGATCCACCAGACCTGTCGGACGAATGATTTGTTCGACGACGCCGTGAGCTCGTTCGGTCTCGTACGAACCGGGCGTGGCGGACAGGTAGACAGTCTGGCCGATCCGCTGGGTGAACTCGTCGAATTTGAGAGGACGGTTGTCCATCGCGCTGGGCAGTCGGAAACCATGTTCTACCAATGTCCGCTTGCGGCTCATGTCCCCCTCATACATCCCGCCAATCTGCGGGACGGTCACGTGGGATTCATCAATGACGAGCACAAAATCTTCCGGAAAGTAGTCAAGCAGACAGTTCGGGGCTGAGCCGGGAGCGCGTCCGTCGATGTGCCGCGAATAGTTTTCGATGCCAGCACAGGCACCGACCTGCTGCATCATCTCGATATCGTAGGTAGTACGCATACGTAACCGTTGGGCCTCCAACAGTTTCCCATCACGCTCTAGAACGGCCAGGCGCTCCTCGAGCTCCTGCTGGATGGACGCTATGGCCCGCTCCATACGTTCCGGGCCGGCGACATAGTGGGTAGCCGGGAACACGTAGACCTGCTCGTCCTCGCTGATGATCTCCCCGGTGAGTGGGTGCATCGTCGTGAGGGCCTCAATTTCGTCGCCGAAAAACTCGACACGCAGCGCATTCTCCTCATAAACCGGGAAAATCTCGAGGGTGTCCCCGCGCACCCGGAAGGTGCCGCGCTCCCCCGATATGTCGTTACGGACGTACTGGTTGGTGACGAGGTCGCGCAGCAACTCATCGCGATCCCACTCCTGGCCGACCTCCAGTGGAATCATCCGGTCTACGTATTCCTGTGGCGTGCCCAGGCCATAGATAGCTGAAACGGTTGACACCACGATGACGTCGCGACGGGTGAGCAGGGAGTTCGTCGCGGAGTGGCGCAACCTTTCAACTTCCTTGTTGAGGCTGGAATCTTTCTCGATGTAGGTATCCGTCTGTGGGATGTACGCCTCAGGTTGGTAGTAATCGTAGTAAGAGACGAAGTACTCGACGGCATTGTCAGGGAAGAAGGTACGTAGTTCCTGGGCAAACTGGGCGGCCAACGTCTTGTTGGGCTGCATGACGAGCATCGGGCGCTGCAGCCTCTCCGCCAGCCACGCCACCGTGGCCGTCTTGCCAGTACCGGTGGCGCCGAGCAGAACAACGTCCTGTTCACCACTGTTAACCCTCTTCTCCAACTCCGCAATGGCCTGCGGCTGGTCACCAGAAGGCTGAAACTCACTGACGACGTGAAAAGGGGCTACGCGGCGAGTGATGTCAGTGACAGGGCGCATAGCTCCACCCTAGTTCAAGCCACCCGCGATAGGATTAGCTAAAAGCATGCGACCGGGTTCGGGACGTCAGATCTGAAAGCCTGCATCTCCGGTCCCGATGAGCCTCGCTGGATGACCCTCTCCCTCCTGCTGGCAATGAAGCGTTTCAGTAGGAGAAGTTATAAGGAGGAAATCGTGTCCACCGTTTGGCGTCACTTCGCAGCAGTCCCTATCACGGGCCTGCTACTCGCTAGTACAGCCACTATTGCTATGGCCGACACCGTCAACCCGCCCGAGGGCGGAGTTTGGCGATACGGACGTGGATACTCGGACTATTTTCACGGCTCGAAGAAACATGGCAGTTCAGTTCAAGGGGTCAACTTTGTGCGCTCGCCATGCGTCAAGGCCGGCAGTTGGTCCTATGCTCGCACCGATGCAGCACGGTTCGGGAACAAGGCTTGGTATCGCACCTGCTGACAACCCCATCACAGGCGGCACGCCCTACGGTGGGACGTGCCGCCTGATACCCCTCCACGGTCCGATCAGAAGGAAGCCGCCACAATGATGAGACGGCCCTCACCGGTATCCCTCCCCTACTTTCTGACGGCAGTTGTCGCCGTTCTTATGGCATCATTCCTGTTGGGCGCGGCAGAAACGGTGCTCCCCTCAGCTGGGCACCCCGTCATCGTTCTCGTCGAGGGAACACCAGACCGAAACGTCTCGGCGGTCGACTCGTGGATGTCCACGTATTCGCAACGACAACATGTGGCGGTCGGGCGTTGGCAGGCCGATTTGAACAATCCGGAGTCCTCTCGGGGGCTCTATTTGGTTTCCGCAGCCGGCGGCACTCTCAATCCCTTTCCTAAAGGGTTACCCGAATCTGTCATCGCAAATGATCACCCATATCGCCCACATGGATCAAGATCAGTCCACCGATCGCAGCGGCGAGTACCTCGTCTACGGCAACGCCGCCGATGCCACCACATTCGCCTCCGGAATGAGTGCATTGGGGTTTCGCTCCTCGGTACAAGGCCAGGTGAACCTGGGACTCGTTGCCAGCCATAATCCTGACATCATCAAGGCGTACGGCGGGATGATGGGGGGCATTAGTCGCCCTGGTCATGGCGGCGGTGTTCGCCCGGACTCGGCGTTACGGTATTCTCCGTTTGCACGGTCACTCGTGGCTGCATCATGCCAGCCGAGAAACTCTTCATGCGGTGTCCGTCGCAGCCATAGGCATAGGAGCAACGGCTTTGATCAGTGTGCCGATCCTCGGCTTTTACAACGGTTTAGCTCAATGGATGCGATGGTTTCGCTGGTCAGTCCAGATATGGATACTATCCGTCGCAGTACTCCTCACAGTCGAGATCGTGACGTTGGCCATCGCATGGTCAAGCGCAGAAATCCTGGCTCAGGTCAAGGGTCGAATGACCAGTCTCCCGGTCTTCTCCGCCTCGTATCTGCTTCGCTTTCCGGTGGCCATGTTGGCGATACTGCTGATAGTTTCAGTCACCTCTGCCACACGGGAACTGTGGCGCTATGAAGACCAACAAGCCCAATGGGCCACGGTCGATCGTCACGTGGGGCGGGTCGCACTCCGTGGCATCGGCTCGGCTGTCATCGACGCCGCCAGCGAGAAGCGTATGGTTGACGCAGTCGGCGCATGGCTGAGCGACGTGGACGAACACCACCGTCTCATCGTCGCAAACCTCAGTCCGGTTGACGTTGGTCTTCCTGCACCGATTCAGTTGTTCATCATCAATGACGAATACTGCCAACGTCATCCGGTACCGGCATGCGCTTCCTCCCCAAATGTATCCACCGTCACGGGAACCGTACCTGTATCACTGTCCTCAGTGGAACCCCGCATCCGCCATGCTATTGCCCAACAACTCTCCGCACCAGCAAAGGCCGGCAAGGCAACAATCAAGTGGTCGCGGCAAGAGGGCTCTCACGACTATTTCACCTACGGACCGCAGTCCCCCGAACAGGGTCTGTCGGCAACGATGACCGATCCCGTGATGATCCGCGTCCCCCTCAGGACTATTGTCAGGCGATGACCTCACGACAGCGTTGACTACCGGTGGAATTCTCCTACTCGATCCCAATTCCGAGTCCCGACGTGTCACGTCCAGTCCCTCGCTTGCCAGGGCAGTTGCCAGCATCTCACCTGCAGGGGCATCCACAGCCCAGAAAGCTTCCCAACAACGCCAACAGTTGCTGATCGCGAGCCTCGGCGCGCTCGCCAGCTTACTCACTGTCGTGGCAACGTCGGTGAGCATCACCGGAATGTACAGCACTGTGCACCGGCAACGAAGCTTGGTGCGCAAACTCCATGGGTGGTCGGGGCTCTACATGTTCCGACAAGTTGTCGCATGGGAAACCGGTTTGTGGGGCACCCTGGCCATAGTTATTGCATGGCGATCGGTGACCTCATGGCAGGCTGGACGAACCGAATCCATCGCGGAGGGAAGGCGACCCCATGACCTGCTGTCCTGGGCTTACACCGCACCGTGGGCTTGGGCAGGCACGGCAGGCGTGGGAATCGCGACTCTGAGCATTCTCTCCTATGCAGGTTCTATCGAACATTGAGGACGCGCGAAGCATGACGACAATGAATGGGACGGCAACCATGAACGAGAATAGCCCCGTGTTACGGGTGGAGAACCTCTCCAAGACCTTCGGTTCCAGAACCCTCTGGAAGGGCCATGACTTCCAGGCATCCGGCGGCGAGATAATCGCCCTACGTGGCCCTAGCGGTTGCGGAAAATCGATCCTATTGTCGACAATCGGTCTCCTCATTCGGCCCGACAGCGGCCACATCGTGATCGACGGCACGGACATCCTTACCATCCCGCGTCGACGGCACAAACGCGTCCGCCGTGAGACCATCGGCTACCTCTTTCAGGATTAGGCTCTGCTCGAGAGCGCTACGGTACGCGAAAACCTAGACATCGCGGCGCGCCCAAGACCCTTACTACCCAAGCCCTCCTTCGCATCCGCCTTGGAACGCGTTGGACTGCCCGGGCAGGAACAAACTCCCGTACACACCCTTAGCGGAGGCGAACAGCAGCGTGTCGCCTTGGCTCGATTGCTCCTCAAGCCGAGCCGGATCATCCTGACCGACGAACCCACGGCGTCACTTGACCGGGACAACGAGGACCTGGTCCTAAATCTTCTACAAGATCTCGCCAATGAAGGCAAAGTGATACTTCTCGCCACTCACAGCGGCCGAGTCGCGAGTCGTTGTTCGCGGGTGCTGTCACTGCACCACCATTAACTGCCCAACCGCCTCACGCCAAGGGACAGGAAGACTCGCTCTCAGTATCCTCGACCACGTGCGACCGACTCCGGTGGGCAGGTTCCTAGCCACTGTTAACCGCTGGGCCTGACCCCCCGGAAAGCCTCGTACCACCCGACCCAACAACGGTACGCAATCCAGCCTCCATACCACCCACCTCATCAGCTAAACCAACCTCACCAAGAACACGCCACAACCGACGCGAGAAAGGCATCACCGCCGCCCCCCTGTAGCAGCTGACCGACTGCAGCACGGGTATGCATAGGCTGGGCGAAACCAAACCTCTCGCACCGATCAGAGCCTGCTCTTTCATGCTGCAGTTCCGGGAAGTACAACGTCATGACCGCCAACAACTAGAGGTCAACATAAGTTTTCTTCCCGCAACCTAACACCAAATCCATCCCGTGCGATCAGTCACTCCACCACAAGCCCGCAACTATCATTACAGCACGTTTATGCAACTCACAGGCATTGAGGATAGGACACATACCCACCCAACAGAAGCGCCACCGGACATCCTAAACACCCACCCCCAATAAACAGGCAAATTAGGGAGGGATATCATTCATCCCATCGACAACTGGACCGTCGAACAAGTCCGGATGTGGAGAGTTCTTTCTACGGTAGCCCTTCACCCTGACACCCTCTACCGGCCCTAGAAGCCAGAAGAGAGAAACCGCACACATAATAACAGGAGTTGAACAGTTGCACACACAGAAAACAGCCTGGAAGCGCATTAGTGCAGCTATAGCTGTAATACTGGCCATGACAATGGTCGGCTGCGGCACTTCAGATCCTTCAAAGGGAGGAGAATCCAGAGCAGAAGAAGCAAAGACGTCCTTCAGTGTAACCGACAGCTTCGGCCATAAAGTCGATTTTAAGACAAGACCACAGCGAGTATGCCTGTTGTCTGCGACACTACTCAGCATTTGGTATGACTTGGGCGGCACGGCGGCATGCACGCCATCCTTAACTGGAAATGAAAAACTTCAACCAGCCCATGCTGCAGCCATAAAGAAGGTCCCCAAGGTCGGCATGATATATGCTGTCAATTTAGAACGAATACTTGCTACAAACCCAGACCTCGTCATCGCACCTGGAGCCGTAAGCCAGAACGTAACAGACAAACTTTCTTCTCAAGGAATTCCTGTGTTGAACATCAAAACGAGGTCACTGGATGAGGTTCTCCAAACTTATCAAACCCTCGGTAAAGTACTCAGCCACACCAAAGAAGCCAAAAAGCGTTCCTCTCAAATTTCCGCACAGGTCAAGTCCACCGTTAACAAGATGCCAGCAGACGGCAAACGGGTCGCTATTCTGTTCGCAACAGCCACGTCAATATCACTAAAGTTAAACAACAGCATCGCCGGATCAATGGCCAAACTTCTCAAGTTGAAGAACATCGCTTCGTCGGCAATTCCAGATGACCCAAATGCCGAAACTGCCACGCTCAGTGTCGAGAAAATAACTCAGCAACAGCCCGATATCATCATGGTCACCTCAATGGTACAGAACAACGCACTAGCCCGGCAAATAGTGAACAGAGAATTGACCAGCAACCCAGCCTGGCAGGCAGTGGATGCCGTACGAAAAAAGAAAATCATTTACCTGCCTCAACAATACTTCCTGTTCAACGGTGGCCCCAACTACCCAGATTCCGTGGCTTACATGGCAGCTTCTGTGCATCCGGAAATCTTTGGAAAACCCATTGAACCATGACAATACCCGCCAAAACAAAAACACTCACATCGACAACGGAGACAACGTCAAGTAACAGCCACCGAAGGCACCACCTCACGGCAATCGTATTCGTCATCCTTGTTGCGATCATGATCGTCAGCGTCATAACAGGGATCGGGTTCGGTTCGATACAGTTGTCACCCTCTGACGTAGTCAAAGGATTGTTCGGTCCGTCCGATTTCCAATGGCATAGGGTGGTATGGGGAGTGAGATTCCCCAGGGTCGTCCTTGCTGCCCTGGTCGGCATGAACCTTGCAACGTCGGGTGTGATTCTTCAAGCCGTGATGAGCAATCCCCTTGCCGATCCGAGCATCATCGGGGTCTCCTCGGGCGCAGGGCTTCTAGGAATAGGCACGCTGCTTATTTTCCCAGAACGAGCAAACCTTGTACCTGTAATGGCGTTCATCGGTGCGATGTTGGCAGCCATGGCAATCTATGCACTCGCATGGAGGGGTGGCGTTCAACCACTGCGAATCATCCTTTCCGGGGTTGCCGTCTCAGCGCTGTGCGGCGCAGGGATCTCCGCTGTCATGGTACTTATGGCCGACAATGTGCAAGGCGCTCTCATGTTCATGAATGGCAGCCTCGCCATGCGCAGTTGGGCCGAGGTGTCCCTCATCTGGCCATATACCGTGGTAGGGATCATTGCCGCCGTTGTGCTGTCCCGCAGACTCGACATCATCACTCTGGGTGATCAAGTTGCACAAGGCATGGGAATGAACGTTCAAGCGAATCGCCTTGTCCTCACTGCCGTGGCGGCCCTCCTAGCCGCCAGCACAGTCAGCGCCATCGGGTTGCTCGGGTTCGTCGGTCTCATCGTGCCGCACATCATGCGGCTGATCGTCGGAAATCGCCACGTCATCCTGGTTCCAGCGTGTGTGCTCGCCGGAGCTGCATTAGTTATGCTGAGCGACACATGCAGTCGGGTCATCTTCGATCCTTTCGAGATACCGGTTGGCATCATGCTCACAGCACTGGGGGTTCCCTTCTTTCTTTTCCTCCTCAGAAAGACATTGTGAGATGGGAAATATCATGGAAACACCTATACTTTCCGGCTCCCACTTGAACGTCACCTTGGGCAATCACAAGATTCTCAATGACGTCTCCGTATCATTCCAGGCGGGAGTTATGCACGCCATACTTGGCCCCAACGGTTCTGGGAAGACCACCCTGGTACGCACGTTATGCGGAGCCCTCTCCCCCGAGTCAGGGAGCGTCAAATTCGATGGAACGGATCTATCCACGATGTCCGCATCCTGTATCGCGCGTCGTATTGCGATCGTCTGGCAGAGCGCGACCGCTCCCTCTGACCTCACCGTACGTCACCTCGTTGGCTACGGGAGATATGCCCACACACCGTGGTGGCAGATAAGGGACACCAGCGCCGACAACCATGTGGAACAAGCAATGGAGCTGGCCGATGTCACGTGCTTCGCCGATCGACGCGTCACCACTCTTTCAGGCGGAGAGCGACAGAAAGTGTGGCTGGCGGCGGCCCTGGCACAGGAACCCACTGTCCTTATCCTCGATGAGCCCACAACCTATCTAGATGTCACCCATCAACTGCGAGTCCTCGATCTTGTTCGATCGCTGAACCAGGAACGGGGAATCACCGTCATAGCCGTCATGCATGACCTCACTCAAGCCGCCCGCTATTGCGACAGATGCGCCATTCTTAAAAATGGCCAGCTGACACTCGAAGGACCACCTGACGCGCTATCCTCCGGGCCCATCGAAGAGAACTTCGACATCGAAGCGTGGATTACGACGGATCCCCAAGGCAAGCTCCCAGTCATCCAACCACGTCGCCCCTTGAAGGAAGCACGATGAAAATTACGTTCTTGACTGTGTTCCCCGATCTCGTGAAACATGTTTCCGAAGCAGCCAAGACCATTGATCCAAGCCACGATCTTCTCGAACTGCATTTCTTTAACTCTACCACGAGGCCCACTCCAGAAGAACTTGAGGCACTGACAAGAGCTATTCACGACAGCGATATCGTCGTCCTTGACGCCATGGGTGGTGACCCCCAGTGGATTCGGGCTACACGATTAACTTTGGACGACTTTGATGGGGCAGTCCTTTCTTGGGGAGCCGAGTTTATCGACAAGGTGAGATTAGGATCGTTCTCCATGGCGACAGCCCGCAATGCCATAGAAAAAACTGACAGCCACGCTGACATGAAACACATGCCGCCAGACATGAAGTCGATGCTCGGAAACACGGGAGCCCAAAAGAGCATTAAGGGCATACTGAATAGTGCCAAAAAAATGATTCCTATCATCACAGAAATGGGGTCATCCACAGACTCTGGAGGTGAAATCTCTGGGATAAATCGTGTACATGCCACAGTGAAAGGGATGCGAACCGCACCAAAATTTATGGCCGACGCGAAGAGATTTTCCGCGCTGGGTAAAGCCTTCCACTCGATGCGAGAACCGCAAGCAGATTTTTTCCTTCGCCATCTGCTTCATTTCGACGGCGGTCACCCAGAGGTCGTTGTGCCCACACCACCCGAGGCTCTAGCCCCTGCGAGCGTCGGTGCACCGTGGCCTAGTAGACACTTCTCCACCGTCGAAAAATACCGCCAGGAATGTGACGCTCCACACGGAAGACCCACTGTCGTCCTTCTTTACAGCGGCCTCACATATCCCTACGACAGTAACGATGTCGTACGCGCCTTAATGGATTCGTTACGTAAGGACTGCTGGGTTGTGCCCATCAGCATCGTGGCCGCCGGTGGCGAATCCTTGGAGGCTCTGCGCACACTTCTGAGCGAAGCCGCACCAAAACTTATTATCAGCATGCAGGGCTTCCGCATTGGCGGGGGGCCGATGGGGGGTGATGTTGATTCCAGCACGGCCATGCTCAAATCGATCAATGCCCCGATTATGCATCCCCTCATACTCTCCCGATACACCGAGAAACAATGGAACGAGTCACGACACGGCCTCGGTCAGAGTGAAGCCATGGTCATGCTCATGTTACCCGAAATGGACGGTTGTCTGGCCGAGATACCGATAGCGGCGATGACTGAGCCAGCTCAAAACACGACCACGGGAGTCGTCACATCGGTACTCGTGCCAATCCCAAAGCAAATTGAAAGATTTGCACGACGAGTTCGTGGCCAATTGAGACTATCGACAACTCCGGCTCCTCAGAAACGAATCGCACTCATTGGCTACGATTATCCTGCAGGAGAGGGGAACCTCCTCAACGGAGCCTTTCTGGACGTCAGCGAATCTATGGCGGCAATCATGCGCGAACTGTCGCACCGCGGCTATCAGACCAAGACCCCTAGTGGGCAACAACTTCTCAATGACTTACTGGCCCAAGCCGTAAACTCCCCTGAATATTCGCAGACTGTACGGCCGAAAACTTACCTACGCGCCGATGCCGAACAAGATCTGCCGCACCCCCGTGCGTGGCAAAGTATGTATGAAACACACCCAAGCCCAAGCGACTGCCCTATGACGACTCCTGAGGGCGATTTCATCATCCCCGCAGTCGACTACGGGAACGTCTTGGTCGGTATCCAACCAGGTCGTGGCTCAGTCAAGATGGCTACCACTGACACCCACGACACCACTCGTCCCCCACACCCGCAGTACGCCGGTTTCTACACATGGCTGAGCCAAATCTGGAAACCAGACGTCATCATCCATGTCGGAACACACGGCACCTTGGAATTCCTCCAAGGTAAAGAGAACGCGGTCAGCGCGGAATGCTTCCCCGACATGCTCATCGGTGATATCCCCCACGTGTACATCTATTACTGTGGAAACGCTGCAGAGGGGCTGATTGCGCGTCGTCGCGCACACGCGGTTCTCGTGAGTTATCAACCTCCCGTGATGCAACCCACAAGACTCGACGGTGAGTTGGCAGAACTAGACGATCTCATCTCCGAATACCGACGCAGTGTCACCCTCATGCCCCAAACCAGCGCCGAGTTGTTGGAACAGGTGCACGGACGCGCCACAGCTCTACATCTTCCGACCGATCTCGATGAACTCGAGGTAGAGCTAGCACGGACCAAGCGTTCGCTTGTCCCCATGGGTCTACACGTCTGGGGACAGGCTTATACCCCGCAGGAGGCTCGACTCATGGTGCGCGGAATGGCCGAGCACGGTTCATTTGACGGTGAACTAGCCCCCGCACTCTCCCCTAGCGAGCAGGCCAAGGTCGTCGGCAAGGTGCTGGGAGAGGTTTCAGACTCATCCAACGAAACATCTTTACCCGAAAAATCTGTGGAACCCAAAAACCCCGAAGACGAGGCGCTCACTCAGGGAGTCGGGTACCTGGCGTCTTGGGCACGAAATCTGTACGCGCGGCTACAACACAATGACGAGATAGAAGGTTTATTCCACGCCCTCGAAGGACGTCACGTTGATGCACGCTTAGGTGGCGATCCCATACGTAATCCAGAAGTCTTGCCCTCGGGGCATTCGCTGTACCAGTTCGACTCACGGCGAGTACCCACCCCCATCGCAGTGCGACGAGGGCGTGACATCGCCAACCACGTTTGTTCTGCCTACCGCGCCAGCCATGACGGCGCTGATCCCACCACGATCGCCGTCGTGCTGTGGGGATTGGAGACCACCCGTACCCAAGGTGAAACTTACGCCCAAATCCTGAGCCTTTTAGGAGTGCGGTCTTTGACACCACGACGTCCGAACTCTCCGCACTGGGAAATCATTCCAAGCAATGAACTTGAACGCCCAAGGGTGGATGTCGTCGTCACGATCTGCGGGTTTTTCCGCGACCTCTTCAGCAATCTCATCGATGAGTTAGACGACATTCTTCATGCGGTGGCGGCCCTGGACGAACCAGCTGACATCAATCCCCTCGCTGCCCGAACGCGTCAACAGGCACAAGCCATGCGTCAATCCGGCGAACCCGAAGAACGAATCGAAGCTCTGGCACACGCGCGAATTTTCGGGCCACCTCCAGGCCAATACGGTTCGGGGCTGACCGACATCGTCGATTCTGGACAATGGCAAAGTCCCGAAGACCTTGCCACGGCCTTCACAGCTGCTTCAGGCCACGTCTACACCCGTTATGATCACGGCTCCCATACAGACGGTCTCTATGACTCCCGGCTCAAAGATGTCGACCTCGTGTCGCAGACTCGATCGTCCAACGAGTACGAGATTACCGATCTCGACCACTATTTCGAATACTTAGGGGGATTGGGTAATTCAGTTCGCGCCGCCAAAGGTACATCAATCCCGATCCTTGTGACCGATACCACCCAAGATGAGGTGTACACGACTTCCGTTGGAAGGGCAGCTGCCAAGGGGCTGCGTACTCGCCTCCTCAACAAGGACTGGATGGAAGCCATGCTTGCCCACGGGCACCGTGGGGTCACTGAAATCGAGAAACGAGTCACCAATCTCGTCGGTCTAGCTGCTACGACAGACCAGATCGACGATTGGATGTTCGACGAGGTCTGCGACACCTACATCGATGATCCTGAGATGGTGCAAAGGCTATCGACATTAAATCCGCATTCCCTTGCCAGCATGGCCCAACGCATGGTCGAAGCACACGACAGGTCACTGTGGAACGCTAGCGCCGAGCACCTGGACAAGCTTCACGACCTCACTTTCAAGCTTGATTCCAGTTTGGAAGCTGGAACGCAAGAAATCGACTACCCATGAAGAGGCAGTCTCATAAAACCGAGAAAGGAGTACTGATGACAAAAACACTTCCATACTTAGCATTTACCTGCGCACTCGGGCTTCTCCTTACGGGCTGTTCACAGAGCTCTCAGGGATTGTCTCGTGTTACTCCCAGCGCAGCCCCGGATGCCACCATGACACCGAGTGGAAACGTATCCAAAGATCTCGATGTAAAGACCAAGGTCATCAAGGGGGCAGGACTAGCTATCACCGTAGACAAGGGCAAGCAGCAGGTAACTTTCCAGACTGTCGATCCCAAGACCAAGAAACCAATGAAGGATTGGTACATGTTCAACGAGAAAGCGCAAACGCTTTCTTGGCACAAGTGGGTATCCGCTATGGGTCAAGCCTTTGACTACACATTCTCCTTAACCACGCACAAGATGACCAAGATCAAAGATTTCCACCATAACGACATCACCCCCCAAGTAAAACAGATGGGATTCTGGAAACCAGCTCAAGACTCAACGAGCGATGCCGAAAAGCGTCTCGAAAAATACTTCAAGAATCGTTACGGAATGACCATCAAGCAGGCTGCTTCCGCTTGATGCCTCGTCATTTTCCCTTTGTAGCGATCGTGGGCCAGTCTGAACCCAGATTGGCCCTCACGCTGCTAGCCATCGATCCAATGATCGGTGGGGTCCTCATCACAGGCCCTCTCGGCACGGCCAAATCAACCTGTGCGAGGTCCTTCGTTGACCTCGTTCCAGGGATCGTCGTCCGTGACGTCACGGCAGGCACTACCGTGGACCGATTGATCGGCAGCATGGATCTCGAGGCTGCATTAGCCAGCGGACGGCGCCGTGATCATGTCGGCCTCCTCACCGAAGCCCAGGCTCTGTGCGCCGACGATGTTAACCTCTTTGACGACGCCGTAACAGCTGCCCTCATTGGTCGGCCCGAAGACCTACCCCTCATAGCAACAATGGCCGTAGGGGCGGACACCGTCCATCCCCAGCTCCTCGACCGCTTTGGTCTGTGCGCCGTGACTGTTCCCTGTCGTAACCCAAAGGACCGGGAGCTCATTGTCAATCATCGCCTTACGTTCGACGATGGCCCAGACTCCTTCATTACTACATGCACAGATGCCACCAATGAGGTCGTGAACCGTATTTGTGCTGCTCGAAACAAACTTCCTGACCTGGAATGGACCGACGCTGCACGAAACAAGTTCACAGAGCTCTTGACACAAGCGCATGCTCCCGGACAGCGCGCCGATCTTGGTTTGGCTCGATCGGCGACTGCTTACGCGGCGTGGCGGGGAGACAATAATGTCGTCGTCGAAGACGTCACTGCGGTGGCCGAACTCGTCCTGAGACACCGCCGGCGAAACTTGTCTTCGTCTCAGGCCCCCTCACCGGATCTCAATGATGCTCACTCCCACAGTGGCCCCTCATCGCCGCACGACGGAAACGAGCAACTGGATGAAAAAGGCCACGACGACAGCACGGCAGCTTCCCCGAGGGTCATCGCCCCTGAGGAAACCTTTAACGTACTCACATCCACCCCCGCAGCATATGACCGAACTCAACGTCGGGCCCGGGGACGCCGAATGGTCACCCGATCAGCAGATCTTCGGGGCCATGTGATCAGCTCACAACCGACTAGGCAACCGGTCGATCTGTCACTGCCGGCTACCCTACGAGCAGCTGCCCCTCACCAAAGAGCGCGGCGTGCATCAGGAGAGGGACTTGATGGGTTGTCCGTAGTCGTCAAACGCTCTGACTGGAGACGCAAGGTGCGCGAGAGTCGGACGTCGACTCTCGTCGTATTCATCGTCGACGCAAGTGGATCCATGGGTGCCCGGGGCCGAATGGCAGCCAGCAAGGCAGCAGTCATCGGCCTGCTCCAAGATGCCTACGTAAAACGTGATCGTGTCGCCGTGATCACGTTCTCTGGCAATAACGCTCGAGTGATCGTGCCTGCGACATCGAGTATCGAGCGTGCACAGCGGCTTCTGACGACGATGGCAGTCGGCGGACAGACGCCGCTGGCATCAGGGCTCTCATGCGCTGGAAGACTCATCGAGACAGAGTTGCGACGGGATTCTACCCTTCGCCCCGTCGCCATCGTGGTGACCGATGGTGGCGGTAACGTTGGACTTGACGGTCGGGTGGACCGAACTGCCACCAATCAGGCATTCGATGTCGCACAAACTTTGTCCGACGACACAAGAACCTCGTGGATCATCGTAGATACCTCCGTCAACCGAGTCCATCAAAGGGACTGCGAAGCACTGTCAGGAATTCTTCATGCGCCTCGCATGACCATCGACGATCTGCAATCCGGAGTCTTCATCCCTTTCATTCGATCCACGAGTCGAGCCCTTTCTTATTCTCAGAGAGATTGACATGGAAAAACCTATCTATCCTTTCGCAGCGATCGTTGGTCAGGAGGAGATGAAGCTTAGTCTTATCCTGTGCGCTATATACCCACGCTTATCAGGAGTGCTCATCCAAGGAGACAAGGGAACAGCAAAATCAACAGCCGTCAGAGGAATGGCGCAAATAATGCCTACCATTTCTCAGGTTGACGACGTTTATCATCTAAGCGCTGATGAGCAACATATCTACGGAGATCCTTTAGGGGTTCCAAGCTGCACGAATCTACAGCTTCGGCAAGTTCCAGTAGTGGAGCTACCGGTTGGGGTCACCGAAGACAGGGTTGCCGGGACACTTGACGTAGAAACAGCCTTAGTCCGGGGGCAGCAAAGGTTCCAGCCAGGCCTGCTAGCGTCGGCACACCGAGGAATACTGTACGTCGATGAGGTCAATCTTCTTGACGATCACATCGTCGACATCTTGCTGGATTCTGCAGCTATGGGAGTGAATACCGTTGAACGGGAAGGCATGAGCGTGATCCATCCATCCCGTTTCAGCTTGGTAGGAACGATGAATCCCGAAGAAGGCCAGCTACGTCCACAATTGCTGGATCGGTTCGGACTGTGCGTTACGGTCCAGGGAGAGACCGATCCCGAGGTACGGATGGAGATCGTACAACGTCGACTATCATTCGAAGACGATCCGGATGGATTTATTACAGAATGGTCCTCGCATAGCAGACGATTAGCCGAACGCATCGAAAATGCCATGACCCTAGTCCAATCCGTCGAGATTCCGAAAAATATTCTTTCCACAGCGGTACAGATCTGTCTGGATTCCAACATCGACGGCCATCGAGGCGACATCACCATCATTCACGCCGCAAGAGCCTTAGCAGCGTGGGCGGGACGAGACCGAATTATTCAGGACGATCTCGAAAAAGTCGCCCCCCTGGTCCTCAATCATCGGTTACAATATGCGTCGGGCGTCGCGCGGGCTCCACGCGGATAGACAAGATCAAGTAACAGGACCCCATCAAACACAAAGACCTCGGAGATACAACTAGACGGCACGGAAGGCTCCGGTTTCTTGGGGGTCTGGTGAGTCGGGGCTTGGGTCCCTAACGATATCGGTCCTGCCTGGCTTTTCCAGCATACGTGATAGCCCCCTCAACAACGCCCTACGGGCTAATGGAGTGGAGCCCAACGCGATCACAGCCGAACACTCAGTGATCTTGCTGCGACTGGAGGTCTATAACGGCAGTCACGATTCCTGTCGAGGCGGCCACGGCATGTGACCTGGTCAGTGCTTAATGCTCGATTCTAGCCACATGTGACACTGCGAGTCGAAAACGCCGTCAGCTACCAGAACTACTACGCGGCACTAACCACATACGCAACAACAAATAGGTGGGAGCCAAATGACCCCCACCTATCACCGTCGTCAGCACATGCTGATCAACAAATAATCATCACACACCAGTATTAGGCAGTGATCCATTGCTACCGGATATGATCTGACCCGTCTTAGCATCAACCAGGACATCGTGACATTCCCGCTTCGTCGGAGACGCAGCGCTCTTTTTCACCAGAGAAGCAGAATTTTGCTTCGCAGCGGACGCGGAATCCGATTTGTCCCCCAACGAAACAGAGAAGTTATCCATTGAATGGCCCTTCTTATAGAAACCATTCCACACCTGTACGCCGTTCCCAGTCAAAACAACAGACGTCGCAGTAAAACCAGACCCGGATGGAACAACGGAAACATTCGCAAAGTCAACCCTACCTTTAAAGGGTGCCATTCCTCCAGCATTCAAGGTAAGCTTCATAACGCCTTTCCCATTCTTCAAAGAAAGGGACGGATCACTCAGCGATAGATCAAGGAGCCCATGCACCCCCGTAAAGTGAACACCGCCAGAAAAATTGAGATTTCCCGTCTTCGTGGCCCTATCGTAGTTACCCCCACTGAACGGGAAGTTGAACCGAGTCCCATCAGCGGAGGCTCCCCCCGACATCGTCCACTTGCCTTGCATCGGGCCCTTGAGAGCATTGACGAATGAGGTCGAAACCCCCCAGTTCATGCTGCCCTTGCCAACCTTGGCTGGCGTAGAGGTAGGTGACGTAGCCCTCGACGCTCCAGGGACGACCGTGCACACCTGCTTGCGGATAATCTTGTGAGCACCCGCGGACGGAGCCTCACCAGCAGCAGCCTCCGTCGCAGCATCCGACTGTGGCGCCATAATTGTGCTTTGGTCAGGTTTGGGAGCCACCGTCGGCTTCGGCTTAGCACTGGGCTTAGGAGACACTCTCGGCTTTGGTTTAACACTCGGCTTGGGAGCCACCGTCGGCTTTGGCTTAACACTCGGCTTAGGGGTAACACTCGGCTTGGGAGTCACCGTCGGTTCCGGGCGAGAGGATTGAGGCCCAAGCTTCAAGGACGAATCGATGTCATCCATGGGCTTTCCAGCTTGATAGAAACCAGCGAATGCATCGACAGCTTGGCTATTCAGCTTGACATTGGTTCCCACAACCTGAGCTGCATCGTTTTGACCCTGCGTAATAGAGCCGGTCATATCAACGAAAGTTATACGGCCATAATCAACCGACTGCCCGACCATAGTCTTGGACTTCACGGACATAATCACATGATCATCGCCATTGTTAACGACAATCTCAGGGTCGGCGAGAGTAAGATCCATTCTTCCGCCAACACCGGTAAAATGAACAGAACCGGAGTACTTCACATCTGCCTTCTGCGCAGTGGAACTCAAGCTGCCTTTGCTCACCGGGAATGAAAATGCTTTGCCATTCCAACTTGCGCCGCTACTCGTGGACCACGATCCATGCATCATCATTTTTAGAGCATTCAAAAAATGAGAATTTATGGTCCATTGCATTGCACCCAATGCAACCTGCCGTTGACTCTGGTCTGCATCAGGTTGATCAGCCCAAGCTGGCCCGGTACTCATACCTACACTGGCAGCCACCGCAGCCACAGCCGCAAGCCGAACTACACGAGTAGCACGGCTAACAATACTCACCATCGCGTCTACTCCCTTCTGAGGAGCGGGGGTGGGAAACCTATATTCCCCAAGGATCCTCCGCAACCCACGACGGATGTTCCTTTCCACTCATCCTCCTGGCGTTCCGGCTTCCAGATGAATTAACACATCCAGGTCACGGTTGCGGGACAGCGCCGGAATACTCACCGGCTTCCCCACGAGGATAAGCTCTCAGCATCAGCTGATGGCGTAACTGTAACATGGCATATATTCATCACATCGACCCCCCTGAACCACTGACGATTTCCTCTCAGCCAAAGCGTTAAGCAAAGAAGCGTCCTCTGGATCGCATACTCTTCCCGGGTACTCATAGGAGATATTTTTGCATCAAGATAGGTCGATTGATGAACGTTAGTGCATGCAAATATTTTCCATCTCCCATATTCCAGGGCTCTTGTTCTCATGTAGCAGTTATCGCACATGTTCATGGAACATATAGATGTTCTTTGTCCGCCTTCGCTACCGCACAACCTTCGTAAAAGTCACCCGACAAACAATAGTCACATTTTTCCTCGTCGCCGATCAAAGCGGAGAGCTCCCCCAATCTGTGACCACACCCGATCGATCTGCGCGGGCAGATCCTCCAGCGGAACGCTGGTATCGATAACGACATCGGCAACTGCCAGACGTTCCTCACGAGAAGCCTGAGCGCGAATCCTCGCCCATGCATCGGCCTGACTGCACCCATCCCTCTCGACAACCCGACGTACCTGCTCAGCCGGATCGACGTCGGTCACCATCACGACATCGAACTCGTCGGCACGCCCAGTTTCGACGAGCAGCGGGATGTCATGGACAACGACCACGAGTCCATCGGCGGCCCGGGCTTCCTCGTCGACCCGATGGGCAGCTTCTTCTACCAGCGGATGAATAATGGCTTCAAGACGGCGACGCGCCTGCAAATCAGCAAACACGATCGACCCCAGAGCCGACCGATTAAGAGAACCATCAGCAACAAGAACCTCACGCCCAAAGGCCTCAACGACCCGAGCAAGCCCTTGCGTCCCCACCGCGACGACATCCCGGGAGAGCCGGTCATAATCGATAATGACAGCTCCACGCTCACCCAGCATCTGCGACACCGTCGACTTACCACTGGCAATACCACCAGTCAGACCCACCCGAACAACACCATCGGCCCCGGCGACCCAACCAGCTCGCGCAACATCCCGCGCCGTCGTCTCATCACCTACCACCGTGCGCCTCATATCCCGTCTCCCCCGGGCACCCTGCCAATTACCGACGCAGATGCTTCACAACCCTGCCACGATCCAACACAACAGTCTCACCACCACAATCGCATTCATGACTAATCTCCACCACAGTGACCCCAGGCAAACATCGCGCCAAATTCACACGAATCTCAGCTGCCAAATCAGGATCCACAGACGCAGTAAACTCATCAAGAATAAGGACCCTCGGCCGCTGCAGAATCACCCTGGCCACTGTTAACCGCTGAGCCTGACCCCCCGAAAGCCTCGTACCAGCCGGCCCAACAACGGTACGCAATCCAGCCTCCATACCACGCACCTCATCAGCTAAACCAACCTCACCAAGAACACGCCACAACTCACCATCACCAGCAGCAGGCACTACCAACCTCAAATTGTCAGCAATAGAAGCATTCAACAACTCCACCCGCTGCGAAACCACCCCAACACACCTACGCAACGAATCAAGAGTGAACGACGACACCGGCTCACCATCCACCAGAACCTGCCCAACATCCGGATCATGATGACGCAACAACAAATTCACCAACGTCGTCTTACCCGAACCCGACGCCCCCGTCACAACGACATGACCCCCAGCCGGAACACCCAAAGTGACATCCTCAAGCACCGCAGGCACCGGCACACCATCCGCGTCACGATAACAAAAACTCACACCCCGCCACTCCAGCGCCGGAGCATGATCCAAACACAATTCCTCCGGCCCATCAACAACTTCCACCGGTGAATAACTCAGACACCACAGACGCCTCGCAGCTGCCAACGAATGATCAAGATACCCGACAGCATCCTCCACACCCCGCAACCCCTCAACAACCCTTAAACCCGCAACCACCAAAACACACACCCCGATACCATCCACACCACCACTCACACCCACAACAGACACCCAAGCGACGATCCCCATCGTGGCGGCCACACAGGAGGCCCGACGCATGGCGGCATAACGGCGGGCTTTGGCGGACCCAGTAGCAATGTCCGCATCGAGACGAGCCATTTGCATAATCCGGTCGGACTGACGGCCATACCCGACGATCTCCGCGGCACCGAAGACCGAGTCCGTGAAGTGAGCAGCCAGTTCGCGTCTCACCCCAAGCATCTCGTGGGTGGCATCCAGACTGGCACGTGTCCCGATGACCAGCAGGGCCACGATGAGGACGACGAGGATAACGGCTGGAATGGCTACCACAAACCATCCGTATAGGACTCCCCCCGTAACCACAGCGACAAGCGGGGCCACGATGGCTGCCACCACGGGAGCGAAGGTGTGAGTATAGACCACCTCGATGCGCTCGACATCGCGAGTAAGACTGGCCAGCACATCGCCAGTACGCGAGTGCGAAACAACTGCCGGAGCCTTGGGCCACAGCTGGGAGAAAGCGTAGGTGCGCAATATCTCCAGGGCTTTGAAAGCCACATAGTGCCCGCTGAACTGCTCCAGATAGTAGGCGAGGGCCTGTACAGCTGCCAGCCCGACAACCCATCCCAACCACGCCCACGCTGACCAGCCGGCGGTAACAACAGCGACCATTCCCCCGGCGGCCATCGCGAACAGACCGATGTCGGCTAGCAGGTGAACAACCCTCATGAGGGCCGAAAAGTACAGCGGTGGGTGCACCGGACGGGTGATACTGGTGAGCCACCTCATGACTTGGCAGGTCGATGGTTCAGTCATGCCCAGTCCTCCGTCTCAGTTCGGTCATCCTCGATGGAATCGACATCGTCAGCCGGTAAGAGCGTGCCTGCGCTGACCCGCTGGACGTCGTGGGCCAGTCTCAACAACCGGCGACGATGTGTCACCATCACGACGGTGGTGTTGTCACTAATCTGCGAGATAGCGTCGATAATGCGGCGCTCGGAATCAACATCGACGTGAGACGTCGGCTCATCAAGCAGCAGGATGTTACGTCCTGACAGGAAAGCCCTGGCTAACGAGATCCGTTGAGCCTGCCCACCCGACATCAATCTTCCTTGCTCCCCCACATCGGAGTCCAGACCCTTCGGCATCGCCTCAACTTCGTCGGCCACGCCAGCTCGTCGTAATGCATCCCACATCTGCTCACGTGTGGCGTTCGGGTTCGCGATCGCAAGGTTGTCTGCCACGGTGCCCGCAAAGAGCCAGGTGCGCTGGTTCACCGAAGCACTAATACTCCTGATTGCCCCCGGTGCAGCTGTTAAGGCGTCGAGACCACTGACATAGACCTCCCCGCTCTTAGGAGGCAGAGTTCCGCTAAGGACAGAAAGCAACGTCGACTTGCCAGCCCCAGAACGGCCAATGATGGCGGTACGACCACCGTGGGTAATATCGAGGCTGACCCCGTGCAGGACCTCGGTTTCACCGTATCCGACGCTGACGTTACGCAGCCAAATAGTTCCGTCCTCTGGCACAGGGACATGAGCTGACCGCTGCGGTGTCGGCGTCGAGGATGCGGAATCCGAAGTCATTAGCGCTGACGGAGCCGCGTCGAACCACTTTCTCAGTGCCTTCTGAGAGGCGATACCCCCCATACCGATGTAGAAGAAAGCAGCGACCTGGTGCAGCGGTTCCAGCAGCAGCACCGACAGCAGCACGATGGTAATCGCCGAAGTCGCCGAAATATCGCCACCCTGCCACCTCGTCGTGGCCAAACCCGCAGCCATAGCGATGAAGAGCAGGGAGAACAGACCATCAACGACAACAATGACGATCTGATTGCCAGCCAATAGCTTCATGATGGTCCCGCGGTTAGTCTCACCTCGTCGACGCAGATCGTCCTCCACTCGCTGTCCCGCACCCAGCATTCGGATGAGGACGAGATTTGACAGAGCATCCAAGTAGCGAGCAGTAAGGCGGGCACGCTCACGACGAGAATCTGACGATCGCTTGCGAAACAGCTTGACGAATCCACCAATCAGCGTCGGAATGAGGGGGCAGGCTAGTAACACGACCAGGCCGGTGAACCAGTCCAAACCGACGAGGATGACCAGACACACCAACACCGGAGTGGCCAGGGCCGCAAGGATGTCAGGGAGAAAAACTTGACGATACTCACTGACCCGCTCAACATTATCGGTAGCTAAGGTAATGACTCGTTCCCCCTCGTCTGCGGCAGGCGGGCCAGTGAGGGATCGACGGTAAAGAACATCGAGAACCTTGGCGTGCAGAGCTGCCTCCTCAGCACGGGCGTGACGGCCCGACATCGACACCGCAGCCCCAGCCGCAACAGCCGCCACCACCCCACCGATGCCCATCGCCCAGTACCAGCCAGGAGCCGGGGCGAAATCCTCGAAACGACCACCGATAATTTGGCCTACTGCGACGAGGAAAAGGCAAGTAGCGACGACCTCCACAATATGAACGGCAGCCACACGTCGGGCTCGCGAACCCGACTGTGGCGACATCACCGATACTGAACCCGACATGGCTACCTTCGCTCATCGTGGCTGGCGGTTCGAGCGCGTCTCGGCAGGATGACGAGCTCCCCTCCCGGCAAGGCGACGACCTCGATGGGCCATCGATACACCGTGGTGAGATTATCCTCGGTGAGCACCTCCACAGCTGGCCCCACGGCCAGTATTTTTCCTCCGGACAACAAAGCGATCCGGTCGCAGCACGCTGCCGCCAACGCCACGTCGTGCATGACGGCAACGACCGCGCACCCCGCATCGGCCAATTCGTGACAGATCGCCATAGTGCGTTCCTGATGACAGATATCGAGGGCAGCAGTCGGCTCATCAAGGAAAACACAGGGTGCCTGCTGGGCAAGCACCCTGGCCAACGTCACCCGGGCGCGTTCGCCACCTGACAGACGCGTCACCTCTCGATCGACAAGGTCAGTGACCTCGGTACGTTCCATCGCCCTATCGACGATGACGGCGTCGTCAGGGCCGCGTGGATGTGGGGATCGTCCCATCATGACAATGTCGTGAACGAGATAGGAGAAAGGGAACTCGCTGAACTGGGGCATCACTGAGCGACGCAGCGCCAGCTGGGGACGAGAGAGCTTTTGAAGAGGCGCTCCGTCGAGTTCAACCGTTCCCTGCCAACCCTCAAGGTCACCACAGAGCACGCTCAGTAGGGTGGATTTACCCGCGCCGTTCGGCCCCAGCAAACCGACGAATTCACCTGCTTGGACGTCGAGGTTGATCCCGTCGAGGATCCTTCGCTCCCCGTAACAAAAGGTCACGTCCCGCGCACGGATCATCCCAGGGCCTTCTCACCACCCATGCCTCGTCTCAACAATATGAAGAAAGTAGGACCGCCAACGATGGCAGTAAAGATGCCAATGGGCAGATCGGCGTAGGGCACCACAGTTCGAGCAGCGATGTCGGACAGTGTGACCAACAGACAACCTCCCAACAAGGCAGACGGGATGAGCCATTTGTTGGCTGGCCCGATGAGCAGCCTCAAAACATGCGGCACTATGAGCCCCACAAATGTGATAACTCCGGCATAAGCCACCGCCGCCGAAGTTAGCAGTGCTGTCAAAGCTATCGATGACAACCGTAACCGATTGACGTTGACTCCCAAGTGCCCTGCAGCCCTCTCACCCAAGGCCAGAGTGTCGAGCTTGCCAGCAATAAGGATGGCCCAGACAATCCCGACACTGGCTACCGTCCCGACCGTTGCCACGTGACTCCAGGTTGTCCCGCTCAGGGATCCCATCTGCCAGAAGACAATTTGGTCCCGGGCGGTAGTCGGCGCAACATAAGTGGATATTGAGGTGATAGCCGAACACACGGCCGTCACCGCGATGCCAGTCAGAACTAGGGTCGTCGACTCAGCTCGTCGTCCGGACCGCGCCATAATGTAGACCGAACTGGCCGCAAGCAGTCCGGACACAAATGCCGCTGCCGGCACCCCGAACCCGGACAAAAAATTGGGGGCGACCACAATCATGATCGATGCCCCCACAGCCGCCCCCGATGACACGCCAATGACACCGGGTTCAGCGAGCGGATTGGAAAACAGCGCCTGCATGACGGCTCCGGCCACAGCAAGACTAGCCCCCACTAGCAGGCCAAGAACAATGCGCGGAAAGCGGATCTGCCACAGCACCGACTCGGCCATGGCGTCAGTGGCCGACCTCCCGAAAACGATTTTGATGACGTCGGCGGCCTCGACGCGGTACTGACCAACCATCGCTGACAACAGCACTAAACCACATACGATGATGACGAGGCAGATGGTGGAGATAACGCGAACCCGAGTCCGTCGCTCAATCCCAGAACGCTGGACAACCGGCTGTGACAGGGCGCTCATTTGACTCCGTACAAAGCCTTGGCCACAGCGGTCAGGACCTCCCCGGTTTGGGGCCCGAAAGACAGCGAGATTCCATCAGGAATGGAAATAACCCGTTGCTTGCGCCCTGCGGTGGTGTTAGCGACGCCAGCTCTAGCCAGCAGTCCCTTCATCCCCCCGGTGGAAGCAAGCCCATCCCTCATGACGAAGATCGCATCCGGGTTGATGGAGACCAGGGATTCGGCGTTGGCAGGTACGAGGGTCGTTATGCCTTTGTCGGAGGCGACGTCATCGGCACCCACCCCCTGGATAAGCTCGCTGGCCCCGTTCTCAGAACCAAGAATGAAGAAAACGCCAGCATTTCCGCGAACGTAGAGGAAAGCGACTCGCATCGGCTTGGCAGGTTTCCATGCTGCTATCTGCTTTTTGGCCTGGTCGATCTGCTCTTGGGTACGTTTCACCAGGGCTTCGCCTGCATCAGGCTTTCCGACGGCATCGGCAATAGTGCGAATAAGCTGAGGAGTGGAGCCGACACTGCGGTGGGGATCTACGAGCACCACCGGAATCCCGGATTTACGGAGCTGATCGAGGGCCTCCTTCGGACCCACGCTGCGGTCGGCGATGATGACCGACGGTTTCAGACCTGCGACGGCCTCGACGTTAAGAACGTGTCCGTTTTCTGTCACCACGGGGCGGTCATGCAACTGCTTTTCAGTGGAGGAAACAGTGCGCCCGACGATCTTGTCGCCCAATCCAAGTCCAATGAGGGTGCGTGACAAGGTGCCGTAGAGGTCAAGAGCGAGAATTCTCGAGGTGCTTTTGATCGTCACCTTGTTCCCCTCGACGTCAGTGACGGTCACTGGAAGTTTTTGGGCAGACGACCCCTCGACTGGCTTCGGATCAGGTAGTTCTGGCACTTCCGTGAGACCGCGAAGGGTGTGCGGGTCAGGCAAATCCCGCGCTGCCTGTGAAGTGGCTGATGCCGCCCTCGTCGACGATGTCGCGACGGACGGTACCGGCGTGGAGGATGTGGCAGGACCTTGGGAGGTCGAGGAGGAATGACCACAGCCGGCCACCAACATGGTCAGAGCCAAGCCGACTCCGGCAACTCGACGGTACATCCGGATCATGGTTCTCAACTTTCGAAACTCGTTTTCGGGAATGTAGCAGGGATGGGGACGAGTGCCCCCATCCCTGCCGGCACTTTGTCTGCGTGCGAAATGACGGCGTTCGACGAACGGATCAGATCCGGGCAGCGTAACGACGGCAGACGACCACCGTCGAGACCACGGCGGTGAGGGCGAGCCCTCCGACGATGCCGAGATCGATTTCGTCACTGGATGGGCCCTCAGCACCGGTAACGGGCAGTCCCCGTCCCGCACCCTTACCGGAGTCGTCACCGATGACCTTTCCGGTGACAGCGTCAACAGTGACGTTGTGGCAGACCTTCTCCGCTGACAAGGTGAGGTTCGTCGACAACGGGTTCATCGGCTCACCAGCCCTGTAAAAACCGGCAAAAGCCTTGGCCCCAGTCGCGGTCAGCTTGACCGGCGAACCTTTAATGGCGGCGTTACCGGAGACCGATACCCCGAAAGTGGCAAAATCAACGCGACCATAGTTGGTTTTCTTTCCATCCATCGAAGAGGACTTGACGTCAAGATAGAGGTGCCCAGTCGAGCCCTTGATCTGTAGGGAAGGCTCAGCCAGCGTCATGTCCAGAATGCCGTGATGGCCAGTCATGTGAACCGAGCCGGAGTACTTAAAAGATCCAGATTTGGTAGCAGGATCGAATGAGCCGCTGGTGAGAGGGAAAGTGAAGGCCGAACCGTTCCAGTTGGCGCCGCCCGAAAGCTTCCACGAGCCATTGGCAATAGGACCACGCAGGTAACTGGTGAAGGATGTTCGGATACCCCAGGTCAGCGAACCCGAGGTCACCTTGGACGCACCGATTGTGCAGACCTGTTTGGTCATGGTGCGATGGGCGGCCGGAGTCTGGGACCTGTGTTCTGCCGTCTTCTGCTGTGGTGTCGTGCTCTGCTTGTTCGGGCCGGCCTGCTTACTGGGCTTAACCTGCTTCGACGGGGCAGCTTGCTTACTCGGCTGCTTCGACGGGGCAATTGGGGTCTTCGGCCCTGTAGGAGCCGGTGTAGCTTCCCGATAGGTCACCGGAGTACGGGTATCGTCAGAGTGATCTGTCTTACCAACTCCATGAGCCTTCGTGGTGAGGACGACGAAATCCTTGCCTTGTTCAAAGGGAGGGGCTTTCATCGTGATGGTAAAAGACCCATCGTTATTCATCGGCCTACCTTGAGCGAACCGGGAGCCAATAGCTTTTTGACTCGGGGTATAGACCCAGATTGTCGATGGGGACTCCGTCGTGTCCTTGCTCGGGTCATAGCCGTAGAACTTGTCCGAATTGCCATAGAACTCGGGCACCGAGGCCGGTGCCACAGCAACGTAGACACCGAAGCCGGTAGTCGAGAATCCCTTCCCACTGATGGTGATATCACCTCCCTCCCGACCTACTGGTATCACGGTTACCGTCGGACCAGCTGCCCATGCCGCCGGAGTGATCAACACTCCGGTAAGGGCCAAGATGGCCCCGAGCACACTGGCGACGATTTTGCGCATGGCCGATGTGGTCATGAGACGTCCCCTTCGGTTGTGAATACGGCCCACCTTGGGCCACCTATAAGGTTAGCCTTGCCTAATTCGTGCGCGCAAGCATGAAACCGCGCCCCATAATCGGACTCCTACATCAAGCTGGCAAAGGAAGGACCGTTCGCCCCCCAAGCAGCCCAACAAACACAAACGAGGGGCTCCGCCATTATGGCGGAGCCCCTCAAAGTTTCGACGAAAAGTAGAATCAGTTATGGGTCAACTTGTCACGAAGAGCCTGCAGAGCCTCGTCGGACGCCAGCGAACCCTCAGCCGGGCCACTGGTGTAGGACGACTGGGCGCCACCATCGGTAAGAGCGGCTTCCTGATCGGCCTGCTCGGCCTCGATGACCTGCTTGCGGTGAGCCTCCCAGCGAGCCTGAGCCTCGGCGTACTGCTGCTCCCAAGCGATGCGCTGCTCGTCGTAACCCGGCTTCCACTCATTGGTCTCCGGATCAAAGCCCTCGGGGTAGATGTAGTTACCGTCCTCATCATAGGAGGCAGCCATCCCGTACAGCGACGGATCGAACTCGTCAGACTCCACGTCGATACCCTCGTTGGCCTGCTTAAGGGACAGCGAGATGCGGCGACGGTCGAGGTCGATGTCGATGATCTTGACCATGACATCGTCGTTGACGCTAACGACCTGCTCAGGGATTTCGACGTGGCGCTCGGCCAGCTCGGACACGTGGACCAGACCCTCAATGCCGTCCTCGACGCGGACGAAAGCGCCGAACGGAACGAGCTTGGTGACCTTGCCAGGAACAATCTGACCAATCTGGTGCAGACGGGCGAACGCCTGCCACGGATCCTCCTGGGTCGCCTTGAGAGACAGCGAGACGCGCTCACGATCCATGTCGACGTCCAGCACCTCGACAGTGACAGGCTGACCAACCTCGACGACCTCGCTCGGGTGGTCGATATGCTTCCAGGACAGCTCGGAGACGTGGACTAAGCCGTCCACACCGCCCAGGTCAACAAAGGCACCGAAGTTGACGATCGAGGAGACGACGCCCTTGCGGATCTGACCCTTCTGCAGCTGATGCAGGAAGTTCTGACGAACCTCAGACTGAGTCTGCTCGAGCCACGCACGACGCGACAGCACAACGTTGTTGCGGTTCTTGTCGAGCTCGATGATCTTGGCCTCGATCTCCTGACCCACGTAGGGCTGGAGGTCACGGACTCGGCGCATCTCAACAAGAGAGGCGGGAAGGAAGCCACGCAGGCCGATGTCGACAATAAGTCCACCCTTGACGACCTCGATGACGGTACCGGTGACGACGCCGTCTTCTTCCTTGATCTGCTCAATCGTGCCCCAGGCGCGCTCATACTGGGCACGCTTCTTGGACAGGATCAGACGACCTTCCTTGTCCTCCTTCTGCTGAACGAGGGCCTCGATCTCATCACCGACGTTGACTACCTCAAAGGGGTCCACGTCGTGCTTGATCGACAACTCTTTGGACGGGATGACACCTTCGGTCTTGTAACCGATGTCAAGGAGGACCTCGTCGCGGTCCACCTTGACGACGGTCCCAGAGACGATGTCGCCGTCATTGAAGTACTTGATGGTGGCGTCCACAGCGGCCAGAAAGGCCTCCGGGCTACCAAGGTCGTCAACCGCCACGGATCCATCGGCGGTGTTGGCGACATTCTGCTGGTCAGTGTCGACCGGGTTCGAGGTGGAGGCCTCAGTGGAGGAGGTCATGTAGTAGGACTCCGATTGATGTTATATGGCTTGAAACACGCCGCAGCCCCGACCGTGGGGTCGAGCACGATCTACTCCCGTCCGAGATCGCACAGACCACAACGCAGTAGCCAGCGTAATACCCGAAACCACGAAGGGTCAACCAACCTTCTTTTCATTAACGGTTCTTGCCGTGCTCACCGTCAACACGAAAGTTGAGCACAATAGGAGGTCTATCCTACAAGAAGGTAGCCTACATCTGGATCCGTTCCCTCGGACCCCGTCCGCATTCGGGAAATCCATCCCGAGTCTGAACCCTCGCAAGCCCTGGAGGACATCACAGTTATGACCGATCGGTCTCCCCGACGCCAAGAACCTTCCACCAGGTCAACCCCGTCGAACAGTTCGACTACCCATGCCGGCGACAGCGCACAGCCGGGCGGCCCGAAGTGGCGAATCGTTGCGCTCGTGGTGGTCATTGCTCTCATCATCGCCGCTATCGCCGTTATCTTCATTCAGCGCAACAATGACAGCGACTCTGCTGCTGGAGCAGCATCATCAACCACCGCGACCACGACATCTAGCACGTCGGGCATTCCCGCCGCTTCGGCCGCGAAAAAAGGCCCGGTTCCAGCCGGCTGCATGAAAACCCCCAAGCCGATCGTGCCGGTGAAATATTCCATCGACGGGATGAAGGCGTCCGCGAAGGTACTATCCCGAGGCGTAGATGAGACTGGGGCCGCTGGGGCACCGCCAAAGAATGACCCCTCGTCAATGGCTTGGTTTAACCAAGGCCCGAAGATCGGTTCCGACAAGGGGAACACTGTGTTGACCGCGCATAACTTACCACAAGGGTGGGGCTCTTGGTAACCGCCTCTACGACAAAAACAACGGCATTAAGAAGGGCGACATTATCCGCCTGACTGACAAGACGGGGCAGACCGTGTGTTATCGCTACGATCACGACACCAAGGTCATGGTCAAGGACTACAACCCTAATTCAAATATCCTTTACGACAACAATGGTCCGGCCCAGGCCGCCATTGTGATCTGCTGGGATTACGTCAAGAAAACTGGAGAATTTGACTCTCGCGTCATCTTCTACGCATATCCAGTCGCATGATTTTTATCAGGCTCCATAATTTCATCTAAGGCCACCCTGAGGCGAGCGCGCACATTCAGCCACTTCTATTCTGAGGCTTATGAACCGTAGTGCGCGCTCGCCCTTTCCATCCTCGCTCCTCACAGATCTTTTAGAGGCCCTTGGAGAAAGCAAGGTCAGCCAAGATCCGCTCGACCTCGCCGCAGTAGCTCCTGATGCATCCCACTACCTGCTCACTCCTAGCGTCCTCGTCCGCGCCGGATCCACCTCCGACGTCGCTGCAGCCATGGCGGCCGCCAAACGCCACAAGGTGGCTGTCAATTTCCGCTCCGGCGGAACGAGTCTGTCCGGGCAGGGCTTGACGAACGGTGTCATGGTCGACGCCCGACGGTCCTTCCGCGGCATTGAGGTGCTCGACGGCGGCCGCAAGGTTCGCGTCCAGCCTGGGGCGACGATCGTCGCCGTCAATTCCGTCCTTGCCAGGTACGGACGCAAACTCGGCCCCGACCCGGCGTCGTCAGTGGCATGCACCCTCGGCGGAGTGCTGGCCGACAACTCCTCGGGTATGAGTTGCGGCACCGTCGCCAATTCTTACCGCACCCTCGACTCCATGATCTTCGTGTTGGCATCAGGCACCGTCATTGACACCGCTGACCCACAATGTGAGGACAAACTGGCCCATGACGAGCCCGAACTCGTCGAGACACTCATGGCACTACGAGACCAATGCCGAGAGCAGGCCCGTGCCGACGAAATCACTTTCCAATTCTCGCGCAAGAACACGATGGGTTATGGGCTCAACGCCTTCCTCGACTACGACACTCCAGCGCAGATCCTCTCCCACCTCATGATCGGTTCGGAGGGGACCCTTGGATTCATCTCCTCGGCCGTTATGAACACCGTGAAGATCATGCCAAACCTGGCCACTGCCTTGCTCCACTTCCCCACTCTTGACGCTGCCACCAAGGCACTACCAGCTTTAGTGAAATCCGGGGTGACCGTCACTGAGCTGATGGATTCCTCGTCCCTCCAGTTGTGTCGCGATGACCCGGTCAACGGTCACATCATCCCGCCAGCTCCCGGGAGCGGAGATGCCGCTCTTCTCGTCGAGTACCACTGCCCAGATCGAAAATCACGAAATGAGGCTGTCGCAGCTGGCAACTCCGTCACCTCCGAACTGGATCTGGTCAATAAGCCCACGTTCACCGACGACCCCGCTGTGCGTGGCCCAATCTGGACCCTGCGCAGTGGCCTTTATGCCAAGGTCGCCGGCACACGGCAGTCGGGCCAGACAGCCCTGCTGGAGGACATCGCCGTTCCCGTCGAAAACCTCGCCGCGGTGTGCGAAGACCTGCAGCAACTTTTCAGCGAACACAATTACCCAGAGTCGATCATCTTCGGCCATGCCAAGGACGGGAACATTCACTTCCTCGTCATCGAAGACTTCCGCAACAAAGCGGGCTTGGATCGTTACGAAAAATTCACCGAGGACATGGTGACCCTTGTCCTCAATACCCACGGCACCCTCAAGGCCGAGCATGGCACCGGACGCATCATGGCGCCCTTCGTCGCACGCCAATACGGGCCTGACCTTTACCGAATCATGCGTCAGGTCAAAAAATCAGTGGACCCGGCAGGAGTGCTCAACCGCGGCACCATCATCACCGACGACCCGAAATTGCACCTCAAGGAGGTCAAGCTCACCCCAACTGTCCAAGATGAGGTCGATCGGTGTGTCGAATGTGGGTACTGCGAACCAGTCTGCCCGTCACGGGATCTCACATTGACGCCTCGCCAGCGGATCGTCATGCAACGCGCCATCGCTCAAGCACGAGCTGACGGGGATGAAGTGCTCGCGACCGACCTTGAAGAGCGTGCGACCTACCCGGTAGTGCAGACCTGTGCCGTTGACGGCATGTGCCAAACCAACTGTCCTGTACACATCAATACCGGCGATCTGGTACGGCGGCTCCGAGCCGAACATAACCCAGCAGCCTGGCAGGCCACCTGGGATCTAGCGGCTAAGGGGTGGGGGCCCTTCGTCACGGCAGCAAGCGCCGGGATGTCAGCGATCAAACCTGTTCCCGCAGCAGCAACCAATGTCCTCACCGGAGCTGCCCGCGCCGTCTTGGGAGCCGACCGTATTCCGCAAGTTTCCGATGAGTTGCCTGGTGGTGGTAAACGACGCAGCTCCGGTCACCGCAGCGCCCCGCATGGACGCCCCGAGGTGGTGTACCTGCGGCCTGTGTCAACACCATGTTCGGTGGCGTCATGCCGGGCGAGAAGACAACCGAGTTTGCGATAATTTCTCTGCTTACCGCGGCTGGGATCGGGGTGACTGTTCCTGAGGGGATCAATTCGCTGTGCTGCGGCACCCCGTGGAAATCCAAGGGGATGACACAGGGGTACGCGACGATGCGTCGTCGTGTGGTTGACATCATGCGCCAATCTACCCGAGACGGCGAACTGACGGTGATCTCCGACGCGGTGAGTTGCTCGGAAGGCTTCGTCCACGAGCTCGAGTATGAAGGTGTCAAGGACATTCGAGTAGTCGATGCTGTCCAGTACGTCGCCGACGAGGTTCTGCCTATCATGCCGGGGCTACCCAAGGTCGCGTCGGCGGCACTCCACCCAACATGCTCGTCGACCCGGATAGACTGGAACGCCTCGTTGCAGCGCTGTGCCGAAGCGGTGGCAGACGAAGTCGTCGTCGCCGACGCCTGGGGCTGCTGCGGGTTCGCTGGGGACCGCGGCATGCTACATCCAGAGCTCACCAAGTCAGCCACTCGCCGCGAGGCAACGGAGCTAGCAGAACGAGAATTCGACCTCTATCTGTCCGCCAACCGCACCTGCGAACTCGGCATGGAACGAGCTACGGGCAAGCCCTGGCGTCACGCCCTCTCGGTACTCGCCGAGCGCATGGTGGAGTATGCCCCAGCATGACCCCACGCATGAGAGCTTCTTCCAACGCTGCACGTCGGCACCGTTATCCACCGGGTTCACAATGGCCACTTCAATCCCGCGTAGCTCGACGGGGAATGGCGGTCGAGGTATGAGGGGCGTCTCAGGTGCCCCCATTCCGAATCCGGCTGGTTGGGAGTGGTATCAGTGCGCAGCATCGAACCAGGACCGTCCGACCCCAATTGACACCGTCAACGGGACCGATAGGTCCATGGCGTGTCCCATAGCGTTGGTAACGATCTCGCGAACCTTCTCCTCTTCACCCTTGGCAACCTCAAGGATGAGTTCATCATGAACCTGCAGCAACACCCGGCTTGTCAAAGCTGCCTCAGCAAGTTTCTGGTCGGTGGCGAGCATGGCCAGTTTGATGAGGTCCGCTGCCGATCCCTGAATGGGAGCGTTGAGGGCGGCACGCTCGGCCATGTCTCGGCGCTGACGGTTTGTTGAGGTGAGGTCAGGAAGGTAACGACGACGTCCCAGGAGAGTCTCGGTGTATCCCTGACGACGCGCCTGGTCAACGACTTCTTCGAGATACTCATGTACCTTTCCGAACCGGCTGAAGTAGTCGGCCATGAGTTCTTTAGCCTCACCCACGCTGACCTTGAGCTGGTTAGATAACCCATAGGCACTCAATCCATAGGCCAGTCCGTAATTCATGGCCTTGATCTTGGAACGTTGCGCCACGCTGACATCCTCGGGAGCAACGCCGAATACGTGTGATGCCGTCACGGTGTGAAAGTCCTGACCCGACTGGAAGGCGTCAATGAGAGATTGGTCCCCAGATACGTGCGCCATAATCCGCATCTCGATCTGCGAGTAGTCAGCGCTCAGGAGGGATTCGTACCCCTCACCGACAACAAACCCTTCGCGGATGCGTCGTCCCTCTTCGGTACGCATCGGAATGTTTTGAAGGTTCGGGTCCTTGCTCGACAATCTTCCAGTCACGGCAACCGTCTGCATATACGTGGTGTGGACTCGACCGTCATCACGGATCTCCTTGAGCAACCCATCAACGGTCTGACGCAACTTGATGGCGTCTCGGTGCTCGAGAAGATGGGCAAGGAAAGGATGCTCGGTCGTCTCGTACAACCCAGCCAGAGCGTCCGCGTCAGTCGTGTACCCGGACTTAGTACGCCGGGTCTTAGGCATATCGAGCTTGTCGAACAGCACTCCCTGCAACTGTTTAGGCGAGGACAGATTGATCTTCTCCCCAGCTGCTTCCCACGCAGCCTCCTGGGCTCGTGTTACCCGCTCGTCGAACTCGGAGCGCAACCCTTCAAAGATGTCCGTATCGACGGCGATACCGGCACGCTCCATTGAGATAAGGCACCTCTGTACCCCCATCTCGACATCATGCAGCAGCTCGGCCCCGCCGCGCGCCTCGACCTCTTTCTCCATGACGTCAGCCAGCCTGGTGACAGCCACTGCTCTCTCCATCGACTCAGCAAAATGGTCTTCCCCAAAATCGAGCATGGCCTGGTCAGAGTTTTCCTCTGCCTCACCCAGGGCGACGTTGAGGTGGGTACGTACCGCATCGTCAAACTTGTGGGCACGGCGATCTGGATGCAGCAAGTACGAGGCAAGCTCGGTATCACAGGTCAGGCCCGCGACCTCCCAGCCGCGCTCGGCGAGGGCCTCTACCGGACCCTTGGCTGAATGCATGACCTTAGGACGGTCTTTGTCGGCCAGCCAGGCGGCAAAGACGTCCTCGTCTTCAGGGCTCAACTCGGCGGCGTCGAACCACACTGCATTACCGTCGACGCCTCCCAGCGCGACAGCTTCCACATCTCCAGATCCACTTCCCCAGCTACCAGTGACGTCGACGCCTATGCGACCTGCAGTTGTGGACAGCCAATCATTCAATGTCCGTGGTTCCAGGACCGTCCCTGAGATCTCGAGGGTGTCGTCGACTTCATCGACCCCATCGGCATCAGATTCGGTGGCCAGGGCACGAACGCGGTCCCACAGGGTGCGAAATTCCAGGGTGTCAAAGACCGCGCGAGTAGCCTTCGGGTCCCAGGGATGACGGGCAAGCTCGGCCAGGGTGAGGTCAAGGTCAAGGTCACGGACCAAGGCATTGAGCTTGCGGTTACGGATGACGTCGTCGAGGTGATCGCGGAAGGACTGTCCCGCCTTCCCCTTAACGGTGTCGGCCTGACGGATGAGGTTTTCCAGACCGTCATAAGCCGTTAGCCACTTCACCGCTGTCTTAGGGCCAACACCGGGAACCCCGAGCAGATGGTCGGCGCTCTCCCCCACCAAAGCTGCCAGCTCCGGGTACCGTGCCGGAGGCACCAGGTATTTCTCCTCAACGGCCTCCGGCGTCATGCGAGCAAGGTCTGAAACGCCCTTGCGTGGGTAAAGCACCGTCACCTGATCGTTAACCAGCTGCATGGCGTCACGGTCCCCAGAAACCAGCAGCGTTTTGAATCCCTCTGTAGTCGCCCGGGTCGACAAAGTGGCAAGGATGTCGTCGGCCTCGTAGTTCTCCTTAGACAAGTGAACGATGCGAAGAGCATCGAGGACCTCTTTGATGAGGTCAATCTGACCGGGGAACTCTGGCGGAATAGCGGCACGACCGGCTTTGTACTCGGAGTATTCGGTGGTGCGGAAAGTGCCTCCGGCAAGATCCCATGCCACCGCGACGTGGGTGGGCTTCTCGTTACGCAGCAGGTTGATAAGCATCGCGACGAAGCCATGCACTGCATTAGTGTGCTGCCCCGTCGAGGTGGTGAAGTTCTCGACCGGCAGGGCGTAAAAAGCCCGGAAGGCCATCGAATGCCCGTCAAGGACCATGAGGATGGGCTGCGTCGTCTCGCTCATATCGTTGACTTTAGAGGACGCCACGGACAACGGGATGCGATCAAGGTGGCACACGGTGGCATGCTTCACCTGTGACGTATTCCGTTCCTGAACATCCGCTTCCCGACTGGCTGGCACAACTCGTCAGTCCTCTTGACGACAAGCTCGGCGTCAAAGTCCGAGAGATCTCACCTCACCGCTGCGTCGTCACCGCGCCGCTCGACGGCAATACCCAACCTATGGGCCTGTGGCACGGGGGCGGCTCGGGAGTCCTGGTGGAGACCGCCGGGTCGCTGGCAGCCATGGCCCACGCACGGACGCTCGAGCATTCAGCCGTGGGAACCGAACTGTCAGTCTCGCACCTGCGCCCGCCCCACGGTCATCAGGTCATCGCTACCGCGACAGCCGTGCATCTCGGTAAACGCACAACAACCCACATCGTCGAAATCGTCGACGATGAGGGCCGCATCTGTGCTATTGGAAGGATGACCTGTCAGGTCATCTAAAAGGACCAGCAGCCCGAGATCACTTCTCGCTCTCGGCGTGATCGATAACTCCTTGAGCGACCTCTGGCATTGACTTACGCAGATCCATGGCGGTCTTCTGGATCCACCGGAAGGCCTCTGGCTCAGTAAGGTCAAGGCTGGTCTGCAAAATACCCTTGGCCTGGTCGACAATCTTGCGCGACTCGAGGCGCTCCTCCAGGTCCATGACCTCGTCCTCAACGCCGCGGATCTCGGCAAAACGGGCCATAGCAATCTCGATAGCCGGAATGACATCCGAAGCATCGAAAGGCTTGACGACGTAGGCCATCGCACCCGCTTCTTTGGCACGTTTGATGAGGTCACGCTGTGAGAAAGCGGTCAGCATGACGACAGCACAGATACGGTCTTCGGCAATCTTGTCGGCCGCAGTGATGCCGTCCATCTTGGGCATCTTGACGTCCATGACGATCAGGTCGGGCTCGAGCTCGTTGGCAAGACGGACAGCCTCCTCGCCGTCGCTAGCTTGGCCGACAATCTCGTAACCATGCTCCTCGAGCAGCTCGACGAGATCGAGACGGATAAGAGCCTCGTCCTCGGCGACTACGACACGTGGATGTTCCGCCTCCGCCCCCGAGTCAGAGGTTGACCGAGTGAGGTCCTGTGGCTTGCTCACGGTGATTCCTTGCATGTCGAACGTTGACAACTCGGTTTAATCTTAGTGGTTATGAGGTCTTACCGCACATGCACATGCCCCCGACTAGCGGATCTCCTCGTCTAGAGTGCCCGCCCAATCGACCCTCGTGAGCGGCGAATCGGCATCCGGGCGCAACTGTGGCACAATAGGCAAGCCGGCCCGAGTGGCGGAATGGTAGACGCGGCGCACTCAAAATGCGCTGTCCTTGCGGGCGTAGGGGTTCGACTCCCCTCTCGGGCACCGTCGGCTTATACCCGTGATCCCAGGGCTAGTCCCAGGATCGCTGCCAGTACTCCCGCAATCGCCATTCCCATACAGTGCAGCGCTCCCACGCGCCTCCCGCACCCGTATGCAGCACGCGCTGTTTCGACAGAGGCTGTGCTGAAGGTCGTAAACCCACCACAAAAGCCCGTTCCCAATGGCTCTTTGAGATTCTGTGAAAATCCCAGATGGTTGAGAGCTGCCGCAGTAATGAGCCCCAACAACAGCGATCCCATCACATTGATAACTAGGGTTCCTAGCGGAACTGGAACCGAGAACCGCGAGTTAATGCGCGAGTCAAGCAGGAAACGCGCTACCGCCCCAAGACCACCAGCCAGGCATACCCACAACATCGTCATGACGATCTTTTACCCATGACACAACGCACCGCGGCGATCACGACCCATGCCAACAATGCACCTGCCGCGACACTCGTCAAAAGATAGGCAATACCCCATAACCACTGCCCTGACATCACACGTTGGCCGGCTTCCACCGTGAGGGCGGAATAAGTCGTAAATCCACCTAACAATCCGGTACCGATGCATAGCCGCACCGCTCGACGAACCCCTCGGTCAGGGCCAGCGTGGACGAGCAGCTCGAGCAAAGTCGCCAGTACGAAAGCTCCGACAAGATTGATAGCCAACGTCCCCCACGGCACACCGTCTGCCCGGGACGGCCACGCATGGGCAATTACGGAGCGTATGAGAGTACCTAGGCATCCCCCCAGAAATACCAACCCCACCAGCACAGGACGACGATCGAGGAATCCCGATCTCATTGCCATGGTGAGGAATCCTTCCAGTCGACGATAGCGGTCAGCACCAGGAGTACCAGACGATGCTGATGATGGGATGCCCATCGAAGTCGACCATCTGGGAGGGGCACGATTGAGGTACTACGAGATCATTCATGCCCGATCTCCCTATGAGCCACGTATCTGCTCTATCACTAGGTCCAGCCGGGGCTCCTCGGAAACGCTAGGCCGCTTCGGGATGGGCCGTCCAGGAAAGCGACGACGTCCCTCACGGAATGAGGGACGTCGTAACGATCGAGGCATACCCGCGATCAGTCATCTTCCTTGATACGAAGGATGCGCAGATTGTTGGTCTTACCCGGAATATCCATCGGGGAACCGGACAACACGACGACGCGGTCACCGATCGGCACGAAACCCTTGTCGCGCAGGTACGCGTTAACCCAGCGGTACAGCTCCTCCGCATTCTTAAACACCGGGGTAACGACGGCGTGAGCGCCCCAGACCCAGGCGAGGGTCTTGGTCGTGGTCTCATCAGAGGTGAAAACGATGAGCGGGGTGCTCGGACGCAGACGAGCGATACGACGGGCGGTGTCACCGGACTTGGTAAAGGCCACGATGAACTTGGCCTCGGCGCGCTCAGCGATCTCAGCAGCTGCCTTCGACATGATGCCACTGGTGGTGTGCGGATCCCAGTCGATCTTGGCGATCTTGTCCAAGCCACGGGCCTCAGTAGACTCAACGATCTTGGCCATGGTGCGGACAGTCTCACCTGGGAAGTCACCAACGCTGGTCTCAGCGGACGTCATGACGCCGTCGGCGCCGTCAAGGATGGCGTTGGCGACGTCGGCGGCCTCAGCGCGGGTCGGGCGGGGAGCGTGGATCATCGACTCGAGCATCTGGGTGGCCACGATGACGGGCTTAGCCTGTAACCGAGCCTTCTCGATGATCTGCTTTTGGATCAGCGGAACCTCCTCGAGCGGGCACTCGACGGCCATATCGCCACGAGCAACCATGACGGCGTCAAAGACGTCAATAATCTCGTCCAGGTTCTCGATAGCCTGCGGCTTCTCGAGCTTGGCTATAACGGGGACGGTACGTCCCTCCTCGTCCATAATCTCGTGGACACGGTCGATGTCAGAGCCGTGTCGGACGAAGGACAGAGCAACAAGGTCGATGCCAGCTTTGAGAGCCCAGCGCAGGTTCTCCTCGTCCTTTTTGGTGAGGGCGGGAATAGACACGGCAACACCGGGGAGGTTGATGCCCTTGTGGTCGCCAACCGGGCCAGCGACAGTGCAGTGACAATTGACGTCGTTGCCGCTCACAGAGTCAACCTGGAGGACGGTCTTGCCGTCGTCGATGAGGATGACGTCGCCGGGCTTGCAGTCCTGGGGCAGACCCTTGAAAGTGGTGGAGACGCGCTCCTGATTGCCCACAATGTCGTCAGTGGTGATAGTGAACTTGCCACCAATCTTGAGGTCGATCTTGCCGTTCGACTCTCCTTCGGCCTTCTCGAACAGGCCGGTACGGATCTTCGGGCCTTGGAGGTCGGCCAAGGCTGCCACGTTGAGACCAAGCTCTTTCGAGACCGAGCGAACCAGGTCAAGACGCTCCTGGTGCTCGGAGTAGTCGCCGTGGCTCATGTTGAGACGGGCAATATTCATGCCAGCCTCCATGAGCTCCTTCATGGCGTCATGGCTGGTCACAGCGGGCCCAAGGGTATTCACAATCTTAGCTCTACGCACGCCTACACGATACCGCTCAAGGCAACGCGGGCCCGAGCCGGAATGCCAGTCACCGTCGGATGTACACTAGACGTTCACCTATAGTGCACAAATGACCACCACATACCGAGCGACTGCTCAGGCTTGCCTCACCACATCGAGAGCATTCTGGAGATCCGCCGGAAGATCAGCATGAAACGTTACCCACTCGCCACTGCCCGGATGGGTGAAAGACAGCTCACCAGCGTGCAACCATTGCCTCTCCAAACCCAATTCCTTCGCAAGCGCGGGGTCGCAACCGTAGAGCGGGTCCCCACAGCAGGGGTGCTTGATCGCCGCCATGTGCACGCGAATCTGGTGAGTCCGACCGGTTTCAAGGTGTACTTTGAGCAAGGTCGCATGCCGGAACGCCTCCACCGTCTCATAGTGGGTCACCGAGTGACGACCCCCATCGACAATGGCCATCTTCCAATCATGACGGTGATCGCGGCCGATCGGAGCGTCGATAGTACCTGTGAAGGGATCAGGGTGGCCCTGCACCAGGGCGAGATAGACCTTGTCAACGGTGCGGTCCCGAAAAGCCTGCTTCAACAAGGTATAAGCGTGCTCGCTTTTGGCCACCACCATGAGTCCGGATGTACCGACGTCAAGACGCTGAACGATCCCTTGACGCTCCGGTGCACCACTTGTGGAAATTGCGAATCCAGCTGCCGCGAGATGCTCGACGACACTTGGCCCCTCCCATCCCAAGGACGGGTGGGCAGCAACCCCGGCAGGCTTGTCAACGACGACAATGTCCGAGTCGTCGTGGATGATCCGCATCCCCTCAACGATCTGGGGGGTAATGGACGGCGTCGCGACAGGATCACAGAGATCGACGTCAAGCATCTGACCGGTGGCTACCCGGACCGACGCCCGAGAGACCTGCTGGCCGTCCAGAAAGACCCCGCCGTCTTCAATAAGGCTGCTGATCCGGGATCGGGATACCCCACTCATGCGAGCAGCAGCGACATCGACCCGTTCCCCGTCAAGACCGTCGGGTACTAACAGGACGCTCACATCCCCTCCTACTCATCACATCTCATGAATGGTCATCTATCTCAACCTGCATCGTCCTCGTGGTGCCCGAACACAGCCACCACTACGACGAGTATGGCGGTGCTCGTGATGAATATGTCGGCAACGTTGAATACCGCGAAATGCGGCAGGCTCATGAAGTCGACAACATGGCCACGCAGTGGACCAGGGGCTCGGAAAATCCGATCGGTCAGATTGCCGCAGACCCCGGCAATGAGCATGCCGCAGGCAATAAGAGACCAACGATGACGAGCGCGAGGCACCCCCCACACGCATACGGCAATAAGCATGGCGATCGCAAAAAGGCTAATCAACACAGTGGCTGTCGAGCCCATCGAAAAAGCCGCCCCGGGATTGCGGATCAGGCGCAGGGTGAGGAAACCACCGAACCAGCTCGGCGGGTCGTAAGGATCGAGACGGGCAACTGCCTCAGCTTTCGTCCATTGATCAAGTCCGTAGCCGAGCACACCTATGGCGACCATGACGACGCGCCAGCGCTTCAGCTGCCCACCTACCAACACGGTCGGGTTAGAGCTCACCGACGCTCTTGGCGCTGCTTGCACTTGACGCACATGGTGGCCCGCGGGAACGCCTGCAGCCGAGCTTTTCCAATCGGCTCGCCGCAGGATTCGCAGGTTCCCCAGGTGCCCCCGTCGAGAAGTTGAAGAGCCAGCTTCGACTGGTCGTACACAGCGCGAGCGTTACGGGTGACGGAGATCTCCTGATCGCGCTCGAACTGAGAGGAACCGACGTCGATGGTATCCATTCCAGCACCGTCATTCCCCTGCTTCATGAGGTCAGCAAGATCATTCTCGGCTTTGGCAAGGGCCGTGCCCATCCTCTGAACATCGGATTCAAGAGTGCCGACGATTTCGCTAATCTCATCGGCCGTCCACGGCTCATCGCCGTCACGCACCGGCAGGGATGCAGCAATCGCCTCGACATCGTGGTCTGACATGGAACTCTCCGTCGTCATGCGGGGATTGTCCCCGGCTCCGTGGTGTGTGCCGTTCATATCATCACCTACATGGGGGTGTCATGAACTGTGGGCCGACATTACACCCATGGCACTCACTCGTCATCCTCGTGGGTCTTCTCTACCCAAACACTGTATGACAACAACTCCATGCCCCCGATCCTTCGACCGAGAGCACGGAGCTTTACGACGTGTGCGCTTGTCAGTTTTGCTGCTGGCCGCGTCCGATGAGGGCATCCAAACGCGGGGTAGAGGAGCCACCGGGAGCAACACGGTTCTCAGACTTGAGAAGCTCAGGCAACTCTGCGGGCTCAAAAACGCCCTGGTCAAGGTTGTCGGCCTGGGCACGCAGGTGGGAAGTGAGGGCCTCGCGGTAGCTAGCCTCGAAGGAACGCAAGTGATCAACCCTCCCTGCAAGGTTGTCGCGCTCAGCCTCAAGCTCACGGAAGAGCTCCGTGCGGCGAGTCTGAGCGTCAGCATTAACCCTGTCGGCGTTGCTCTTAGCGTCAGAAGTCAACTTTTCAGCATTGACACGGGCACTAGATTCGATACGCTCAGCGCGGGTCTGGGCATCAACGGTAAGCTCATGGGCCTTGGTTTCAGCGGCCTGAACCTTGCGGCCAGCCTCACTCTCAGCCTCATGGACGACGCGCTCGGCATCCGCAAGAGCAAGCTCAACCATCCGGACGACAGCCGGAGAGGCCTCAGCACTGGTGGTGACAACGAGCTTCCTGACCCCGTCGTCGGTCGTCGCAGGCTGCTGCGCGACGGAGGACGTCCGGCTACGGGCGGCAAGGGACTGGGCATCACGAAGCTGTGCGCCAAGACGCTCATTTTCGCTGCGCAGGCGGGCGACCTCAGCCGGGTCAATATCCTGGCCAGGACGCCGTGCAGCCTGACGCAGCTCCTCGATCTGGGACTGCAGGGAGACCCTCTCCTGCTCCAACTGGCGGGCACGTTTCTCGGCGTCCTGCTGAGCAGCTTTGGCACGGTCAACCTCGCCGGAATTGACCGAGCGCCCATTCTGCTGGGAGCGGAGTTCCTCAACCTGAGCACGCAGGTGCTCGTTCTCGTTAAGGAGATCCTGATCCGGCCTCTGTTCCCCCGGCTCACCCGACCTGAGAGCCTCGACCTGGGCTTTAAGACGCTCATTCTCATCGGTGAGGGTCATAAACGCCGCTTCAACCTTGTCGACGAAGTCGTCAACTTCAATGGCGCGGTAGCCCTCCCCGGGGCGTTTGACCATCGGGAAACGAACCTTACGCACCTCTTCGAGGGTCAGCGTCATTGTGCACTCCAAGATGTCGGGAACAGTCAGGACCCGTGAGGCGGACCTATGATGGCCCGGGGTGGACACGAGATGACTTTAAGGCTACTCCACCAAGGCGCTCGCGTCACTTAGGAGGCTCAACCTCACCTTCGGAGTATGGATCGGTCTCATCACCAGAAGATGACGATAACAACTCGCTGGAGTATCGCCAATAGCACAAAAACGATGATGAACCCCACCGAGAACCCGACGTTGCCGAATCCCACCGGCGGCACCAGACGATCAAAGAACTTGATTGGCGGATCAGTCACGGTGTAGACCGCCTCAAACACTACAGCAAGGACACCGCGCGGCTCGAAACCCCGTATCAGAAGCGGTACCCAGGACATCAACATCCGCACGATGAGTAACACCGTGTAGATCTCAATGATCCAGGTGAGGATGGTGCCAGTCAGGATCATGGCTTCCTCGTCAAGACTGATTGAAGAATCCGCCGCTAGCGATGCGGGCCTTGTCCTCCGGAGTGACATTGACGTTGCGCGGGCACAGCAGGAAAACCTTGCTGGTCACCCTCTCGATGGTTCCGCGCAGGCCAAAGATGAGGCCAGCAGCGAAATCGACGAGACGTTTAGCGTCTGCATCGTCCATCTCAGTGAGGTTCATGATGACCGGAATACCTTCGCGGAACTGCTCACCGATGGTCCGCGCCTCGTTGTAGTTGCGCGGGTGGACGGTCAGGATGCGGTTAATGTCAGCGATGCTCGGCTCCTCAAGTTCCGAACGGCGACGGTGTTGAACCGCCTTGTGCCCCCGACCGTGCTGCTCATTGGAATCGTGATGATGCAACTGGGTCACCTCCGAAGATGGCTCATACCCGTCGTCGGAGTAGACCTCCGTGGTGAGCTCCTCGTCGGGAAGATCCTCCTCGTCGTACCGACGATCGTCAACGATCCCGACGTACGAGGCAATCTTCCTGCCGATTCCTGCCATCTGGAGCTCCTTCTCGTGGGCTTATCCCCGGGCGGGGTTCTCACCATTCAAGCCTGCCACTGATATTGCCACGGTTTGGTGGGACACGCGAACGTCTAAGACATCATGGACTGAGTACATCTGTCGTCAATGGGCGTCGTGAGCATTCCACACTAGGCCAGCTAGCCGACCAGCGCCATGATCTCGACGATGGGAAAAAAAGTCATCCCCTTCAAACGTGCAAGGATCCAGCCCCACAGCGGCCACACCCAGTGACTCGAGCTGAGCTAACGCTCCTGCACCTAGATCAAGGGCCGGAGCGCCCTGCCGAGTGACCGCACGAGTAGCTGGATACTTGGCCCAGACTTGCTCGGCCATCTCTGCGGGGACCTCGTAACACCTACCACAGATATGGGGACCCAACCACGCAAGCAACTCCGTGGCCCCCATGTCACACATGATCTTGACGGTCGCGGGCAACACACCTGCTAAGAATCCCACTCGCCCGGCGTGAGCGGCACCAACCACTCCAGCCTTTGGGTCTGCCAGCATAATCGGCATACAGTCGGCCACTCGAATAGCCAGCGCAACTCCGGGCAGATCGGTGACCATCGCGTCGGCAATGGGAAGCTTCGGCTGGCCCTCAACGCGATTCCCAAGATACCTCTGGGGAATCCATCCCTCGACGTCGTCTGGGCGGACCCGCCACACTTCGTTGCCATGTACTTGATGGCAAACCATCACCGGACCCAAGCCAAGCCGAGAACGAAGAGAGTCAACATGCTCGAGGACAGTGGGGTCTTCATCAGCGCGGCCGAGGTTAAATCCTTCAAAACCAGCACCCCCGCGTCCTTGTCCGGAAGCGTCGACACGATCAGTGAAGGCGACCCCGACGCCATGATTGGCACCGGGGTCGATAACGAATCTCAGCACGTCACTTCAGGAAGTCAGGGACATCAAGGTCGTCATCCGGCTCCTCAGGCGGATTAACAGGCTCCACAGGATGACTCTGCTGCTGTGACTGGGCCTTTCCGAACGGGCTGCCTTGAGTCTGCGGACGGATCGGCGTCGGCCGCTGGTTATCAGCGGGCTGACGGCTCGCAGACGAACTCGACCCAGCCGAGGTTGATGCAGCAGATCCCGTTCCAGCGCCAAAAACTCCCGCTGAAGACCGGTTGGTCATGGCAGGACGGGAAGCAGGACGCTGACTGATTCCAGGCTGCTTGGTGCTGGTGAGCTGGCCGTTCTCGAATCCAGCCGCGATAACCGTAACGCGCACCTCGTCACCGAGGGCGTCGTCGATGATCGTGCCGAAGATGATGTTGGCCTCGTCATGGGCAGCAGCCTCAATGAGATTGGCCGCGCTGGCAACTTCAAACAGGCCAAGGTCGGAACCACCAGCGATAGACAGCAAGACGCCGCGAGCGCCGTCGATGGACACTTCGAGCAGCGGAGACGAGATAGCCATCTCTGCGGCTGCCCGTGCACGGTCCTCTCCAGATGCACGACCAATACCCATGAGGGCGGATCCAGCATTCGACATGACCGATTTGACATCGGCGAAATCCAAGTTGATCTGGCCGGGGGTGGTGATGAGGTCAGTAATACCCGAAACACCTTGCATTAGCACCTGATCAGCCTGCTTGAAAGCGTCAAGAATGGCGATCTGCTGGTCGGTCATGTCCAGCAACTTGTCGTTCGGGATGACGATGAGGGTATCGACCTCGTCGCGCAGATTGTCAATGCCCTGCTCGGCCTGGGAGGACCGACGGTGGCCCTCAAAGGAGAACGGGCGGGTGACAACACCAATCGTCAAAGCGCCGAGGGATCGAGCGATCTTAGCGACGACGGGAGCAGCACCAGTGCCGGTTCCGCCGCCCTCACCAGCGGTGACGAAAACCATGTCGGCACCTTTGAGGGACTCCTCGATCTCGTCAGCATGGTCCTCGGCAGCCTGGCGTCCCTTATCCGGGTCAGCGCCGGCTCCCAAACCTCGAGTGAGGTCCCTGCCGATGTCAAGCTTAACGTCGGCGTCGCTCGTGAGGAGGGCCTGGGCATCGGTGTTGACGGCGAGGAACTCGACTCCCTTGAGCCCCGCCTCGATCATGCGGTTCACGGCATTGCAACCGCCACCGCCTACCCCCACGACCTTGATCACGGCGAGGTAGTTCTGGGATGGAATAGCCACTGGAGTTCTGCCTCACTCTTGTCTGACGGACCGGTCTAGGGGCAAGGCTATGAGCACGTCAAAAGGGTGTCCAACGCTGCAGCCAACCTTGACCTTGACCCTCAACCGTAGCTTGAGACTACTCAGCGAGAGGTCGGATGCTCAGGGGACGAGACGTCATAACGAGTCGCCTTGACGTGGAGCATCGCTGTGGTGACCTTGGCCTTGAGAACAGATTGATCCGCCGATCCCCACACCACCGTTCGCTTGCCCGACAGCACCACGACAATGGCATCGCGAGATGTGGCCTCGATATGGTCAACATGGCGTCTAAGCTCGGTGGGAAAGGAATCAGCGACGGTTGCGACGTCTCGCAATAAGCCACGATTTCCAGATGAGGTCGTCGCCCACACCACGTTCGGAGTGGGTTTCGCGGTTCGGTTAAAGATTCTCCCGGAGGGATCGATCCAGAGGTAGCCCCCAAGAGTCTTCACCTGATACGAGATCTTCAACTCGGTGATGTCAATGACGACAGTGTGCGGCCACTTCCGGTACACCTCAGCCTGTTGGACGATATCCATGCGCGTTACGCGCGCAGCTACGTCGTCGGTGTTCACCCTGGCCAGCGGCTGACCCTTCGGGATCTTGGCGACTTGCTCGACTTGGGACGCCGTCACAAGGCGAGTGCCGTGTACCTCGATGGTGTTGACGCACAACAACGACGAGCTGCGGACGATCCACATCGCCACAAGGACGAGCACCACCACAGCGGCGACAACACCCGCAATGATCCGGTTACGCTTCCTACGGCGTCGACGTCGTAGCTCCATCGCGACGCTGATGTCGGAAACCGGCATCAAGCCTTGCCCTCCAGTAGGCCCACCAGAACCGGGCCAACTAAAGTGACATCTCCTGCGCCAAGGGTGATGACGAGGTCCCCAGGACGTACCTCTTCAGCGAGGGCCTCCGGAAGGTCCTGCTTATCGGGCACATACCGGGAATCCCCGCCTGCGGCGATAACGGCGTCGTGCACCAACTCGCCGGTCACACCGGGAATCGGATCCTCACGGGCCGGATATATGTCGGAAACGATGACCCGGTCTGCAAGGGTAAGCGCCGATCCGAACTCCCCGGCGAAATCTCTGGTACGGGAAAACAGATGAGGCTGGAAGCAGGCGATGACCCTCCCCTGCCCCGTCACGACACGACGTGCCGCGCCAAGGGTGGCGCGCAATTCGGTCGGGTGATGGGCGTAATCGTCAAAGACTGAGACGTCAGCAACCCGACCCACCAGTTGGAAGCGTCGCAACGTCCCCGTGAAGGATGCGATCCCGGTCAACAGATCCTGGTGACTAATTCCCAGCAGGGAACCGACGCAGTAGGCGGCTGCCGCATTAGAGAGGTTGTAGCGACCAGGCACCTGGAGCTCCAGGCGTCCCTGGGTAGGGCCATGAACGAGAGTCGCCGAAGCCGTCGTCCCATTTAAGTCAAGGTCAACGAGCCTGACCTCAGCTTGCTCAGATTCTCCGTAAGTAACGACTCGCACTGTGCCGGTGCTTTCCAGTCGGCAGGCCAATTCGGCTGCCCCCGGATCGTCGGCATTAGTCACGACGTAGCGCACCTCGGGACGGGTTGCCATCGACACGAAGCCGTCGAAGTACGCCTGCGGGGTACCCCAATTGTCTAGGTGATCGGCTTCCACATTGGTGACGACGACGATCTGGCTTGGGTACTGCAGGAAAGACCCATCGGATTCATCAGCCTCCACCACGAATGCTTCTCCCCCACCAAGATGGGAGGACATGCCCGTGGCAGCCAGTGGAGAGCCAATGACATAGGACGGGTCAGCTCCGGCACAATCGAGCATGGTGGCAACCATGCCGGTTGTCGTTGTCTTGCCGTGCGTACCAGCGATTGAGACGCCTTCCCGGCCGAGCATGAGTGCCGCCAAAGCGGCCGAGCGATGCCAGATCCGCAAACCCAGCCGGTGTGCCTCGACCAGCTCGGGGTTGTCAGGACGAATAGCCGAGGAGACGACCACGGTACGAGCCCCCGCCAGGTGGGACGGATCATGACCTACCCAGGTCTGAACGCCGAGACTTGCAAGGTCACGCAAATTAGCCGAGTCGACCTGGTCGGAGCCGCGCACCTCAACTCCCAAGTCGTGGTAAATCCGTGCCACACCGCTCATTCCGGCTCCGCCGATGGCGATGAAGTAGACCGGCCCTACGGCGCTGGGATCAAGTAGCTCGACAGGTTCCCGCAGTGACATGAGATATCTCCTCAACCAATCGTAGGGTCTATCGACGTCGCCGCCGAGATCACCCGGACCGCCATCTCCTCAGCAGCGTGAGCGGGCATGAGTCCCCGTCCTGCCGCTGACATCTGGGCAAGAACATCAGCATCATGGATGCGGGCAGTCTCCGCAAGGAGGCGCTCAACGTCCAGATCAGCATTAGCGACGACAACGCCAGCTCCGGCGTCGACCGCCGAGGTGGCATTGCGCGCCTGCTCGCCATTACCGTGCGGCAACGGCACATAGATAGTCGGCAAACCGACGGTCGCTGTTTCCACCACTGTTCCAGCGCCAGAACGGGCCACCATGAGGTCGGCAGCCGCATAAGCACTCGCCATGTCGTCAACGTATCCCATGGGCAACCATGACGCTCCGGTCAACTCGTCGGTAATCCTCGTAGCCCCCCGGATGTTCTTCGGCCCGAGCACGTGAAGAATCTGCACACCGTCTGCAAGTAGACGTGTCCGCGCAGCAACAACCGCCTCATTAATGGCCACCGCCCCCTGAGAGCCCCCCGACACCAACAAAGTTGGACGGTTGATGTCAAGACCAAGGTCAGCACGAGCACGGGCACAACGCTCAGCTCGGGCTTGCCCACTAGCGTCAGCCAAATCGGTGATCTGTGAACGCAACGGCATGCCAACAAACCGCGCTTTGGGCAAGGGCGTGTCGGGGAAAGCCGTACCGACGAAGACGGCAAAGCGTGCGGCAATCTTGTTTGCCAACCCCGGCACAGCATTCTGCTCGTGGATGACGACCGGGATCTTGGCTCGCCTGGCCGCTAAATACGCAGGCAACGACACGTAGCCACCAAACCCGACGACGACGTCGGTCTGGCGACGCTGAAGCACCTCGCCAGCCTTACGCACCGCCCCGGCTAGCCGAGCAGGAACCTTGAATAGGTCAGCATTAACGGTACGGGGCAACGGCACCGGCGGAATCATGTCAAGTTGCAGCCCCGCTTCCGGGATAACTCGTCCCTCGAGTCCCCTTGGCGTACCAATACACGAGACCGTCGCCCCACGTTCCTGCAGCGCCATCGCGGTCGCGATCAACGGCGATGTATGGCCAGCCGTTCCTCCGCCAGCCAAGACAACGTTTACCATGAGTACTCCTCTGGGGAAGAAAGACGGCAAATGAGGCTCAGATCAGCCACGGTTGCCACCATCGACGACGCTCGTTACTCGGGCCGGCTCAGTGCGTTGCGAGGCAGCAGTACTTCGCCGGGCATCAGGCTCGGTGCGGGCACATGCCAACAAAAGCCCCACTGCTAACAGCGCCGACACTAGTGCAGAACCACCGATAGAAATGAACGGAAGCGGGACGCCCACGACCGGCAAGAGGTTCAGCGATACAGACATGTTGATGAGGGCCTGAGCTGCAATCCACGCGGTGGCCGTCGACGCGGCTGAACGACGAAACAACGAATCCTGCCGCATCGCTGTGCGCACGCCAGCCCATATCAGCAAGGTAAACAGCAGGATGACACCCAGGGTACCCAGCAGGCCCATTTCCTCACCAAGAACGGCAAAGACGAAGTCGTTCTGAGCGCCATCATAAAGGCCGCCCCATTTCTGTCGGGAGGCACCGATACCAACACCCCACCAGCCACCGGTCGCCAGCGCATAAATCGCCGAAAGAGGCTGCTGGGAGGTGCTGGCGCCATTGTCTGGGTGCAGGAACGACAACACGCGCTCGGCGCGATAGGGGGTGATGGCAGTGAGCAGCAGCACCGCCAAGAGACCGAGGCCAATGAGGGCACCCAAATAACGCTTGGGCACTCCAAAGTTCCACATCTGGGCCAACATGATAAGGCCAATAATCATCGTTGTGCCGAGGTCTCCCTGAGCTACAACAAGCAGACCGACGACCCCATATAGACCAAGGTAACCCCCCACGCCCTTCGGAGTCGCCATCTCGCCACGTCGTGAAGACATGTAACTCGCCCCAAGGAGCACCAGGGCGAATTTTGCGAACTCTGAGGGCTGCAAACTAACCGGTCCGAGAGACAGCCATGACTGGTTTCCCTTTCCAGCGTCTGAACCCAAAAAGGTCAGCACCAAAACGAGCATGAGACACACGACGGCATAGGCGAACCCACCAAGTTGCCTCAGATGTGTCTCCGAGAGCCGCGACACCACGGCTGCCGCGATAGCGCCCACTACCAGGAACAGGATCTGACGAATCGCAAAGTGATAAGGCCCGTGACCCAGGGACTGGGAGTACACCGACGAGGATGACAATCCCATCAGCGCGCCAATACCGCACAGCAGCACGGTAGTAGCCAGGATGACGTAGTAATCCAGAAACGGCTGAGCCAGCAATCGGCGTGAGGAACCGTCACCACCGTCAAGTCGCAGTAAATGCCTCAACCAGCTGCCGGGAGTCCGGCGTCGGGTGGTACGGCGGACCCGTGAATCTACCGATTTCTCAGCCATCGGCATCTGGCCCGTCAACGTGTTGAGCAGCATTGGCAAAGTCCTCACCGCGTGCGGCATAGCCGGGCCAGATATCCAAGCTGGCACAGCCAGGTGCCATCAAGACGGTATCCCCAGGACGAGCCATCTTGGCAGCCTCGTGGACCGCACGAGCCATCGCCTCGCGGGACATGTCGTCAATGACGACGACCGGAACCTGTGGAGCATGCTCGGCCAAAGATCTCGCGATGATGCCGCGGTCAGTTCCCAGCACTACGACGCCACGCAGCTTGCCAGCATGAGTGGTCACGAGGTTGTCAAAATGCGTGCCCTTGGCCTGCCCACCAGCGATCCACACGATGTGTTCAAAGGCCCGCATCGAGGAGTTTGCAGCATGGGGGTTCGTCGCCTTGGAATCATCGACCCAGGTAATGCCACCGGCCTGGTGCACCGTCTCGATGCGGTGTCCACCAAGATGCAAGTCACGCAAACCCTGTCCGACGGCAGGCGCAGGAACACCAAAGGAGCGGGTCAGTGCCGCAGCAGCCAACGCGTTTTCGACATTGTGCGGAGCGAAAGGGTGCACGTCCTCAAGGCGAGCCAGCTTCATCGCCGAGGTCGCGCGCTGCTCAACGAAGGCACGATCGACGATGAGGCCGTCCACAATTCCGATCATGGACGGCCCCGGGGTCCCGGTCGTGAACCCGATAGCGCGAGCCCCCTCAACGACGTCGGCATCCTCCACCATGTGTTCGGTGGCGGGATCGGCAACGTTGTAGACGCAGGAGTTGGTCACCTGGTGGTAGATCCGAGCCTTATCGGCGGCGTACGAACCGAGCGGATCCGATTCGTGGGCGTACCACTCCAGGTGGTCTTGATGAAGGTTGAGCACTGCCGCGGAATGGAGAGATAGTGAGTTTGACCAGTGCAGCTGGAAGCTGGACAGCTCCACTGCAAAAACGTCGTAGTTGATCTCGTCAGCCATGGCCTCAAGGATGGGTCGGCCAATGTTACCGACAGCACATGCCTTCAGACCTGCCGCATGAAGAATCGACTCGGTCATCTGGGTAGTCGTCGTCTTGCCATTGGTGCCGGTAATCGCCAGCCACGGAATAACACGGTCGGGATGCATGAGGCGCCAGGCCAGTTCAGGCTCACCCCAAACGGGGATCCCTCGCGTAAGGGCACGAGCTACCAGCGGTTGGGTAGGACGCCAGCTAGGAGAGACGACGACGAGGTCCGTTTCCTCCGGCAAGTCGGATGCTGATCCGGGGCCCAAACGCACTTCGGCCCCGAGGACCTCCAGCAGACCACCTTTGTCACGGTGGGAGTCGTCATCGGAGTCGTCAAGGACGAGGACCGTGGCGTCAAGCTCAAGTAACGCGTCAGCGGCGGCATAGCCGGACGTGCCTAAACCAGCGATGACAACATGCACACCAGACCAGTCGAAGAGCCGGTCAGCCGCGCTGAGATCAACCTTTCCGGAGAACGTCACTGCCCTGCCACCCATTCTGCATAGAAGATTCCTAGGCCAGCCGAAACAGCAAGGCCGCAAATAATCCAGAACCTGATGACTACCGTCACCTCAGCCCACCCCTTCAGCTCAAAGTGATGGTGCAACGGGGCCATTTTAAAGACACGTTTTCCGCCAGTGATCTTAAACACACTGACCTGCAACATAACCGAGACCGTTTCGATGACGAAGAGAGCACCAATAATGACCAGGAGCAGCTCAGTGCGACTGACGACGGCCATACCGGCAACAGCGCCACCAAGAGCCAATGATCCTGTGTCGCCAAGAAAGATCTGGGCGGGCTTAGCATTCCACCACAGAAACCCAAAACACGCTCCGGCGATAGCGATGGCAACCACTGCAATATCGTGAGGGTCACGCACTGCATAACAGTGGTTTCCTGCGGTGGTCGGGCGAGAGCACCACTGATTGAACTGCCAGATGCTCAGCACGGTATAGGCGCCGAAAACCATCGTGGACGCACCGGTAGCTAAGCCGTCAAGACCGTCGGTGAGGTTGACAGCGTTGGAACTTCCTGCAATAAGCAGGATCACCCAGACGATGCCCAGCCAGACGGGTAGGTACAGCCACGAAATATCACGCAGGAAAGAGATAGCTGGCGACCCTGGCGTCACACCGTGGACATCAGGGAAATACATCACCCCGATAGCGAAAGTGATAGCGACAAAAGCCTGGCCGAGGAGCTTTCCTTTGGGTTTAAGACCCAAGGAACGCTGCTTAGAAATCTTTGTCCAGTCGTCAAGAAAACCGATGAAACCCAATCCCGAAAACAGCCACAACACCAGCAGCGCCGAGATGGAGGGATGGGTCCATGTCACCAGGTGTGCTACGAGGTACGCCAGCAGTACGGAGACAATAATGACAGCGCCGCCCATGGTCGGGGTGCCCTTTTTCGTCTTATGGGTTGTCGGGCCGTCGTCGCGAATGAACTGGCCATAGCCCTTCGCGGCGAGCCAATGGATGAACCACCGCGTGCCGACGAGGGTGCCGATCATTGACACCGCACCGGCGAGCAGGATGTTCTTCACGCCTGGGCCTCCCTTTCCTCGAACACTTCGCGTCCTACTCGCTCCAAGGCCAGACCTCTGGAAGCTTTGAGTAAAACGACATCGTGTGAGGTCCAACCTAGTGACCCAGAAGCACCTTCCACGGTGGAAACAATCACACGTGCGCCTTCGGCCCGGGCACCTTCGGCAATGTTCTCGGCCTCATCGCCAACAGCGATAATGACGTCGAATCCAGCGTGGGCTGCTAGCCGACCGGACTCGGCATTGAGACGAGCAGAGTCCTGTCCAAGCTCGAGCATGTCGCCCAAGACGGCGACGCCCCTAGTCTGAGGGTCCCGAACTCGGCGCGTCGCCAAGACATGCCCCATCGCTGTCAACGAAGCGGCCATCGAGTCAGGGTTGGCGTTGTAGCAGTCCTCGACCAGCACCAGGCCATCGGCGCGTTCACGCAACTGCATTCTCATAGCTGACCTGGACACGGCGTTGCTGAGCGCCTCGGCGATCCGAGTGACAGTTTGGTCATCGATGTCGTCATTCATAGCCAAGGCTGCCAGCGCAGCAGCAGTAGCAGCCACGGCATTTGCGACCTGATGAGCACCCATCGTCATCAGCCGGACAGGGCTACGCCAGGTGGACTCACCCCGGCGGGCGGCAAGGGTAAAGGAGTGACGATCCAGGTCGTCGGCATGGGTTGATTCGGCCCACACCTCGATGTCGGCATCTGGGCGACGATGGTCAGCATCAGGGCTGAACCATGCAATATGTCCACGGGTGCGCGGTGCCATCCCGGCGACAAGGGTATCGGCGGCGTTGAGCACAGCCCAACCGTCAACGCTGAGGGCCTCAACGATCTCACCCTTAGCCTGGGCAATGACCTCTCGCGAACCAAACTCGCCCAGGTGGGCATTCCCGACGTTGAGGACCATGGCTACGTCGGGAGTAACGATGGAGGTGAGCCAGGAGATATGACCCAGACCGCGAGTCCCCATTTCCGACACCAAGAAAGAGGTGTTCTCGTTACTGCGGCACGCCGTCAGAGGAACTCCGATTTCATTGTTGAACGATCCCACCGGAGCCACCGTTGGGCCAAAAGTCTCAAGGATCTGGGCCAGCATGTCCTTGGTGCTTGTCTTACCGCTGGAACCAGTCAAAGCGATGGTACGCATGCCACGTTCTCGTTCAGTCGCCACGACATGACGCGCCAGTCGAGATAGGCCGGCTTGACCATCGTCAACAACGAGATGGGGCAACTGTGCGTCGGTGCGCCGAGTGACCAGGACAGCGGCAGCGCCCGTGTCCTGAGCCGCCTGAGTGAAGTCATGACCGTCTACCCGGGTGCCGGGAAGAGCGATAAACAGAGCGCCCGGAGTTACCTTCCGGGTATCAATGACGACGTCCGGGCCCACCTGGGCAGAATCATTTACCGGTGCTGCTTCGACCCACTGCGCGAGGGTGGCAACGTCGAGAACTCTCATCGTGCCTGATCCTCCTCGCTCTGCCGGGCCATGATCTTCCATTCGGCCCGGATAACCTCACGATCGTCGAACGGCAGCACCTCACTGCCAATGTTCTGCCCGGTCTCATGTCCCTTGCCGAGCACGCAGATAACGTCGCCAGCCTCCGCCATCCGCAGGGCCTCGTTAATCGCCTCACGACGACGTCCCCCGTCGATCACAATGACCCCGTCACCAGCAGCTTCATGGGCCCCCTCCAGCACGGCTGCACGGATCACCGCAGGATCTTCGGTACGTGGGTTGTCATCAGTAACGATGACGATATCGGCACGCTCAGCGGCAATCTGGCCCATTGGACCACGCTTGGCCACGTCACGGTCTCCCCCAGCACCGAGCACGGCGATAAGACGGCCGCCATCGACTGACGACCGAGCGGCATCAAGAGCTGATGCAATCGCTTGCGGAGTGTGCGCAAAGTCCACGAGGGCCGTCGGGGCGTCATCTGCGAGATCGACCCGCTCCATACGGCCAGGCACCTGCGCGGAACACAAACCATCTGCAACATCGTCAAAAGCGAGCCCGGCAGCCTCGAGCATGGCCAGAGCCATAGCTGCGTTGCGGACATTGAATTCGCCGGGCAAGGACAGCTCGAGGGTGCGCTCCCCCGACGGAGTGCTCACGTCGAAAATTGCCCCGGCACGCGCGGCCTGCCATGACGTCACCTGATAGTCAGAGGGCTGATGGATTGACGTTGTCACGGCCTTAACCCCGTTGGCTTGCATACGCTCAACTAGCTGACGACCACGCGGGTCATCGACATTGATAACGCCAACCCGAGCCAGATCGGGGGTGAACAAACGGGCTTTAGCGTTGAAATAATTATCAAGGGTGTTATGGAAATCCAGATGGTCACGGCCCAGGTTGGTGAAAGCCACGACATCGAAACAGGTTCCATCCACCCGCTGCAAGGCCAGAGCGTGCGACGACACCTCCATCACGACGTCAGAAGCACCTCGCTCAGCCATCGCCGCGAATAGCCCTTGCAGATCTGGGGACTCCGGCGTCGTGACGGTGGTGCGAGCACTAGGCAACTCCTCACCGTCGAGCCGGAATCCAATTGTCCCGATAGTCCCAACATGGTGGCCAGCCGCACGCAATCCGGCCTCCACGAGGAAGGCCGTTGTGGTTTTACCGTTAGTCCCCGTAATACCAAACATCGTCATGGCATCCGAGGGGCGTCCAAAGATCTTAGCGGCCGCAACAGCCATGGCAGCGCGCGGATCGTCGACGACGATGATCGGCACACCCGCCTCCGCCGCCAGTGTGGCACCGTCCTCGTCGGTGAGCACTGCCACTGCACCCGACTCAACAGCAGAGGCAGCGAAACTCGCCCCGTGAGCATGCAGGCCGTGCAGACCGACGTAGAGATCGCCCGGGCGAACCTGGCGGGAGTCCAATGTGATCCCGGTGATCGCAGGACCGTTGTCATTAGCTCGGCAGCTGTCGAAGGAGGCCACTAGATCGGTCCACCCGACAGGATCACCCTGGGATGGTCGGAGGGCAGCACCAGCAGGTGGAGTGGGGGTGACAGTAGATTCAGGGCTCACGGCTGGTACTCCAAGGGTTCCTTGCGCGCTTTGTCGGTGGACGGTTGCACACCGTATCGCGGCAGGGCAACAGACATGAGTTGCCGCGCCGCTGGCTGTGCCACCGCCGTGCCAGTATGCCCGTTGGTGGGCTGATTGATGACAACGTACGTGAGAATACGCGGCTTCTCGATAGGAGCGACGGCAATAAACGACGAGATGTACCCGTGGTAGCAGTGACACTCAGGGTCAATCCGCTGGGCAGTACCCGTCTTGGCACCCATCCGGTAGTCCGGAATAGGTCGGCCCTTGGCGGTAGATACCACGTTCTCCATCATGTCGCGAACCTCCTCAGAGGCTCGTTGCGAGATCACTCTGCGGGTAGTCGTCTTAGGAATCTCGGAAGGCTCGCCGTGGCCGTCAACGGCAGACTTGATAATCGTCGGCGAGTGGTAGACCCCGCCATTGACGATTCCGGCAACGGCAGCGGCCTCCTGAAGAGCCGTCACTGACAGCCCCTGGCCGAACGCAACCTGGTCCCGGGTGTAGTCAGGCATAGTGGGCTTCGGTATCTGACCACTCGCCTCACCTGGCAGACCGATTCGGGTAGGAGCCCCTAGCCCGAATGCCTTGAGATAAGACACCATGGTCGCCTTGTCTAACTTTCGGGCAAACAATGCCGTCCCAATATTTGACGAATGCACTAGCACCCCACGGGCGGTGAGGTACTCGGTGCCGTGAGGCTCAGCATCAGTGATCTTGCCGCCACCAGACGACAAAGCACGCGGAACGACGATGTGGCTATCGGGAGTGATGATCCCCTGATCGGTCAGCGCAGCCATAGTCAGGACTTTTTGCACCGATCCTGGCTCGTACGCATCCTGGATGACCCGATTGCGGGTCTGGTTCTCTTTAGCTTTGCCGGGCTTATTTGAGTCAAAAGTGGGCATTGACGCCATCGCCAGGACCTCACCATTAGTCACGTCCATCATGACGATCTCGCCGCTCTTTGCCTTGGCATTCTTAATCGCTGTACCGAGGGCCTGCTGAGCCATCAGCTGTAGCTGAGCGTCGAGAGTCAGAGTGTAACTTGTGCCGTCGACCGCAGGCACCAGAGTATTAGAACCCAGCGGAATACGGCCCCAGGTCGAGGCCTCATACGACTCTTTACCCGGCACACCAGCAAGCTGTTTGTTATGGGAGTATTCGAAACCGCCAGCTCCTTTGCCCTCGGCATTCACGAAGCCCACGACGTTGGAGGCAACCTGCCCCGACGGATAGGTACGGATCGGGTCATTTGAACTAAATACTCCGTACCAGCCACCTTGCTTCATGTCCTTCTTGATGAGGTCGAAGGTGTAGCTGTCAACGTGGTGGCGTACTACCGAGTAGCGGCTCAGCTTTCCCTTAGCATCAGTGGCCGTTACCGCCTTGCGGTAATCCTCCGGCTGCCCGCCCAATCGCGTAGCAAGGATCTTCGCGACGGCCTTAGGCGCAGCGGCTGCCTTCTCCTGTTGTTCACGAGTCATCGTCACCCGCTCGTCAACGCCGTTGCGGGAGATCATCCGAGGGTCCACAAAAACCAATACCGCAGGCTGGGTTTGCGCCATCACAATGCCATTGCGATCGGTGAGCTCGCCTCGGTTGGGCTGAAGAGCGTAGGTGTACTTCATCCTCGCCGCCGCCGACGCCGCATACGCAGGCGCCTCGATCGCCTGCAGTTGCAAAGCACGGCTAGCTAAGCTCACCGCAAGCACGAGAAATACCGCCATAACGATCGTCAAACGACCCCGTTGGGAAGCCATTTCGAGCACGGGCCTACTATGCGGCTCCCGACCCTCCAAGCGAGACCCAGGTCGCGCTCGCCCGGGACCACGGTTGGACGCGGGCCGCCTGGCGGACCCGGGCCGTGAGTTCGGGCCCGTAGGATGCCGGGAACTCACGGCTGGCCCACCTCAGGCTTAGCCGTCTCCCCGATGACTCCTGGTACCTCCTTGCCGTCGACCTTGGTCTGGGTTCCGATGACCTTGCCAGTACGCAGGTCAATATAGGAGCCGTAAGGATTCGGCCTCATGCCGAGCTTCTTGGCCTGTTCCTGGAGATTCTGCGGACCACGAAGGTGATCGACCTCAGCAGCCAGAACAGCCTGCTGGTGTTGCAAGACGTTGAGATTGCGCGTCTCCTGGGCAATCTGCATGGACTGCGCCTGGATGGTGGTGTTGAGCACCAACAGCCCGGCCAATCCAGCAGCTAACATGACAACAATGAGAATGGCAAAGCCCAGTCGCCCCATCTGCTGCTGACGCACCCGTTGCGGCAGTGCACGCAATACTGGACGCAACGAGGTAGGCCGTGCAGCAGCAGTCCTGGCCTGCTGTGGACGCGGTGCTAGTTCAGCGCTCATCGGCTCTCCTTGGTCGCATGCTGACGGTTAACGGGCCCAGATCGAACCCGCTCAATGACCCGCAACCGTGCCGAGGCGGATCGTGGATTGGTGGCCACCTCATCGGCGTCGGGACGTTCCGCCCCCCGAGTAACAGGGTTGAACTTTGCTGCCATTGACTCGGGGACCATCGGCAATCCGGCTGGGGCTGTATCCGCGCATGCGTCGCGGAAGGCCTCCTTGACGGGGCGGTCCTCCAGGGAGTGATAGGACAACACAGCGATCCGGCCGCCGACATCAAGACGATCGAGAGCTCGCGGGAGCACCGCGGGCAAGGTCTCCATCTCACGGTTAACGGCAATCCGCAGGGCCTGGAAGGTACGCTTGGCGGGATGGCTGTGGCGCTTGCGACGCACTGTGGCAGGAATAGCTTCGGTAATAATCTCGACGAGCCGCCCCGAAGTCTCGATGGGTTGGCGGTCACGTTCGGTAACGATGGCGCGAACAATGCGGTCAGCGAACTTTTCCTCACCGTACTCGCGAAGCATACGCACCAAGGCACCAGGATCAGACTCATTGAGGATCTGGGCAGCAGTACGACCACTGGACTGGTCCATCCGCATGTCCAGCGGGGAATCAACCGAGTACGAGAACCCGCGCTCAACCTCGTCAATTTGGAAAGAGGACAGCCCAAGGTCAAGCAGTACGGAGTCGACATAGTCCAGGCCGAGATCGTCAAGCACCTCAGGAAGTTCGTCATGAACAGCGTGGACGAGATGAACGCGGTCTGCAAAAGGCTCAAGCCGCGCCTCGGCCATTGTCAGGGCCTGCTGATCGCGATCGATACCGACCAACTCAACGTCAGGGAATCGCCTCAGAACAGCCTCAGCATGACCTCCCATACCGAGGGTGCCATCAACATGGACACGTCGACCACTCTTGAGAACGACAGCAAGAAGGTCGAGGATACGGGCACGCATGACGGGGATATGGACAGCATCGCTACCAATGGCATCGGTCGCCATGAGCATCCCTTCCCCGGCATGATATGCCAGCAACGTCTTCGACCGGTGTCGACGACCCGTGATCCGAGGTTCCGTTCCGGCTGAACCACCTGGCACAGGGGAAGTTGTGTCAGGGGGCCCGGTCGGCCCGGACCCGCGGACCGCGAGATCACTGTTCGGCGAAGACCTCCTCGTTCATATCGGCGAAGGCCTCCTCCTGAGCTTCGGAGTACTTCTCCCACTCGGTGGCGTCCCACACCTCAACTCGAGTAATCGCTCCCACCACGACGATCTCTTTATTAAGAGCGGCGTAGCGCCTCAGCATCGGCGGAATCATGACCCGCCCCTGCTTGTCAGGAGCGGTGTCGCTAGCCCCGGCTGCCAGCATGCGCTGATAGTCACGAACCTTCTTGACGCTCACCGATCCCTTGGCGATTTCCCGGGTCATCTCCACGAAAGTTTCGGTCGGGTAGATCGCCAGACACCTGTCCTGGCCTCTGGTGATGACCAACCCATCGTCCAACTCGTCGCGGAACTTCGCCGGTAGAAAGAAGCGGCCCTTCTCGTCGAGCTTGGGAGTATGCGTACCCAGAAACACCGGGCACCTCCTTGCTCCACGATCGAGGCAATTTCCTCCACCTGCCTCCACCATACTCCACGACGCTCCACCCCGTCACCTCCCTTACACCCTTTTCTCCGCTTCTCCCCACTTGCATCGCGTCATACAGCCGTCGCATGGCAACGAAGAATGTCGACATGAACTTGAGCAAGTCGCTCGAACCTGTTCCACGGCTCCCATCGCGATGGAAATAGCGTCACCGCCGCCAGATAACATGGGCTTCGGTCACTGCCGCGCACGCCAGGAGGATCCCGTTGAACCACCGAGAATCACAGCCGGTCATTCCGGCACACGCCCAGCCTCTTGAGACCGTTGATCCGCGTGCCGCATCAATTGATGGTGTGGTGGCCATCACTAACGCGGTCCGGTCGGCCGTCGCAGGGGCGATTGAGGGAAAGAGCGAACGCATCGATACCGCGCTTGTCGTCCTCCTTGCCCAAGGGCATCTGCTGGTGGAGGACGTCCCCGGTGTGGGTAAGACGACACTCGCTCGAGCACTAGGGCGCGCCATTGACTGCACCGTTCACCGCATTCAGTTCACTCCTGACCTACTCCCGTCAGACATCACCGGCGTCAGCGTCTATGACCAAGAGAAGCGGGAATTCGTCTTTAAACCTGGCGGGATTTTCGCCAACATCGTGGTGGGTGACGAAATCAACCGCGCCTCTCCCAAGACCCAGTCAGCTCTGCTCGAGGCCATGGGAGAACGTCAAGTCTCAGCAGATGGCCTGACTCATCCCCTCGAAGCCCCGTTCATGGTGATGGCCACCCAAAACCCCATTGAGATGGAGGGCACGTACCGCCTACCAGAGGCCCAACGTGACCGATTTATGGCTCGTATCACTATGGGTTATCCAACGCGATCAGCAGAGCTTGCCATGCTCGAGCATCATGGCGCGACCTCTCCTCTTGATGAGGTCAGACCAGTTACCGACACTCAGACGATCCGAAGGCTCATTTCGACCGTACTTGGAGTGCACGTAGCCGTTGACATTCACGAGTACGTCCTCGACATCATCGGCGCCACCCGCTCACACGAGAGCATTCGGTTGGGAGCATCTCCCCGCGCAGCCCTCCACTTGGTCCGCGCGTGCCGAGCTCGCGCGGCCATGAGTGGACGCGACTACGTCATCCCCGACGACGTTCAGGCTCTCGCTGCGCCGATCTTGGCTCACCGATTGGTCTTTTCTGGACGCAGTGGAATCGCCAGCCATGAGTCTGCCCGGGCAGCCGAGTCAGTCATTGGGTCAATTCTGCGTCAGGTTCCCCTGCCTGAGCGGGCGCATCAAGACCGATGAGCGCCGCCTCAACGTCCAGCGCCCCTCGCCGTCAGGGACTGCTCACACTACGAGGACGCACGGTCGGGATCGTGGGGATCGTGCTCACGATCATCGGCCTCAGCATTGACCAGCGTGGCCTGGCGAGAATTGGGTTTCTCCTTATCCTGCTGCCGCTGATAGCCATTAGTGTCGTCGCATGGTTTCGACCGCGCGTGCAGACCGCGCGGAGTCTCGCTCCAATGCGGATAGCGTTAGGCTCCCAAGCCTGCGAAACCGTCACGGTAGAGCGTCGTGGCGGACTACCACTTGGAGCAGCCCGATTCACCGATACCATCCCCGCGCCGCTAGGCCAGTCACGATGGTCGACGGCCACCATCCAGACCCCAGTCATACCTACTACACGTGGTCGATTCGTGATCGGCCCCGTCATGATGCGCACCGTCGACCCGTTTGGCATGGCCCGCCATCACACCGATCTCGGTCAGGTTGCCGAAGTCATTGTCACGCCAAGGATCGTCGATTTGGGCGCCTCCGGGGAGCTCGGGGGTCAGGGATTCGACACAAGGTCCTCAGCGATCCATGCCGGACGACGTGGTCCCGACGATGCCATGGTGCGCGATTGGCACACCGGAGACTCGGTGCGACGCATTCACTGGCGCTCCACCGCTCACCGCGGGGACCTCATGGTCCGATGCGAGGAGCAGGCCTGGAACCCATCCGTCGTCATCGTGTTGGATTCTCGGGCTCGGCGTCACGTTGGAACTGGCCCCGACGCATCCTTTGAATGGGCCGTCAACGCGGTGGCATCCATCTCGACGCGTCTGGCTTCCGACGGATACGTCACTCACGTGTGTGACTCATCCGGCACGCTCAAGGGCGATATTCTCGACGCCCTCGTCGACGAACCGCTGCGTCCCGACACCGCCCTGACCAAGGCTATCGAGTCATGCCAGGGAATTGACGGCCCGGCGATCGCCATCCTCGGCCGGTTGGAGACGACCGATATTGATCCTCTCGTGGACTTGAGACGGGACCGGGTCGCTGGCCTTGCCCTTGTCCTAGATTCCGATACCTTCACCGCTCGACGATTCCGCAGCCCCCTTGAGCAGGCCGAGGAGCACGAGCGTGCCGTCGCAGAGTTGGATGATGCTGGGTGGGCAGTCGTTCCCGTCGATTCTCGCACCTCTATCGATTCGGCATGGCAGAACTTGCTGCAGACCGCAAGGACGGCAGCTTTATGACAAACCCACGTCGTGCCGCTCAGCCTGTCACCCAGCTGTCCGAACATCTCGATCTGACCAAGGCATCTGAGTACCCCGGCCTTCTGGCTATTCACCTCGCGGTAGCCCTGGCCATGATGTTGGCCACCTTTTCGCTGATAGGGCTCACTACCGATCCGTCTTTTTGGATCGGTCCGACTGCCGTCATCGTCTTCCTCGAAGTCGTCGGCCTGCTGTGCCGACACCACCACTGGGACCACGCCGAGGTACAAGGCGTGCAAGCCATTCTCGTCGTCGTCATCGTCGTGATGATGGGAGGCATCAGTGCATCGGCGGTTGGTTCCTCCGGCTCATTCCCGGTTAATGCCCTTCATCTGTATCGCGACACCCTCACTCTGATCCAGACGACCGATGGACATCTTCCCCCGTCAATCGGGGTTATCTGGTTGACAACGACCGTGGTGGCGGTTCTGACTGTTCTGGCAGACCTGCTAACCATTACTCTCGAAAGCCCTGGGTGGTCTCTCGCTCCGCTGCTAGTTATCCATCTTGCGGCGGTTCTCATCGTCAGACACGACACGCCCTGGTGGAGTTTCGCCTTGGTCGCGGCGAGCTGGCTCATCATCCTCACCGTCGATCATGCGCTTCGAGGAGGTGGCCCTCTGACCTGGTTGGCCGCGGCTATATTCAGTATTATCGCCATCACGATCGCTACAGTGTTCGCCGCGATCGCACCCGTCTGGGGACATCTTGACTTCTCTCGCCCAGCAGCGGCCCCGTCGAGTCCGGTACGGATGAGTGATCCGACCATCGAACTGCGTCGCAATCTCCATAACACATCGACGGCATCAGTCATCACCTACACCACTAATAGCCCTGACGGTGAATACCTGCGCATGACCTCCCTATCGAAGGTGACTGATCGAGGGTGGGGCCTCATCCCAGTTGATCTAGAACACTCTGCCCCTGAATCTGTACCGGGATTGTTTGGCCCGTCACGAACTCGTACGGTCGATATCAATATCACTGGGTTTTCTTCACAGTATTTACCCGCCCCCTATGGACCAATTGCTGCGGACGTCGATCAGACCTGGGCGTGGGACCCACAGGATCTGACGATTGTCTCAACCTCTGCTGATCACGACCATGCAACCTCCGATATGCAGTACAGCATTTCGGCGCAGGAGCCCGACCCCGATCCAGTAACCTTCGATAACGCGAAGGCCGGCACCCCAAATAACTCGGTGTACACCGAAGTCCCTGCTAACGTTCCATCCAGCATAAGGGACTTAACTAGCCGAATTATCAAGGGGAAATCTACCCCCGTAACCAAGGCCATCGCGATTCAAAACTGGCTTCGTGACAGCGCTCGATTCCATTACGACATCAACGCACCCGAAGGTGACGGCTATCAAGTACTGGAAAACTTCTTGCTGCGCACCCACCGTGGTTATTGCATCCATTTCGCGGCGTCAATGGCACTTATGGCACGACTTGAAGGTATTCCGTCACGCGTATCCGTGGGGTTCCTTCCCGGCGATCATGCAAGAGACACCTGGAAGATACGCGCCAACCAGATGCACGCTTGGCCCGAGTTGTACTTCCAGGACTACGGATGGGTTAGGTTCGAGCCGACCGCAGCGGTGGCACCAGCTCCCACCTGGACCGACAAGGAAACCACTATTCCTTCCCCCTCCTCCACCCCATCGTCATCCCCGACTCCTTCGACACAGACCTCCACCCCATCGCCTGAGCCATCCCCGGCAGCTGCACATACTTCGACACCCACCAGCAGCCCCGCACCTATCAGTACCGCCGACCATGAAGGCTTCAATTGGGCACCTCTCAGTGCAGTCCTCGTCATTCTCGTCATACTCGCGCTGCCAATGCTCATTCGCATGCTCATCTCACGCCGCAGGATTACCCGTGGTTCGATAGCCGGCATTTGGCGGGAAATCCGCGACCTGTGGATCGATCACGGTTTGGCCTGGCCTGACGGTACCCCGCGTCGTCAAGCCGCGGCCTTAGTCACCGACATGGATCCGGACACCTCCGCTGCGGTCAAGAAGCTGGCCCTGGCAGAGGAGATGGACCGCTGGTCTAGCAAGGATGGTCATGACAACTCTCTTCCCGACGATCTCGGGGCTGTCAAGGCCTGGTTAGCACGAACCCCCACCCCCAGGCCACACTGGCTGGCGACCTGGTTACCGACATCCCTTGTCAAAAAGTGAAAGTCACCGCGACTGACGACGGAGTGTTACCTCGACTGACGTCGACGCCAGCGCTCTTCCATTCGAGCGGTGAAGGATTCGGAATGGGGCTCGCGTTGCCCACCACGTGGTCTAACTCCGCTGCTCCGTGGCATCACACCTCCACCGGTCGACAGCAGTACTCCGACGGCGAGGGCCATAATGGCGAAACCGACAACAGCAAGAACTCCACTGGTGAGGACCACCCCACCGACAACGCCCGCTAAACCCAGCAGCACCATGACAGACCCGAGAAGAATCTGACGGCGTCGAGCCCGACGATGCTGCATACGTCGCTGCTCTAAAGCATTGCGACTGGGGTGAGGACAAGTCGCGGAAGCACGCCGAGAGAAAGACCGAGCAAAGTCAAGATCGTCAGTGGACAGCGCTTCCTCAAGCTCGGCGAGCCGCCGCTGCTCCTCTGCTGACAAGGGCATCTCGAACTCCTACCTGACCTGCCGCGGAGTTCGCTGGAATGGACTCCGTCGTACGCCGCTCAGTCTACTTCCTCAGTTCTCCCTACGAGCAAGCACACGGTCCCTCGTCATGCCATACTTCGAAGCATGACTACGCTTCGACGTACACCACTGGCGGCCGTACACGAGAGCCTCGGAGCATCCTTCACCGATTTCGCGGGCTGGAACATGCCCGTGCGGTACTCCTCCGACCTGGCCGAACACCACGCCGTCCGCAAGAATGCCGGCATCTTCGACCTATCCCACATGGGAGAAATCAGGATCTCTGGCCCTGATTCTGGAGCTGCCCTCGATTACGCCTTGGCCGGCAAGCTCTCCGCTGTGGCGGAAGGCCGCGCGAAGTATTCCCTCCTACTCACAGACGAGGGGGGTGTCGTTGATGACCTCGTGACCTACCACCTGCCTGACGGTGACTACCTCGTCGTTGCCAATGCTGCCAATGCCGAAACTGATCTCGCAGAGTTCACCAAGCGCTGTGCACGGTTCGACGTCACCGTCACAGACGAGTCAGCCCAGACCGCCCTCGTCGCCGTGCAAGGCCCCAAAGCTGTGACGATCGTGCTGGCGGCCCTCCAGAAGGCTAATACCACCCTCGACTCCGACGAGGTCCGCGACGTCAAGTACTACCGTTGCCTCACCGGAGAACTGGATGGTTTCCCCGTGCTCGTCGCTCGCACCGGTTACACCGGGGAGGACGGCTACGAGCTGTACGTTCCGGCCGAAGCCGCCGAGCATCTGTGGCAGCTCCTCATGGACGCTGGCGGCGAGGATCTCACACCGTGCGGTCTCGCCTGCCGTGACACTCTGCGCCTGGAAGCCGGGATGCCTCTCTACGGACACGAATTGGGCACCGACATCCATCCCTCTCAAGCCGGGCTTGGGCGAGTCGTCAATTTCAAGAAGGAGGGCGACTTCGTCGGTCGCTGCGCCCTCGAGAACCGCGATACCACTACCGATCGTATGTTAGTCGGGCTGGCCGGGGAAGGGCGCCGAGCTGGGCGTGCTGGATATGCTGTCGTGAACGAGGGCAAAACGGTCGGAGCCATCACCTCCGGCATCCTCTCCCCCACTCTGGGTCATCCCATCGCAATGGCTTTCGTTGATCCTGACGTCGCTAAGACCGGCACCTCGCTTAGCGTTGATGTGCGGGGCAAAGCCCTCAACACTACCGTCGTCGAATTACCGTTCTACAAGCGGTCCTGACCCCAACCACAATCCCCACACAAAATACTTAGGAGCAGACATGGAACTGTCCGAACTCAAGTACTCCGCCGAGCACGAGTGGGTCGCCGTTGATGGTGACACCGTGACCGTAGGCATCACCGACTACGCCGCAGAGGCCCTGGGTGACGTCGTCTTTGTCGACGTCCCCGAGGTCGGCAGCGATGTTTCTGCCGGATCCGCCATTGGCGAGGTCGAATCGACTAAATCGGTCTCCGACCTCTTTAGCCCCGTGACGGGCACCGTCTCGGAAGTTAATGAGGCCATCACCGAGTCTCCCGAGCTTGTCAACTCCGATCCGTTCGGACAGGGATGGTTGTTCAAGGTTTCCGGTGGTCAGCTGGGTGACGACCTCATGGACCGTAACGCCTACCTCAAGCTCACCGCCGAGTGATGATCATGACTGACCACGCTGAGAATCGGTGCGGCCTCGAAGGGCCGCACCCTTTCTCGAGCCGCCACGTTGGATCCGTCGAAGACGACCTGCGATACATCGCCGAGACCATCGGGGTGACGAGTCCCGAGCAGATCATTCGCGACGCCATCCCAGCCTCTGTGCTCGACTCCAATGAGGGGGAGTCCTCCGTTCGCACCCCGAGCTTTCCCCCTGCCGCCGCCGAAACGACCGCTCGCGCTGAACTCGTCGAGATCGCCTCAGGAAACCGCGTTACTCGTGCCCTCATTGGGCGTGGCTACTACGGCACGCTTACCCCGTCGGTGATTCGCCGCAACATCCTGGAGAATCCCTCCTGGTACACCGCCTATACCCCGTACCAGCCCGAGATCTCCCAGGGCCGACTCGAGATGCTAACGATCTACCAGCAGCTCATCACCGACCTTACTAGGCTCGCCCTGGCAAGCTCTTCCCTCCTCGATGAGGCAACCGCTGCTTCCGAGGGGATGCTGCTAGCCCGTCGCGCCGCTCGCAAGGTAAAGTTCAACCGCTTCTTGGTGCATACTCACCTCTTTGACCAGGTGCGAGACGTCGTCCTGGGCCACGCTGAAGCAACTGGAATTGAGGTTGTTGAGGCTGACCTTCGTGACCCACAGTCGTGGCGCCCCGAGGTTGAGGCTGGCTGCTTCGGCGTCCTCGCCCCTTATCCCGACAGCACTGGCGCACTGTGGAACCCTTCTGAAGTATTCGACGCTGTTCACAAAGTTGGCGGTATCACCATCGCCGAGTGTGACTTGCTCTCGCTAACTCTGCTGGCTCCGCCGGGTGAGCTAGGTGCTGACGTCGCCGTCGGCTCGTCGCAACGCTTCGGCGTCCCGATGGGTGATGGCGGACCGCACGCGGCTTACATGTCGGTTCGTTCTGGTCTGGAGCGTCAGATCCCAGGACGACTCGTCGGTGTGTCAACTGATGCTGACGGGAACCCCGCTTACCGGCTGGCCTTGCAGACCCGTGAACAGCACATCCGCCGTGACAAGGCCACGAGCAATATCTGTACCGCTCAGGTGCTCCTCGCTGTAGTCGCCGCTGCCTATGCCGTGTGGCACGGGCCGACGGGACTAACACGTATCGCCAGACAAGTCACAGATCGAGCCCATCAGCTTGCTAGCGCCTTGCGCGCAGCGGGTCTTGACGTCGCCGATCAGCAGTTTTTCGACACCATCCGCATACGCACGAAGGGCGGAGCGAAGGAGCTGTGGAACCGAGCCCGCGAAGGTGGGTACACCCTCGATCTCGTTGACGGGGACATCCTCCAGATATCGGTTGACGAGACCGTCACCGACGACGAGCTTCGGGAACTCACCCAGCTCCTGGGTGGCAATACTGACGAGATTCGTGGCCCGGCCGACGGGGCGTGGCCGGAGGATCTGCGCCGCACTTCCTCCTTCATGACGCATCCGGTCTTTTCCAGCTACCACACCGAGACCACCATGATGCGCTATCTCAAGCGTTTGGCGGATCGCGATTATGGTCTGGACCGCGGCATGATCCCGCTCGGTTCGTGCACGATGAAACTCAATGCCGCTGCCGAGATGGAGGCTATGACTTGGCCGGCTTTCTCACAGATGCACCCCTTCGCCCCGGTCGAGGACCAAGCCGGTAGCCTGCGCCTCATCCGTGACCTCGAGATCTGGTTGGCCGAGCTCACCGGCTATGACACTGTCTCCCTGCAGCCCAATGCAGGTTCCCAGGGCGAGTACACCGGTCTGGCAGCCATCCGTGGCTATCACGTCTCTCGCGGTGATACTGAGCGTAATGTGTGCCTGGTTCCGGCCTCCGCGCATGGCACTAATGCCGCCTCGGCCGCTTCGGCAGGCCTCAGGGTTGTCGTCGTCAAGTCGCATGACGACGGCACTATCGACCGTGATGATCTGGCTGCCAAGATAGCTGCTAACGAGGGGCGCATCGCCGCGATCATGATCACCTACCCGTCAACTCACGGCGTCTATGAAGACGGCGTGCGACAGGTCTGCGACATGGTCCACGAGGCAGGCGGACAGGTCTACATCGACGGAGCAAACTTTAATGCCCTCGTCGGATGGGGACAGTTCGCCCGCATCGGCGGTGACGTGAGCCACCTCAACCTGCACAAGACCTTCGCCATCCCGCATGGAGGCGGCGGTCCTGGTGTTGGACCGGTTGCAGCGAAGGCTCACCTAGCTCCTTTCCTGCCCGGCCATCCCCTCAACCCGCGCAACGAGCATCCGCTCAATGGCGGCGGGACGGTTACCCACAACGGACATGCCGTATCTGCTGCGCCGTTTGGGTCGGTGTCCGTACTTCCTATTTCCTGGGCGTACCTGCGGCTCATGGGCCTAAAAGGATTGCAATTCGCGACTGAGGTGGCGGTTCTCAATGCCAACTACATCGCCCACCGACTCCACGACAAAATCCCGATCCTCTACACCGGACAGAATGGCTACGTGGCTCACGAATGCATTCTTGATCTACGTCCATTGACTGCCGAGACAGGGATCACCGTCGACGACGTCGCCAAGCGCCTCATCGACTACGGATTCCACGCCCCGACGATGAGCTTCCCGGTAGCTGGGACCCTCATGGTCGAGCCCACCGAATCGGAGGACCTCGCCGAGCTGGACCGCTTCTGCGACGCCATGCTGGCGATCGTCGAAGAAGCCCGAATGGTGCAGTCGGGCCACTGGCCGGCTGACGACAACCCGTTGATTAATGCTCCGCATCCAGCGGCTCGTCTGGTAGCCGACGAGTGGAACCACCCTTACTCCCGCGAGTTAGGCTGCTACCCCGGTATGCGTTTGGGGATCCAGCGTGACCAAGAACGTGGCCTGGACGTCAACACCGTCACCCGCATCCAAGCCAAGTACTGGCCGCCGGTGGGTCGTGTCGACAACACCTACGGTGACCGCCACCTGGTGTGTTCTTGCCCGCCTCCGGAGGCATTCGAAGACTGACCTGACGCACAGCTGGCCGGGTCCGGTCCAGATCGGACCCGGCCAGCTTGATGTATTACCCGGTTTAGTGTGCGACACCGGCCGGACCGCTCACCACCGTGGGCTGAGGCAATACTCGTCCGAGCCCCAGGACGAGGGCCCGGGTAGACTGCTCAGCCGCGTCCGGATCACTCATCGTGATAGCGTCAAGAATGTCGCGGTGCTGCACGAGATCGGCCCCGTCTTCACTTGTAAGGTTGCGGTCATCGTATTGTTCAGCAAAGTAGCCAAGCAGCATCGGAACATGGGCGATGTACAGCGGATTGCGAGTAGCAGCCAAAAGGCTTCGGTGAAAAGCGTGCTCATGTTTGGCGAAACTAGTCGAGTCATCATTTCGGATCGCCTCAGTCATACCGGAGACAGCGTCCTGTAATCCCTTGAGATCTGTGCCGTCAGCACGCTCAGCTGCAAGTCGAGCAGCCGTGGGTTCCAGGGCTATCCGCAATTCGTTCGTCCAGCTCATCTCCTGCTCACGCTTGTTGCCAGACATGTGCCAGTGCACCACCTTGGGTGACAACACGTCCCATTGGTTGGAAGGCAGTACCGTCACGCCGACGTGACGCCGGGAACGCACCAGGTTTAGGGATTCGAGGATCTTGACTGCTTCACGACAAACGGAACGGGACGCTGCTGATTCCTGCTCAATGTCCCCCAACCGCAGTACGTCACCGGCTTGCAAGTCACCGTCGACAATGCGAGCACCTAGACGACTGGCCACCGATGAAGCGAGGAATTCCTGAGACATGACAGGAACGATAACGCATGCCAAGCCGACAAGGCCCGATGCCTCTGGGAGGCCTCACTAAAGTGCATCTTTGGGACCGTGTAACAGCACCTTAGCAACACTAATATCCTATTCACAGGATACAAACGTATGATTTCTTCTGTACTGACTCGACTCGCCTCGTTCCCCCATTATTTCGATGCTGCAAACATCGAGGAACTCATAGCCTGATGTGCCTCAGTGACGATTTGCCTCATCGCTGCGGCAGCGGCTTTGGCGTCATGGGCAGCTACGGCATCAGCCATGCTGCGATGGAATCCGATGGCTTCCTGTTTGGGCTCAAAGGGCATGAGACGGACACGCCCCTCTAGCACAGCAGCGACGATCCTGACAGGGGATGCCACCAACGGGTTATGAGAGGCCTGGAGCATGACCACCTCATCCGGGCCCATTGGCCGCCATTGGGCTGCTCAAAGCAGACCTCGGCATCACCCTCGGGCTCGGTGTCCTTATTGCCATACCGACGGTTGTTGTTGCTGGCCCGCTGTTCTCGCGGCTCGCAGCTCGATGGGTGCCCGTTGATGCGCCTGACCTCTTCCTTAATTCTGACGAGAATGGCCGTTGCGGTATTGTCCCTGGTCGCCCAAGGTTCTCCGTCACCTTGATGACCGTCCTGCTACCTGTCGTCCTCATGATGGGCAAGGCCCTCGCCGATATCTTCGCTCTCAAAGGCACCGCCGTCCGCAGTATCTTGGATTTCCTTGGCGAGCCGATGTTTGCCTTGCTGCTGACAACCCTGCTGGCGATCTTTACCCTGGGCAAGGTTTCCGGCATGAACCGGGACGCTATGAGCGACAGTGTGGGGGCGGCGCTGCCCCCGATCGCTGGCATCTTACTCACCGTCGCCGCCGGCGGTGGGTTTAAGCAGATCCTCGTCGACACTGGTATTGCCAAGCTACTAGGCAACGGCATTACCCAGTCCTCGATCTCCCCGCTACTGATGGCCTGGCTCGTCGCTGTCGTCATCCGGTTGGCGACCGGCTCAGCGACGGTGGCAACCGTCACCGCAGCCGGCATCCTGGAACCGGTGGCAGCCAGCTTGCCGTCCGCCCACGCGGCACTGCTGGTTCTGGCGATCGGCTGCGGTTCGGTTTTCTTCTCACACGTCAATGACGCCGGTTTCTGGCTCATCAAGGAATACTTCGGTATCTCAGTGGGACAAACCATTAAGAGTTGGTCGCTCATGGAGACGGCGCTGTCAGTCTGCGGAGTGCTCCTGGTGCTGCTGGTCTCCGTCATCGTCTGACTTCACCGATACCTGACGCGCGACGGCCGGTCCCCGAATGAAGGAACCGGCCGACACGTCAATCTGAGAACTTCACTGCTCCTGGTGCTCACCTGAACCGACCTGAGCCTGGTCGGTCATGGCGTCGATGGTGGTCGAGCCGTGTCGGACCTCTACCTTGCGCGGCTTAGCAGTCTCAGCTACGGGGATCGTCAAAGTCAGCACGCCGTCGGTGTACTCGGCGGTGATGCGATCGGTAGCCAGGCCATGACCGAGGGTGAGTTGACGGGCGAAGGTGCCCATAGCCCGCTCCCGGGACAGCCACTGCGCCTCCTTAGCCACCTTGGCGGCACGCTCGGCGCGAATCGTCAACGTGCGATCGTCGACGTCGATATCAATGGACGCTGGATCAACTCCTGGAAGGTCCACGGCGACGGTGTAGTCATCTCCTTCACGGTAGAGATCCATGGGAACGGCGACAGTCGCCGGCGTCCTGGTGACGTCGGAGAGCAGCCGGTCCATTTCACGGATGGGGTCAAAAGTACGAGCCATGTCAACACTCCTACGGCTTCAGTAGATTTCTGCCTCGACTCGGTTTGAGTCGTTATGACTCAATTTTAACCATGAGCACTCCCGACTCAATAACCAGGTTGAGCGCAGTTCGCTCAAGGCTCACACGTCCTGGATCCCGTTATGCCGACGATTGGCGTATTTTCCATTCGTCAGGAATGGCACGGCGATGTCACAGAACTCGTCACCCTTGGTGATGTGGGTGCGGTGTCCGCCGTCAATGGTCATGATCCGAGCGTCAGGAAGGGCACGTGCCACGTCACTCAGCCGGTCCTGACGTAGGTACGACGCCTTGCCACCCCCGACGACAAGGACTGGCATGATCATCCGAGATAATCCATCCCACCACTGGGGGTGGGGTTTCAGTAGCTCACGGCTGACCTTCCACACCATTTTTGGGTCGAACCTCTTGCGTCCAGCAAACGCCGCAACCTCCATGAAGATGGCGTCGACGTACGTCCGCATCGGAGGTGGATCCTGACGAACTCGACGCGGTACGGGCATCTCCTCTAGCAAGACACGGTCGACGCGATCCGGCTGACGTTGTGCAACCATGGACGAGACCAGAGCCCCAAGGGAATGGCCTACTAAGGCGCACTTGTCGACCTTCAAAGCATCCATCTGCTCGATGACATCAGTCGCAAAAGCCTCAAGGGGATAGTCGGTCCCCGCCCCCCGACGGATGCCAATTGGGCCGTGTCCGAGTAAAGAGAGCTGATGGACGATGACACCTTCAATATTGAACGCCAGTACGAGCCCGCCCCAGGTCGTTGGCGAGCTGGTGATTCCATGGATGGCGACAACAGGAAGATCCGTGTTCACCTCTGGCACGATACCGTCAGTCGTTGGTTCAATCGGATCGTTGCAGGAGGCACAGATACGATGGGAACGGTCCATATCGTCGGAGACGAACTCGTCGCTCTGGCCGCCGCCTTACGGCTAGCCCAGATGAGGCATAAGGTCACCATTATCTCCTCCTCCCCGCGTTGGCTCGAGAGCGCTGAGCGTCCTCTTGCCCCTGAACTCGGCGCTACCCTCCAAATCCCCTCCGCATGGCGAGACCTGTTCGCCAAGTCAGGCCGGGCAATGGAAGCTGAATTGGTAGGTATAGGGCTCAATCTCGTTACAGAGCCCGATACTCAGATCAGCTCAAGTATGGCGGATATCTCCCTCCCGACGGACAGAGGTGCACAGATCCACACGGTCCGTGACAGGTACGGACACCGCATCGCTCATAAGTGGCGTGATGTTCTCGATCACGCCGACACCATCTGGCAAGCTCGGCGCCAGTACGGGGTCGAGCATGCGGTGACCTCCCGACCCGAGCCGCTCCCCGAGCCGCTCCACGTCGACCTTCCCTCCCCGCTGGCCGAGCTGTCAGCTGACGAAACAAGGCTCGCCATCACCCGGATCTTTGGCTGCTGGAATCTCGTCGGCCGTGATGGCCCAACTGATCTGCAACCCCTGTTGACCTTACTGAACAAGCGGCTGACCCGACGCGGTGTCATCGTTGATCCTTCACCGAATGACTCCCCAAACGCGATCATCGACACGACGGCACCAGCTCCCCGACGCTCCCGGTGGCATCGCCCGGCTCGTCCATGGAGTTCTCCCATCATCACTGTCAGCACCTCAGGCGAGATGCCCTCGAATCATGGCATGGCCCACCGGCTGGACTGGAAGGCCGAAGGGCTCGTCGAAACGTGGTCCTGGTGGGATGGCGCACAAGCCCGCCGGATCTGTCACGACTACACCCGTCCCATCCCGAATCCGGAACTGGGTACTGCGTGGTCGGCTTGGCGAGACCGTCCTCCCATGGTCTGGCGCCAAGAAGGACCAATCCCGGTACTAGCGGCCTCCCCCGCATCACATGGCGGCCCAGAACCTTGGGCCCGGCTGCTCACTGGAGCATTGGCTGCGTACCTGACCCACGAAAGACTCACCGGGGAAGATATCCGGCCAAGCAATAAGGCTATCGGTGCAGCCGGGCGCCCCAGAAGAAGTCACAGTTCCACTGACAGGGTCTCGACGCGTAGACTTGACCGTTAGCCCCACGGCACCGCGCCTGGAGGCAAACATCTCGTGAAGGACGACTTTGACCGCACACGATAGTTCGACCACCGACCCCCGCGTTGTGGAATCTGAGATCGCCAAGGAACAGGCCCACGTCGACCGCGTCCGCGCCCAATTGGAGATCGCCGAGAACAAAGCCCGCATGCTAGCCAAGGCCGGCCAAGACATGTACCGCTCGGACCGCACCAGTTGGGTTCGTGAAGAGGACGGCACGGCGATGTTTGAACGCGACGCCTTCTCTTATAACGCGGCAAAGAGATTAGCGGTCCTTGACGCTGAGCATGAAGGTCTGGTCTTCGGCCGACTTGATCTGACTGACGACGAGGTGCGTCACATCGGGAGAATCGGGGTACGGGACGCTGACTATGAGCCTCTCGTCATCGACTGGCGTGCCCGCGCTGCCGAGCCCTTTTACCGAGCCACCCCGTCTGATCCGATGGGTGTTGTTCGTCGCCGCGTCTTGCGCTGTCGCGACGACAAGGTCCTCGGCATCGAAGATGACCTGCTGGATTCCACCTCGCAGGCGAATCTGCCGATTATCGGCGAGGGAGCCCTCATGGCATCTCTCTCTCGGGCCCGCGACACTCGAATGCATTCAATCGTCTCGACGATCCAGGCCGAACAGGATGAGGCCATTCGCGCCCCTTACCAAGGCGTAACGACGATTATGGGCGGACCCGGCACCGGCAAGACGGTCGTCGCTCTGCACCGCGCAGCATTCCTGCTTTATTCTCATCGCACTCGGCTGGAGAATGGCGGGGTGCTCGTCATCGGGCCGTCATCGGTTTTCATGAGCTACATCGAGCGGGTACTACCCAGCCTCGGGGAAGACTCCGTAACACTGCGCTCAATAGGCCAGGTACCGTCGGATATCCTGCACTTCTCCTCTGACCGCCTCGATGAGCCCCGTACTGCCAATATCAAGGGCAGCCTTGAGATGGTTGACGTCCTCACCCGACTGGTCAATTTGCCCATGTCGGCGGATCCCGATTCCTTGCAGCTGCGAGTAACGGTCAAAGGCGAGGTTCTTACCCTCGATGCCTCCATCCTCGCGACGACTCGTCAACGCATCCTCAAGCGTAATCGCTACAACGACGGCAGGGAGGCCGTCGAGGTCTCGCTGCGCGACCAGCTGTGGGCACGAGTCCCGGCCGATGTCCTCGCCGCCCATGACCTCACAAGGGACGATTTCGACGAGTTAGTGTCCTCCCAGGCATCCTGGCGGATGCTCCTCAACGCCTGGTGGCCCGCCCTGTCGGCCTCCGACGCCCTCGCTCGGTTGGCCGATCCCGCAGTCGCCGAAGCAGTGACCCCCTACTGGAACGAGGAAACCCGTCAGCTTCTCGTCAGCTCTATCCCGACCGAAGCGGATCGACGTGGACGACGCAACTGGTCAATAGCCGATATGGCCCTGCTCGACGAGTTGGCCGCTCTGCTCGGCCCAGTTCCCCCCGAGCCCGATGCTGACGACCCGGTCTTTATCGAGGGAGGTGACGCCGAGGAGCTCGTCACCCTCGGCGATCGTCTCCATGAGTCCCGCCACATTGACGAGGACGAGCCTCGCGATACCTTCGCTCACGTTCTCGTCGACGAGGCCCAAGACATCTCCCCCATGCAGTGGCGGATGATCGGACGTCGAGGCCGCCAGGCTTCCTGGACGATCGTCGGGGATCCCGCCCAGTCTGCCTTCCCCCATCCCAACCAGACCAGAGCGGCCTTGGACGAATTGGTTGGTAATTCCCCGTCACGCACCTTCACCCTGACCAAGAACTACCGTTCCCCGGCCGAGGTTTTCGATCTCGCCGCCGACGTGGTTGTCACCGTCCAGCCCGACGCTGATCTTCCACAGGCGGTGCGCTGGGTTGGTGTCCGTCCCACAGTGGTACGCACTGACGACCTATGGGCACAGGTGCGCTTGCAGCTGGACGAGATGCTCACATCGGTGGACGGGACGATCGGTCTGGTGTGCCCGGCTGGCCTCGTCGAGCAGGCGCGCCGACTTGTCGACGATCCGCGCATCATCACGGTGACGACCATGCAGGCCAAGGGTCTTGAGTACGATGGTGCAGTAGTCGTCGATCCCGAGCGCATCGTCTCCGAGACCGGTAATCCTGCCGGTGGTGTCCGGTTGCTCTACGTCGCTTTGACCCGCCCTACCCAACGGTTAGCGGTAGTCGGGCTCAGGAAGCAAAAATCGCCTCATCGTTCCGAGGCGAACCAGCCCGTTCGAGGCGCCGCCACGCCAGCATGGTCCGAAGCTCTGTGGTCGCACGAGACCTGTTGAGGGTGTAGTGGTGGAGGCCGAGAGCGCCAACATTAAAGAGCTCACAGCCCATGTCACGCACCCTCTCTACCGATGCATGCCTCTGGGTGAACCCACTTGACGAGGCGGACAAGCTCAGTAGCGTTAGGTAACCCCCAGGGATGGGCCACCCAAGGCTGTCCCGCCCCACCCAGCATGTCACCGCGAATAGCCAGGATGTGGTCGATCCTGGACTCGGCGTAATCAGCGACCATCTGCTCCACATCAGCTACCGATTGGGCGACGCAGGTGAGATGACCGACGGTACGCAGACCGGTCGACACCATGTGCTGGGTGCACCGCAAAGCGCGGTCACACCGCGACCCATTCGCTCCATAGGCCACTGAAATGAAGTCCGGTGCCATCCCACGAGAGCATCAGTGGCACTCCACAGCCGAGCGCTCGCTGTGAGGGTCATAAACCCGAAAGAGTGCACAGGGCGCTCCCCCAAGGCCAACAGGTCAGCAGTGGTCGGCTTCTGGGACTACATAGGTGCGAGGCTAGGCGGCGCTCCCACCAGGTGGGCCAGACGTCCAGCGTACGGACTCGTTTCCGACCATTCGACGCCTCTATGCTGGCGCTATGTACCCCTTTGATCCGTCCTCTCCAGTCAGCGCTGACTTCCGCGACTCCGTGAGCGCAAGGATCCTCTCCTTCCTCGACGACGAAAAGCGGGTCATTGACGCGATCGGCGCCGAGCTGTCCCCCGTTCTCGACGCCGCTCGTGATTACACCGCAGGCGGCAAACGATTGCGCCCGGCCTTCTGCTATTGGGGTCATGCAGCTGCGGCGGACCAACCCATTGAACCCACTGGCCTGTTACAGGCAGCGGCGAGCCTCGAGTTTCTGCACGTGTCCGCCTTGGTCCACGACGACCTCATGGACCACTCCGACACCCGACGTGGATTGCCTTCGGTGCACCGTCGTTTCGAGGCGGCCCATGGCATTGCCCACGGAGACGGACCCGCTGAGCAATTCGGATGTGACATCGCGATCTTGCTCGGCGACCTGCTACTCATGTGGTCGTCACAGATGTTCACGTCCGCCCCAGTCAAAGCTGACAGGCTGGCAGCAGCCACCCCACTGCTTGACGCCATGCGCACCGAGGTCACCTGCGGCCAGGTCCTCGACGTCACCTCACAGTCGGGGATGGCGGGGTCCGACTCCGAATCTGCTCTCGACCTGGTTGGCCGGGTTGTGGAGTACAAGTGCGCCTCTTACACGGTCGTTCGTCCATGTCAGATTGGTGTGGCCTTGGCTGGAGGCTCTGACCGTCTACAACAGACGATGGCCGACTTCGGCTCCCCCATCGGACGGGCCTTCCAGTACCGCGACGATCTTCTTGGCGTCTTCGGCGACGCCGAGCTGACTGGCAAGCCCGCTGGCGACGATCTGAGAGAAGGCAAGCGGACTGTGCTCGTCGCCCATGCGCTCGATCGGGCCGACTCCCACGACGCTGCTCGCTTGAAGTCGTTGCTGGGTCGCCCCGACCTCGACGATGACGACGTCGCCACCGCCCGTCGTATCATCGAGACAAGTGGAGCCCGGGAGGCTGTCGAGTCAACAATTGTGCAGTGCCACGACCATGCCGTCGCAGTTCTCGACGACGCCGAGATGACCGATGCCGGCCGAATTGCCCTGCGGGAATTAGCCCGCCAATGCGTCGAGCGTCATTTCTGATACCACGATCCCGCAGCCTGAGTTTCACACCAGGAGGAGAGCGAAACCGTTGACCTCGTCCTCATCGAGACGCTGACCAATGGCCTTAACTAGCCGACCCCAATCCTGGGGATTGTCGCGCTCAAAGGGCTGCCATCCGGTCCATAACACTGCCGTGTCTCCTCCCAGGTCAGCTAGGCAGTCACGCAGTGCGTCAAGGTTGTGTCCGTACCAGCTAGGAAATGACAGCGCGTGTCCAAAACCGGCAAGAACAGACCCTAAATCAGCGCCTCCGCTCATGTGCATGACGCGCCACCCAGCCTCGCGCCACGCCGTTGCCACCTTGATGGGGTCACAACTATGCGCCGGATCAACAAGAAGGATCCCTGAACCAATGGGGCCACCAGCTTCAGGACCTGAACCTGACTGAACGTCGACTGTCATCGGATGATCCTCTTAAACGTTGAGTAATGGTCCGGCGTCCAAAAACAGGTGGAGTCTGAACCGCACACGATGCGACGCGGTCCTCGACCCTGCGCTCCAGGAGTGGCGACGGTGTACTCGTGGTACCAGCCGTCCTTGTGATGAGGTAGTGCGCCACTGTTGTTGTGATAGACAATTCCGTCCCGGCTGAACGGAAAAGGCCCGCCGGAGTCAATGAGCTTGAGAGTCTGCCGAGCCTGGGTAGGCAGCTCGTTTTCCTGGATGGTGACCAGCCCAACAGACGACTGTGTGGTGGCCATGACGGTCATGGGGGCCGTGGTCGCGTTCGAGCCTGCCGCAGCTACATTACCGGGCGCTGAACAGCCTACGACGACAGCTGCTAGCAAGGTCACAATCCAGACGGACCACCGGTGAGACCGAAACCAGGTTGCAACAGTCATGGGATCAGCCTATGGACTCGCCGGTTCATCTTCCGATGCCCTCCGAGAGACTACGCATACACTTTGGAGTGGGCCGCACACCCCTTCTTCCCCGACCGTGCGTGAGGCGTAATCGTGAGCATGACCATGAGCACTGACCCCCTAGTGGGTCATACCCTCGAGGGTCGCTACGAGATCGTGTCCAAAATCGCTCGGGGCGGGATGGCGACCGTCTATCGAGCTCAAGATCTATGTCTTCCCCGCATCGTCGCAGTCAAGGTGATGCATGAGGGGCTCGATGCAGAACTCGCTGAGCGATTCGATTCCGAAGCGAAGGCCGCGGCCCGGCTCGTCAATCCCCATGTGGTATCAGTTTTCGACCAAGGAATGGACGGAGATCGTCCCTTCATCGTCATGGAGTACGTGCCCGGATGCACCCTACGCCACATCATCACCCAGGAAGCGCCGCTCACCCCGGTGCGCGCTTTGGATCTCCTCGAGCCAGTTGTCTCGGCCCTTGCCAGCGCCCACGAGGATGGCCTAGTGCATCGTGACGTCAAACCCGAAAACGTCCTCATCTCTGATCGTGGTCAGATCAAGGTGGCTGACTTTGGTCTGGCCCGAGCTGTAGGCAACCACACGATGTCAGCAACATCTGGGCAGCTCATTGGAACGGTGTCCTACATTCCACCTGAGCGGGTAACACGCGGTAGCTCCGATGAGCGTTCGGACATTTACTCAGCCGGCATTGTACTTTTTGAGATGCTCACTGGGCACAAGCCCCATACTGGCGATTCCCCCATTCAGGTGGCATGGGCCCACGTCAATAAGGATGTTCCCGCGCCCTCACAGTACCTGGCCAATGGCACCAAAGCTGAGCACGATATCGCATGGCTCGTTCCGGGATACCTGGACGGCTTGGTACGTGCCTGCACCTCGCGCGATCCCGGGAAGCGCCCTGCGAATGGGAGGGCCCTACTCGACCTTCTTCGTCGTGTACGTCACGCACTGACGACCGGCCGCACGGACGATCCGGCCCTGGCCGCCCTCCAGAACACAGTGCCCCAGCCGAATGCTGTCATCGCCAATCCGGTAGCTCATGCACCCGGAGGTTCAACAGATCGATCCGCCCGCAGACGGAACGAACCGGTACGACCTGGCACGGCGTCAGTTCCGCCATGGTCTCGCACTGGTACTCCGGTATCGCCACCTACACCGGTCTCAATTCCGGATTCTCCACTGTCTCCTATAGACTGCCCTCCGGGGCGCATACCGACGCAACCAGCCAACCACTCTCAGCCGCGTCCGCGGCCGATACACCGGCGTGCTACCCAACCGGCATCCCGTTCCAGGCTGGCTCAGGACGCTGTTCATCGTCGCCGCCGCGGCGTCATCGCGGCTGTCTTCATTGTCCTGGTGGCAGTGTTGTGCGCCTACCTCGTCTTTCACTTCACCTCTTCCCGGTACTCGGCGAGCGAGCTGCACAGTACAAATTCAGTCGCACGGACGTGCGTTCACGGGGAATCATCCTGCATGCACACCGTCTCACAAAATATTTGACGCCAATCTTGGTTGCGGGGCGAAGATTCTCCCGCGTATCATGTGATTCGTGGTTGGTTTTCGTTCTTCGCGCCTTGCTGTGCCCGCTCTCCTTCTCATGGCTGCTCTGTGGGGTTCGACCCTCGTCGTCATGAAGGGTATCTATGCCCACATGAGCCCCGAGAACCTGCTAGCGTGTCGTTTCGCCATGGCGGCCGCCGCATTCGGAATCCTCTTCCCGAAGGCCTGGCGCGCCAATATGCGCACCATAGCCAAGGGGGTTACCCTCGGCGTGCTCTTTGCTGCCGGTCAGCTACTTCAGGCCATTGGACTCGGGACCACTCAGGCTGCCATGAACGGGTTCATCACCAGTCTCTATGTGGTCTTCACACCGCTATTGGCCGCTGTGATCTTTCGCAAAAAGGTCTCCACCGCCATCTGGGGAGCTGTGGCACTGGCGACTGTCGGCATGGGAGTGCTGGCTCTTGATCCCTCTACCCTCGGTAGCGGATTCGGTATCGGTCAGCTACTGACTCTGGCTTCCGCCGTGGCCTACGCCGGCCACATCGTGGCAACTGGACGCTTCGCCAACCCGTCCAACGTCACATCCCTCGGGCTGTACCAAACGATCACCGTCGCCATCGTCTGCACCATTGCAGCCCTGCCTGGAGGTCTGAGCGCCCCCACCCACATGGAGGATTGGCTTGCCCTGGCCTACTTGGCCATCATCTGCGGCACTTTGACAACTTTCATGCAGAGCTGGGGTCAAGCCCGGGTGGAATCGACCCGGGCCGCCGTCATCATGTGCACTGAGCCGCTGTGGGGCGCCGTCTTCGCTATTGGTCTCGGCGGCGAGCCACTCACCGGGCGCATTACTATCGGCGGTATCGCCATCCTGGCCGCCATGGCCTTAGTCGTCCGTCCGCCTCGTCGTCGCCGCGGCGCACCGCAGCATCACACCGAGCCCCCGGTAGTCCAGGTCGATCCGGCCTGGGCTACGAGGTTCGGCACGGACCGCATGCTTTGATCCCCGGCCCCGGGGTCAGCCTTGCGGCACCTCCCACGGCTGGCCGTCGCGTAGATCGTGGAAGGTGGTCGACACCATCTCCTGATGCCGATCAAAGGACAGTTGCCAGCCCCGCTCATTAAGTAGCCCCTCATGGATGAGAAAACCGTGCCGAGCCCCCACCGACCTCGCGAAGTCGACAGTTTCTTTCATCGCAGCCCACGGGGCATGAGCCGGGCAAGCCAACACGTCAACACCACGCGGGGTCTCATCTAGTTCGTCACCAGGGTGGTACAGGATCGTCCCAAGCCCCTCACCGATGAGGTATCCGACATTGCCGATCGGTTCCAGATCACGATGAATGACGGCATGGTGGCCTCCTACCGCCTCAATTCTCACCTCACCGATCTGCAACACGTCGCCTGGGGCAACAGGGTCAGCGTCAAGAGCCGGAATCTCATGGCAGGCCCCTTCTTCAGCACGCACCACCGCACCTGAGTTCGCGTCGACTAAGGCACCGATGTGCTCTGGGTCGACGTGATCGGGATGGCGATGGGTGACAAGGATGGCATCGAGATCAGTAAGTCCACGCCAGGACTTACTGAGGTTACCGGGGTCGACGAGGATTCGCTGCCCAGCTGCTTCAACGAGGATGCAGGAGTGTCCCAGATGCGTAATTCTCATACCCTCAGTGTTCCGCCAGCATCACGCGGCGGCAACCAGTTCAGTCACATTCGCGACCGGAACAATCCCACCGATAGGGGCCTTGAGGGGAGCTCCGGATCGATCATAGGTCGATGCTGCGGAACCTTGCCAGCGGACTGACGGCATCGCGCTTGATACGGCCGTCAGCCAATCTCTCAGCGATGATGAAGGCCAGTTCCAAGGACTGGTTCCGGTTCAGACGTGGGTCACAGGCGGTCTCGTAGCGGTTTGTCAGATCGGACTCTGCTAGCTTGTCGACGCCGCCCAAGCACTCCGTGACGTCGTCCCCAGTCAACTCGATGTGCACACCGCCAGGCCAGGTACCTAACTCCTCATGGACGTCGAAGAACCCGTTAACCTCGTCGCACATGTCAGCAAACGACCGCGTCTTGTAGCCGTTATTCGTTTCGAAGGTGTTGCCGTGCATGGGGTCGCAGCTCCACACCACCTTGCGTCCAGTGGCTTCCACTGCCTCGATGACTCTCGGCAGGTTAGTACGCACAGCCTTGCTTCCCATTCGGGTGATGAAGGTCAGACGGCCAGGCTCATGGTCGGGGTCAAGGGCATCAGCGATAGCAACGGCGTCCTCCCCAGTCGTCGTCGGGCCAAGCTTGACCCCCAGCGGATTACGCACGTGGCGCAGGAACTCCACGTGAGCACCATCAATCTGACGGGTCCGCTCACCAATCCACAGCAAATGGCCAGAGCAATCGTAGGGTAGCTGGGAGCGCGAGTCGATCCGCGTCATAGCGTGCTCGTAGTCGATGAGCAGGGCTTCATGGCTAGCGTAAAAGTCAACGGTGGAGAGCTGATCGCCCTCGACTCCGCACGCCATCATGAACACCAACGCCCGTTCGATCTCCGCGGCCAGCGCCTCGTAACGAGCTTCCACATTGGAGTTACGCACAAAGTCAGCGTTCCATGCGTGAATGCCGCGAAGATCCGCAAAACCGCCGGTAGCGAAAGCTCGTACCAAGTTGAGAGTAGCTGCCGAAGCGTTGTACACCCCAATCAAACGCTTAGGATCATGCTCCCGAGCTTCCGGTGTGAACTCGAATCCGTTTACGGCGTCACCTCGGTAACTGGGCAGAGTGAGGCCGCGACGGGTCTCGGTGTCCTTAGATCTCGGCTTGGCGTACTGCCCAGCAATGCGACCCACCTTGACCACCGGAAGCTGACCTGCGTAGGTCATGACGACCGCCATTGACAGTAGTACTCGCAGCTTACTCTTAATGTTGTCGGCGTTTACCCCTGCAAAAGTCTCAGCACAATCGCCGCCTTGCAGCAAAAATGCCTTGCGGTTAGCCACTGCCGCAAGATAGGCACGAAGGTCATCGCATTCTCCGGCAAAGACCAACGGAGGCAAACTACGTAGCTGGTTGACGACCTCAGCGGTTGCCTGAGGATCGGGGTACGACGGCTGTTGCACCCGTGGCAGGGCATTGAGGGCCTCAAGACTGGGAACGCTCTGAGACATGGCGGGGATTCTACTTCCCACCATGACCTTCTTCAGTTCCGTTCCACCCCTCTGACGAGGCTAAGCCACCGCATCCGAAACACCAGCCCTGGGATTTTCACCTACCTGGATGAATATCGCGCTCAGCAAGCCGATCGGCCAAGGAAGCTTGTCGAGCTTGAAGCTGAGCGGCGAGACGGGCGTTCTCCTCCTCCCGGGCCAGTTCCTCGGCATCGCGAGCGCTCTCCTCTCGCGATCGCTCCTCAGCATCGCGACGATGCCTCCTACGGTCACGACGCAACTTTCGCATCTGAAACAGCCAGATGATCGGGTGAGGCCGTTGATCTGCCCGCACTGCTGGATAGTCCTGGTACGGCAAGCCTGTGAGCTTGCATAAGGCGAGCGCGACATCGTCAGCTGCAGCCCGCAAGACAGCGTGAGAATGGGGTGTCGCCGCGTGACGCGACATATCAACCGATGTTCCCAGGCTGAGCTGTCCCGCAACAACCTGAGCCGGCACGACGAGGGCTTCAGCATCGAGAGCCAGCCGCGCTACCTCAACGTCTAGACGATGAACCTGACTAGCCCAACTGCGTATCCCCTCGGGAGCCATAAGGACTACAGAGCCCTCGCATAAGTGGCGTAGAGCCTCAGCGTGGGCCTGAGTTCTCTCCATCCGACGACCGGACATGACATACACCTTGCTGACGCGTCCCGACAGGCAATGTTCGGCCGCAGCAAGATCACCGGGCCGATGCAGATGGATAGCGACGATGGTTGGTTGGGCAGGAAGAGGATGACCCGTCATCTCACCATGGGATCGACGCAACCACTTCATGACATCAGGCCTTCGTCACACGAGGCGGGGGCAGGGGCTTGCCGCCGGGCCTTGGTTTCACAAATTTCGAGACATCTTTGCCCTTGAGGTTGCCATGCTTGACCCGGAAACCATAAACATCAACGTAGCTCTGTCCGGTGAGATCGCTGATAGCACCCATGACCTCATCAGTAACCCACCGTAGGACGGCCGTTTCCTCAGTGCGGTCTGCCAGCACGTCGAAGTGCATCGGTTTACCGAAGATGAGGGTCGGATGGTCGAGCAGCGGGATACCCAACACCTTGCGTCTCACTGTCGTTCCGCTGATACCTACTGGGACCACAGGGGCTCCAGACCCCAGAGTCATCCGGGCGACGCCGGTCTTACCCTTGTATAAGCGACCATCTGATGAGCGGGTTCCCTCCGGGAAAATTCCGACGAGGCCCCCCTCGGCAAGTCGGCGTTCTACTGAACCCATGGCATTGACGCTAGTACGGCCACCCGAGCGATCCAGCGGCACCTGCTCGACTGCGCGCAAGAACCACGCGACGACCTTCGACCATAAGCCTCGGTCGCCAGCAAAAAGCTCTTTCTTCGCCGGATAGGTGAGTTTTCTGTCAATCATGGACGCGACGATGATGGGATCCAGGGCCGCAATGTGGTTGCACGCCAGGATCACCCCTCCTTCGGTGGGAATGTTCTCCTTACCGACGACGCGGGGGTGCCACAAGGCTCGCACTCCTGGTCCAAAGAGCGCATACTTGAAGAACTCGTACCACATGGGGCCTCCTCGGCGACCAAGCCTAGCGGCACCTCGAGTTCCCTAATGGGTGGAGGGATATGGAACACGACGGCAACGATGTCGATGCCGCCTTTGAAGCGCTCATCGCTCGCGAATTTGGGGAGGTCGTCACCGCCCCAGGTCGTCCTCGCCCGAATGGTTTACCGGCCCAACGGGCGCCGGCCCATATTCCGCAAGAGCCACCCCGTGACGCCGACGAGATGGATGAGCCGCTGCCCATGGAACCGGCAGCACCTCCCAGTCCAACGACGAAGGTGGGATTGGTTCTGGTGGCGATATGCATCGTTGCCGTCCTGCTGGACATGAGCGGAGTCAATGTGCCCCAAACCACGCTGATACTAGCCATCGCATCCGGAGGAGCAGGGATTAGCCTGCTCATCTGGCGGGCCATCACTCGGGCAGACCGCGATGATGAAGGCCCCTGGGGAAACCACTCACGTTTGTAGCGAGTCACTTGTCCCGAACAACCGGACCGGCGAGAGTTTCACTCAGGCTCTGACGCAAAGTACGGCGTGGCTTGCGGACAGCAGTACGACGACGTGGCCAGAACCCGCGAGCCATGCCCGGCGGTTCGTTGATGGAGTGGCGAGCCAAGTCTGCGGCGCCGATAAGCCCAGCATCGTTACCGAAATGTGCCTTCTGAATATCGGCCATCGGGCGGAACCCCCGGCCCGTCAGCGTGCGGGCATATACAGTGCGCGCAGGTTCAAGCAAGAGGTCTCCGGCGGCGCTCACTCCCCCACCAATGACAAAGAGATCTGGATCTAAGGCTGCTGCCAAGTTCGCCATTCCACGGCCCAGCCAGATGCCAATGTCTGCAATGAGCTCAATGGCAAGACGATCGCCATCGACCGCTGCGCGTGTGACATCAGGACCAATGAGGTTGCCCGGATTGCGGTCAGCTACATAACCCAACAGATCCTGAGCACCGGGAGCTCCCTCGGCAAGCAACGCTCGAGCATCCCTCACGAGGGAATTTCCGGAAGCGTATTGCTCCCAGCAACCACGGTTGCCACATGGGCACCAGTGGCCATCGGGAACCACCGTCATATGTCCGAATTCTCCGGCCATGCCGTATCGGCCGCGGAACATCCGCCCATTGATAACGAGTGCACCCCCGATACCCGTTCCCAACGTCAGGCACACCATGACCCGTGATCCTTGTCCGGCTCCGAACCGGAACTCAGCCCACGCGGCCGCATTGGCGTCATTATCGACGAGAACAGGCACAGTGATGCGCTCAGACAGACGATCGCGCAGCGGCTCATTACGCCATGCTAAATGCGGGGAAAACCGCACGAGCGCCTGTTCAGTGTCTATCCAGCCGGCTGCCCCGATGCCTACAGCACAGATAGGGAGGTTACGAGCCAATTCACGGACCGACTCAACGATAGCGTCCTCAACAGCCTCGGGGCTGCGCGAGGGTGTCAGGCGCTGAATACGCCGAACAATCTGGCCACTTTCATCTACGACACCAGCGGCAACCTTCGTGCCGCCAATATCTATGCCAACGCTAAGCAATGAAAATCAGCCGAAACGACGCGCGCCCTGGTATGAGGACTGTTGCGCTAGAACGGAGACTTTGATGCCAGTTCGCGGACTGGAGGCGTGAATAAACTTGCCATCACCGATGTACATACCGACATGGGTAATGCCCGGGTAGAAGAAGACCAAGTCGCCAGGCTGCAAATCGGAGGTCGATACGGGGGTGCCGGCTGCGTACTGAGCAGCCGCGGTGCGGGGAAGGCTAACCCCAGCCTTGCCCCAGGAAGCCATCATGAGGCCAGAGCAATCGTAGCCGGTCGGGCCAGTGCCGCCCCAGATGTAGGGCTTACCGAGTTGAGCCAGCGCGAAACTGAGGGCGCTCTGAGCGCGCGATGAAACCCCATGAGAGGGGTCAGGAATCGGCACTTGACTACCAGCTTGGGAAGCCTGGGTAGAACTGCTGGACGGCTGTCCCAGGGCGCTCTGCTGATCGGTGGGACGTCCGGTAGACCGGGACACCGCATGTGCAGCAGCGGCCTGGGCCTCAGCAGTTTGTTGACGCTCAAGTTCAGCGCGCTGCTGGGCAGTCAGACGGTCAACAACCTGCTTGGCCTCCTGCTCCTTCTTCTTCGCGTCGGCCAACAGCTTGGCCTGTTGATTACGCTGACTCTCAATTGTCGCGCGATCAGCCTCAGCCTGGGACTTCATGGATTTCAGTCTGGCCTGCTCAGCCTGGAAATCCTGGAACTGCACGCTGGTGCGCTCCGTGACGTTTTGAATGGTCGCCAATTTGGACAGGAACTGCCCAGAGTCGCCACTTGCCACAAGCTGAGTAGCCATTGAGACACCGCCGCCGCTCTGGTAGTCACTCAGCGCGACGCGACCGAGAGCCTTGCGCATGGTGGCAACCTTGTCTGACTGGGCCTTAAGGTCTCTTTGCGAACGATCGAGATCCTTCTGAGCTTTGTCGAGGGCAGCCTGGGCCTCGGTGTAGTCCTCCTGTACTTTCGAGGTCTGCTCATCGAGCTGAGCCAAGCGAACCTTCGCCTGATCAATAGGATCAGGAGCGGCCTGAGCCCCCGGATCAACCGATGCCACTGTGCCGAGAAGGATTGCCCCCGTAATGGCAGCAAATGCGACGCCGCGTCCACGTCGAGGTGCGCCACCGCTCACCTGAGAAGCTCCATACCTGTGCTCCACTGTCTACCCTTCACCATCACCTGACCGCCCCTCGCCGCGTCATCACGCGGTGCGAGCCAAGTCATCCGTCCACCTGTGATTTGGTCGATCGGACCAGGACCGTCCCTGCCGACTGAGAGAATCTTATGCGGTCCTCAGGAGCGGGGCAACTTGTTACCAAAAACCGCTCACCATGACGCTCGCTCGCCACCTCCATCCACATGGAATACCGCGCTGACTAGGTTGTTCTCCGTACTCTGCTTGTATTCGCGGCGTTTTTGTCGCCACGCCTACCTACCGTGCCGATTATGAGCGCCGTGCCCCTTCAACCGTCTTTCGACGACCTGGGAACTTCCCTGTCCGAAGTCACCTTCTGCGTCGTCGACCTTGAGACTACCGGTACTAGCGAGGGCTCCCAGATCACCGAGATCGGAGCCGTGAAAGTGTGTGGAGGCCGCGTCGAAGGCGAGTTTCAAACCCTCGTCTGCCCAACCGGGCCTATCCCAGCTTCGGTACAGGTCCTCACCGGCATCACGCACGCCATGGTGCGCTCGGCTCCATCATTGAGCGCTGTACTACCTAGCTGGTTAGAGTTTAGTCGCAGCACGGCACTTGTAGCACACAATGCTCGTTTTGATATTGGTTTCCTTCAACGCGCCTACGCTCAACATGATTATCCCTGGGGCGACCCAGCCGTCGTCGACACCCTCGCGTTAGCTCGGTCAGTGCTTGCCCGCGGAGAGGTCCGAAATTACAAGCTCAGCACCTTATCTCGGCTATTCCACACCACGACGACGCCCTCACACCGCGCCCTTGCCGATGCGAGGGCCACCGTCGACGTCCTTCACGGACTCATCGACAGAGTCGGCAATCTCGGCGTGACGACCCTTGAAGACCTCTTAGAAATGACCCATCGGGTACCGCAGGCTCGGCGTCGCCGACGGGTGTGGGCTAAGGACCTTACCGAAGGGCCCGGAGTCTATTGGTTTTGCCTGGATAAACCTGCACCAGCACATCCGGAGGTCCTTTATGTCGGTAAGTCGGTCAACATCCGACGCCGAGTATCCCAATACTTCACAGCATCGGAAACACGACGCCGCATGGACGAGATGGTGCGAATAGCTACCGGCGTCAAAGCTCGCGAGTGCTCTACTCAGCTAGAAGCGGGGGTACGCGAACTACGCCTCATTGACGCTCACCAACCGCGCTACAACCATCGCTCTCGTCGGCAAGGATCGGTGTGGTGGGTTACCCTCACTCATGAGGCTCACCCGAGACTCGCCGTCGTGCAGCGAGCTCACCGCGATTCCCAACCGCCGTGGGGCCCTTTCATTAGCCGTCAAGCAGCGACTCGCGCGGCGATCATACTGGCTGAAGCTTTTGGCCTGCGACAGTGCAGTGGAGCTATGTCACGGCACCCTGATGGCTGTCCTCTCGCAGAGATGGGCCGTTGCTCAGCCCCATGTTTGAACCCCTACGTCGACTACTCCACCATCGTCGGCTTTGCTCGTCTCGCCATGACTGGCGACGTTCGCGACCTCACTGATCGGCTTGCTCAACGCATCGCACGGCTGTCCGCGGCAGAACGTTTCGAAGAGGCCGCAGAGTTCACCGAAGACGCCCAAGAGGTGCTGCGTGCCACCCGACGTCGTTCCCGACTGGTCTCTCTGGCATCCTGCCCTGAAATTGTCGCGGCGCGGCGCGATGGCGCCTCCTGGGAGATCCACGTCATTCGACATGGCCGCTTAGCGGGAGCTGGACGATGCCGTCTGGGTATTGATCCAATGCCCATTATTGACGCAGTGTGTGCCACCGCAGAAACCGTTTCTGCTCCGCCGGCCGGGCTACCAGCCTGCACTATTGAGGAGGCCGAGCTAGTGGCTTCCTGGTTTGAAGAACCTGGGGTGCGGCTAGTTGACGTCATCGGAGAATGGTCCTGGCCCGCCCATTGCTGGATGGACACCGATGATCTCGCTGCCCGGGTAGCCGCCTTACATCACCCAGGTCACAACGAGAGCGACGAGACAGACAGCCAAGACCGCCAGGCCCGCCCCCAGCTGACGCCGGTATGACGACCACCGAGTCTGCAACCATGCCCAACCAGAAACGGCTCCCACAACGACCGCCCCGATGTCAGCAACCCATGTATTGGAACCGACGACAATTGCCCAGATGATGAACATCGTTAATAACACGATGTCGGCACGAATGTCCTGCTTTTGAACGTATTTGACGACAGCCGATGCCGCCATCAACCCAAACAGACCGCACATCGACCCCTCAAAGGAGTACAGCACCCCAGCCAGGCTGATGGCCGCTGACCCACCCACGCCACATAACAGGTACAGGAACGCAAACTGTACTGAGCCGATCATGGGCTCAATCTGGTACCCGATGAGAACAAGGAGCAGGCCGGTGAGGACTGCACTGATAACCGAGGAGGTCGTCAAGGAGAAGACGAGTGGCCGCCAGACCTGGAAGTCAAAAGCCCTGGCAGACCCTGACGCCAACAGCGACGACAGCGGCGTCAATCGCGCCGCGATCGCGATGAGCAGGGTCACGACGGCCATAGCTACCGACGCCGGACACCTCAAAGGAACCGGACGGACGGGATGTTCACTCCAGCGGTCGAGCATGAATCTCCTCTGGCTCATGACCGTCAATCACAGGGAAATCAGAATATTCAGAATACTTGGAGGGGCCTCGAGGTGCGGTCACCTCGAGGCAGTATCCATTCCTACCAGGCTGACTACTCAGGCCAGCTCGACGCTTTCAATAACGACCGGCTCGACCGGACGGTCCATGCGGCCAGTGCGGACCTGGGCGATCTCGTCGACGACCTTTCGGGACTCTTCGTCAGCGACTTCACCAAAGATGGTATGACGACGGTTGAGGTGCGGCGTCGGGGCCACAGTGATGAAGAACTGGGACCCATTGGTACCCGGACCGGCATTGGCCATAGCCAGCAAGTAGGGCTTCGAGAAAGTGAGCTCTGGGTGAAACTCGTCGGCGAATCGGTACCCGGGACCGCCGGTACCGGTGCCGAGCGGGCAGCCGCCCTGAATCATGAACCCGTCAATGACGCGGTGGAAGGTCAAGCCGTCGTAGAACTTACCAGTGGTCGGCTGACCGGTGTGCGGATCGACGTACTCCTTCGTGCCGCCGGCCAGACCGACGAAATTGTCGACAGTCTTGGGAGCCTGATCGGCAAAGAGGTTAAGGACGATGTCGCCATGATTGGTGCGCAGAGTCGCGGTAGAGGCCACCTGCCTGCCTTCCTGTGAGAAACGATGTGGTCCCTTCTAGAATACTGACTGTTGCGTCAAACCGATCGGAATTGTTCCGCCAGCCGCCGTTTGGGACCACGAATCTCTGGTCTATGGACCATTTGGTCGATACCGTGGAAGGTGCTCGATCACGAGCCATATCCCATACGAATTGGAGGAACCGTGTCCTGCAAGAAGAAAGCTTCCCGCAAGACCGCCGCCGCAAGCAGCCCCAGCACGCTCAAGGAGCAGCGTGCCCAGGCGCTGGAGACCGCCGCCGCATACCTCGCCGCCGCCCAGGACAAGGCTGCTCCGCTGGCCGCGCAAGTCAACGACAAGCTCGGTCCCTTGACGGATCAGATCTCGGACAAGCTTGGTCCCCTCTCTGATCAGGCTGTTGAGGCTAGCAAAAAGGCCCTTGACGCCTCGAAGGAGTACACCCAGGAGAAGGTCGTTCCAGCCCTTAATCAGGCTTATGACACCTTCCAGAAGGATGTCTTGCCTGACCTTGAGGAGCGTGCCGAGAAGGTCATCTCTCACCCAGCCGTTGAGGAAGCCACCCGCCGTGGACAGGCTGCCTTCTCAGCCCTCAAGGGCGAGTCGACCGAACTGGCGGCCAAAGCCGGCATCGAGACGAAATCGGTCAAGAAGGCCAAGCACCGCAGCAAGTTTGGCAAGGTGTTCGGCACTCTCGCCGTCCTCGGCGGCATTTCTGCTGCGGTAGTTGTGGCCAGCCGCCGCTTCCTGAGCTCTTCCGACGACGGTTGGACAGCCCACGAGCCCAAGGTCACCTACTCTTGGACCCCTGGCGATAAGGACAACACCGACAGCCCCGCCCCGAACACTGACGAGAAACTCAAGGACACGCCATCCCCCAAACCCGAGACCAGCCGCGGTTCGAAGCCCGTTGCCAAACCGGCAGATAAGCCCGAGCCGAAGGAGGACAAGTCGGTTCCGGCTGACCCGGTCGCCGCCATGGCCGATGAGGGTGGCCCGGCTGCTGCTGCACCGGAGACTACCGCCGAGACCACTGCTTTCGTTGACGAGGGTGCCCGCTCCGAGACCACGACCAAGGATGGTGCGGTCAAGGCTCCTGAACAGGGCACGAAGGATGAGGGCAATAAGGCCACCTCATACGTCGGGGATAACCCGCCCGAGGGCTACGTGATTAAGGGCAACGACCGCTCGATGAAGTACCACGTCCCGGGCTCGGGTGGTTACGACCGCACCATTGCTGATGTGTGGTTTGCCACCGAGGAGGCTGCCCAGGCTGCCGGGTTCACCAAGGCCCAGCGCTGAGAGCCATTCCCGCCATCTCGACGGGGCTCGCCACCATGGTGGCGAGCCCCGTCGTCGCATATTTTCGTGCCAGCGCGTCAGGGGCGGAATGACAACGTTCAGATTCCGAAACAGCCCGAACAAACCCTAGCGTTAATTGTGATATGTATCACTATAAGTGACACGATACGTAACAGTTTTATAACAACACGCTATCGATGTCACGATAAGTGCCCGCGGCAGCACTTATGCCGGTTAGAAGAGTGTTCTGCCCACATCGTGCGGACACAAGCCACGACAGAAAGGCCTGTCACATGATCACTATGGATCTCGAGTCCTCGAAGACGTCGACTGCATGGGTCGACGCCCGCTTTTTCTCGCTCCATGTCCGTTCCCTCGTCCATGAATGCCGCGTTCCGTGGCGTGTCGTCGCCCTGCTCGCGCATGTCCCCAGTCGAATCGTCCAACGACTCGCTGGCCAGGGGGACCGTCCAATTCACCGCATCCGCGTCATCGACGCCGTGCGCATCCTGCATATCAGTATCGACGACATCAACGCAGCACGTGAACGCATCGTGCCAGCAGGAAGCACGCGCGCTCGGCTCCTCGCCCTCCACAAGGCCGGCTGTGACATTGCTGAGATCGCCACCATGCTGGACGTAACGATGTCCTACGCCGCGAACCTCATGAGCGGGGAAGAACAGATGTGCACTGAGATGACGCGACTACGCAGTCGGGCCGCGTGCGAAGCTCGCGGCCTGCTCTCCACTGCCGAATCCATGGCGTCCATGTGAGTCGAGCCCATGTGGATCATCCTCGGCTCCGCGGTGGCGTGTGTCCTGGCGCTGTGGCATCTACGCGTCACGGTCCCGAATCTCGTCGAGCCAACCGTCGAAGAAGTGGGGGACGCGGTCCTGGCAATCAAACCCACATACGCCTCCCTCACCACCCCGACGCGTACCTTCGTCGTCGCCGTGACAGCAGCCGTATGCGGGGCCGCATCGGTCTGCGCGCCACCATGGGCATGGGGCGTGTGGTGGATCTGGTCGGGATCGGTGACTACTCTGGTCATCGTCGATTATGCGACGACCTTCTTACCACTGAAGTTATGGCGTCGCTGCGTAGCCGAGGCTGGGGTAGCGCTCCTGAGCGGAATCGTCCTGACGCGGCCGCCACGTGCACGGTGGCTCATTGCGTGTGTTTTGATCGCGGGAGTGTCAACAGGATTCTTCTGGCCCATGTGGCGACTTAATTCATCCCTCGGATACGGCGACGTCAGGCTTGCGGCGGGCACCGGCTTCCTGGGAGCGACGACGGCCGTACTCTCCCCGTACCCAGATTTCGTCCGCGCCGGGATGATGACTTTGCTCTCCTCCACCATCCTCGGAGCCGTTGTGGCCGTCATCGTCACCCTTGTTCGCAAACATCGCCCCTCACCATGGGGGTCGGCATTTGCCTATGGCCCAGCCCTATGGGCGGGCCCCTGGATGGCATTAGCAATCAGCCTTGGGTAACAGATATCCAACGGTTGAGATGGTCGTGTGCCGCTCCCGAATCAATCGATTGAGCGGCACGCTCCAACCTCTGGGCGAGCTGTGGAACGACGCCGTCATCAACCTGCAGGCCGTCTGCAGCAGTGTTGAGTAGCACGACGTCACGCCTGGGCACGAGATCGGCTAGTAGGTCAGCCCAGGTGAATTCATCGACACGGAACCTCGAACATGGACCTCTTTCGAGCCACGTGGTTTGTTCAGCGGGGGCTTGTCACCTCAGGGGACTCAGTGGTGCCCGGCAGTCTCACGGCGTCTCAGCGGCATCGCCACGAATGCCACGAATCACTGAAGCCACCGTCTGAGGCAACGCCACCGGATCAACAGGGTGGGTCGCGATGGCGTCTGCATGGGACCAGGACGCCAACCAGGCGTCCGCGACGCGAGCCACCAGCAAGACGACCGGCGGGCAATTGTCAACCTCGTCCTTGAGCTGATGACACACACCCATCCCACCGTAAGGAGCAGATTCGCCATCAGCGATCAGAACGTCATAATGACCACTACTCACGGCGTCAACCACCGAGGCCTGAGTAGCTGTCTCAACGACCTCGGCATGCGGAAGGTCCGGAGCGATCATCCCGGTCAAAGCGACCTTCACCTGCTCGCGGACAGCGTGATCGTCAGAATAGACGAGAACCTTGAGAGCGCCCGACAGCTCCCCGTGTTTGTCGCCCATGAGCGGTCCTTTCCCTCGAAGGCGTGGGACTGACATCTCGGTCACGACCGGATGCAACATGGCAGATGCTACAGCCTGAGGGCTATCTCTGCGCCCAGCACCGTCCTGCCTACTGAGACAAGCGGTATCACGAAAGTAGGCAAGTTACCACAGTGTGCCATCTAAACCCTTTCAGTCAACTTCGAATCACACTGGAACAGCGAAACAGCATGACCAATGACACATTTCCAGCCATAATGAGGCCGTGGCCACTTCAGCGCAGACTTCACAACGACCGACGGGCGCCATACATCCGATCGCGCCGACGCGGCTTAACGCGCCGGCCGGTCGTCCTGATGCCCTACCTATGGGCGTCTGGGTGTGGCTCGCAAGCGAGCTCATGTTCTTCGCTGCACTGTTCGCGGCGTACTTCATGATTCGCCAAACAACCAGCGACATGGCCACAGCGGGCCAGCAAACCCTGTGGCACAGCGAATCCTCTCACCTCGCAGTGGGGGCGGCTGCCATCAACACCCTGATCCTCGTGTTGTCTTCGGTCACGTGTCAGATGGGCGTTCATGCCGCTGAACACGGCCAAGTCAAGCGCACCAAAGGCCTGGGAGCGATCACATCATGGGGCATGCGCGAGTGGTACACCCTCACCTTCATCATGGGTGCGGTATTCATCGCTGGACAGATCGCGGAATACATCACCCTCATCGGCGAGGGCCACACCATCTCCTCGAGCGTCTACTTCTCGGCGTTTTTCCTCGCTACTGGTTTCCATGGCTTGCACGTAACCGGCGGCCTGGTTCTGTTCTTGTTCACCCTTGCCCGCACCTATATGGCTCGGCGGTTCACCCACGAGCAAGCAGTCACGGCAATGGTCGTTTCCTATTACTGGCACTTCGTTGACGTTGTGTGGATCATCCTGTTCTCGGTGATCTACATCGTTCGCTGAGGCCCTTAGTCCGAGAAAGGTGACTGTGGTGATGAGATTCCTCTCCACGAAACGGCACAGCCGGGCAGCCAAACCCGTGTTGTTGCTGCTGGCCTTGGTTCTAGTGGGGTGCGTGTACGCCTTCGTTAGCCCTTCTGCCTCCGGCCAGGCGGATACGAATGCCTCGACCCAGGTGGCCCAGGGCAAGGAAATCTTCCAGCAGAACTGTTCCTCTTGCCACGGCTTAAACGGCGAGGGCACAACTCAAGGTCCGTCTTTGGCCGGCGTCGGCGCGGCGGCAGTTGACTTCCAAATGGGTACCGGCCGTATGCCGATGGCTCGCCCCGAGGCTCAAGCCCCGTCAAAGAAGACGAAGTTCACTGGCGAGGAGATTGCTTCGGTTGGCGCATACGTCGCGTCCCTCGCTCCCGGACCGAAGGTTCCCTCCTCGCAGAACCTCAATACCTCAAACTTGAAGGCTGAGGAGCTAGCCCGCGGTGCTGAGCTGTTCAAGACTAACTGCTCGGCCTGCCACAACATCGAGGGTCGCGGTGGCGCTCTCCCCGAGGGTGCTTATGCCCCCTCTCTCATGAAGACCTCCGACAAGCACATTTACGAGGCTATGCGCACTGGCCCGCAACAGATGCCGGTGTTCTCCAAATCCGTCATAACCGACCAGGATGCCCGTGAAATCATCGGCTACCTACAGACCACTCATGCCGACCCCAATAATGGTGGCTTTGCCCTTGGCGGTATCGGCCCGGTCACCGAAGGCCTGTTCGGTTGGATCATCGGCATCGGCAGCCTAGTTCTGATCGCTGGGTGGCTGGCACGGAAGGGGGCTCGCGCGAAGTGAGCAACAAATACACCGAACGCAACGACTTACCGGTCGAGAACCCGGGAGTCGACCCCCACATTGAGCGCTACACCGACGCTGATCCGAAGGCCGGAAACCGCACTTACCGGCAGATATTAACTCTCCTCGGCCTGGTCCCAATTCTCGCCATCACCTTCGTCGTCATGTACTTCGCGGTACCTCGCGACGCGACCGTCGAAATCGGGCCGTTGTACATGAACGCTTCTACCTTCGCACTGGGGCTGTGCGCAGGGCTCGCTGTGCTATTCATCGGCATCGCGTGCATCCACTGGGCCAAACAGATTATGGGTGACGAAGAGATCATCCAGGAGCGGCATCCGGTCAATTCTGATGCCGCTGATCGTGAGGAATTCGCCAAGCAGTGGCGTATCGGCGCGGAGCAGTCCAGACTTTCCCGGCGCAAGCTCATCGGTGGAGCTCTTGGTGGCGCCATCGGGATCATGGCCGTACCGGCTATCGTCACCCTCGCTGACCTAGGTCCCAAGCCTGGACCGGGAACCCGTCGCGCAACGATTGAACGGACTATCTGGGCCGAGGGCGTACGGCTAGTCAACGACATCACCTTCCAGCCCATCAAAGTCTCCGATCTAGAAATCGGTCAGCTCGTCAACGCTGAGCCCGAGAACCTCAAGGATCTTGAGGGGGCTGAGTTCCAGCGCGCAAAAGCTAAGGCTGCCATCCTCATCGTCCGGATGGATCCTGACTCCATCAAGATCCCTGAGTCCCGTAAAGACTGGCAGGTCGGAGGCATCCTGTCGTATTCCAAGATCTGCACCCATGTCGGTTGCCCCGTCAACCTCTGGGAGCAGCAGACCCACCATCTGCTGTGCCCCTGTCACCAGTCAACCTTCGACCTAGGCGACTCCGGTGTTGTCGTCTTCGGCCCTGCCGGACGCTCACTACCGCAGCTACCCATCGCCGTTGACGACAAAGGGTATCTGGTCGCTCGAAGCGACTTCACCGTTGCGGTGGGCCCGTCCTATTTCGAACGAGATTCTCGTCACGATTACAAGAAGGGTGACAACTGATGGCCCGGCCAACTGGAATCGCCGAGGAATCACCCGCCCTGCGCACCGCAACGGCTGGAAACAAACCACCGGGTCGCGGGATGCGGATCGTCAACTGGCACGACGACCGTCTAGGTCTGGCCAAGATAGGCAAGGAGAACCTGCGCAAGGTCTTCCCTGACCACTGGTCCTTCCTCCTGGGCGAGATCGCCTTGTACTCCTTCGTTGTTCTGCTGCTCACGGGTGTATTCCTGACCATCTGGTTCAAGCCATCAATGGCCGAGGTCGACTACACCGGCCCATACCAGCTACTCAAAGGAACACCCATGTCGGAGGCCTTCGCCTCCACTTTGGACCTCTCCTTCGAGGTGCGTGGCGGCCTGTTAATTCGTCAGATCCATCACTGGGCCGCCATTCTCTTCGTAGCAGCGGCCACCGTGCACATGCTGCGCATCTTCTTCACAGGCGCTTTCCGTAAGCCTCGTGAGATCAACTGGTTGATCGGCCTGGGCTTGTTCATGCTGGCCATGGTCGAGGGCTTCGCCGGCTACTCGCTGCCCGATGACCTGCTGTCCGGCACCGGTCTCCGGTTTGCCGACGGCCTGATGCGTGCCATTCCACTGGTAGGCACTTGGGTTGAGTTCTTCGTCTTTAACGGCGAGTTCCCGGGCACCGCAATTGTCCCCCGCCTGTACATGGTCCACATCCTGCTCATCCCAGCCCTGCTCCTAGGGCTAGTGGCCGCTCACCTCGCGCTGGTCGTCTACCACAAGCACACCCAGTACCCGGGGCCCGGACGCACCGAGAAAAATGTCGTCGGTTACCCGCTGTTTCCGGTATACGCGGCCAAGGCCGGTGGTTTCTTCTTCGTGGTCTTCGGCGTGTTGACTCTCATGGGCACGTTCCTTCAGATCAACCCGGTCTGGAAGTTCGGCCCCTATAACCCGGGTGAGGTAACGGCCGGATCCCAACCTGACTGGTACATGGGCTGGCTTGAGGGCGCTGTGCGTATCACCCCGAACTGGGAGTGGCACATCGGTCACACCACCTGGAGCTGGAACATCTTCCTTCCCGGCGTGTGCCTCATGGGCGTATTGTTCACCTTGCTGGTGGCGTGGCCCTTCGTTGAGAGGTGGATCACGGGTGACGAGTCTGAGCACCACCTGCTCGACCGTCCACGCAACGTCCCGACTCGTACCGCGCTCGGCGTCGCCGCCATGAGTTGCTACGCCATGTTCTGGCTCTCAGGGGCCAACGACATCATCGCTACCCACTTCCATCTGTCGCTGAATTCGATCACGTACTTCATGCGTGGTGCAATCTTCGTCGTCCCGATCATCGCCTACCAGATCACCAAGCGCATCTGTGTAGCTCTACAGCGGGCTGACCGTCAGCGGCTACTCCACGGGTCACCCTCCGGCGAAATCATTCGCGAGCCTAATGGCGCATTCCACGAGGCCCACGTACCGATCAGCGACGATGAGGCCTGGACACTCACCCAGCAGAAGACTTACCCCGTCCTCGCTGCCGGCTCTATCGACGATCGTGGTCGCAAGGTCAGCAAGAAGCGTGCCCGCTGGATGAAGTGGTTCCTTGGTGACAACGTTCCTAAAGTAACCCGTGAAGAGCTGGACGCAGCTCGCCACCACGCCGAAATCGGCTCTAGTCGCTCCGCCACCCAGGCAGAGATCACCGACTGATCCCGGGTTCACCGAGCGCGGCGGCCCCTCTCACTGAGAGGGGCCGCCGTCATGTGCGGACACGTAACTGTTGCCAGTTGTGCTCCCACTCGACAAGGTCCGGCGCATGGTCGCGAAGCATCGTCGCTCCCCCGCCAAGATCTTCCTGCTCCCAATGCTGACGAGCGTCAGCCATGAGGTGTTCGGGGAGAGTCCCTCGGACAGTCGTCACCCGCCACCAGTCCACTTCCTGGCCTTCACGCGCCATGATCGTGCCGACCCGACGCGGCGACGTGCCCACTAGCTCGGCAACATCGGAGTAGGACACCACGGCACCGGCGGGCAAGGCTTCTACCGCCGCAAGGACGTCGTCCACCGTCGAGGTCATGGCTGCAGTTTGCCGTATCACGGCATGACCCGACAATAGTGACGTGGGACAATAGCCACGTGCGTTTTCTCAACGAGCAGCCAAACTACGACCTGACATATAACGACGTCTTCATGGCACCAAACCGCTCCTCGGTAGGGTCCCGGATGAACGTCGACCTGACGTCGACCGATGGCTTGCACACCCCTCTACCACTCGTGGTGGCCAACATGACCGCGATCTCCGGCCGACGGATGGCTGAGACGATCGCCCGTCGTGGCGGCATCGCTATCCTTCCCCAGGACATCCCGGCAGACTTCGTCGCCCGATCAATCCGCAGGGTGAAGAATGCACACACCCGTTTCGACACTCCAGTGACGGTTGACCCTACGACAACCGTCGGGGAGGCCATGAGCCTGCTCAATAAGCGCGCCCACGGGGTCGTCCTCGTCGTTGAGGATCATCATCCCGTCGGCTTAGTCTCCCCCGCTGAGGCTGAGGGCGTGGACCGATTCGCTCAATGCCATGAGGTCATGACAACCGATCTCACCCTGGTAGGTCCGCAGGCAAGTCCAGACGACGTTTTCCAAGCCCTGGCCGAACGTCACCAGAAGGTCGCGGTAGCTGTTGACGAGGACGGGGTTCTCGTCGGCATCATGACGTCACGGGGTGCCCTACGCACCGAAATCTATCGTCCTGCTGTTGATCCTGAGGGCCACCTTATGATCGGCACTGCGATTGGCATTAACGGCAACGTCGCCGAACGTGCCCGCAATGCCCTGGAATCCGGTTCGGACGTGCTCGTCATGGACACCGCCCATGGTCACCAGGACCAGATGATCCGCGCTATCGGGGTCGCAGACGAGGTCCGCGCAGCTTTTGAGACGAAAACTGGCCGACGGGTTTCTATCGTCGCCGGCAACATCGTTACCCGACGCGGCACTCTAGACCTGCTGGAGGCTGGTGCGGACATCATCAAGGTCGGCGTCGGACCAGGCGCCATGTGCACCACTCGGATGCAGACCGGTGTGGGGCGTCCGCAGTTCTCGGCAGTGTTGGAGTGCGCTGAGGCTGCTGCTGAGGTTGATGGCGCAATCTGGGCTGACGGTGGGGTGCGCCACCCCCGTGATGTTGCTCTTGCCCTTGCTGCGGGGGCCGGATCGGTCATGATTGGCTCGTGGTTCGCGGGCACCCACGAATCGACCGGAGCCATGCTCATCGATCACGACGGCCGGATGTACAAGGAGTCCTTCGGCATGGCCTCGGCTCGTGCTGTGCGCCACCGCACTCGGCAACGTAGCGCCTTCGAGCGAGCCCGTGCTGCCCTCTTTGAGGAGGGTATTTCCCAGTCCAAGATGTACCTGGACCCACAACGTCCCGGGGTCGAGGACCTTGTCGATTTCATCACCTCCGGGGTGCGCTCCTCGTGCACCTATGCCGGGGCCGCCAACCTCACCGAGTTTCGCGAGAAGGCCGTGATTGGTGTGCAGTCGCCCTCTGGGTACGAGGAGGGCCGCCCGCTGCAACGCAGCTGGACGTGAGCCCTTGGCGAACGTGTCTATATGTGACCTTCCGCCCGAACCATCCGGTCCTAGTGTGGCCTCTATGACAGCACATCGGATTCTCGTGATTGGAGGCCACGGACACGTGGCCAAGCACTTCACCCAACTCGCCACCTCGCAGGGACGTCAGGTCGACTCGGTCATCCGACGCAACGACCAGGCACACGACGTCACGTCGTGGGGAGGTAACCCGGTGGTGGCCGACGTAACGACGTTGCGCCCTTCACAGTGGGACGACCTCATCAATAGCCATGACGCTGTGGTGTGGTCAGCGGGAGCCGGTGGTAAGGGTGCGCCAGAAGACACCTACGCTGTTGACCGCGACGCGTGTACCGCGCTCGTTGACGCTATCGGACGGTCCCCTCACGGTCCGCGTTTTGTGCTTGTGTCCTGGTGCGGTAGCCCGGACCATGGCGTGCCTTCCGACAACTCTTTCTTCCCCTACGCCGACGCCAAAGCAGCTGCTGACCGTCACACCATGGACTCATCGATTCGGTGGACCATCCTTGGGCCGGTGACGCTGAGTCATGATCCGGCCTCGGGCGTGCGGATCCTCACCGAGGGCGAGGAATACGCTGGCACCACGGTCTCGCGTGAAACGGTCGCACAGGCCGCTCTAGCATGCCTTGACGACGACGCCACAGCGGGCAAGTTCATTCGGTTCTGTGACGGGCCAACGCCCATTGCCGAGGCGTTCTAGTCTCCCCCACGACATCATTGTCGTTCGGTAGGCGGCAGGTCTCGGCATCGTTAACCATCGGGGCTTCGGCATTCCCACGATTCCGCAATACCGGCTGATCTGAGACGTCCAGCCTGAGCTTATGCAGGGCCCGTAGCGCGCTGTGTCATCAGAACGTCACGTGTTTGTCGGGGTCAGCCAATACCCAAGACCCAAAGCATCTACAGATGCTAACTGCATACTTGTCTAACGCACCATGGGCTTAGGAAACGAACACGTTCATAGCATTCCTAGGTTCTCAACGGACGTGCAACCCTTACCGTGTCGACGTTCAGGCCAGACACGAAAGGGATTGCACGTCCTTAACTGCGCGATTTCGGCAGATGGCGTCGAATGAGGACGACCACATCGACAAGTGACGAAGCGAACACTGGAGGTACCTCAGATCGCTTGGCAACTGGATCGGTCCAGCCGGTCGTGTCACACAGTCTGTGTAGGTGGTCGAGGATGACTGGGAGAAAGTCTAGCTGCACGGGAATCCATCAATGGCGAGGCCGATGCAGATCTTCGAGCAAACTCATCGAACGTGCCACCGGAAGAAGAGACAATCCAAGGCCGGTCCGCAACCTTATAGAGGTTCGCGCTCAACTACCCTGATCGATTCCCCAATCGCTAAAAAGCCCGATCCATTTACACAGAATGCCTGGCACGCCCTGACAGCCTCGTGTTATTACGCACACCCCACGGTGGCCGTACGAAGGGTTCGTGATAAAAATATATGTAATATGACTCCTCGCTTCCGTGAATTTATCTGAGTGTCATCACCCTTCTTTACCAGCCACGGTTCCATCTGATACTGTTTATCTCAGCGTTGGACGTTGCCGCCCAACCAGTCGGACGATAGGCCCATCCTATTCCACAGATAGGGAAAAATAATGAAATTCAAGAAGGTCGCGACTATTGTCGCGGGATTGACCGTGGTGATCCCCGTGAGCTTGGCAAGCCAAGCGAACGCAGGGAGTAACCTTTGCCCCTCCAAACAGGTTTGTATCTACGAGGACAATAATTTCGTTGGCCTCATGGGATACCGACGCGCTGGCCTCGGCATTATGAATGTCAGTGGCAAAAATAATGACATTATGTCGTCATATGAAAACAAGTCAGGTACCAATGCGCGTTGGTACCATGATGCCGACGGCAAGGGTCGTTGCGTAACCATGCTCGCCTACCGGTCGGACAACGACATCAACACTTGGGATGATGATGAACTGACCTCGTGGGCAACGAACGGATCCTGCTAATAGCAAGAGGGGCGGCGTGCGTAGCTACCAGCACGCGCGCCGTCCCGCCTCATCACACAAAGGCAAGAATCATATGAATCCCACAGTCAGCGGGGAATCGCTGTCCAAAACGTTCATATCAGGCAGTACCCGAGTCCATGCGATCAACAACGTCAGCGTATCTTTCACCCATTCTGGAGTGCACCTTCTCATGGGAGAAAGCGGATCAGGAAAAAGCACCCTCATCAATCTCCTAGCTGGTCTGGATACCCCAGATTCGGGGTCCGTCTACGCAGAAGGCGTCACCGTATCTGATCAGAGCGAGGCGAGCAGAGCCCAATTTCGATTACGCCACATCGCCGTCATCTTCCAGGACGACAACCTCATCGCTGAGTTGACCAATACCGAGAATATTGCGCTACCCCTGTGGGCGCAGGGCACATCGAAGTCCGATGCCACTGAAATCGCCCACGAAGCCATGCGAAAACTAGGAATCGAGTCATTGGGCAGACGCCACCCCGGCGAGGTCTCGGGTGGCCAACGGCAACGCGTCGGGGTTGCGCGGGCACTGGCCAGCGGGCAACACATCCTCCTTGCCGACGAGCCAACTGGGGCGCTCGACTCCACGACGTCCGAAGGGCTCTTCGAGCTGCTGGGAGACCTCGCACACGACAACCAGATGTGCGTCATCGTGGCCACACACGATCCACTCGCCATGAAGCACTGCGACTCCGTCACCACCCTCCTGGACGGGCAAATCGTCGCATGAACAGAAGACTAACGGCCCAGACATTCCACATCTGGACGCGAAACAAGCACCGCATCAATTTGTCATGTCCATTCGCAGTGGTGATTGCTTGCTTCATCGCCCTGTACCTGACGCTGTCATCCTTCGCCCTCACTGGTTCACAGAAAAGAATTAGTTACCTGGATGGTCATGACGCATCCATCACCATCAGCCAGGCACAAACAACTCTGCACCCTGCCCAGGGCACGGTAATCGATCGACTGAGAAAATCAGGGGCACGGAACATATCCGTCATCACCACTGGTTCCAGCTTCCAAATTGACGGCCTTCGTACCACCGGATTGTCGACAGGTTTCCACGATCGAATTCAATACATGGAATGGGCCTCGGGCTCACCCGCATCGCGATATCACCTGACCGCTGGCCATTGGCCCTCCAGTCCGGGAGAAGTTGCCCTGTCCGAGCCTTTGGCCGCACGTCTCCACGACCCCAGTCGCATCCACGTCTTCTCCGACACCTCACGATTGCGGGTCGTGGGGACATTTCACGATGCCTACGCCACAGACGCTTTGGTGGCCATCGGCGCCGCGAGCGGTTGGAAATCCATGTCTGCCGCAGCATCCAAAGGATACCCGTCACTGTCGCCCATCGTGGAATACGTCTGGGATGGTCTGCCGCTCAGCACCGCCATACCCTTATTCAGCACGCTGTACGGGACTCCGACTGACTCACTTGTCACATCCAGCCGTGATGGAGCAAAGATCTCCGCAAGCCCCCAGGCATCGTTGGCCTCTCGAAGCCCTTATCTCGTGATGAGCCCTTGCCTTTTGCTCACAGGTGCCGTCCAACTCACCGTGATGGCTAGGATCGCCACATCCATCCGCGCACAGCGGCAATCAATGCTGAAACTGGGGATCCCGCTATCGGCAACGCTCGCGTCCGCACTCGGCTCGGTCCTCGCCATCTGTCTGGCGGCATGGTCGGTAGGTGTATGTGGAGGTTGGATACTCGGAATGGCCCTTCGCAGATTCCTGGTGCCTCACCTACTCACACAACCCATCAGCCCACCGGTGTCGATCGCCCCATTAGCCATGACACTCCTGGCACTCACTGTCGCCATGAGTATCGCGGCCATTCCACTGACCGGCCCGCGGGCTGGTGGGCGAAACAGGACAACACCGCACCATGCCCGGGCGGCAACAACGCTACGGTGGGTCAGGCGAGTGGCTGGTGTCCTTCTCATTATCGGCGGACTACTCGCACTCCAAAACCGGACCCAACTCGACGACGTCATGCGTGGTGCCATCTTCGTCTCATCCGGAGCCGTCCTCCTCATGCCCGATCTCATTTCCGGAATCATCTCGGTCGTCAAGCTTCCAACACCCGCTGGTCTGCTGGCCGTCAAGACGCTGCACTTCAACGATGCACGAATTCGGATCATGGGGTCAGCGTTGTGTCTATGCCTGGTGATCCCTGCCAGTGTCAACGTCATCATGACCTCATACCAGCAGTCAACGGCGGCGCTGAGCATGGCCCCACCGAACACCTTGATCCTGCAATCGCCAGATAGCAACCCTGTACCAAAGGACCTTCCCCGAAGCGTGCAGGCTGCGACCGGCATGAAGCGTGCCGTCAAGGTCGACATGCTCAGTGGCGAGATCACGTCGAACCATCACTCCGGAACCGCGCGGGCCGTCATGGTCGTATCATCCCCGGAAGACGCCGAACGAGTATTGAATATGAAGCTCACGGCCGAGGAGCGAGCACATCTCAATAACAGTTTCATGCTGTCATTTTCAGATGGCCCAGCAAAGACAATCCTCGCCCTAGACGATGGCCGCCAGGCCGCAATCCCATCCAGCCGGGTCGAGGTCAACCCGACATGGGCATACATCTATGGCGGCGTCATTGTGAAAGCGACCCTAGAACGAATCCGTGCCCAATCGATACCACACCAGTGGGTATATACGGGGGTCCAGAAAAGCGACATCACTCAAGCCGTCAACTATGTCCACCGCCAAGGCCTCGATCCACAGCTACTCACCTACCACGTGGAACCGGAACCTCCTCAGATGCCGTTCTCTTGGTGGACGGTGTGCCTCACCCTCGTCATCATCGCAGCGGGTATCACCGCCAGCGTTTCCGCGTCATTGGGACACATTGCACGAAATCAGAGCCGGCAGCTACTCGCCATAGGACTCCCGAAACGACTGGGGGCAATGATCCCTATCCTCGAGAGCATGCTTCTGGTCGGATTGTGCTCCGTCATCGCGAGCGTCCTGGCCATCGTTCCGGTCGTGGTCGGGCAAAGCCTGTCTGAGTCCTTCACATTATGGGTGCCGAAAGATTGGGTCATCCTGTGGTGTGCCGGGCTTGGACTACTGATTGTGTTGTCCCCTTTAGCAGGACTCCGCGCGATCAGGGCACGAGAGCGTACCGCCGATGCCCTGATCTAGCCCAACCACGGACATCGCCGCCGCGGTCTGATCCGTGGCGGCGATGGTCGATACGTCAGTGAGCGTAATCCCCGCGGTAGTACTCAAAAGCCCAACCCGAGGCAGCCCAAATCCCAATGCCCAGCCCGAGCAGAGAGATCCACCAACCGAAGATCGGGCCGAGGCACATGATGGCGACAACAAGCGCACACCAGAACGGCCAGATACTCTGTGGTGGGAAGAAGCCGACCGGTCCGGCACCATCGACAACCTCGGCGTCCTTCTCGTCGGAGGGACGGGGATTGATCTTCTTCGCAATGACCTGGACGTAGAAAAACACCATCAGAGCCATCGCCGCTGACAGCCCGAGTACCCAGGTGCCGGCCACTTCATGGGCCGAGAACCAGTACACCGGGGTCATGACGCAATAGAACAGGCCGAGCCCGCCGAAGACCCAACGTTCCGGTTTCATCAGGCATCCTCCTTACCGGAGTGCACGAGTTCACGCGGATTAGCTTCCCCGGCCTCGGGAGCCAAAGCAGCCTCCGGATGATTGATGTCGAAGGCCGGTGAGGTGGAGCGCACGCGGATCATCTTCGTGAAGTTATGGGTAGGAGGCGGGCACGAAGTAGCCCACTCAAGAGTACGGCCCCAGCCCCACGGGTCATCGACTTCGATGTTCGGATCGTGACGGGTAATCCAGACGTTCCACGCAAACGGCAGCATCGAGATGGCCAGCAAGAAGGCGCCAAAGGTCGACACCTGGTTGAGCAAGGTAAAGCCTTCCCAGGCACCGTAATCGGCAATACGACGCTGCATACCCTCGACACCAAGCCAGTGCTGGACAAGGAAGGTGGTGTGGAAACCGACGAACAAAGTCCAGAAATGGATCTTGCCCCAGGTCTCGTTAAGCATGTGCCCAGTGATCTTCGGCCACCAATAGTAGAACCCGGCGAACATCGCGAAGACCACTGTGCCGAACAGCACATAGTGGAAATGGGCTACCACGAAGTAGGTGTCAGACACGTTGAAGTCCATCGGCGGGCTAGCGAGCATGACACCAGTGAGACCGCCGAACAGGAAGGTCGTCAAGAAGCCGATAGCAAAGAGCATCGGCGTGTCAAAGCTCAACGAGCCACCCCACATGGTGCCAATCCAGTTGAAAAACTTCACACCAGTCGGAACAGCGATCGTGAAGGTCATGAAGGAGAAGAACGGCAGGGAGACCGCGCCAGTCACGAACATGTGGTGGGCCCACACAGACACCGACAGACCACCGATAGCCAGGGTCGCGAATACCAGGCCGACATAGCCAAACACCGGCTTGCGACTGAACACTGGCAGCACCTCAGTGATGATGCCAAAGAACGGCAAGGCGATGACGTACACCTCCGGGTGCCCGAAGAACCAGAAGAGGTGCTGCCACAGGATCGGGCCACCATTCGCAGCGTCGAAGATATGGGCTCCCAGAGCCCGATCAGCCTCGAGAACGAGCAGACCAGCCGACAGGACTGGGAAGACGACCAGCACCATGATCGAGGTGATGAGGATATTCCAGGAGAAAATCGGCATCCGGAACATCGTCATGCCGGGGGTACGCATGAGAATGATCGTCGTCACAAAGTTGACAGCACCGAGGATGGACGACAAGCCAAGGAGGTACAGGCCCATCACCCACAGGTCCCCGCCGACTCCCGGTGAGTTGATGGCGTCCGATAGCGGCGCGTAGGCGAACCAACCAAAGCTGGCAGCACCACCAGGGGTGAGGAAGCCGCTACAGGCCATCAGGGAGCCGAAAAGGTACAGCCAGTACGCAAACTGGTTAATACGCGGGAACGCGACATCCGGGGCACCGATCTGAAGCGGCATGAAGAAGTTCGCGAACCCGGAAAACAGCGGGGTGGCAAACATCAGCAGCATGATCGTGCCGTGCATCGTGAAGAGCTGGTTGAAGGTCTCCTGGTGCATAAACTGCATACCTGGATATGCCAACTCGGCGCGAATAAGCAGGGCAAGGATGCCGCCAAAGACGAAGAAAAACAGCGACGTACCAAAGTACAGCCGGCCGATTTTCTTATGGTCGGTGGTCGTCATGTAATCCCAAACGAGGGCACCAAAGCTGGCCTTGCGACGCTCCTGGCGAGTAATGGCAGGAGGTGCGGTCCGCTGAGCAATGGATGCGCTGGTCACTTCTTCTCCCCCTCATTTGATTCGGTGGTGGTGAGGGCAGCAACCGAGTTCGCAGGCTTGATCTCACCGGTGTCGCCCTGAGCTTTGAGCTGCTGAAGGTGCTTGTTGTAGTCCTCGACCGACACCACGTGCACCTTGAAGATCATATTTGCGTGATAGGTACCACACAGCTCGGCGCACTTACCGTCGTAAACACCGATCCTCGTCGGAGTGAGGTCAAACTGGTTAGGATGGCCCGGAATGACGTCCATCTTGAAGTAGAAGGCCGGCACCCAGAACGAGTGGATAACATCAGCGGACTTGAGGCGGAAGCGCACTGACTGGCTCACCGGAAGGTACAGATTCGGAATCTTCTCGATAGTGCCAACCTCATGGGTGACAACACCACCGGCGTCAGGATTGTTGGCCTCCATATAGTTAAAAGTCCACGACCACTTCTGGCCGACAACATTAACGACATGTTGAGGGTCAGGGTTCTTGTCGAGCACCTTGTTCTCGGTACGAACGGTATAGAAGAACAGCACGCCGATCACAAGGAAAGGAACGATGGTGTAGAGCACTTCAAGCGGAAGGTGATACCGAGACTGGCGCGGAATCGCCGGGTCACCGTCCTTACGACGGAACTTGAAAGCGGCAAATCCGATGAGCCCCCATACGAATACGCCGATGACAAGCGCCGCAACCCAGGCGCCAATCCACATATTGCCCATGTGCACGGCGCGATCGGACGCCGGATCGACAAGACCGAGACGAGCTGCGCGCCCGGGGCCAGTACTGCCGCAGCCGCTGAGGGGCACCACCGCTATCGCTGCGGCACAGACGCCGCCGACTTTTCCGGCAGCACGCCTGCCACTTCGGGGCACGTTCCGGTCAAGGTCGTGTCGCCAGCTGACTCTGCGTCCCACGGTTCACCCTCCCCATTGCAAGCCCGCCCCCGACCCGACGATGGGAACAGGTAACTGTTGTGTCCGTCACATTGAACAATAGCGAAAATAAGGCGCTTCGTCCGCCCAGTAGGACTGACGAAACGCCTTAATGACTCCAACGAGCCTGCTCGGGAAGAGTTCCCGATCCTCAGAACCAGCTCAGTGGAAAGAGTCCCCACAAGCGCAGGTGCTAGTCGCGTTAGGGTTGTCGATAGTGAACCCCTGCTTTTCGATGGTGTCCATGAAGTCAATCGTGGCGCCAGCTAGGTATGGAGCGCTCATACGGTCAGTGACCACATCGACCCCGCCGTAGGTCTTTACAACGTCGCCCTCGAGGTGACGCTCGTCGAAGAACAGCTGATACCGCAGCCCCGAGCAACCGCCAGGCTGCACAGCCAGACGCAACGCGAGGTCGTCACGACCCTCTTGATCGAGCAGCGACTTCACCTTCGCGGCAGCCGCGTCGGTAAGGATGATTCCGTCAGTGGCGGGAGGGGTAAGGGCGTCGGTCATATGGGCTCCAAGAACGTGTGATGGACGATCCCGGGAGATGACCCGGGTGGTCGATCTTGATGGATCGGGCGGGTGTGTCGTCCCGTCGCAATATCCACTGTATCCGCAGCACGCCGTCCACACCGAACGGTACCGGTTCAGCGCGCAGCGGAACAAGGGCATCCAGGGGATCAACCGGGTATAAGACCGTCGCCGGCCGGGTTCTCCGACAGCCAGACTGAGACTTCCTCGATCGTCGCAGAAACGTCAGGAACGATAAGGTCCGAGTCGATGATGTTGTCGTCAGCAATCGGAGTACCAACAGTCCGCACCGTCGTCACCAGCTCAGTTAAGGCTTCGGTGAGCTCATTTTGCGAGGTTGTCCCGATAGCGTGCTCGACGCGGGCATCGATGCGATTGAGATGACCCATTTCGGTGTCGGGCACCTGCCACTGGCCTTCACCAACAATGCGAATGATCATGACTGATCCTCCTGACGTCGCACAGATCGCGATCCCGTATGCGGGTCCGTTCCGTTTTCGGCGCCGGACTCGAGCTCCGGGGCGGAACCATCACGCCCTGTCCCCAGCTGAGCCTTCAAAGCCGACAGCTCAGCATCGATGGCATGGTCGTTGGCCAGACTGTCGAGCTCCCGGGTGATGTCGTCGCCGTAGCTGCGAGTGGGATCCTCAATAGCACCACTGGCAATGAGTTCGTCCATGGCTCCAGCACGAGCCTGCAGTTCCATCGTCTTGTCCTCGGCGCGGGTGATCGCCATGCCGATGTCGCCCATCTCCTCATTAAGACCTGTGAAGGCCTCGTTGATGCGGGTCTGGGCTTCAGCTGCGGAGTAGGTAGCTTTGATGGTCTCTTTCTTGGTGCGGAAGGCATCCACTCGAGCCTGGAGGCGCTGCGACCCGCGGATGAGTTTCTCTTCCTCAGCCTGCAGGGTGGCATGCTGGGTCTGCAGATCATTGAGCTGGGCCTGCAGAGTTGCCTTACGGGTCAACGCCTCACGGGCGAGATCCTCACGACCCTGCTCGAGTGCCCGACTGGCAGCGTTCTGCATCTTGTCGACATCGGTCTGTAATTGATTCATCTGCAGCTCGACGCGCTTACGGCTCGTGGCGACGTCGGCGACGCCTCTGCGCACCTTCTGCAGCATATCGAGCTGACGCTGGTAGGAATAGTCGAGGGTCTCGCGCGGATCCTCGACCTTGTCGAGGGCCTTGTTCGCCTTAGAGCGGAAAACCGTCGAAAGTCGTGCAAATATACCAGCCATAGGTGGAGTCGAATCCTTCCCCTTCGGTGCTTGAGGACTCCGGGAAGTCGTCAGCGTTGCGGTTGCCTGATCATTAGGGTACGGGACTGCGCAACATCGGCAACAGCAATACCCGTACAATCTTCTCAGCCCAGACAGGGTTGCGCCAGCTGGAACAAGCCACCGGGCGCGCGAGGACGACACATAAAAGGATGGATCGTGGGACTGTTCCGCCCCTACGAGCAGGGAACCAGCAAGAAGACCGGACCGACGGAGGAGACCGTCGAGGCAGGGCCGGGATCCAGTACTGAGTCCTCCTCTTCCTCGGCTACCACAGCTCCCAGACGCGCTCCGAAGACCTCGTCAACCGGCAGAAAACAACGGGCTAGTAAGGGGGATCACGCCACTAAGAAGCCCCAAACGGCTGACCATAAGGCGCCTGTTGCACAGCCGAAGACCGTATCCCGGCACACCGCAAAGAAGGGGCCGACGCCAACCCGCGCCGAAGCCGAGGCTGCACGTCGTCACCGTCTCAATCCGACGCTGAGCAAGAAGGAGGCCCGCAAGCGCGAGCGCCTGGCCAAGCGTGAGCGCCAGGCCGCGGCTATGGAAGCGGCCGAGCGACGCCCAGAGCGGGGCTACCTGCGCGATTACATTGACTCGCGTTGGACTTTCAGCGAATTCATTATGCCGATCTTCCTGGCCGTCATGGTGATCTGGTTGGCCATGCTCTTCATCGCTCCAACCGCCGTGGGCGCCATCAATGCCATGTCCCTGGGCATGCTGATCGTGATGATCTTGTGGCTCATTGATTCCTGGCGCCTGTGGCACGGGGCGAAGAAGGGGATCCGAGCCCGTTACCCCAGCGCTCCCCTGCGTGGACTGTGGTCCTACCTCAACAATCGCGCTATGACGGTGCGTCGCTGGCGCAACCCGGCACCGCGCGTCGAGCGTGGCGAAAGAATTGACTCATAACTTTGTGGGACGCAGACGTGGCAGACATGATTGTCTTATAGGTATGAGTTACTCGTGGCTTTTTAAACAGTCCCGCATCACCGTCAAAGGCTCCGAACACCTCGGTGAGCTCGGAGCCGGGCAACAGTTCGAGTCCCAGGAGGAGGCCGAAGCATGGCTCTCTGAAACTTGGCCCGAGCTACAAGATGCTGGAATCGACGAAGTCACCCTTATGGAAGACGACGATGTCGTCTACGGCCCGATGGAACTGTCGGAAGGGTGATCGCGGACCCTCACGGTCTGCCAAGTCATCACCGCGCCAAAAGCTGTCAAGGCGATCCCCAGCCCAATAACAGTCGGACGGGACTGGGCTATAGAACGACGCCGTTGCTCGTACGTCTGCACGGTGTCGGTATGAGTTGCCGTGTACGTGGCCTTGTGACAGGTGTCTCCCGGATGCATCTCGACACCTCGACAAGAGACTGTGGGCGAGGCCATCACCATAATTCCCCACACCAGCAAGGCAACCCCGGCCGCAGCAACAACGACGTCGAGAACCAACCGAAGCTTGGGATGACTCGCACGGCCTAACGGTGCGCTGTGCTGTGCCGACGTTGTAGAGCCCACAAACTCACCATACTGGCGACTCATTACGACCGCGCCGCCACGCACTTGACATCCCTCGACTAGGCTGATCGACGAGGTGTCGCCCCGGGGAATGACCGGGCCCATCCCGAATTATCTACCGAATGGAACCTTCCACCGAATGAGAGGAATCCTCGTGGCCAACAGCACCCAGCTGCCCATCCGCCCGCGTCCCGACCTCAAGGTGTCGCGAAATGCCAACGGCGCCGACGTCGTGATTGCCGGTCTGGTCGAGGGTTCCCAAGGCCCCACCGTCCAGGGGCTGGCACCGCGCGCTGTCAAAGAAGCTGAAGAGACCTTCGGCGCCCCGCTCGTCGAAGTGGCCATTCGGGCCGGCGGATCTACCAAAATTGGTTCCACCGTGGTGCTGCCATGGTTTGGAAACAGCCTCGTTCTGGTTGGCTGCGGAGCTGAGGGATTCGATGGTGAGTCCCTGCGCAAGGCTGCCGGTTCGGGCGCTCGTGCCGCCGCTGACTTATCACACGGCAGCAGCCTCAAAGTAGCCGTTGACATGGGGACAGTCTCGGCCGAGCAGGTTCGAATCGCCGCCGAGGGGGCCTTACTCGGCTGCTACAAGGTGCCGACCATTACCGCAACCTCGAATGAGCCCGAGATCTCGACCGTCACGATAGTGTCCAATGCCCGTGGCGCTAAGCCCGAGCTCAACAAAGCCCGTATCCTTGCTGATGCCGTCTACACCGCCCGCGACTGGGTGGACGCTCCAGCCAACTTGCTCTACCCGAAGACTTTCGCCGCCTCGGTGCAATCCTGGTGCAACAACCTCTCGGACGTCACCGTCGACGTGCTCGACGAGAAAGCCCTGGGGCGTGGTGGCTTCGGCGGCATCCTCGCGGTAGGTGGAGGCTCAGCTCACTCCCCACGTCTGGTCCGCGTGGAATACGCCCCGGAAGGATCCACCACCACGCTGGCTCTAGTGGGCAAGGGCATTACCTTCGACTCTGGCGGCCTCAATATCAAGACTGCTGCCAATATGTACACCATGAAGTGCGATATGGGCGGTGCTGCTGCGGTACTCGCCGCTATCGGCGCGATTGCCCGCCTCGGGCTCAACGTTCGCGTGGTTGCTTACGGGTGTTTGGCAGAGAATATGCCGTCTGGATCAGGGTGGCGCCCCTCTGACGTCGTCACTATGTACGACGGGACAACAGTCGAGAATGGCAACTCCGACGCCGAGGGACGCATCGTGATGGCCGACGGCCTGGCCCGCGCGTGTGAGGACAACCCTGACTTCATCGTCGACATTTCCACCCTGACCGGCGCCTGCATGGTCGCTCTCGGTAACCACACCGCAGGTGTCATGACCTCGGGGGCCCAGGCAGCAGACACCTTGCTGGACGCTTCCGAGGCTGCCGGCGAGGACTTCTGGGAGCTTCCGATTACCGACGAGGTTCGCGAAGGCCTGCATTCTGACATTGCCGACGTCAAGTCCTCCGGCGCTCGCGAAGGCGGCGCGATGCTCGCTGCAGCTTTTCTGCAACGTTTCGTGACCCCAGGCATCGACTGGGCCCATCTCGACATCGCCGGCCCGGCGTACAACGAGGCCTCGGCCCATGACTACACCCCGATTCAAGGAACCGGGTTCGGAGTGCGCACTCTGGTCCAGCTCGCCGCACATATGGCTGGCTGATCATAAATATCACCACTGGGGGCAGGGGTTATAGACCCTTGCCCCTTGCCGTATTCGGATGACATTTTCTGAATCCAAAAATGGGACCAACTGCACATTTGGCCACAGTCAAGCTAGGCTTGCCACGAATCCGTCGCGGCTTGCAAAGGAGCTCCAACACATGTCGACCGAAGTCACTCTTCCTGCACTGGGCGAGTCCGTCACCGAAGGCACCGTGTCCCGCTGGCTCAAGGCTGTCGGAGACACCGTCGAGGCCGACGAACCCTTACTTGAGGTGTCCACCGACAAGGTCGATACCGAAGTCCCCTCCCCCGCCTCCGGCACCCTACTTGAGATCAAGGTCCCCGAAGACGAAGACGCCGAAGTCGGCGCCGTCCTAGCCATCATCGGCGACCCCTCCGAGTCGGGCTCTGCGCCTGCTGAGGCCCCCAGTGGCAATAATGAAGCTGCCGAACCGCAGCCCGAACCTGAGCCGGCTGCCGAGCGGAAGCCGGCTCCTTCCGGTGGTTCCGCTCAGGGAGTTGAGGTCACCCTGCCGGCTCTGGGCGAGTCCGTCACCGAAGGCACCGTGTCCCGCTGGCTCAAGGCTGTCGGAGACACCGTCGAGGCCGACGAACCCTTACTTGAGGTGTCCACCGACAAGGTCGATACCGAAGTCCCCTCCCCCGCCTCCGGCACCCTACTTGAGATCAAGGTCCCCGAAGACGAAGACGCCGAGGTCGGCGCCGTCCTAGCCATCATCGGCGACCCCTCTGCTGTCGAGTCGGCCCCTGCGCCTGCTAAGCCGACGGCTGAGCCCGCGGAAAAGGCCAAACCTGAGCCGGTGAAGAGCGAGGCCGAGGAGGCACCGGCGCCGGCCGCGCCGAAGCCCGCCGAGGCTCCCAAACCCGCCGGGACCAATGAGGTCGCCCCACGCGCCACCAATCCGTCGTCGGACGTCTACGTCACCCCGCTAGTCCGCAAGCTCGCCCGGGAGAACAACGTCGACCTGTCGACGATCACCGGAACTGGTGTCGGGGGTCGTATTCGCAAGCAAGACGTACTAGCTGCAGCCGGTAAGTCTGGAGAAGCTCCCTCAGCTCCTCAGGCACCGGCTGCCGCCCCTGCCCCGGCTGCTCCGAAACCGGCTGGTTCAGCCCGTAAAGCCTCCCAGGAAGTCTCTCCGGAAGCTGCCGCTCTGCGCGGCACCACCGAGAAGATGAGCCGTCTACGCAAGGTCATCGCCTCGCGGATGGTTGAGTCCCTGCAGATCTCGGCTCAGTTGACGGCCACCGTCGAGGTGGACATGACCGCTATCTCCCGCATCCGCAACGCTGAGAAGGCTGCTTTCAAGGCCCGCGAGGGAGTCGGTCTGTCCTACTTGCCTTTCATTACCAAGGCCGTCGTTGAAGCCCTCAAGGCCAATCCGACCTTCAACGCAAATATCGACACCGAGGCGGGGACGATTACCTACGGTTCTTCTGAGAACATCGGCATCGCCGTTGATACCCCGCGCGGGCTGCTGGTTCCGGTCATCAAGAACGCTGGTGATCTCAATATCGCTGGGCTGGCCCACCAGATTGGCGATCTCGCTGCCCGCACCCGCGACAACAAGGTGACCCCTGACGAGCTGTCCGGCGGCACCTTCACCATCACCAACTATGGCTCGGCTGGAGCCCTCTTCGACACCCCGATCGTCAACCAGCCCGAGGTCGCCATCCTCGGCACCGGTGCTCTGGTTAAGCGCCCGGTCGTCGTCACCAACGAGTTCGGCGAGGATACCATCGCAGTCCGCGACATGATGTACCTCTCGCTGTCCTACGATCACCGGCTCATTGACGGCGCTGTGGCGGCTCGCTTCCTATCGGGCATCAAGGCTCGTCTGGAGGAGGGCGACTTCGCCGGAGAGTTCTGACCTTTGGAGACTAAGAAGAACGCGAGCCCGGGAAACTGAATACCCAGGGCAAGCCCGAGGCGGTGGGATCGATCCCACCGCCTCGCCATTTATGCCCGCCCCTTGCGAATGCTGCTCGGACTCGGCCGCTACGTCACCTCATTGCATGGCCGACACTATGATCGCAAGATGTGATGCAACAGGACCCTCCCACATCTCAGCCCCACACTCCACAGATAGTTGACGGGGTGAAGCCCCGCGGCTGGGTTGATCATCCCGCCGGACTACACTTCGAGTACCTGGGGATTGCAGATAGCCGTCCCACCCGCACTGAATACAACGAGTGCTGGGCGCATCAGCGCGAGGTGCACGCTGAGGTGTCCGCCCACCAGCGCCCCAACACAGTCATTTACGTCGAACATGATCCCGTCTACACAGCCGGACGACGCACCCGCAAGGAGGCTTATCCTTTCGACGGCACCCCGGTCGTTCCGGTGGACCGGGGCGGTGAAATCACCTGGCATGGCCCTGGTCAGCTTGTCGGCTACCCGATTGTCTTCTTGCAGCGCGGTATCGGCGTTGTCGATTATGTGCGCCGAGTAGAGGAAGCCGTTATCCGGCTCGTTTCCCAATACGGATTGCGTGCCGGGCGCGTCCCTGGACGAACCGGAGTGTGGTTCCCGTCCGATGGAATGGGACCCGAGCGAAAAGTGTGCGCCATCGGCATCCGCGTGTCTCGACAGACAGCGATGCACGGTTTCGCCCTCAACATCGACCCCGACACTGCTGGCTTCGACAACATTATTCCGTGCGGCATCTCCGACGCCGACGTGACCAGCATGGCACGCGAACTAAGACGTCTGTACGGCCCCGACGCCGAGGTCCCCTCTCTGCTAGAGGTGGCTGGCAACCTCGAGCCCATCCTCACTGAGATGATGTCGTTTCAGCCGTATGAGATGAGCCCAGACATTCCGCGTCGGGAGCACCCGGCGTTCCTGCATCCCATGTCATGATCCTGTCCGTTCCCTCGGCTACAGTTCCCTCTACCCTGCCCCAAAGGAGATGTCGGTGACGTATCCCAGCCACGCCCGCACCACTGGACCGCTGTTAGCGGCCACAGGTGTCGCCATGGCCATCGTCGCCGCGGTGATTGGACGACTCCGTCCCCTGGAACCTCGTCTGCTGGGCAGGGAGAATCCAGACACCCTCACTAGCGTCCTGCATGCCGTCGTCGAAACCCTGTTTTGGACAGCCCTGGTGTGGACGCTAACAGAGCTTGTTCGCGCCACCTTGTGCTCGCCGCATCGGGATGTCGTCGATTCCACCCGCACCCGCGGACGCCGGGCATGGTTAGCCGCACAGATGTGGGTTGCACTGGCCCTGCTCATGATCCCCCTGGAATCCGCTGATTCCGCCGGTTTGACCGTCGAGCAGGCGTTCCTCGATCTCCCGACCTACATCACCTCAACCCCATCTGTAGCGGCTTGGCTCGTCGTCGCAGTCTTGGGGCTGCTGGTCGGCCTGCTTGCTCTACTGAGCACCCATCTCGGCGGCCTCGTAGTGGCAAGCTTAATGACGGTCCTGGCCGCATTGCCGGTTCCCGTCACCGGGGCAATTTCGGTGGGCCTTAACCACGATTTCGCCACCGACTCCGGAGCTCTGGCCACCATCGGCATGACAGTCGCCGCTGCTTGCGTTCTGGTCGAGGTCCTTGACGGCCCGCGCCCTGCCCTCACCAACCGTCTTATCTGGAAGCAACGCATCGGCGCCGCCGTAGCCCTTGCTGGAGGCATTATTGTCACCTGGCAAGGTCAGGCTGAGCGTTCCTGGGGCTCTGACCGATGGGGCGTGGCCCGCATCATCGTGCTCGTCGCTACAGCTATCTGGGTCGTCATCACCTGGCTGCCACGTACCAGGATGCTGAGCTGGCTCGGGGTGACGATGGTGGCGATCGTGCTGATTGTGACGGGAGCATCAAATCAGCTCATACCACCGCGCTACCTCATTGGTCAAACCCCGGCTGTCAATTACCTCGGTTATGAACTACCACCGGCACCCACAGCCGCCATCCTGCTGGCTCCCGGCCGTCCCAACATCGGTTTCTGGACTCTGTCAGTCCTCGGAATTGTTGGCTATTACGTCGCTGTTAGGACCCTCAAGCGTCGTGGCGAAGCCTGGTCTGGGGCACGTATAGGCTCATGGATCGGGGCTTGGGTCGTGGTGATATATCTTGCCAGCACCGGGCTGTGGGAATACTCCTCAATGCAGTTCAGCTGGCACATGCTCGTTCATATGACCTTCAACATGCTGGTTCCGGCCCTACTGGTGCTGGGAGCGCCAATCACCCTCCTAAGACGGGTATTGCGTTCCGGAGACCAGATCAACGATGGTTTCAACGGACCCCATGACTGCCTCATGGCGACGCTGGAATGGCGTCCCACAAAGATCCTATTCGGCCCCTTCGCCGCATGGATCGTCTTTATTGCCAGCTTCTACGTCGTCTATTTCACCCCGATATTCGACTACCTCATGCGCTACCATTGGGGACACCAGTGGATGCTGCTGCATTTCCTCATGGCCGGGTTCATGCTGTTTGAATACGTCATTGGCTTGGACGATCTACCAGTGTCACTGCCCCACATCGGCCGATTGGGGTTCGTTATTACTGCAATGCCTTTCCACTCGTTCTTCGCCGTCATCACGATGAATGCCCACCAGATCATCGGCAAGGATTTTTACGAGGCACTATCTATTCCGTGGGTTCCCAATCTGCATGACGACCAGAACCTCGGTGGCCAGATCACCTGGGCCACCGGCGAGATCCCGATGGCGCTGGTCCTCATCGCGCTGTGCGTGCAGTGGTTCATCTCGGACTGTCGCGACCAGCGGCGGGTCGATGCTTCTGAGGACGCCGGCCTTGATGAGTCCCTGGCCGCCTACAACGACATGCTCGCCCGAATGGCTGGTCAGGAGATCAAGCCGCACGATCCAGGGACCAAGTCATGAGCACGGCCGCAATGAGTCCCCCTGACGAGGAGCAAACCGTCCTACATCCGCCGGTGCAGTTGCAAATCAGCGGGATGACCTGCGCTGCGTGCGCCACAACGATCGAGAAAAGGCTGTCCCGCATTGACGGGGTGCACGCGAGTGTCAATTTCGCCTCTGAGCGGGCGACGGTAACTGGCATGGGCGTCAAGGATGCGATAGCCGCTGTCAAGGATGCCGGCTACACCGCAGCCCTGCTCTCCGACATCGATCTAGCAGCCGAGGCAGAGCGCCGCATCACCATGTTAAGGCGCCGCCTCATTGTGGCCGTGCTCCTGACCTTGCCCCTCATGGACATCGGCCTGGTCTTAGCTTTGGAACCACAATTACGTTTCCCCGCGTGGGACTGGCTACTCGTCTCCCTCTCCCTGCCGGTGGTTTTCTGGTCAGCGTGGCCATTCCACAAGGCAACATGGACGAATTTGCGCCACGGTGTGACCTCCATGGATACCCTAGTTTCACTAGGGGTTTTATCCTCTTTCGGATGGTCGTTCATCTCCATCCTCATTGGAGCTCAGGACCACGAGAGGTATTGGCTGGGCTACGGCATCACCCCGGCGGGGGCTGACACCCTTTACCTTGACGTCGCCGCCGGGGTGACCTGTTTTCTGCTAGCCGGACGCTACTTTGAAGCCCGCGCCAAGAGGTCGGCACGGTCTGTGCTAACAGCTTTGAGGCAGCTGGCTGCCAAGAATGCGCGGGTGTTGCGTAACGGAATCGAGACCGTCGTTCCCGTTGAGCAGCTACACCAGAGTGACCTCTTCATTACCTTGGCCGGAGAGACTTTGGCCGCCGATGGGGAGGTTATCGAGGGGTCTTCCAGTATCGATACGTCGATGATGACCGGCGAACCGATGCCCGCCGACGTAACTGTAGGGTCAGCGGTGCTCGGCGGAACGATGAACCTTACCGGGCGGATCGTGGCCAGAGCTACCGGAGTCGGTGACCACAGTCAGCTCGCCCGCATGGCGGTGTTAGCCGAGGAGGCCCAAGCTCGCAAAGCCAACGTCCAGCGTCTGGTGGACAAGGTCGTCGAGATCTTTGTGCCAGCTGTTCTTGCCATCGTCGTCTTGACCTTCTTCGGTTGGTGGATCGCCGGGGCAGGAACCCGGCATGCCCTCTCGGCAGGCCTCTCGGTGCTTGTCATAGCCTGCCCGTGCGCCCTGGGTTTAGCGACGCCGACTGCCCTCATGGTTGGGGTTGGCCGAGGTGGTCAGCTGGGCATCCTCATTAAGGGGCCAGAAGCTCTGGAGGCGTCCGGTCGCATTGATACCGTGGTCTTTGATAAAACTGGTACTGCCACCAGCGGGGAGATGACTCTCGTCGCGACGCTCCCTGCCAACGGGCAGGACGTCGATCGCGCCCACCGTTACGCCGCCGCCCTGGACCAACACTCCACCCACCCGGTGGCCAAAGCTGTGGTAGCAGCTGTCAAAGGCACCATTCCAGCGTGCCCCAGCCCGCGCACCCTCGCTGGACGAGGCGCCAGTGGCGAGGTTGAGGGGCATCGTGTCATGGTTGGCAACCCTGCCTTTCTCACGGAGGCAGAGATCAAGATTCCCGCCGAGCTGAGCCACACCGTTGAGAAAGCAGCCGAAACAGGCCGTTCCGCCGTTCTGGTAGCGATCGACGGTCAGGCCGCAGCTGCCCTTGTCGTCGCCGACACCGTCAAACCCGAGGCCTCGGAAGTCATCGCCCAGCTCAAAGATATGGGGCTACGAACAGTTCTCCTCACTGGTGATTCGAAAGCCGCCGCAGAAGCCGTCGGAACACAACTTGGCACCGACGAGGTCCTGGCCGAGGTCCTACCCACCGACAAAGCCGGGGTCGTTGAGAGACTTCGCTCTGAAAGCCGCGTGGTAGCCATGGTAGGCGACGGCATCAACGACGCCGCTGCCTTGGCAAGCTCCGATCTTGGCATGGCGCTGGTCACCGGCACTGATATCGCGATGCGCAGCGCCGACATCATCTGCGTACGCCACCATCTCGGGGTCGTCCCGGACGCCATTGGGTTGTCGAGACGCACTCTAAGGACCATCCGCGGCAACCTTGCATGGGCTTTCATCTACAACATTGCAGCGATCCCGATCGCGGCCGCCGGTTTCCTGAACCCGCTGATATCTGGGCTTGCCATGAGCCTTTCGAGCCTCTTCGTCGTCACCCATTCCCTGAGACTTCGCAACTTCGGCACGCGCAGTTAAACTGGCCGGCGTGAGTGTCGAAGCAGACGGTAGGAAGCTCCTCCGAGTCGAGGTCAAGAATTCTCAGACGCCCATCGAGAACAAACCCCACTGGATCAAGACTCGGGCCACAATGGGTCCGGAGTACCGCGACATGCGTCGCCGGATGATCGACGGAGATCTGCACACCGTGTGTCAAGAGGCTGGCTGCCCCAATATTTTCGAGTGTTGGGAGGATCGCGAGGCCACTTTCCTCATCGGCGGCGACCACTGCACCCGCCGTTGTGACTTCTGTCAGATCGAGTCGGCCAAGCCGGAAGGCTACGACAAAGACGAGCCGCGTCGCGTCGCAGAGTCCGTCAAGCAGATGGGGCTGCGCTACGCTACCGTGACGTCGGTATGCCGAGACGACCTCGAGGACGAGGGTGCCTGGTTATGCGCCGAGACGATTCGTCAAATCCACCAGGTAACTCCCGGCGTCGGCGTCGAGATGTTGGCCCAAGATTTTTCCGGCAAACAGGACCTGCTCGACATCGTCTTCGAAGCGCGCCCGGAGGTCTTCGGTCACAACCTTGAGACAGTCCCCCGCATCTTCAAGCGCATTCGACCCGGATTCCGCTACGACCGTTCTTTGGCCGTCCTGGACTCTGCACATGAGGCCGGTCTGATCACCAAGTCAAATCTCATTCTTGGCATGGGCGAAACCCGTGAAGAAATCTCACAGGCCATGCGGGCACTCCATGACGCCAACACCGACCTGCTGACGATCACCCAGTACCTGCGCCCGAACTCCTACCTACACCCCATCGACCGTTGGGTGACGCCTCAGGAGTTCGATGAGTTAGCCGAAGAGGCCCGCGAGATTGGATTTGTCGGTGTGATGAGCGGACCGCTTGTGCGATCCTCCTACCGGGCTGGCCGCCTCTATCGGCAGGCTATGGAAGCTCGCGGCGAGCGTCCGGTGACGATCGTCACCGGGTACCGCGACGGTGCGAAACCTGCACCATTCGCGGCCAAGGAGTGACGGTGCGACCTCCTAGAGCTGGGACGCACGTCGAACGGCTCGCATGAGGTGGGGCCGCCCCTGCATCAAAAAGACACAACATCGAATAGCCAACGCTTCAATATCGCCGGGAACACGTCATCGCAGAACTCTTCCGGTCACGGCGGACATCGTCTACTACGCAGGTCCCGCTCGGGTGTGCGGTTGTCGATGTGAGTCGAGCCGCAGGACGACCGTATCCGACACAGATACATCACTGTCAACGATCCCGGACATCCAACGTTCCCTCTTGACCAGGACAGCCACATCAAGGAAGGCACCCATGAGCCTCAGTGGAATTGAGAAGTATTCTCAATTCGTCGATATCATCGACGCAACCAACATCATCAGAGTGGAGATGAACAGTGACGACGACAGCTATGAATTCTCCCATAAACCTCCTTACTGATTCCGTCGTAGGCCTGCATATACCATCACCACGGAGAGCACGGCAGCGGCTCATCAGGTGAATTGACCCGCTCGAGAGTGTCAATCATTCCTTTAAAACATCAACTTGGCCACGAAAAATAGTTTTCTTATTTCCATAGCATTATACTGACACACCTGCCCTTTTCCACGCCCACCACCTTGGAATACATGCACATCCTGATACCCAACCCCGACCCAATCATTCCCTCTTTTTACCCACAACCGAACACGGGCCCCGGCTTTCCGCTCCTTAACGGACTCCGACTCCACCATCCGCATACACCCCAGCCATAGGCCTAGAAGCGCACCCGCAGCAAACACTTTGATCGAACCACTCTCCATCAGGAGCAGCATGACCACCATGCAAACCAGCAAACCCATACGCCCTCACATTGAAGATGCGTACTGAAATCCCAACCAACGTCAATCAACCACATTGACTCAATCAGCGATAGCCGTATGAACTGTTTCATTGACTCAACTTGACCGATTCAGTGCCATGCAAACACGTGATGATGAAGCTAACCTGGACACGCATCCGACACCCGATCAGGGGGTATTATTCCTGAAGACCAAATGCTCCACACTGGGATGAACTCAACCATATCGTGGGCACCTCAGAGCAGATCCCCAGAAAGGCACTTTCACCAGTTCTTGACCTCCAAGATTACAGAACGGAAGATCTCGAATTGCCCGCGCATTAACTTCATATTCGGTGTATTGGGCATACCATCTGGTCACGCCTGCAACAAGCCTAGACGGGTCTATGCACCGTCGTAGCCATACACCACACGGGCCCCTGTCGGAATGACGCACGCCTGATCACAGCTCCAACAAATGTTGGCGGCGTACACGCCGTTCACCACACCGACCCCCATCCAAAATATCCGATACACTTCGCTTGCCTCGACCGGGGCATCCGCAACCAATAAACGGAGAACCTTTATGAAGAAGACCCATCTTGTAGCTCCCCTCCTTGTCGGCGCAATGCTCGTACCAGCGGCGCTGTCAGCTCCCAGTGCTCATGCTGTCGAGCCGACGACGACCATCTCGGCGACCAGCACCCACGAGCTCTCGGCCAGTGACGCTCGCAATAGCATCCAGCTTCTGAACGCACATATTGCGACCCTTCAGTCAGTACAGAAATCCGTCCCCGGTTCTGACTACTCTGACCAGATCCGAGATCTTCTCAAGGCTGCCTTCGACCTGCGTGGCCTCATCGAGACCCTTGCCCATGGGGGGATCCCGTTCTACGACCCTTCGACGATCATGCCGAGGATCAAGTTGGTCGCCACCACTATTGACACCATTCACACTGCTACCACCACTCTCCAAAACAAGGTCAGCCCCGCCCACGTCGAACTCGGTCTCGAAGTCACCAAGGCCGTCCTGCTGACCGCTAACCCAGCGTCCACCGCCAAGGAACTCGACGCCGAGGGCGCCGCCCTCAAGGCTCGCCTGGAAAAGGTCTCGCAGTACCCCGACCTCACCCCGAATGACGTTGCCACTGTGTACGTACGCACCAACTTCAGTAAGACGATCTGGCAGGTGCGCGCCAACCGTGACCGGTACATCCTTGGTCACAAGAGCGCCGCAGTGTACAAGACGCTCAATCACGCGATCACCAAGGCCGTCGGCGTTCGACTGAACCCAAAGACGACCGTAGGGAATATCCAGGCTGCACGCACCGAGCTCCTTGCGGCCTATCAGACCGCATTCAACTCCCCCGATGTCAAGAAGGCTGCCTGAGTCAGAACGCACTCGCTAATTGACATCAACACTCGGTGCCTTGCCCGCCTGCGTGCGGGCAAGGCACCGAGTGCGCTGTGCAGAAGAAAATTGTCTTTACGCGAGGCGCCGTAACACACATCTTCTCTCCGAGGCGGTGCGCACCACTATCGCCACCCTCATCCCTCGGGAAAACTTACCGAGCGTTTCCGGTAGCGTCGCCGCACAGCTTCGGCAATGTCCATTCATTAGGGGGCGACAACCGTGACGATGCACCTTGATACCCGGGGTCACAACGACGTTCAACACCATGTCGAGATCCACGTGTACGTAGCCGTCGTCCAGACAGTTCATCGTCTCACGCGAGATCGCGGCATGATCAGCTACCACCGCCGTAAGCAGGCCAGCGCCTTGTACCAGGCGCCAGGCGCGCGTTAATCGACGTAATTCACCTGCACAGCGGAGTATACGGATCCGCCAACCATGAGTCATCATGTCAAGGACGTATGTACGCGGCATCGTAGCCTCCTACAGCCATGTATTCAGCACGATCTCAACTGGGTCGCAAAACCCACCCCGCAGAAATCGCACCAACAATCACGGATCACCGCCACCGATCATTTAGCGTGAGCGACCGGGAACATCGGCTTGCCAGCATATCGGCAACCACTTATCTTCAAAATGTTGGACGTCTAACGTACTTCCTGGATCAACGACGATTGGGGGCTCATGGCCAGCTCAGACGACATCATCACCATCAAGGAGATGGGTGACAAGAGACGATGGTGGCAGTACTTAGACGCCACCAAGTGGAAGCTCTTCATTGCAGCCCTTATTGGTGTCACCCTTGACGGCTACGACTTCGTGCTCATCACCTTGGCACTGCCAGAGATCAAGGCGGCCTTTGGCCTCACCCTGGTACAAAGCGCAGCGTTGGTGTCAGCAGCCTTCATCACACGGTGGCTGGGCGGACTAATCCTGGGCGGTGTTGGCGACAGGTTCGGACGCAAGCCAGCCATGATCATCGCAACCGTATTGTTCGCGATCGGCTCGCTCCTCATGGGATTTTCGCCGAACTTCATGTTCCTGTTCATTATGCGCATGGTCGTCGGCTTCGCGATGGCGGGAGAGTACGGGTCATCGGCAACATATGTCATCGAATCGTGGCACCCCCGAATCCGCGGCAAGGCATCGTCATTTCTGTTGTCAGGCTATGCGATAGGCGCCATCCTGGCCGTCCAGGTCGACAAGTACTTAGTCCCATGGGCCGACAGTTGGCATGCCGGATGGGGTTGGAGAGCCCTGTTCATCACCGGAATCGTGCCCATCGCAGTGGCACTGTACATGCGACGTCGCCTCCCCGAAGCTAGCGACTGGGAAACGGCAAAGTCACGCGAGCGGGAAAAATCGTCCGAATCACGTGACGCTTTCCAGGTGCTGTTCAGCGGAAGGCGCATGTCACTAAACATCACACTCGTCATCGCGGCAATGGCAGGTCTACTAGCCATCTTCGCCCTCAACATCCTGCCTTTCTGGGGCGTCCTCGCCGTGGCCATAGCCTGTGGCGCCATCTTCGTGTGTCTCATCGTGCAATTTGATCCTCGACGCTGGGTCATCGGCATCGGAATCATGATCGTTATCCTTTCTGCCTTCATGTATGGATGGCCCATCCTTGGACTCTTGCCTACATACCTCACGGGTGCAGGATATGCAGCTTCCACCGTCGCCAATCTGCTAACGATCGCACAATTCGGCAACATGATTGGTTACTTTGTCACAGGCTTCATGGGAGACTGGATAGGAATGCGAAAGTGGTACTTCACGAGCATTCTCATAGCGCAGATCATCGTGTTTCCGCTATTCTTTGCGGGAATTAAGTCGGCATGGCTCATTGGGCTTCTACTGTTCTTCAACCAGTTGTTCGGCCAAGGTGTTTCAGGGCTAGCCCCTCGGTGGGTGTCGAGCTATTTCCCCGTCGAGCAGCGAGCTGCCGGAGTGGGGTTCATCTACAATGTCGGAGCTCTCGGCGGTGCAATTGGACCATTTGTGGGCGCCTCGCTGGCTAAGAGCCACGGTCTGGGATCGGCTCTAGGGGTGTTGTCCGTGGGCTTCGGCCTGATTGTTGTCCTTGGCGTTAGGCTGAATCTGCCACGCAAGCTACAGGCTCTCGTCAACCCAGAGGCCGTCCGGCCCGAGGACGGAGATGACCGGTACATCAACAGCGTCGACCTTTCGAGCGAGTTTGCATCCAGCGAGTGCTAAATCGGCAGCCAGAACACATATTCATATTCTCCAGCCAGAACGAGTCAGGGAAGCCACGAGGAGACGTCAATCATGACTATTACTGATACTTATACCGAGGAATTGGCGATTGACCTTACTGGGAGCGCCTTGCTGCCGGCCCGAAAGGGCATGGACGTGCAACGAATCGACGGCGAGGACGGCTCACTTCTCGTGGAATTCAGCGCGACGTCCTCCGGATGCCTGTTCGAGCTTGTCGGAAAGAACGGACGGTTATCAGTCGATGTGGATGAAGACCGCTTGCTTGGCCGTATAGATCTGAACGGAGAATCTCGCAGTCTCGACGCCGAGGATGCGCTGGGCATGGCAGATGGCACGATTCACTCCGTCGGACTCACCGCCGATGAAACTGGGACGCATTTGTTTGCAGACGGTTACGAAACATTCTCCGCCACATTGCGGGTATGGTGCCAGGATCTGGGAGCAACCAATATTGTCATCAATCCGTCGGGCGTCCTCGACGTACGGCGATTCAAGATGTGGAACTCAGCCCTGTCCTTGCAAGCTATGGCGGCCAAGGCGCCGACGGCAACACCGTTCGTCGAGTTCGCTGGTTCTGAGCTGTCGGCCCGCGACGCACGCCGTATCGGAGAACTCGCTCATGGCGCGCTCCGAGCAAGGACCCGCCTTCGTGGCAAAGGCCAGGGTGGAACCGTCCTCGCAGCCCAAGGGAGCGCCGGTGAACTGTCCTTCGAGATCGTCAACGGCGACCTGCTCCTGCACGTGGAAGTGGACGATGAACCCATCGCCCACGTGCGCGCTCCAGGCAAGTGGGACGACGGAAACTGGCATGACCTGGTAGCAATCAGTGGCCGGGGTGCCATTGATCTCTATGTTGACGGTTTCCTCGTGGCTCACGAGCCTGGTGAGGCATTCTTTGCCGATCTTGGCAAGGTGGAAAGGGTGACCGTCGGGAAGGACCTCGAAGGAGCACGGCTATTCGGGGAAGCGCAGACGGCGTCCATCTTCAGCAGTGCGCTAACCGACGCCCAAGTCAAACGCCTAGCCAACGTGGCTCCTCTACGTACCCAAGCTCTCTTCGACACGGGATATCTGGGCTCGAAAAGTTACCGGATCCCATCGCTCATCAGACTTGATTCCGGAAGCTTCATCGCCGGGGCAGACCAACGTGTCAGCATTGCCAACGACAGCCCCAACGACATCAATTTCGTCATCCGTCGCAGCGAAGACGGTCGTCGGTGGGACGAGGCCCAGATAGTCCTCGAGTATCCCGGCGAGGGCGCCCTCGGAGCATCGGTTATCGACTCAGTTCTGTTCCAAGACCACAACTCGGGGCGCGTGTTCTGCTTGATCGACCAGTTCCCGGGTGGCGTGGGGCAGCCTAACGCCGAACCAGGGTCGGGCTTCGATGAGCAAGGTCGGCAGCTTCTGTTCGATCGCGATGCAACCGCCTACGTCATCGATGCAGAAGGCATCGTAACAACCGAGTCGGGGGAACCCACGGACTACACCGTTGACGAAACCGGAAACGTCTTCGCAGCCGGTGCCCCCGCCGGCAATATCCACTTGGCCACCGGAGTGGACCCCCACGAGTCCCTGCTGACCCTACGGACCTGCAACCTCATCCTCATCCACAGTGATGACGACGGACGGACATGGTCACGACCTATCAACCTGAACCCGGCTCTCAAGCAGCCTTGGATGCGGTTCCTCGGTACGTCACCGGGCAACGGAATTCAGTTGGAACACGGGACGCACCGAGGCCGACTCCTGGCACCGGTCTACTACAACCACGAGGAGGGAAAAACCTTTTCATGTGCCGCGGTGTACAGCGATGACGGGGGCCAGACATGGAACCTCGGTAAGTCACCGAATGACGAGCGCGAACTTTTCGGAAAGATCGTCAGTTCTCGAAATCTCAACGATGATCGCGGCTCGACCCATGAGTCAGCGTTAGTAGAAACCCCTGACGGGGTCGTGCACTCCTTCATGCGCAACCAACATCCCTCCGGACGGGTGGCGCACGCGGCCAGCGTCGACGGCGGCGAAACATGGGGCGAGGTGACGTTCGTCGAGCAACTGACCGAAATCTTCTCCCAGCCCAATGCCATTTCTGTCCGGGATGAGCTTGGAACCGAATCGGTGGTCTTTGCCAATGCGTCGATGATGCTCCCGTTCCGGGGTTGTGGTGTGCTGCGTCAAAGTTTCGACGGAGGCAAGACCTGGCCGCACAACCGCGTGCTCAACCCTCGCCATCATGTGTACCAATGCATGACTCAGCAAGACGAACAGACCCTGCTCGTATTGTGGGAACGGGAGTGGCAAGGCTTGTTCCTGACAGAGGTCCCGTTGTCATGGCTTACCACTTCGCGCAGCACGCTGGAGTGATTCACACAGCAACACCAGATATCGCCCATTCAATGTAATCACGCTACGGAAGACTTAACGTTTAGGGATTCAGCATGCACCAACGGATTTCACGCCGATCCGCATTAATCTCTGGCGGGGCAGCCTTATTCTTGAGTGTGACAGGGCAGTTCTCTGAACACTCTCCTGCACTTGCGACACAAGAGGCAGACGTACTCGAGGTGTTCAACAGAGAGAATTCGCCATCACATTTTTTCCGCATACCGTTCATGGTGTCTACGGCCAATGACACATTGGTCATAGGCTGCGATGCAAATCGCGCGACAACAGGCGACTCCGCCGACAATATCGATGCCCTGATTCGCAGAAAACCCAATGCATCCCGTTACTCAATCTCCGACGGTTGGGAAGCCCCGTCACTGATAAAACCATTGGAGATGCGAGATTATTCGAACAAGTATGGGTACGCCCCCGCATCATCCTCCGTCATCGACGGCGCCATCATCGAGGATTCAGTTCGACATCGACTGATGATCGTCATTGATCTCTGGGCCTGGAACGGCGGAGTATTCGAACACCTCAACGTCTCCCCAGATGGCTCCGTCAACGGTGGGCGCCCGCGAAAGTTCCCCCTGGGAGATGGCTTCGCCACCGTTGCCGGACGTGACATGCTCCTGCTCTCGACGCACAACGTCACAGGGGACGCCGACGGATTGAGGGGAAATATCAATCTGAACATCGACCGTTCCCAATTCGACCTCGTAGCTGACCTCGACGGCCCCCGCGACAAGCACGGTCGCATTCAGATTTATGAATTAATCGGTATACCTCGCCCGTACACCACCGCCGGAGTCGATGACTCAAATCTCGCTCTAGGACGACGATCAAGATACTCCTTGGACGACGGTTTCAACCTCTTCGAAGCAGGAATTCCTCTGTACGTGTTCCAGCACGGTTCAGCTCGCATCACTCCGATGCGCGTCTTCTACAAGGACTCGATCCTTCAGGTCTTCAACACCAATCACATCGTGGAGATCTACTCATATGACGATGGCCGAACTTGGAACATGGGAAAACTGGTGACACGGCAGTTCAGACCCGTAGATTCTCGATACACGCTCGTCGCACCAGGTCGGTCCATTCAAATCCGCGCAGGGGAACATGCCGGACGCATCGTCGTTCCGACTTACATGATGCTACCTGCAGGAATTTCGTGCACCACTGTATACACCGACGATGGTGGGGAAACGTGGCAGCGGGGAACCCCGATGCCAGCCACTATCGACCTCCACGAAAGCGCGATCACAGAGGTTCTACCCGGCGTATTGCGCAGCTTCAACCGACATTCCGCTTCTTCCGGTGGGAAGGTGCTGACCGCCGAGAGCGTGGATGGCGGCCATTCCTGGAGTACGCTGACTTCCGCGTTCGGCGACGACGACCAAGGCGTCGCATGCCAAGTCTCCGCGCTCATGCTGAAGCAAACCATCGCATCACCTACGACCGGGGAACAGCTCCCTGCGCTCATTGTCGTCTCAGCAGATGATCGCAGGCGTCGACATGGCATTGCCCATGTGGCAGTTGTCCATCGATCCTCGAGAACGTTCGGACCGCGCTCCGAACTTGAATGGGTGAGTCACGCCGACATCACGAGCCCACAGACCCTCTTCGCCTATTCCTCGATCGCCCAGTTGTCTGACGGACGTGTTCTCGTGCTCTTCGAATCGTCACCTACGGACTCGTGGGCGGACGGGCTCCAACGTATGTACCTGCAGGAACTGGCGTCCTGACACCATATCGATGGGCACCAGCATCGGCCATGCTCTACCGGCATGAAGGCCCCGTGTCGTTTTTGGACTCCAGTCCTTCCTTGCCTCACCTGCGACGAGACGACGGGAATGGTCCGGCGGTAGAATTCACTAGTCACGGGGCGACCTGCGCCTCAGGAATTTGTCCCGCACACGTCCATCGACCCCGAGGAGCCGCGCACCATGCCCAAGAGCCAGGCAGCCAAGGAACTCGCCGCGAAGCAGAAAGCCCAGGCGAAGGCTGAGAAGGAGCGCCGCAAGCACTCCGACAACCCCAAGGACTGGGGCACCGGAAAGCAGCTTGTCGAGACGTTCAAGCTAACCCGCCAGGTTGATCCTCAGCTCCTCTGGTGGGTCATTGGCTCCTTTGTAGCAGGCGTCGTGGTGTTCACCGTCCTCGGTCTTATCCTCACCGATCTGTGGTGGGCATGGCTCATCGTTGGCATCTTTGCTGGTGCCGCTGCCGCTATGTGGGTCTTCCAGTGGCGCGCTAAGCGTTCCATGTATGCCCGGTTCAAGGGCCAGACCGGGTCAGCCGAGGTTGCCCTGTCTCTGCTCGACAAGAAGAAGTGGACCTCCACCCCCGCGATCGCGTTTACCCGGCAGCAGGATGTCGTTCACCGCGCTGTCGGTCCGGGCGGAATTGTCCTCATCGGCGAGGGGCACGGTAACGGCCTGCGTAACCTGCTGGCCACCGAAACCAAGCGCCACGAGCAGGTCGCCTACGGCACTCCGGTGACGTCGATCATCATGGGCGACGGCAAAGGCCAGGTACCGCTAGAAGACCTCGACAAGCACATTAAGAAACTGCCCAAGACCCTCAGCACGAGTCAGGTGGACGAGGTCGTCAATCGTCTCAAGGCCCTTGACGCCATGCGCCCCAAAGTGCCGCTTCCTAAGGGCCCAATGCCAAGTTCTATGAAGGGCGCTCGCGCCGCCATGCGAGGACGCTGAGCCTCCGTTGGCCGGCACAAATATCGTCAACGCCGATCGCATCTCAAAGTCCTGGGGCACCCGAACGGTCCTCTCAGAGGTGTCTCTGGGGCTATCAACCGGGGACGTCATCGGCGTCGTGGGCCGCAACGGGGACGGCAAATCTACCCTCTTAGCCCTCCTCACTGGTTCCCTAGAACCCGACTCCGGGACAGTGACGCGTACTAATGGCATTTCCATAGGAGTGCTCGCCCAAGCTGAAACCCGCAGGGATCAGACCGTCCGCGACCTCGTCGTCGGAGGCCAACCCGACCACGTTTGGGCAGCTAACCGCGAGGCTCGTCCCATCGTCGAGGACATGCTTTCCGATATTGACCTCGACCGCGCTATGGCCGATCTTTCCGGTGGGGAACGACGGCGGGCTGCGCTGGTTTCAATCATGCTCGGAGACCACGACTTACTTGTTCTTGACGAGCCCACCAACCACCTCGACGTCGAGGCGGTGGCCTGGTTGGCCGGCCACCTGCGCCACCTACAGGAGCGCGGCGTGGCAATGCTCGTCGTCTCACACGACCGTTGGTTTCTTGACGAGATCTGCACTGACATCTGGGAGGTCCACGACGCCACCGTCGAGGCTTATCAGGGCGGATACTCGGCCTACACCTTAGCCCGGGTAGAACGAGCGCGCATCGCCGCCAGCAACGAGGCCAAGCGTCAAAATCTGGCGCGTAAAGAATTGGCGTGGTTGCGACGGGGAGCCCCTGCCCGTAGCTCCAAACCGCGTTACCGAGTCGAGGCGGCCAACGCCCTCATCGCCGATGTCCCCGAGCCCCGCGACAAGCTACAGCTAGCACGCTTTTCCGCGACACGGCTGGGTAAAGATGTGCTGGACCTCAACGATGTCACCGTCACCGTGTCCTCCGACGAGCTTGGCGAGCGCACCCTGCTTGACAAAGTGACCTGCTCGATCGGCCCGGGCGACCGGATCGGCCTGGTCGGCGTCAATGGAGCTGGTAAGACCACCTTGCTCAACCTCTTTGACGGCTCTCGTAAGCCCGACTCAGGCCGGGTCAAACAGGGAAAGACCCTGCGACTGGCCCACCTGCGTCAGGAAGTTGATGACCTCGACTCAACAATGACCGTCCTAGAATCCGTCAACGACGTCAAAGCGAGAACGAAACTAGCCACCGGCCGTGATGCCTCCGCCACTGATCTCCTCGAAGGATTCGGGTTTACCGGGCAGAAACTCGTTACCCGTATCGGCGATCTTTCAGGTGGCGAGCGGCGTCGTCTTCAACTGCTGCGCCTCCTCATGGACGAACCCAATGTGCTCCTCCTCGACGAGCCGACCAACGACCTCGACATTGACACCCTGCGCCTACTCGAGGACTACCTCGATTCCTGGCCCGGCACACTGATCGTCGTTTCCCATGACAGATGGTTCCTGGAACGGGTCTGCGACGTAGTTTGGGCTCTCATGGGAGATGGCACGGTAGCGCTCCTGCCCGGGGGGATTTCCCAATATCTAGAGCACCGCCGCGACCGTAAAACCGGCCCCTCGAAATCAAGCCGGGTAGGCAGTACGTCCCGGGCCGACGAGCCAAAGATAAGCGCCGCCGAGCTACGCCAGGCCCGCAAGGACATGGACAGGCTCGATCGTCAGATGGGAAAGGTCCGCGATGAGCTGGCTGCCCTGCATGAGGAAATGGCCACCAAAGCCGACGACTACCAAGCCTTGGTACATCTCCAGACGAAGGCCAACGAACTCGACGCGCCGATGACTTCCCTTGAGGAACAGTGGCTCGAGACCGCCGACATTGTGGAGGATCAGTGACCCTTCAAGACGATAGCCCCATCTCCGGGAAGCGACCGGCCTCATCCCTCTTCTGGCCAGCAATCGCGGTCATCATGACGACGGTGACGTGGACGTTGGCCATGCCGCGCCCAACCGACCTAAAGATATACCGCGACTGCGTACGCGCTATGTTGAATGATCCGAAAGCGCTATACACTGCGTCATCGGTCAGTGGTCTGGGGTTTACCTACCCACCCTTCGCGGCGATCGCCCTCACCCCATTAGCTCTGATTCCGTCTCTGCCGGTAACGATCCTCCACTATGGTGTCAGTGCAATCGCTCTTGCCATCATGATTGATCTCATCTGGCGCCGTTGCGGGCACAAGCCTCAGCCATTGCTGACGGCCATCTTCGTCGCAGTCTTGAACTTTAGCGAACCCATTGGGAAAACTTTTGTTTATGGACAGGTTAACCTGCAATTAGCCGCCCTCGTCGTTATTGACGTATTCCTGCTGCCTCGGAGGTGGCGCGGGGTGGGGGTCGGAGTGGCCACCGGATTCAAGCTCACTCCGGGCATCTTCGCCCTCTGGTATCTCGTCACGGGTCAATTCAAGGCAGCGCTTCGAGCCGCCGCGGCTGGTCTAGTCACGATCGCCATCGGGCTCGCGGTGATGCCCACAGCATCTTGGGAGTACTGGACCCACTACATGCTCACGCCGAACCGTCTGGGTGGGCTCACCTGGGCGGGCAATCAATCACTTTCGGGCATGTTGCTGCGCCTAGGCCATGGCAACCTCACACTCGTGTGGCTAGTTCTAGTCGCGCTGTGCTGCGCACTTGCCGGTATTGCATCTCGGCGGTTGTGGCAAGAAAGTGGGGCTGACCAGGTGTGGTCCCTGTTATGCGCCGGGCTGTGCGGATGCTTGGTGAGTCCCGTGTCATGGTCGCACCACTGGGTATGGGGGTCCTTAATCATCGTCGCCGGACTAGCCGACCGTCGTCGTTGCCAGCAGGTTCTAGCCCTCATTTGGGCTTTAGCCACACTGACATGGATGGTCTGGTGGTTTCCTGCCGGTCGTAACCGAGAACTCACCGCAGCATGGTGGCAGAAGATCCTGACCGACGCCTACGAATTCGTCGGCGTCGCTACCCTTATCGTCCTGCTGTCATCGATGGCTCAACCCACGGATCGGGCTCGCCAGTGATGCGGCTACGCAGGTCACGGCGCACGACCTCGATGCTCCACATCCAGACGATGTGACCCAACAACTCACTGAGATGTTCCTGCCACGGCTGGTGCCACGGCGCCGGAACGGTACCCAATCCCGGCATCACGATGACGTGAAAGACGACGTAGACGACGACACCAAACGCAACGCCCTGCCATAGTGTGATTTTCGGGAACCGTTCAGCGCCAACGCAATACGCGACGCCGAAGAAGATGGCAAATCCGAAGTGAATGATGAAGCTCATAACCGGCAAGCCATTGCCGTTGAAATACACCAGCGTGTGGGCAAAGTGATCGCTGAATCCCAGCTGCTCCAACAATTGCTGGGGCGGATTCGTTGCGTTTCGCTCAGGGGTGCGCGGTGGGAAAGGCACTTCCCACCCAAACTTGACGATCGCCGAGAAAATTCCGGCGACAACCCCTACCAGAGCCGCTACCTCAGGGTGACGACGGGCCCGATCAGTCGTGCTGGGCACAGACATTGGCATCCTGCTCAGGAACGTCCAACCACTGGAACAATTGATCGCCGCAGGCAATCCGCTCCCCGGTAACAGCGGCGTCACCGATCCTTCCGCTGGAAGCGTCGAGGACGACGATCGGGCAGACCGCACTGCGGCCACCCGCAACGACCCCGGCCGGATTCCAGGTGATGAGTGGGTCTCCCACGACGACCTCGTGACCCTCCTCAGCATGAAGGGTGAACCCCTCCCCATCGAGCTGGACGGTGTCAATGCCAAGGTGTACGAGTACCCCGAACCCCTCTGCCTGGATGACGAAAGCGTGCGGGTGCAGCTTGACAATGCGTCCTGCCACCGGAGCCACTACAGTGACGTCGCCCTCACCCGTGGGTTCGAGGGCAACACCGGGCCCCACGAGACCCTGCGCAAAGACCGGATCAGGAACCTCGGACAACGGCATCAGGGTGCCGTCGAGAGGAGATGCGATAGCGGTCATCAGCGCAGATCCTCAATGTCCTCGGCCAGAGTGTCGGCCTCGGGGCCAACAACGACCTGAACGGACGTACCCTGCTGGACAACGCCGAAGGCACCAGCAGCCTTGAGCGCAGGCTCATCAACGAGGCTCGGATCGTCGACCTCGACGCGCAGTCGGGTGATGCAAGCCTCGAGGTCGTCGATGTTGTCGTCGCCGCCAAGGGCTGCCAGGATCTGTTCTGCCTTGCTCATGATGTCTCCTTGTTCTGGTTCGAGATGAACTCCGCCATGGAGGATCTTCGAACGAATACTGGCCCATCTCCTAAGTGGTCCAGACAACTAACACTGAACTCCATCAGACGTCCGAACGTCAAGATTCGGTCAGGATTCGCGATCTTCTTCCCATAAGTCCTCCAGATCTGAAGCCAGCAGGTCAGCGTCCGGGCCGACGATAACCTGAACGCTATGTCCTTGCACGGTGACCCCGTGCGCTCCAGCCCGGCGCAAAGCTTGCTCATCGACCTGCTCGCAACGACGAACCTGACACCGTAGCCGGGTTACGCATGGCTCGATCGACACGACATTGTCGACTCCACCCAAGGCCGCCAAGATGTGCTCGACACGCTTCATCGTGAACCTCCTCGAGGTGGATACAGGGTTCTGTGTGGACCAGAGATCGGAACCCATAGTTTGTAACGATCCCCTCGGTACCAAGATCGGGAATAAGAGATCGCGGTATCGTCGGCGTAGGTACGACGGTTGATAGCCAATACAGCCGACCCGACGGGGATCTGCAGGTGCTCGCAGACCAGCGCGTCACCGCTGACAGCCTCGATCGCATCCTCGCCCCACGTAGGAACTAGCCCAGCTGCCGCCATCGCCCCATAAATACTCGCCGGAACGCCATCGGTCAACAGATCTGGCATCACTCGGGCAGCGATCCAGGTCCTTTCGACGGCCATCGGAACACCGTCAGCTAGCCGCACGCGGTAGATGTAATGGACTGGCTCCCCCGGCTCAATCCCTAGCCACACAGCCACGTCAGGAGCGGCGGAGATCTCCTCATCGCGCAGCACTCGGGTGTCTGGGATCATGCCGCGCTGACGCATCTCCTCACTAAAAGACGAGATGCGCGACTGCACATGCACTTTGGGAGCTCTGACATAGGTACCGCTGCCGCGACGACGCTCCAGCATTCCGCTACTCACCAGCGAATCAACCGCCTGGCGGACCGTCATGCGCGAGATACCGAACCGCTCAGCAAGCTCCCGCTCACTAGGCACGACATCCCCGACCGATAAGCGGGTGTCGATGAGCTCGACAAGGTAATCCCGCACGGTCACGTACTTCATGGGTGAATTATGCCTCGGGCGCAGTGCCACCAGCACCGATCACCGCGAAAGCCCCACCATGGTGACGTTCACAAACTCTGCACGTTGTCTTGACATGGCCGCCTCAGTGGTCTGTACTTCGGCGAGTGGTCCATACCACCCCTTGAACATGAGCACTCACTGTGGAGGAACTCCTATGGCGAAAGACGCTGTTGCCACCAGCACCAAGAAAAAACGGCAGATACCCGGGTTCTCCCAGATGCAGCGCATCGGGCGCTCCCTCATGCTCCCGATCGCGTCCCTGCCGGTTGCCGCGCTGCTTATGCGGTTCGGGTCTGCTGACGTTCTCGGAGCGGACGGACTCGCCAAGCACGCATCATGGATGCAGCCGGTCGCTGACGTATTAGCCGGTGCAGGCGGCGCAATCTTCGACAACCTACCTCTCATCTTTGCGCTGGGTGTGGCCGTCGGGTACGCCAAGAAGGCCGATGGATCGACCGCCCTGGCAGCCCTCGTCGGCTATCTCACCTTCACCGGTGCAGGTACCTCGGACAAGACCCAAGGAGGCGTGCTGCACGCCCTCGCTCCGTATTTCTCGCAGAAGACCGGAGTCATCAATTACGGCGTCCTCGGCGGCATCGTCATCGGTCTTATCGCGGCCAAAATGTACGAGAAATACCGCCGTACCAAGCTGCCAACGTACCTAGCCTTCTTTGGCGGCCGCCGCCTCGTGCCAATTGTCACCGCCGCCGCTTCCGTCGTCGCCGGCGTCATCATGGCTATCATTTACCCGGCCTTCGACTGGCTGTTCAATAAGCAGGTCGGCGGTTTCATCATGGCCCACGGGTCCAACCCAGGAACCGGATTCGTATTCGGCACCATCAACCGTCTCCTCATCCCCTTCGGCCTGCACCACCTGCTCAATTCGCTGCCGTGGTTCCAGCTCGGCAATTGCACCAACGCCGCCGGCGAGACTCTGCACGGTGACATCACCTGCTTCTTCAGTGGTGCGTCCGGCACGAATGCCTGGACCGGTTCTTTCATGACTGGCTTCTTCCCCATCATGATGTTCGCCTTGCCCGGAGCCGCCCTAGCGATCTACCACACGGCCAAGCCAGAGCGTAAGAAGCTCACCGGTGGCGTCATGATCTCAGTAGCGCTGACGGCCTTCCTCACCGGTATCACCGAGCCCCTCGAGTATGCCTTCGCCTACGTCGCCTTCCCGCTGTACCTGGTGCACGCGCTACTCACCGGGTCCTCCCTAGCGCTGTGCAACGCCTTGGGCATCAAGGACGGATTCGGTTTCTCGGCAGGTCTGACTGACTACATCATCAACTTCGGACGGGCCTCGGAGCTTTCTGGTGGCCCCGGCAAGGTGCTCCTGCTCATCCTCATCGGTTTGGTCTACGCCGTCATCTACTACGTCGTCTTCCGCTTCGCCATCACCAAGTGGAACCTGCGCACTCCCGGTCGCGAAGACGAGGGTAACGACACCACCGGTGGCGCCAGTGTCTTCGATGAGGCCCAACTAGCTGCCAGCGAGTCCACCGGTAAGGCAGACGCCCAAAAAGAGGGACGAATCTGATCTTCGAGTCTCCTACTCTCATGATGGCGCCCCTGGTTGAATACTGAGGGCATCATCATAATGCGTCACAAACAACTCAGTCACTCTGCGGCGCTGGCATTAATCGCCGCAATATTTGATCGAGGATGACGCCGATGATAATCGCTCCAATAATCCCCACGGTGGCAGCAAGAATGTGATTGTTGCCCAAGAAACTGGCTGCCCCAGCACCAATAGCGGTGGCATAGCAGGCCCACAATACTCCGGCTAGGGCGTCGATAGGTAGGAAAACCCGATATGAAAAACGAGTGGCCCCAGCCATCGCATTGACGACGACGCGGCCCCCAGGGATGTATCGGGCTACCAAGATGCACAGCGGGCCTCGGACCCTCAATTGATGGGTCGCCCATGCAACCGTCTTCTGCCGCTTCGGCCCACCGGTAAAGAGCTTAGTATGGCCAATCTGGCGTCCCACCCAATATGCAATATTGTCTCCGCAGATCGCGCCCGCAGCAGCTACCGGGATGATGAGCCACCGCGAAGGATGTCCAATTGCTGCCAAGGCGACGACGAGAGATTCGCTAGGAACCGGCGGGAAAAACCCATCGATGACGCATAGCCCCCACAACGCCCCAATAACCCAAGGATGTGGGGCATTGGCCGCAATGACGCCGTTGATACTCGCCATCCATGCGGTCAGATTCATGTCTGCCAGTCTTCCATCCGGACTCAACCAGCCATACCGTGGTCGGCAACCGCCTTTCGGTAGACCGTCTCCAACTGATCAACGACCGGAGCGGCCGCGAATCGGGAGCGGACGTACCCAGCGATCTGTTCGTGATCCCATGACCTAGCCAATACCTGGCACAGCCCTTCCGTCAGAGCGTCAACGTCACCGATTGGGACCACCACGCCGTTGGAATCATCAATGAACTCTTGAGGTCCGCCGCAAGCCGTCGTCAGAACAGGCAAGCCGGCTGCCAGTGCCTCGGCGCACGCGACACCGAAGGTCTCAGCATGGGAAGCCAAAGCAAAGGCGTCAGCCCCGGCGAGCTCCTCAGCGATACGGTCCCGCGATTGGGGACCCAGTAGGACAATGCGTGGATTACCGGCGGCAATGGCCTCCAGTTGGTGCCGCTGCGGTCCATCTCCGATGATTCTCAACTGAACCTCGGGAAGACGCTCAACAGCCTGAGCTAATTCAATCATGCCTTTTCCCGGGTTGAGGGTGGCGACGCTGACGACGATCGTCCCCTCATGTCGTCGATCAGGACGGTCAAACAGCTCGACGTCAACGATGTTGGGAACCACCGTTGAGGTCACGCCATGTCCAGCCAGCCTGTCGCAGAGCCCCTGGGATACGCTGATCACTGCGTCTGCCCGGTCACCCGCGATAATGATGTCTTCGTTGAGACGCTGATCCGGGTGAGCTAGGTGAGAATCGTGCTCGGTCCACACCAGCGGTTCCGGAAAGCCAGCCCGGGCGGCAGCAGCAGCGAATCTGGCGAAGTGGGCATGGCTGACGTCAGGGATGCCCCATTGCGAAGTCACGATGCGATGCAGGTGCCGGGCCGCAATGGCATGGACTCGGTGATCTATGCGCGCCGAGGCCGCTCCCAAGGGCACGTCCAGCCTCACCACCGTCATACCATCATTGCGATCTACGGCATGCTCTACCCGTGTCCCAAACTTCCGCCAGTGGCGAACCGAACGGGCATCAAGAACGGCCAGGATGACCTCGTGACCTTGCTGATGTAGAGCTACGGCCTGGTCGTACTCGAAGATCCCCCGCAACGGAGCCTCGGGGCTCGGAATCCCCCGAGACAAAACCATGACGCGCATATATCTCACTTGCGATTGACGACAACAGTACCGAGCACGAGATCGTCCAGTCCGCGACGTTCGGCACCAATAACAACAGCGGGAATGACGAGGCATTTCATGGCGGTCCGAGCGACTGCTCGCCACCACCCTACCGGGCTGAGATCGTCGAGGCGGACGACCGCCACACGGGCCACGATCTGGCCGAAGGAACCGCCTGTCATGGCGGTAAATAGGACGGACTCGACGAAGAACACCGCCATCGGCATCCACATAGGCCAGCCTCCGCCCCGGATGACTGCTGGGCCAAAGATGGCGCTGGCCAATACCATAGAGGCACCCCAGTCGATGATGAGGGCACCGATGCGTTTGCACCAACTAGCCAGTGAACCGCGCCCCTCAGCGGGCAGCCCGATCGAGACTCCTGGGGCTGCCTCGGTTCCACTCACCCGGTGAATCCTACCGGCACGACCTGTTACACGCTCGAAACACAACAGTGACGGTCGAGCAACTCATACGAACTACCGTAAAGCACATCACCAGTCATGTTGATGGAGGAAAGATGTTCGAAGGTCCCGACGACCTGCTTGCCTATGTCAAGAAGGAGGGCATCGAGATGATCGATGTCCGCTTCTGTGACCTTATCGGTATCATGCAGCACTTCACCGTTCCCGCCCGAGAGTTCGACAAGGACCAGTACGAGAACGGTCTGGCCTTCGACGGATCCTCTATTCGGGGTTTCCAGAAGATTAACGAGTCGGACATGGCCCTACTACCCGATCCGACGACCGCCTGGATCGACCCCTTCCGCGAGCGCAAAACCCTTATCGTGAATTTCAACGTCCATGACCCCATTACGAAGGAGGCCTACAGCCGCGATCCGCGCAACATCGCGCGTAAGGCCGAGGCTTACCTCGCATCTACTGGGATCGGCGATACTGCCTTCTTCGCTCCTGAAGCTGAGTTTTACGTCTTCGACGACATTCGCTTCGACACCCGTCAGAACACCTCGTACTACTCCATCGACTCCGAGGCTGGAGCGTGGAACACTGGACGTACCGAGGATGGCGGCAACCGCGGATACAAGGTGAAATACAAGGGCGGATATTTTCCGGTCGCCCCGACCGACCATTTTGGTGATCTGCGTGACGAAATCGTCACCATCATGGAGCGCCTTGGCATGAAGGTCGAGCGCGCCCACCATGAGGTGGGCACAGCAGGTCAAGCCGAGATCAATTGGCGTTTCGACACCCTGTCGCGCAGCGCTGACGATGTCATGAAGTTTAAGTACATCGTCAAGAACGTCGCCTGGCAGCACGGCAAGACGGCCACTTTCATGCCGAAGCCGATCTTCGGAGACAACGGCTCGGGCATGCATGTTCACTCTTCGATCTGGAAGGGCGGCGAACCTCTGTTCTTTGACGAGTCCGGATACGCCCAACTCTCTGACATGGCCCGCTACTACATCGGCGGCATCCTCAAGCACGCACCGTCGCTGCTGGCCTTCACTAACCCCTCGGCCAACTCGTACCACCGTCTGGTGCCGGGCTTCGAGGCCCCAGTCAATCTGGTGTATTCACAGCGCAACCGCTCCGCCTGCATGCGTATCCCGATCACCGGCCCAAATCCGAAGGCCAAGCGCGTCGAATTCCGTTGCCCAGATCCGTCTGCCAACCCTTACATGGCCTTTGCCGCCCTGCTACTGGCCGGCCTGGACGGCATCCAGAACAAGATCGAGCCGCCCGCGCCGGTCGACAAGGACATCTACGAGCTCCCTCCTGAGGAGCATGCCGCCATGGATCACGTGCCGGGCAACCTGGGTGCGGTCCTCGACAATCTCGAGGCCGACCACGAGTTTCTCCTTGCCGGTGACGTGTTCACCCCGGATCTCATCGAGACCTGGGTCGAACTCAAGCGTGGCGACCTGGCTGCCCTGCAGCAACGTCCGCACCCCTACGAGTTCGACCTGTACTACGACATCTGAGTCGTTCTACTCGCCGGGGGCGCAACTACGGTTGCTCCCCTGGCGGCGTATAAAACAAGCCTCGAACTACACACCCCCAACTCAGTCCGACCATCTCACTGCGGCTTCAGGCACTGGAACGGCGTCGGAGCCACCGGGTCCTGTCGAAGATTCGCCGGTTAAAGCGTAGGAGCTCCCTAGGTCTAGGCATCCCACCAGCATCGCCGTTGTCGTCCCCACTTTGGCTTCCAGCCGCCATGCCCCGCGGTGCTCACAGTCGCCATTGGAATGCCAGGACAGCTCCCAACTCGTGACCTTCCCGGGAGCCAATCGCTTTGACCTGGCCTTGGGGTCATAAGGTTGCCACGCCACTGGCACTCGAGCTCCAGCCTCGGTGATCTGGCGAAGCTGTGGCATGACGGGCAGGATCATCACCGAAGACCCGCAATTACGAATCGTCAACACCGTGATCCGTGCGCCCAGAGCCGCATCGACATCACTGAACGCCATAGCGGCCTTCTCACCTCGGCGACACGTCAATGCCCCTTGCGCTCCACCGACGTTGGTCACTCGTTGCGACGTGGCACTGGTCATCCGTTGCGGCGTAGCGCTGGCCTGTGAAAGCGGTGAATACCTCGGCGTCGAAGTCACTGATGAGGTAGGCACGACGGCCTCAGGCACCGCAGGGGTAGTTCTGGAGCACCCGACGATGGCTGCTACGGCTGCGACAACCGCCACTACACGCCCAATTTTCATCGCAGCGCCATAGTCACGATAGGCCAGAAAGCCAATACAAGAACCAGCATGATGCCGTTGATCCATGGCCGCGACGCTAGCAGGGCGATGTATTCTCGCAGCATCGCGCTAGGCAGGAAGTAAGTCGCCGTCGGCGCGCCAAGAACTCGGACTCGCAGCCCCTGGCGGCGACACAATTCAGCGGCCCGCACTGCGTGGTAAGAACTCGTCGCCACCACCACTTGTGGGTTCTGACGTTGACGAGCCGCCTCGGCACGCCGTGACGGTACCGACCTCACCTGTGTGGGCATGACCTGCCGGCTCAAAGAGATGTTCTCGTCGGTATTCGCAGCCTGGTTCTCCACAACGACACACTCGCGAGGAATTCCGTGCTCGACCAGATATTCAGCCATCGCTTCCCCCTCGGCGCGTGGCTCGTCGTCACCTTTACCGCCCGAAGGGATGATCACAGAGTGAAATCCAGCGTCGCGATCGGTACGCCACTGGCCGATGCCACGGTCTAAGCGACTTGCCAACAGCTTCGGCACCTTACCTTTAACGAGAGCTGATCCGAGCACGACGATCTGGTGATTTCCCGGCAATGGCTTGGCGCGGTGGATGACAAACACAGACGCCAGGTAGCCGAGAAATCCGAAAGACAGCCATCCCAGGGCCATCGTCGCCGAAATACCTGCCACAGCCCATGGCTCGAACGGGGAAAACACCGATCGCAAACACCACGCCATCAGGACCAACAGCCCCACGCCAAGCGCCCCGGATAAAACGTTCGACAGCGAACGCCCCTCCTTACGCCACATCTCGACGCCATTAACGATGAGGAGAAAAGGCAGGACGGCGGTCCCTAGGGCAGCAACGACCACCAGCGTACCGACGATGAGGGACCCGATCACCGGAACGGTCCTTACGATGATCCCGGCTGCTGTCAGACCGGCCATGCCAAGACCGACGGCCAGAACAATACCGTTGCTCCACGCGCCGGGGCGTCGATCGACCAACCAGGCATAGAATGCGAGAGGAACCACGCACAGGGCAAGTCCAATCATCATCTCGCCCCGCCCCACCGCGTTAACAACTCGCCTATCATCCCGAGATCCTGCCACGCACCGACTGCGAAGGAACCGAGCTAGCAACCGAGGTGACATCTGGTTGCCTGGCTATATCGGACACGATTGGGAACCTTCTTGCAACAGTCATGCACACCACCATCGTTCGGTGAACGGCCATAGCCTCACGCTACCGTGAAGCTATGGCAGACAATTCCTCTCGCACCTCTATCCCGCAATCCTGCAGCGACCAGATCACTGTCAGCCAGGTGCGCGCCACTCTGGATCAGTGGTATCCGCCGTCCCTGGCAGAATCGTGGGATGCCCCCGGTCTGGTGTGCGGGGATCCCGACGACACCGTCAAGCGGATCGTTTGCGCCCTGGAGGCCACTGACACCGTCGTTGATGCCGCCATCGAGGCCCACGCCGATATGCTCGTCGTTCACCATCCTCTTCTGATGCGAGGCGCCACGTCGGTGGCAGCGGATACCCCAAAAGGACGCATCGTTCACCGACTTATTCGCCACCGCATTGCCCTCATGAGTGCCCATACCAACGCCGACGCCGCAGTCGGCGGAGTCAATGACGTGCTCGCTCGGTTGTTGGGGGTGACCGTCGAGTGCCCCCTGGAACCGGCAGCGCAGCCAGTCGACCTGTGGGGAGTCCAAGTACCAGTCGATGCCGCTGAGGCACTGCGCAATGCCCTCTTCGGGGCGGGGGCGGGGCAATTTGACGGCTACGACCTGTGCAGTTTCGAGTCTGTGGGGCGTGGCCAGTTCCGCCCCCTAAGCGGGTCTCATCCGGCCCTCGGCACCACCAACCAGGTTGAAACCGTCGAGGAAGTACGCATCCACGTCGTCGCGCCGGCCATGATGCGCTCCACGATACGCAAGGCCCTTGTTGATGCTCACCCCTATGAGGTACCCGCCTACGATGTGAAAACCATCGACTCTGGATCCCGTCCTGGACCTGCCACGCCAGGAATCGGGCGCATCGGGCACCTCGACGAGCCAATGACCCTCCGCAGTTTTACCCAGCGCGTATCCGAACGGCTCCCCCACACTGTGTGGGGGGTGCGAACCGCAGGTAACCCGGATCAGCTCATCACCACAGTCGCTCTATGTTCTGGCGCCGGAGACTCTCTCCTCGACGCCGCGGCAGCCAGCGGTGCTGACGTCTACCTCACTAGCGACCTGCGTCACCACCCGGCTGACGAGCATCTTCGCGCCAACGGCCCTGCCCTCATCGACACCGCCCACTGGGCATCTGAGTCTCCCTGGTGCGCCGACGTTGCACGCCGCCTCCATGACGAACTAGGGCTCCCCTGCCAGGATCTAGGTATCCGAACTGACCCGTGGACCATTGGAACGACAGTGGCACAATAGAGGGACGTGACAAGCACTGATCCCCACGACTACCGAGACGACATTCGTCATGACCGCGAATTCGTTAATGACACCGAAGCGGTCATTCGGTTGGGATCAATGTTGCTGTCTTCTGGCACCGGCTCCTATCGAGTGAAGAGAGCCATGTGCGATGCCGGGCTTGCCCTGGGTATTGACCGACTTGATGCCAGCGTCAGCCTTACCGAGATCACCGCAACTGCCCACCGCGGGGACAACTTCCGCACTGTCGCACGCGAGGTCTACCGGGTGCGCGTCGACTCCTCGCGTATCGCCGCCCTTGAGGATCTTGCCCACAATCTGCCGGCTGGCACGACCGGGCGCGAGCTGGAATCACGATTGGATTACATTTCACGTACGGTGCGTCCCAAGTGGGCAGAATGGCAAACGGTTCTCGCTGGTGGCGTCGCGTGCGCTGGATTCGCCATCCTCAATAAGTTCTCTCTTGCTGACTCTCTCGTAGTTCTCGCGGCGGCGTCAGTCGGCCAGTTCGTGCGCGGCCGACTTAACCGTCGCTGGCTCAATCAATTCGGAGTCGCAGCTCTGGCCTCGGCCGCAGCCTGTTTGATCTACCTCATGTTGGCAGATTTGCTGACTAATACTGGCCTGCATACCATCCACGGCCCAGGTTACGTCGCCTCTCTACTGTTCCTCGTACCAGGCTTCCCCATGATCACTTCGATCCTTGACATGGTTCGTATGGACTTCACGGCGGGTTTAAGTCGGGCAACTTATTCCGTCGGTCTCATACTTGCCGCGACTATGTCTGCCTGGGTATTCTCAGCGGCTACTGGCCTGCAACCGCTGCCTGCTCAGACGGTTTTTCCGTACCCCTGGGCGTGGTTTGCCTATGCGGTAGCGACAGCATGCGGAGTCGCCGGATTCGCCATCCTCTTCAATTCCTCACCGTGCACGGTGGCATGGGCTGCAGCTCTAGGAGCTTGTGGGAACCTCTGCCGCCTTGCCCTTGTCGGCGTCAATCTTCCGGCCCAGTTGGCGGCTGGAGTTGGTGGTATAGTTATTGGTTTCCTCGCAAGCCCGCTATCGGTCCGAACCAAGCTGCCACGCATTACATTGACAGTTCCGGCCTGCGTCATCATGGTCCCCGGCGCATCGATGTACCGCACTGTTTACTGGCTCAACGGACAGGATATGACGAAGGCACTGACCTTCGGCGTCGACGCCGTCCTCACCGTCATTCTCATCGCATGCGGATTGGCGGTAGCTCGTATGTGCACAGATCCTGCGTGGGCCCGAAACCTACCGGTCCCCAGCCCCCACGCCTTCAAATTCTCCGAGGACAATCACTGTGATTCCAAAACACCGCGTCGACGACCCGTGATGCGCGTCGACAATGCCGCAAATGATCCTCGACGAGGTGCTCAGATGCTCCTTGACCCATTCCCGAGGCCTTAGCGATGACGTCGAGATCCGTTGAGTCCGACGGAATAACGTCACTCGGACGGCCCCTCACCACCATGATCGCGTTACGCAATCGGCTCGCCGCCAACCATGAGTCGCACAGTTTGGCGTGCTGACCCTCGTCAATGTAACCAGCCGCCAAGGCGGCGTTGAGGGCGTCAATCGTCGAGGTGGTGCGTAGAGCTGGGTCATGGCCGGCATGCTGCAATTGAATGATCTGGGCTGTCCACTCAATATCGGATAGTCCTCCAGGCCCTAGCTTGAGGTGCCGCCTCGGGTCCACTCCACGAGGAATCCGCTCCGATTCCATTCGCGCCTTAAGCTTGCGAATTTCAGCCAGCTGACTTCCCGTCAGACCGTCAGCGGGGTAGCGCACCTGATCGACGTATTCCAACAGCTCATTCGTCAACTCCCGGTCGCCGGCACCGTGACTAGCCCGCAGCAGGGCCTGGGATTCCCACGTGCTTGACCACTTTCCGTAGTATTTCCGATAGCTCTCCAGGCTCCGTACCATCGGACCGGATCGGCCTTCCGGGCGCAGATCGGCATCCAAAACCACAGCGGGGTCCGCCCCGTGTTTGCCGAGCAGGTTGCGTAGCTTAGTGACGATTTTCAGCGCCTTCTCCCCGACTCCCGGCCCGTCACCGACGACGAACAGGCAATCAGCGTCGGACGCGTATGACAGCTCCTGACCACCCCAACGGCCCATCGCGACGATTCCGATCGGCGGGGCGTCCTCGACCTCCCGCGACACCGCGGTCAAGGCAGCATCGATAGTCGCCCCGGTGAGATCGGTCAAAGCTTGGCCGATACGCCGAATGCCAGTGACGTTGAGGATATCGGCGACAAGGATCCGGAAAAGCTCGCGACGTCGTACTGCCCGGATCGCCCCAACCGCTTCCTCGACGTCATGGTGACGTCGCGCCACAGCGTTCATTTGTCGGGCGAGATCCTCCCGGCTTAACGGAGTGAGGTCGTCATCGACGAGCACCTGGACGGTCTCCGGCGCACGGGTCAGCACGTCGACGGCATACCGGGACGTCGACAACACCACCGCTAATCGCTGAGCCATCGCCCCTTCGTCACGCAGGGCTCTGAGGTACCACGGGGACTCCCCCAGCGCCTCAGATACTTGACGGAAAGCAAGCAACCCATGGTCGGGACTGGGGCCGTCAGCCAGCCACGCGAGCATCGCCGGCATGAGCGCGGTCTGAATACGTACCGCTCGGCTGGTGCCGCTGGTGAGCGCTTCGATATGACGAAGTCCGGCGTCCTCGTCGTGAAATCCCAGCGCACTTAGACGCACCTTCGCAGCCTCCGCACTCATCCGCAGATCCTGGGTGGGAATGCGCGCTACTGCCTCGACTACCGGCGAGTAGAAAACCTGGCCATGGGCCCGCAGCACCGCCTTCGACGTCGCTGTCCAGACCCTGCGGACTTCGTCTGCGGTACGCAGGCCGACGGCACGTGCTAGACGACGCAACCCGTCCTCATCGTCTGGGAGAAGATGGGTACGTCGCAGCCGGAACATCTGCACGCGATGCTCCATAACGCGCTCTAACCGGTATGCCTCCTTAAGGCGTTCAGCCGCGCCTCGCGAGATATACCCGCCCGCAGCAAGGGCACGCAGGGCCGGCAAGGTGGCGCGTACCCTCAGCGACTCGTCCTGACGCCCGTGTACCAACTGCAACAGTTGTGCGGTGAATTCGACGTCCCTCAGCCCCCCGGCACCAAGCTTGATTTCGCGGCCTTTGTTCTTAGCAGCAATAAGAGAGACCACTCTGGTGCGCATTGCGCGAGTTTCTGGTACGAATCCTTCGGCCTCTCCCACCTGCCACACCATCGGGGAGACCATCTCAACAAATCGCTGACCCAAGTCCAGATCGCCGGCCATCGGACGGGCCTTGAGCAAGGCTTGGAACTCCCAGTTCTTCGCCCATTTCTCGTAATACGTGCGCATTGAATCCATGGTGCGCACCAACGGCCCGGCATTGCCCTCTGGACGCAGAGCAGCGTCTACCTGCCAGATTGACCCAGCCCCCGAGTGGGCCGAGCACATTCTCGCCACTGAGGCTGCCAGTTTGGTCGCGATAGTCACCGCGCTGGCGCCTGAAACATCGTCATTGGCCGGTTCAGCGACATACATGACGTCGACGTCAGAAATGTAGTTAAGTTCCTGAGCCCCGCACTTTCCCATCGCGATAATGGCTAGCCGAGCATCGGCATGATCAGGGCAGTCGGCTCGGGCTAAGGCCAGGGCCGCAGTGACAATACCGTCAGCCAGATCGGCTAGTTCAGCTGCGACATCCTCAATAATCTCGGTTGGGTCGTCAGCGCTGACATCTCGCGACGCAATCCGCACTAAATGGCGCCGGTTCGCCAATCTCAGCCGATCTGATGCCGGGCCAGTCGGCGTCCCGGCAACCGTAAACTCACCTTCTTTATGCGCACCTACGACCTCAAGCAGATCGTCACAGATCTCGTCGTGACCAAGGCGAACCGGATCGCGGATGACCTCCGCGAGGTCGTCAGGGTGGGCAATAAGGTGGCGGCCCAATTCACTGGATGCGCCCAAGAGACGAACCAACCGGCAGGCGGAAGCGTCATGATCGAGCACTTCGCCGAGGCACTGCGCGGAGTCCTGTGCAAGTTCAGCAAGGACGTTGAGGGCTAGGTCCGGGTCACAGCACGTCTCAAGGTGATGCTCCCAATCCGCCAGTCGATTGGGGTCGGCCCCTATGTTCTCCGCGATTCGGTGATGGTTGGCTGAGGCCGCATCAGTGTCCATCACTCCCAGACGCAGTAGGTCTATCGTGACACTCGACTTGCGATCCACCGCGACCACCTCCTCGGTGGCACATTAGCCGACGAGGGGCACCGACGTGTTGCCCAGTCGTCACGTCAGCGTCGAGTGGGTGTACGGTCCGTGCAACCCGATGCCCCTAGTCTTGTTGAGGTGACGATCATGGCAGCACGCGCAGAGCGCAGCGTGAAGCGGTTGGCAACCACATGGGTAGCGACCGCCCGCTGTTTGCTGCCTCAGCCCAACACTGACCCTCTTGACCCCGGTGAAGCTCAGCTGTGGGGTCGCCACCACATTGCCCATCTCATGGTGATTTTCACCGACACCCTGCAAACGGTGACGACGCCGACGACCATCAGACCGATGACCTTGGCACGGGTGATCGACGAACGTCGCAAAGCCACCAATACCCTGGCAGCCATCGGCCATGAAGTGATTGCCGACGACACCGCTAGCCGTCTTGCCAGTCAGGCCCAACGTCTTCTGGATAACGTAGAGTCGGTATTGCTCGCCACCCCCGGGCCGCCTGCGACAGTGGATTCTCTTGTGGGACCAGTGCGCGTGACGGACCAACTGCGAGCCACCCTGCTCGCCATGGCTGCTATGGGGTTGCACGACGGCATCGATATTCCGTCTGGGGCGATTATTGAAAGCTGCCGTACCTTATCAGCCGTTCTCGATGAAACCCACGGTGGTCGCACGATCGAGCTTCGGGTACCACCTGCGTGCGCGGTTCAACTGGCGGCTATTGAGTCGGGCCCCAACCACCACCGGGGCACTCCACCCAATGTGGCCGAGACCGCTCCTGTCACCTTCCTGCAGTTGGCAACTGGCTTCTCACACTGGCCAGAAATGCGCTCAGCAGGACGAGTTCAGGCGTCTGGGTCCCACGTCGACGACGTTGCTGGCGTGTTCCCAGTCGTTGATATGGCCGGAGTTTTCCGCGACATTTTTGCCGACGACTAGACGCCAGCTCCAACCTGTTTAGAGGTGTGGCAGGTAGCGATCAAGCTCGAACTGGCTGACCTGCCGGTTGTACTCCTCAAATTCCGCCCTCTTATTGCGTAAGAAATAATCGTAGACGTGTTCGCCGAGGGTCTCAGCCACGAGCTCGGACTCCTCCATGCAGCGGATCGCAGCACCCAGACTTTGCGGCAGCTGCTTGATCCCCAGTGCGTGACGCTCGCGAGCTGACAACTGCCACACGTCGTCGGATGCCTCCTCTGGAAGCGGTAGCTCCTTCTCGATGCCGTCCAAACCAGCAGCAAGTACCAAGGAATACGCCAGATATGGGTTGGCAGCAGAATCGATAGAACGCAACTCCACCCGAGCCGAGGAAGCCTTGTCGGGCTTATACATCGGAATACGAACCAGTGCTGAACGATTATTGCGACCCCAGCAAATGTAGTTAGGCGCCTCTCCCCCACCGGAAAGCCGACGGTAGGAGTTAACCCACTGGTTCGTCACGGCGATGATCTCCGGAGCATGGTGCAAAAGACCGGCGACGAAATACTTCGCAACCGGCGACATGCGAGCCTCGTCAGCCGCGTCATAGAAGGCATTGGTGTCCCCCTCAAAGAGGGAGACGTGAGAATGCATACCTGACCCGGCGTGATCGGTAAAAGGCTTAGGCATGAAGGTGGCCTTGATCCCCTTGAGGGAAGCGATCTCCCGAATGACTACCCGGAAGGTCATGATGTTGTCGGCCATCGTCAGCGCATCGGCGTAACGAAGGTCAATTTCGTGCTGTCCAGGAGCGGCCTCGTGGTGGCTGAACTCTACCGAAATACCCATCTGTTCCAGGACGTTGATGGCGTCGCGACGGAAGTCGGTGCCCGCTCCCAAGGTGGTGTGGTCGAAGTAGCCACCGTTGTCCAGCGCCACCGGGGATTCCCCAGGATGATGCTCATCGTTAAGCAGGTAGAACTCAATCTCTGGGTGAACATAGAAGGTAAAACCCATTTCTGCGGCACGACCCATCGTCCTCTTGAGGACGTGACGAGGATCAGCTGCAGAGGAGGTTCCGTCAGGATTGGTGATATCGCAGAACATCCTGGCCGTGCTGGTGCCAGAACGCCATGGCAGAACTTGGAAGGTGGCCGGATCGGGGTGGGCCACCATATCTGCCTCGTAGACGCGGGCATACCCCTCGATAGCTGAGCCGTCGAAGCCCACGCCTTCAACGAAAGCTCCCTCAACTTCAGCCGGGGCGATGGCAACAGATTTCAGGGATCCCAGCACGTCCGTGAACCACAGCCTTACGAAACGGATGTTGCGTTCCTCCATAGAACGCAGGACGAATTCAGTCTGCCTGCTCACCTTTCCAGTGTGCCCGTTATGTGTTTCGAGCTGGTAACAAGGTTGGTCATGGCTTCGGTAGACTGCTGACATGGCTTCGGGTCCTCAAGCGGGGTGGTATCGAGACCCTGACGGCACGCCGGATCGCTATCGCTGGTTTGACGGCGAGCGGTGGACCGACCGCACTACCACCTCCCCCGATCCTGCCCCGCAGCACAGCGGAAAAGGCCACCGGGAACATGACAACGGTCGCAGCTCTAGTTGGCTCTGGGCAATTATCATCGTCATCCTCGTCGTCGCTGTCGTTGTTGCGTTCGCTTTACATCGCAGCACATCTTCAGATCACAACGCCGAGCCTGATCTCAACTCGTCGTCCCCGACGGTCTCGGCCTGGAATGAGAAGTCGACCACCCCGTCTGCCAGTTCCTCTGCCGTCACCTGCCCGCGAGGCCAACACCCTGGAAATCAGGATTCCAACGACGGCCGTTTGCATGGCGGTGGCGTCTCGGTGGAGTCCATACCAAACTGGCGTCATGAAAACCTCACCCTGCCATGGGTCATGGGGCAGTCAGCACAGATCGACGACGTCTATCCCGGGTGGATGAGCGTGTCCGGAGTTGGTGGCTTGCCGGTTGCCGAGGGGTTCTCTGATCCTCAGACGGCCGCAACAATGATGATGGATTGCTTCGCCAGTTCCGACTATTACGCGGGGTACACCGGAGAGAAGGAAATCCGCTCGGAGGCCCTCACCATCGACGGTCATCCGGCGTGGTGGAAGCGCAGTGAGGTCTACGTCTCGCTGCCCAGCCTGCCTCAGGTGCGCGGCGATGTTGTTGACGTCGTGGTCGTGAATACGGGCCAAACCGACTTCCTCGGGATGTACTTCAATTCCGCCACGATCGGTGACTCAACCCGTCAGACCCTGGTAGATCACGCCCGGCAGTCCCTCAAAGTGGATTGACGGTTCAGTCGTCATCCTCGTCGTCGCTCAAGCGCGGATCGTTCTCCTAAACATCGTTAACATCGTTTCGCGCTGCCACTGTGTCTAGCACCTCGGTCTGGAGGTTGGTAGGAGCCAAGATGATTCACTGCCTTGCATTCAACTAACCCCTCGACAGTGTGGTGTCTGAAACACCAGAGATACTCACCCTGCTCGGCCATGAGACCCGCTTCATGTGGGTTCGACGGCGGCGCCCTGATGTAGCCCGTATAACCCTCAAGATTGCCGCCAACTCCGTGACCAAGAGCGCGTCGTCATGGCGACCCTCATTGCCCTGCACCGCTCCTGATACATACTTGGCATTTATAGACGAAGAAGAGAGACACGAACCACGGCACGCTCACACGACCTAGACTGGACCGACGTGAGTGCCATCAAGCCGTATCCCCAGAGTCCTCGTCGTCATGTCCCCGGAAACATTGCCCGTCCCCCCTACGTCGGCCTGGGCGACGTCCCGGAAACCTATGATGGCTCCCACGTACAGTCAGCCGAGACGATCGCTGCCATGGAAGAGGCTGGACGGATCGCCTGTGGTGCCATGTACGAGGCCGGAAAAGCCGTCGAGCCCGGGGTCACCACCGACGAACTCGACCGCATCGCTCACGAATACATGTGCGACCACGGCGCCTACCCATCGACCCTCGATTACCGTAACTACCCCAAATCGTGTTGCACCAGCGTCAACGAAGTTATCTGTCACGGCATCCCTGACTCGCGCCCGCTCGAGGACGGCGACATCGTCAAGATCGACGTCACCGCTTACAAAAACGGCGTGCACGGCGACAACTGCTACACCTTCGGTTGCGGCAACGTTGACCAAGCATCTCTGGACCTCATCGACCATACTCAGCAGGCAATGAACCGCGCCATCAAGGCCGTTAAACCCGGCCGCTCGATTTCCATCATCGGCCGGATCATCGAGAACTACGCCAAGCGTTTCGGCCATGGCGTGGTGCGTGACTACACCGGCCACGGTGTTCACAGCGCCTTCCACTCCGGTCTCGTCGTCTTCCACTACGACGAACCGCGCTATGACGTCACCCTCGAGGAGGGCATGACGCTAACCATCGAGCCGATGCTCACCCTGGGAGACCAATCCAACCATCAGTGGGACGACGGCTGGACAGTCCTCACCAATGACGGTTCGCGGTGCGCTCAGTTCGAGCAGACCCTCGTCGTCGAGAAGGATGGAGCGCGAATCCTCACCACCCTGGAGTGACGATCTTCAAGGTTTGACGGCTGCCTGGGTCCGGCGAGCTCGCTGTATCGCCAGGTCTGGAATGGTAACGGCACCCGCCACGGCGCGGGTACATTCCCCACGCGGATGCGAGAGCACATCGGTAGTTGGCCCCTCCCCGACGATGCGGTCTCGACTGAGCACCTTGACGTGCACCAACACGGTGAAGATCGTTACTCACGTCATATCGTTACGGGACCCCGATCATTTTCGTCAGCCAGCGGGTCGCGGAAGGTGATCCAGCGGCACCGGAAGAATCCCGACGGCGTAGTCTTTTCTATCGGATTTGTCGGACGAAGGGATGGGACGCGCCATCCCGATTCCCACGACGCGGTTGGAATGAACGGCACCACTGGAGGTCACTGTGGACACTGTCCCACCCCGTACGTACAACAACTCAAACTTCCCCGAAGGTCTGCCCGCCGTCAGCCTGTCGGACGAGGAGCGAGCCCGTCAGCAACGATGGACACCGCTGCGCGTGACGATCTGGATCCTCATCTCCGCTATCGCCGGGCTGGGCTGGTGGATGCTCGCCGTACGACGCGGCGAAACGGTCAACGGCATCTGGTTCGTCTTCGCGGCCATCGGTTCGTATTTCATCGGCTACCGGTTCTACGCCAAGTACATTCAGGACAAGCTCGTCCATCCCGACGACAGCCGGGCTACCCCCGCCGAGTATGACTACAATGGACGAGATTTCGTCCCCACGGATCGCCGCATCCTCTACGGCCACCACTTCGCCGCCATCGCTGGTGCCGGCCCCCTCGTCGGCCCGGTACTCTCAGCTCAGATGGGCTATCTCCCAAGCACGATCTAGATCATCGTCGGCGTCATCTTGGCAGGAGCCGTCCAGGATTACCTTGTTCTCGTCATCTCGATGAGACGCGGTGGACGGTCCCTCGGACAGATGGCCAGAGAGGAATTGGGGCGCTTCGGAGGCATCGCGGCGCTCATCGCCACTCTCACGATCATGCTCATCATCGTGGCCATCCTGGCTATGGTCGTCGTCAACTCCCTGGCCGCCTCCTCATGGGGTGTGTGGAGCGTCGGACTGACTATCCCCATCGCCCTGCTCATGGGCTTCTACCTGCGTTATCTGCGCCCTGGCAAAGTATTTGAGGTCTCGATCATCGGCATCGTCCTGCTCGTGCTGGCCATTGCCTCGGGGGCCTGGATCGAGAACACTGCCGTTGCCAGTGCTCTCCACTTGAGCAAGCCGTTTTTGGCCTGGGCCATCATCATTTACGGATTCATCGCCGCAGTACTCCCCGTATGGATGCTGCTGGCTCCCCGTGACTACTTGTCTACCTTCATGAAGGTCGGCGTGATCGCGATGTTGGCGATCTCGATCGTCATCGTCCGCCCGGTCATCAACGTGCCAGCAATGACGGTCTATGCCACCAACGGTGCGGGCCCCGTGTTCTCCGGAAAACTCTTCCCCTTCCTCTTCGTAACTATCGCGTGTGGAGCGCTATCGGGATTCCACGCCACGATCTCCTCTGGAACCACCCCAAAGCTCATCGAAAAGGAATCCCAGGCACGTCTCATCGGCTACGGCGGCATGCTCATGGAGTCCTTCGTAGCAATCATGGCTCTGGTGGCCGCCCTGTCGGTGGACCGGGGCATTTACTTCGCTATGAATTCCCCAGCCGGTGCGACGGGCAATACCGTCAAGTCCGCCATCGCTTACGTCAATTCTTTGGGCTTGTCGGGTGTGCACGCCAACGCTAACACTCTCACGACGACAGCCAAGCTCGTCGGCGAAACATCGATCGTCAGTCGAACCGGTGGCGCCCCCACCCTGGCTGTTGGTCTAGCGACGATCATGCACAAGATCTTTGGTGGCGAGGCCATGATGAGCTTCTGGTACCACTTCGCGATCATGTTCGAGGCCCTGTTCATCCTCACCTCGGTCGACGCTGGCACCCGCGTCGCCCGGTTCATGCTCTCCGATGCGCTGGGTAACTTCTGGCCGCGCCTCAAGGACCACTCGTGGAAGGTTGGCTCCTGGCTGACTACCGCGATCATGGTGGCTGGCTGGGGCTCGATTCTGCTCATGGGCGTCACCGACCCGTTGGGGGGCATCAACACTCTCTTCCCGCTCTTCGGCATTGCCAACCAGCTGCTGGCAGCTGTCGCCCTGTCGATCTGCTTGGTGATCTTCGCCCGGGCTGGTCACACGTGGCGGCTGCTCATCATCTTCGTACCGATGCTCTTCACCGCCATTATCACGGTTTACGGGTCCTGGTTGAAGATCTTCTCCCCCGACCCGAAGCTCGGTTACTGGGCCAATCACATGACCTACAAGCGGGCCATCGCTGACGGCAAGACCTCGCTGGGGCAAGCCAAGAACATTGACGAAATGCACACCGTCGTCGGCAACACCGCCATTCAAGGAACGATGTCGATCATCTTCGTCGTCTGCGCCCTCATCGTCATGATCGTGGCCTGTATCCGCACTGTTCAGGCGCTGCGTGGTCGCAACATCATCGACACCGAAGACCCAGCCAAGCCGTCCAAAATCTTCGCTCCCAGTGGTCTCATGCCCACCAAGGCTGAGAGGGATCTGCAGGTTGAGTGGGACGCCTTCTACGAGGAGCACCCTGAGCTTGAGCTGGAAAGTGTCCACAAGGACAAGGAGCACGCGTGACCGCCGCACCCCAACATCAACCAACCGACCCATTGTGGCGACGATGCTGGTCGTCTCTGAGATGGTGGGTACGCGGCGTCACCGGCGCCGACGCCTACGACAATTATCTTGAGTGGTGTCGTCGCACTCGTCACGAGCCGATGTCGGAGAAGGCATTCTGGCGTGACCAGTGTGATCGTCAGGATCGCAATCCACAAGCACGGTGTTGCTGACCCCCGCTTACTGACACCTTGCCCATCGGACTCATCACTGACGGGAGGGGCCGATGAGGTCCTCGACGATACGATCAAGATTGTCAGCAGTCAGCTGGATGCACCTGCCGTCTGGCCACACGACAATGAGCGGGGCGTGGTTGCAAGGGAACATGCACCCGGTCACCGTAACGAGGATCTCAGTGTCAAGGGCATGGGCTAGCTTGTCCTTCAGTCGGGCGTGCAGGTCGGCTGCTCCGGCTGCATTGCAGCGCGGCCCGCGGCATGCCAGCAGGTGGTGTCTGAAGGGTGGGAACTCCTGCCAGGCCGGGCTACGCAGTGGGGCTTCGGACCCGGTAACGGCTCGCCACTCATTCGATATCGTCTGCCCAGGCCGCACCGCCCCAGCATGGACGACAACGTTTGGCCCGTCCGCATGGTCACGAACCCACTGCCCTGCTACCCGGCGCAACCAGGACAGCGGCACAGGCCCATCCTCGCTACTCCAACCGACGAGTTCGATTCGGGTGTCATCGATCGAGTCAAGAACATCAATGAGCGTCGGACCGGGGCCCTGTAGGTGAGCAGTACAGTCGGCTGCCACCTGCTGGGTCATCGCTCGGTCCAAGTCGATGGCGTCGTCCCATCGGAGGGATACTGCGATACGCGTCGTCATGTCTGCAGTCCGTTCCAGGTGAAGCCGCGCCTCGAGGAGGACCAAACCTCACCGTCGACACCAAAGTGGTCACGGACAAGGTCAGGCGTCAGCACTGTGCTCGCCGGTCCGCCAGCAACCATGCGACCCGAGTCGAGCACGATGAGGTCGTCGGCGTAGGCGGCAGCCAAGTCGAGGTCATGAATGACAGTGACCGTCGTCAGGCCGAGTCCTCGGACCCGCTCCAGGAGGTCGATCTGGTGTGGCAAGTCAAGGTGATTTGTCGGCTCGTCAAGGAATAAGATCTCGGGCTCCTGTGCCAAGGCACGAGCCAGCTGTACCCGTTGCCTCTCTCCTCCTGACAGGGAAGACCATGCCCTATCAGTAAGCTCGGAGACCCCGGTCGTCGCCATGGCCTTCTCGACAACGTCATCGTCATGTCCCTGTCTGCGACTGAGATTGCCCATTCGCCATCGGCCCAGATGCGGGATGCGGCCAAGCTGGACGACATCGCGCACCGTCAGTTCGACATGGGCCGACGGATTCTGCTCCAAAAGCGCCATCATCCTGGAGCGCTCCTTGGCGCCGATCCGGGCGAGGTCACGCTTGCCCAGCCACACTCGTCCCATGCCTGGCTTGCGAAGCCCCGCGAGCAAGTGGAGCAGGGTCGTCTTGCCGGATCCGTTGAGGCCGATAATCATCGTCATCATCTGAGGCCGAACGTCCACACTGACCCCTGACAGGATCGTCTTTCCATCCACGCTCCAACCAAGAGCCTCGGCCCTCAGCACTGCTGACGTTGTCACCGTTGTCATGATCTCGAGGCCTGTCGACGCAAAAGCACGACTAGCACCGGGGCCCCGACGATCGCGGTGATGACGCCCACGGGGATTTCGGTATCGGGACGTAAACATCGTGCAGCGGTGTCTGACCACACCATGAGCAGCGCTCCGGCCAGGGCAGATATCGGCAGAAGACGAGCGTGACGCGACCCAGTCCAGAATCTCACGATATGGGGAACCGTGAGCCCGACGAAGCCGATGGGTCCAGCGAACGCCACGCTGAGGGCCGTCAGCAGAGCCGTGCTGACCATGATTGCCCAGCGGACAGTGTTCACCGGAACACCCAACGACATCGCACTGATGTCTCCAAATGCGAAGGCGTCAAGGATGTGGCACAAAGCCATCCCGACGACCAGCGCCGGCACGGTGGCAACAACCAGCGTGATCGTCGATCCCCACCTCAGCCCGGCGAAGGACCCAAGGGTCCATGACAGAGCTGAACGGGCCGCATTCGACTCCCCGAAGATCATGATCATCACCGACACCGCTGCTCCGCACAACTGGCCCACGGCCACACCGGCCAAGATTGTTCGGCCGGCAGGCAATTCCCCTGATCTGCCCGTGGCCATCGTCAGCACCATGACCAAGGCTACGACGGCTCCAATGAAGGAGGCCAGGGTCATAAGGACCGACTGCCCGAGGGTGCTGGAAATCCCGACGATCAGGACGAAGACCGCCCCGACCGACGCCCCGCTGGAGATACCTAGTAGGTACGGATCAGCCAGATCGTTGCCGGTCAAGGTCTGCAACACCGCGCCGCACATCGCCAACAAAGCACCGACGGCCATCGATCCGATGACACGCGGGGCCCTCATTTGCCATACGATCTGGTCGTTGAGGACCGTCACGTCGGCTCCTTCAATGAGCCGAAAGCGTCGCGCCACCACCCGCGCCACATCGGAAACCGGAACCCGAACTGCCCCGATCCCCAGGACTACGAGGGCACTGCCGATCAGGGCAGCAACGACAATGCCGAGCAGGAGCCAACTGCGCCAGCGGCTCACTTCCCGGTAACCCTGGCCAGGCCGTCGTTGAGAGTCTTTGCTCCGTCAACCAGCTCGGCGCCAGGGGTAGTCTGGGAAAATGGCACGGTGACGAATTTGTTGTCTTTAACCGCCTTCATCTGGCTGAGAACGGGGTCCTTCTTCAGATAGGCGATCTTGTCCTTAGCTGTCGACCAGTCGGCGTCTGCAACGACGATGACATCGGGGTTGGAACCAACGATCTTCTCCCACGAACCGTCAGCCCAGCCCCCATCGAGGTTCGCAAACAGATTCTTGGCCCCAACAGCGTCCATGAGCAGCTGTGGGCCGCCATGGCCAGCGCCGATGAACGGAACCTTGTCACCCGAGTCGAACCACACTATCGAGGTCCCGTTGCCGTGTTTGTTACCGGAGACCTCTTTGAGGGACATGCGCTGTTCAGCGATGACCTTGTCGGCGGCATCTTTCTGCCCGATAAGGGTTCCAACCTCTCGCATCTCCTTCCACACATTCTCCCACGTGGCCTCAGCTGACGGGGTGCCTTTAGGGCATCCAAAGGGGCTGATATATGTGGCGATTCCCTGCTTCTTCAATTCCTCACGTGTTCCCACCGCCTTGTCGGTGAAAGCACTCGAATACGAGGACACCGCCAGATCGGGTTTGGCAGATAGGAAGGTCTCCTTAGACGGGTACTCTTTGGCGAGCACCTTGACCGAGTCGTAAGCCTTCTTCCATTTCTTCGGAATCCCACTGTCAAGATACGCGGTCCCCGCGAGCTTGGACTCACCACCGATAGCCAGCACATCCTCGGTGGCCCCTTGATTAAGAGTCACGGCCCGGGTCGCCGGCTTGTCGAGGGTAACCTTCTGGCCACAGTTGGTGATGGTGATAGGTCCAGCGTTGGACTGGGACGCCGACGCTGAAGAAGAAGCTGACGAGTCCTTGGGGGCGCCAGCACATCCGGCAAGCATGATGACGGGGAGCATCGAGACCGCGACAGCTCGGCGAAGGAATTTCGGGGTGGCAGGCATGGCGAAACTAGCTTTCTGTGATCGGCGTGCGCGGCCGGGCAACAACAGGGCGTCGTCAGGTGGTCTTCGGGCTCGACTTCGTCTCCGTTCCCGGCGCCTTCCCAGTGCGCATGGCGCCAGTGGTTCAAGTCGGGGCGGATCAGTCATACCGCTGCGCGTCAGCTCCGGCTTTTCACCGGATTCCAGCGCTGGTGTGGTCACCAGCAACCTGACGCGAGGATTTTAGCACCCCCTTCGCATACCGCTATCCAGGGCCTCCACGACAGCGGCACCGATGACGATCGCGTTCACCGAGCGCGGCGTTTTCGGCAGCTTCCACATGGGGATCAGACCATATTGATGCACTGACGATCCCTAAATACGCGAGCCGCCGATACGGCCCCGAGCGAGGCCCCTCAGTTCGCCTGACGCATGCCGCTCTGCGCAGCCTGCCAGCGCTTCCCGCAACCTCACCACGCGTTTGCCGGGTTCGGGGTTGGCGACGTGAGCCGTGTCACAAGTTCACGAGCTGGCTCACCCGTCCGCGAGAGACGCCCATGATCACAGCAGAGTCGGATACAGAGTAGCCAGCTGCACGCAGATGTTGAGCTGCGGCACGCGACTGGCGTGCCGCCATTTCGGTGGCCTCAGCTGCGGCACGGGTAGCCTCGCGCGCCTGTGCAACCTCGTCGGCAAGTGCTCCGATCTCGGGAATGATGGTGATGTCGACGTCGGCATGATCGACGCTCTCATCCATGGTGTCGAGATAGTCGACAACCTGCTGACGGGCATTACACAGGTTGCGAACCTGGGTGTGCTGTTGCTCGCCAATTTCAAGTTCCCAGCCGCCCGACCAGCGGGTAGCGGTGACAATGAGGCTGTTCATTGCTGCTTGCTCCTCTCGATTGCGTCGAGGGCGTCCTTGACGACCTTCGGCGAGCATTCGGTGGTCTGGGTGATGATGGTCCACGTGGTGCCGTTGCGCCACTTCTCGTGGTCGCCCTTGCCTTGAGTTGGGGTAAAGCCAGCCTCACGCAGCAGCCCGACGAGTTTGCGGTACTTCATCGGCTTGACCATGAGTCATAAGTTAGCCCACCTATACACGCAATGTAAAGCCGGGGTAAATATATCGTGATTCTGCTGTTACTCCACTGTTATGCGGCATCTCATATGGTCACGCTCATGGGCGGTGAGCTGGATGATCCGGGGCGTGCTCCCGCCACAGCCAGGCCATCGCTCACGGCACTTGGCCGCCCGACTGAAGCAATCGTGATGCCCGCAACCTTTACTATCTCGCGAGCCGTTGCAGCATGACCAGCAGCCACACCTCAGAAGAAAGAAGGCCGCCCCCGCAGCGGCGGGGACGGCCAGAGCAATAACTGAAAGGGGAGCTATGCTCATCGCTCAGCTTAGCTCTTTCACCTAGCAGAATCAGTCTGTTCGTGTCGTCACTATCGACGGTGATCCGTGATTCGTCCCGGCGGACCTGTGCAACGCGCCCGCTCCGCACCACCCATCACACAACGAAAGCCGACTCCCCACACAAGGCGGGGTCGGCACGGAGCAAGTTTGGTTCCCTCATTGCGCCACAGGACGCAGCGGCATGAGTGAACTCATGCCCATGTACGTTGCGCATGGGATACCAGCTCTTGCCGCTCAGGACACAATTCCACGAGGAATTTATACGAACGACACGCCGCCCCATAACTGACCAAAGCCACATCGTTTAACCTAGTCAGATCCATATTTTAGGGACGAGCCATCCTATAAGCCGGGTTCTGTAGCCCCGCCGGGCCGGTGATCATCCATCTGTGAACACCATTGCTGGTGTCCTCCAGCCTTTCGGCTGCGCAGCCTACCCGAACGCTCGAGCGAGCAGCCCTCAAACACGTCCGCGACCTCACGGTCTTCTTGGCCTTGCTCCAGGTGGGGTTTGCCATGCCGTCACCGTCACCGATGACGCGGTGGGCTCTTACCCCGCCGTTTCACCCTCACCGGCTCGAAACCGGCAGTCTGTTCTCTGTGGCACTTTCCCGCGGGTCACCCCGGGTGGGCGTTACCCACCACCCTGCTCTATGGAGCCCGGACTTTCCTCGGCAACTTAGCGCTGCCGCGATCACCCGGATGGCTCGTCCGGGCGCCAATTCTACGGATATCTCGGTACTACCGCCACACGGTGCCACAGAAGCCTCAGATGGACTCCCCGGTACGCACTAAGATGCGATCGCATTCCTCGCATCGCACCACTTCATCGTCGCCAGCCGCCGCATAACTGCGCAGGTCAGCGGCAGTGGCGGCGATGCCGCATCCTTCACAGACTCCGTGCACGAGCTTTGCGCATCCCATGCCAGTACGCTCGCGCAGCAGTTCGTACAGCTTCAAGAGGTCAGCCGGAACACCACCAGCCTGAGTCTGACGAACCCGTCGCAGTTCACTCAATCCCTCGTCGATCTCTTTGAGACCAGCGTCGCGAGAAACCAGCACGGTGCGGATGTGCCCGTCGAGCTCGATGCGGCGTCGATCAGCGTCGGCGTGGGCCCTCTCGGCATCCTCGACGGCCTGCATAGCCTCAAGCTCGGCGTCCTCCAGTCGAGAGATGCGCCGCCCTAGGTGCTCGATTTCCTCGGTCAGGCCGCGCAACGCTTTATGGTCGGTGATGGTGCCCGCGTCCACGGTTTTCTGGTTACGCTCCATTCGGGCGCGAGCTGGTTCGAGGTCGCCCTCGATACGTTCCTGCTCCATTTTGGCGTCCGATAGAGCGGTGGACTTAGCGACGACCTCCTCCGCAAGCGTTCGCCGCTGCACTGCAAGGTCCTTGAGTTCGGCCAACTCGGGCAGAGTCCGACGACGATGCTCTGCTTGAGCGATCCGCCGATCAGTCTGAGCAAGGTCCAGAAGCTTCCACTGATCCTGTGCCGCAGCTTTCACGCTTGCCTCCTGCGTTCCGTGGCCCTGTTGACATGTGAGGCTCAGCCTACCTCCAGTCGGTATAGCGCTGAGCATATGTGCGATGACCTGCCCTAGCGCGAGTTCAGGCCCCCTCACACCCAGTGTGAGCTTCTGGCGGTAACTATCCCCCCTGATGCCGTCTATACGGCAACTAACTTTCGGACAATCCTGCCGCAACTCCTTATGGACATGGGCATCAGCATGTCTATGCTCTTTTTATCGCATACCTCCGCACCTCTAAGAAAAACTGATCAGTAATGGCACCCCTTCGCCCTAGCATTGCCATAGCAGCAGTCGCGCTTTCTTTACTAGCAGTGACGACCACTGCGGCATCTGCCCAAGAAAACTTGGTGGGTAGGCGGGATGACGGCGCAACCACCACAGGATTAGGCGGGAGGAGCTACACCTACTTACTGTCCGCGATAAGAAGCTTGCCAATAGCAACTATGTCAACAAGAGCCAGCGGATTGGTGATTGCACCATCGAGACCAAGGGTGGCACCTGCACAATCAGCTCTGGAATGTCAGCAACCAGGACCGTCCAGCTGGCCCTCGGAGCCAGCAGGGACAATATCAGCGCCCAACTGTCCCTCTCTTCTGCTACTACACAAAGCGTTACGGTAGGATGCACTTCTCCTGCAATGGCGGCAGGAAAAGTATGGACGGCTTGGCCTACGGGAAACTTGTGGCAGTATCGAATCAACAAGCGTGTTCACGAAAGGAGATCCGATGGAATGGATTACGACGGCGGAACTAGCGATCTCCTGAAGGCATTTGACCCCTCGCAGACCAGAATCTCTTGCGGACTCAGATGAAAGTCTTGAAACTCGCTGCATTGACGCTGGCTGCAATACTTTCTGCGACCGCCAGCGCCTGTACAAAGACGCCCCATAAGTCATCTCCTGAAAATACTTCCTTAGCGATATCTGATCTTCCCGGAAGGCCGATAAGTGACGTCGGAGCAAGGATCAGGAAGGATACTTCTCTCTACGTACAAGACGCTTCTCCGATCGTCGGGATGAAACCTTCATATAACGCATCTCAGCAGTCTTCGGATCAATGGACCATCCTAGCTGCCTGTGCAGATGAAACATCCGTTGAAACATCTCACAAAATTCAGGTTTCAGTGATACCAACAACGAAAATATCCCCCTCCATAAGAAAGTCAATTTCTAGTCATAGATTTAACTATACAGTCGATTGCTCTGAGTAGAAAAAATCCTTCTGAATTCTAACCATCACGCAACGCGACGCCCTCACTGACCGGCCTGTTTGTCCGCAACCACCACGGCGAAGCCGTAATTCGATACCTGCCCTGTGGAGGTCACGTTGGTTCGATAGGCGACGGGTACCTAACTAACCCGGGTGTAGGGGGACTAGACTGACCTGGACAGAGGACCGGCATTGCGTCTGTGCGGCCCCATAAAAGCCCTCTGGACCCCAAGACTTCCGTGTCACCGAGACCTACACTAGAGGGGATACTCAACAATCAGCGGAGGTCCGAATATGACCGAGACGAGGTCCACAGAGCTCAACGAACAACTGCGGCAAGCCGAAAAACAAAGGATCCCCAAGCGTCAGACCCCGTTCTCAAAAGCCTTCGTCGAGTTCATCCCTACCGACTGGGCCCCCTATCCCGACGAGCTGCCCGAACCGCTCAGCTCGGCGCCTTCGGCTACCGCACACCGTGATGCCTTAGCCGCCCGCTTCGATAGCGATCGCCTCGTCATCCCCGCTGGCCATCTCATGCGTCGCAACAACGACTGCGATTACCCTTTCCGCCCCAACACCGCCTTCGCCTACTACTCGGGCTTAGGCACCGACAGGGAGCCCAACGCGGTCCTAGTCGTCGATACGACCGCGGAAACTCGCGATGTGCTGTACTTCAAGCCGCGTGCGCCCCGCACCGACCGCGAGTTCTATGCTGATCCAACCTACGGTGAGATGTGGGTTGGCCAGCGAGAGTCCCTTGAGGAAATGGCGGCCATGACGGGACTCGTCTGCCGTGACATCTCCCAACTCGACGACGCCCTGTCGACCGGAGACGCCACAGTGCGCGTTATTCGCGACGCCGACGAGACTGTCACCGCCACCGTCGACTCATTGCGTCCTCGGGGCTCTGAAGACGCCGACGACGAGTTCTACGAGTTTTCCTCAGCCGCCCGCTTCTGCAAAGACGATTGGGAGGTCGAGCAACTGCGGGATGCCTGCCGCAAATCCAAGGTGGGTTTTGAATCCATGATCGCTGAGATCCCGGAAGCCGTCCGCAAGGGGCGAGGCGAGCGTTGGATGGAAGGCACCTTCGGACGTGTCGCTCGTCATCTTGGCAATGAGGTGGGCTACGGCTCGATCTGCGCAGCCGGCGACCACGCCAACACGCTGCACTGGGTACGCAACGACGGCGACCTGCGCCCCGGCGAACTTATCCTTATCGACGCTGGGATCGAGGTCGACTCCCTTTACACCGCCGACATCACCCGCACCCTACCGATCTCGGGAACCTTCTCTCCCGCCCAGCGTCGCGTCTACCAGGCCGTCCTTGAGGCTCAGGACGCGGCAGCTGCCGTCGCGAAAGTTGGCCACGACCATGCCGAGATCCATCAGGCCGCCATTCGCGTCATCTGCGAGTATCTGCACGAGTGGGGCATCCTTCCAGTCAGCGTCGAGGAGTCGCTGTCCCCCGAAGGCGGGCAGCACCGCCGGTGGATGGTTCACGGCACGTCGCACCACCTCGGTCTAGATGTCCACGACTGTAACCAGGCACGTCGTCAGGATTACTCCGGACCGCTCAAGAAGGGTATGTGCGTCTCCGACGAGCCGGGTATCTACTTCAAACAAACCGACCTACTGGTCCCCGAGGAGTTCCGCGGTATCGGTGTACGCATTGAGGACGACCTGTGCATCACTGACGGTGAGCCTGAGTGGCTATCCAAGGATTGCCCGCGTCAGGTCGACGAGATCGAGGCCTGGATGCAAGAGATCTGGGGACGCGCTTGCCACTGATCCAGTGTCGATGCGCGGTGTCCAGACTTCTCAGCCTCTGGCACTGCGCATCGTCGCCGTCATGGTCAGGCACAGGATGAGCACGGCGGGGATCGCGTGCAAGGTTCCCAGACCGTGGCTGGATCCGTTAACGGCGATGAGCACCCCGACGACGAGCTCAATGACGATGAACACAGCGCAGAGAATGTCCCAGCCATTGCGACGCCCCCAGCGAGCCACGAGGGAAACGATCGCGAGCAGCATTCCGATTCCCATGATGGCCTGCTGAGCAATCCAGCCAGCGAAAGGTCCGTCCCCGGCACCACGTACGAACATCGCCCAGCCCATACAACGGGTCAGCGACCCGCAACCGGCCACCTGCACAGCGAAGAAGTGGCCGATAACGAGGAAGGCGACAGCTCCAATCCCAAGCTTGGTCCGCCCATTCCATCTCCACGACGACCGTGGCTTACGCGCAACAAAGTAAGCCCGCCACATAGCTCCCATCGAGATAATCGCGGCAAGCAGGTCGAAAGAGGCCTCAACCGAGTTAATCCCCCACTTGATGGTCATCATACCGAACACGCCGGACGTCAACGCCCCCAACAGAGCTACGATCGGGAGGGCAGCCAGCAGCTTGTCAGCATGTCGATACACCATGCCGACGATGACGCTGGCGAGCGCGAACAGACCCACCGAGGCCGAAATGACGCGATGGATGAACTCGACCCACGGCTGGGTAGCGTCCAACGGGGTGAGACGACCGACATAACAACCGGGCCAGTTCGGGCACGAGGCCGAGGCATCAGTGGCACACACCGTCGATCCCAGCGCCAACGTGACAGTGATGGCGACAGCAGTGACGGCGAAAAGAACCACGACCCCTCTCGGCACGGCGTTCCTAGTTGTGACGGTGTTGGCCATAACATTCCTCGATGGTGCTGATTGCCGTTTGTCGGCACAGGTGCCGAAGGCGCGGACTGTCTGATACTGCCACCACCGCCGGGCACGCCCGTCGGCAGGCCCCCAAAAACAAATCAGCCTTCGAAAGCCTTCGCCCTCATGAATGGCATATCAGACACCATCTCACGGGCCTGTGCAGCCACCTTGTGTTCAGCGAGCACCTCATAGTGGGTAGCCACGACTTGCTGGACAGAGTTAAAGTCCCTCTCTCCACCACTCATCGAGTACGTAATAGCGGCGGTAATCATGCCGATAACCACACCAACGATGAGTCCGGTCAGCAGCAGGGAGAGAACGGCCCCGCCTGGGGTGAAGAACATCATCATGAGGCCGACGAGAAGGCCCATCCCGAGTCCTGACACCGCCCCTTGGCCGAGCACCGAGCCCCACGTGCGACGTCCGGTAACGCGCTCCACCGTTTTGAGGTCTGTCCCGACGATGCAGAGATTTTCGACCGGAAATTCCTTATCGGACAGCTGGTCGACAATCTTCTGGGCGGTCGCGTAGTCATCAACCACGACGACCGACTGCGGGTACTCCAGATTGAATATGGCACTCGCTCTGCCCGGGACCACACTTAACATCACGGCTTCCTCCTTGAGGTAAGCATCAGTTTACGGGTAAGCACCGACAGCTTCTTGCTCTCGTCTCGCAGCGTTAATGTTTGCCGCCTGGGTATATTTTGCGGGGTGAACAGGTCCCAATCGGTATTCATCTCTCGGATTCGTGGCCTTCCTGTCATGGATGCCAGTGGCGACCAGGTCGGTAAGGTCAGGGATGTCGTCGTCCAGATGCGTACGCCGGGGCGCGCCCCGCTGGTGCGCGGGCTCGTCGTCGAGCTATTCGCCCGTCGACGAATCTTCGTCCCGATGGTCCGAGTGCACGCCATTGACGCGGTTCAGATCATGATCTCGGGAACCGTCAACACCCGAGTGTTCTCTCGCCGAGTCTCCGAGACCCTCGTCATCGAAGACCTCTTCGACCGCACTTTCCGCCGCAATGGCACGCCAGTATGGGTCATGGACGTTTCAATGGCTCCCGTGCGCAGCCGCGAGTGGGAGATTAATGAGGTGGCCCTCGCCGAATCTGGGCGCAGTCGATTCATCCGCAAGGCTCCCAGTAACCCGACCATCGTCGATTGGCGCGAAGTCCCCTCCCTCGTGCTCGCCTCGCGCCAGTCCACTGAGAGAACCATCGCCGAGATGCATGAGATGAAGCCAGCGGACATGGCCCGGGAACTTCACGACATGAACCCGCATCGCCGTGCAGAAGTCGCCATGGCCCTGGACGACGACCAGCTTGCCAACGCCATCGAGGAACTTCCCGAGGACGAGCAGGTTTCCCTCATCACCGTCCTCGACCCCGACCGCGCCGCCGACATCCTCGAAGAGATGGACCCCGACGACGCCGCCGACCTAATCAAAGAGCTCCCCGATACCACCGCCCACCAGTTGCTGGCGCGCATGGAGCCCGACGACGCCGACGACGTCCGCTCCCTGATGGCCTACGACGAGTTCACTGCGGGAGCCATGATGACCCCTGAGCCCGTCATCGTTGCCGCCGACGCGACTGTCGCTGACGCCTTGGCTTTGGTACGTAACGAAGACATCACACCAGCCGAGGCATCCATGGTCTTCGTGTGCCGTCCTCCCACCGAAACCCCTACCGGCCGTTACCTGGGAGCGGTACACGTGCAACGGCTCCTGCGCGAACCTCCTTCGACGATGGTCTCAGCGATCATCGACTCCGACCTTGAGCCCATGCACACCGATGCCCCGGTAGGCGCGGTGAGCCGCTACTTCGCTACCTATAACCTCGTCGTCGTTCCCGTCGTCAACGATGCGAACCAGCTGGTTGGGGCGGTAGCCGTTGACGACCTTCTTGACCATCTGCTACCCGCCGACTGGCGCGGCGACCAGATGGACGGCGAATTCGTGGAGGTGAACCATGGCTGATAACGATCAGTGGCTGCATGACGCTGACCGCCTCGACATCCCGGGACCACGCAAGGTCAAACGCCCTCGAGTACAGCTGGACTCCGAGAAGTTCGGGCAGTTCGCGGAGGCCACCGCGCGGTTTATGGGCACGGCAAAGTTCCTCGTCTACATGACGGTGATCGTATGCAGCTGGGTCATCTGGAATCTCGTAGCAATCTATAAGTTGCGCTTCGACCCGTACCCGTTCATCCTGCTCAATCTGTTCTTCTCTACCCAAGCTTCTTACTCCGCTCCCCTCATCCTGCTGGCGCAGAATCGCCAGGAGGACCGGGATCGGGTGTCGATGGCTGAGGATCGTCGGGTCGCCGCCCAGTCTCGTGCCGACATGGAGTTCCTGGCCCGGGAGGTCGCATCCATTCGGATGCAGATGGGCGAGTTGGCCACGCGCGATTATTTGCGCTCGGAGCTACGCGACGAGTTGCGCTCCCTGCTCGAGGAGATCGAGGCCTCACCGGCCTCCCACTAACTGACCCGGTTCGCGACGAGCGAGTTGTCGCATCGGGCCAACGGTGTGTAGACAAGTCAGCATGAGCACCGAGAACCCAGTGGTTAAGGCCATTGCCGATGCGTTGTCGCACGTCAATGACCCCGAGATCAAACGCCCCATTACCGATCTCAACATGATTGATGAGATTACCGTCGACGAGCAGGGACGCGCTTTCGTCCGCATCCTGCTGACCGTCGCCGGGTGTCCCCTCAAGACCGAGCTACGTGAGCAGGCCACCGAGGCTGTGCGCAGCGTTGACGGGGTGACCAGTGTTTCCGTCGAACTCGGCACCATGACCGACGAACAGCGCGATGCTCTCAAAGTTCAGCTGCGCGGCGACGTCCCCGAACGCGTCATTCCCTTTGCCCAACCGGGGAACACCACCAAAGTCATCGCGGTTTCCTCGGGTAAAGGTGGCGTCGGCAAATCCTCTGTCACCGTCAACCTGGCCCTGGCCCTGGCTCAGCTCGGCCGCGAGGTTGGTCTACTGGACGCCGACATCTACGGCCACTCGGTGCCTGACATGCTCGGCCTAGGGGATGCCCACCCCACTCCTCTTGATGACATGCTGCTTCCGGTTCCTGGACTTGGCATTAAGTCGATCAGCATCGGCATGATGAAGCCCAACAAGTCCGACGTCATCGCTTGGCGCGGACCGATCCTCGACCGGGCACTCACTCAGCTGCTGGCCGACGTTCACTGGGGCGATCTTGACTACCTCCTCATCGATCTTCCGCCTGGCACCGGCGACATCGCCATGAGTCTGGGACAGAAGCTGCCCAACGCTGAGGTACTTGTCGTCACCACCCCGCAGCAGGCCGCATCCGAGGTGGCTGAGCGTGCCGGCACGATGGCTGGAATCATGCAGCAACGGGTGTTAGGCGTCGTGGAGAACATGTCATGGCTGGAAGTGACCGCGCCAAAGTCCCGCGAGACCTTCCGCGTCGAACTGTTCGGCACCGGTGGCGGTCAAAAGGCTGCCGACGCACTGTCAGAACGTCTGGGCACCACGATCCCGTTGCTCGGCCAGATCCCACTCGACGTCGAACTGCGCAGCGGCGGTGACGACGGCGACCCGATCGTCATCACCCACCCGGACTCGCCCGCAGCCGAGGCCATCACCGAACTCGCCAAGACCATTGACGCGCGCCCGCGTGGTCTGGTCGGCATAAATCTGGGGGTTCAACCCGTCAGTCACTGATTGAACGTACTCACGGGCCCGCTGGGGCGATCCTCGTGTGCTGTATCTTTAAGGCCATGTATCACCATTCATGGCATTCCCCGGATGCACGACGCCGAGGCGTCACCCGGTGGGCGACCACCTTCATTGCTGCCCTTACTGCCGCCTGCATGGCACAGATGCCTGCACAGGCCTCGCCCCATACCAGCGACGCCGCTCCCCACATCGCAACGTCAAAGACCATCACCGACGCCGGCCCCATCGGGCAGTCCGGCCGTTGGTACACCGACGGTCAGGGTCGCGCTATCCTCACCGCCGGTGTCAACATGGTCTCTAAACGTCACCCATACAGTCCCGAAGCCGATGGATTCGATGACGCCGACGCTGCCTGGTTACAGAAGAACGGCTTCGATTCGGTGCGCCTGGGAGTCATATGGAAGGGGGTCGAGCCCAAGCCCGGAGAGTACGACGACGCCTACCTGGCCAGCATCACCCGCACAGTAAGAACACTTCGCGCTCACGGCATAATGACCCTCTTGGACGCTCACCAGGACATGTATAACGAGAAGTTCGAGGGTGAGGGAGCCCCCGACTGGGCCGTTCTCGACAAGGGAGCACCGAATCTGCTCAAGGTTGGCTTCCCCGCCAACCAGGTCTTCAACCTCGGACTCATCAAGGCTTACGACAGTTTCCTGGACAATGCCAAGGGCCCGGGCGGAGTGGGCTTGCAGGATCGTTACGCGGCCATGTGGAAGCACGTCGCACAGGTCGTCGGGCAGGAACCCGGCGTCATGGGATACGACATTATCAACGAGCCTTGGCCGGGACATCACTACCCCATCTGCTACGTTGCCTTCGGCTGGTGCGGCCGAGCGATGGTGTCCTTGGACACCTTGTACGAGAAAGTCGGCAGAGCCATCACCTCGGTCGACCCCGACGGCATCGTCACCTACGAGCCCTACTCAACGTGGAACATGGGGCTGGACAGCCGCCCAGCCCGCCCATCCTCACCGAAGGCTGCCATTTCTTGGCACGTCTACTGCCCCATGAACGCAATCTTCGGCTCCTACGTCGGGTGCAATCTCCCCGACACTCGCACCTTCCACAACGCCGACCAGGCAGCCCAGTTCAACAACTCAGCCTCCTTGCTCAGTGAATTCGGGGCCACCAAAGACCCCGGCACTCTCATGGGGGTCACATCCAAGGCTCGCGCCCATCTGGTCGGCTGGCTGTACTGGACGTACAACGGAAACTCCGACCCGACAACCCAGAATGCTGCAGACGAGGAGCTCGTCCGTCATATCAACCGTCCGGGACCTGTCACCGACGAACAAGTGGACCACACCAAGCTCGCCATTCTGGCGGTACCGCACCTGCGCGCCGCTGCGGGCACCCCGACCTCGACGACCTGGGACCAGTCCACCCGGACGTACCAGGCCACGTGGACGGCTAAACGTGTCGCCGGTGACGGTGACTTCGCGGCAGGATCCGTCTCCGAGATCGCCGTCCCGGCTATCCACTACCCCAATGGTTACAAGGTCGAGGTGAAGGGCGCCAAGGTCATTTCCAAAGCCGGAGACACACGCCTGCAGGTCAGCTCCACCGGAGAAGGCCCGGTAAGCGTCACCATCACCCCTGCCGGTCAGGCCTAAGCCACTTGTGGCACGAACAACCTATGCCAGACGCCCCTTGACAAGATGGCATGCAGCACTCGTGGCACAAGGGGCTCGAACGTGATGTGGTGGGCCACCCAATACCAGGTGGCCCACCACATCACAGATAGGTCATCATGTAAGGAATCACATTAGGTGGCCTCGAGGTCAAAGGGGACGGGAACGGCCTCGTCATGAACGACTGAGGAGGGTGCCGAAACGGGAGTTTCCGGAAGGCCCTCGGAGTTACGAATGTCAGCCAAGCCCAAGTCGAGGTCGGAGCGGACGTCGGACAAATCAGCCTTAATTTCGTCAATGTCGTCCTGCAAGCTATCCAGGACGTACTTGCGCACAAAATTCTGCGGCTTGAGGTCCTGGTAGTCCAGATCGGCGAACTGCGGACCCAGCTCGCTGCGAAGCTGATCGCGCGTGTTGTTCGCGATGTCCTTGAGGTAATGGTAAATGCGCGCCGCTTTGCGGGCCATCTCGGGCAGCTTGTCCGGCCCAAACATGAGCACAGCAATGACGATGAGTACCGCGATTTCCGCTGGACCTGCTGTGGACATGGCCTTTACCTTACCCCTGGCTTCGAGCTCCCAATGTCATGGCGAGGTTGTCACAGCTGAGTGCGATCCAACACACCGAAGAAAGTCTCAGCCTGCTCAGGAGTCGGCATCGTCTGAGGGGGACGCACCCTACCGACGGTAAACCCCTGGTGAGCCAGTCCCGCCTTAACCATGGTGGCCCCCTGAGCTGCAAAGACACCGGTAAGCACTGGCAGGATCTCCCGGTAGGTCGACAATGCCTCGTCAATTCGGCCGTCAACATATGCGTCGATGACCTCGTGCATGCGTCGACCGGTGAAATGGGTTGACGTGCCGACGAGGCCAACTCCACCCACTGACAGCAATGCCGGAGTGATGGCATCGTCACCGGAGTAGTAGGCCAGAGTGGTGCTGGCCATCACCGTCGCTGACTCAACCACAAGCCCCTTGGCGTCCTTGACGGCCACAATCCGTGCATGGTCGGCCAGTTCAATGAGGGTCTTCGTCTCAATCGGAGTACCGGTACGTCCCGGAATGTCATAAAGCATGATCGGCAGGTCGGTGGCATCGGCAACAGCGGTGAAGTGCTCAATGATCCCAGCCTGTGAGGGCTTGGAGTAGTAGGGGGTGACGACAAGTAGACCGTCAGCTCCAGCCTCGGCAGCCTGGTGAGCCAGTTCGATGGTGTGAGCGGTGTCATTGGTTCCGACTCCGGCTACAACCGCAGCATCCGATCCGACAGCCTCGACGACAGCCTTAACGATCTCAGCCTTCTCAGAATCAGTCGTGGTCGGCGATTCCCCCGTCGTGCCGTTGACGACAATGCCGTCATTGTTTTGTTCCTCAACGAGCTTGTGCGCCAACTCGCCAGTCCGACGCAGGTCCACCGCCCCGTCGAACGTCATCGGAGTCACCATGGCCGTAAGCAGACGGCCAAAAACGGGAGCGGACATGCAAAACCTCCTTGTATAGCTGGTGCCCATGGTAGCCACGAGATGGCCTCAGCGGGATAGGCTGTTAGTGTGAGTCCAGCACAGCCCAGACATCAAGTCCCCGACGCCCGGTCGTGGGAGTACGCCGACGGCTTCGTCGCACCCTCCCCGGCTCTACAGGAGGCCCGCGAAGCAGCCCGCGCTGATCAGTGGGAAGTGCTCGGCAACGGCACCACCGCCTTGCTGACCTTCTTGGCGCGCACCATGCAGGCCGGGAGCGTCGTCACCATCGGCACTGACGCCGGAGTCTCAGGGCTGGCCCTCTTGGAGGGCATGACCGATCATGGTGTCTTGACCAGCATCGACCCCGACGCTGAGCGTCAGGCTGCTGCCCGTAAGGTTCTGAGCCTGGCCCGTATCCGCTCTAATCAGGTGCGCCTCATCACCGGGACTCCGCTGGATGTGCTACCTAAACTGCGTGATGGCGCCTACGACATAGTGCTCATCAATGGCGACCGACTTGAATACGTGGAATACGTCTCCCAGGCCCTACGCTTACTCCGCCCCGGAGGCGTTGTTGTCGTTAACGACGCGCTGGCCAACAACCACATCGCTGATCCGGATAATGAGGACGATGACACCCTCATCATCCGCGAAACCCTCGACTCGGTGCTAGAGACCGAAGAATTCACCCCGGTGCTGCTACCCGTTGGTGAAGGTTTGCTGTTGGCCACGAAAAGTTGAGCTTGCGCGTCTGACGCAAGACAAAACGAATCGGCTCCCCGAAAAATGGGGAGCCGATTCGTGCGTCCTGAAGATCGCTCAATCAATAGGGAACCGTGATTCCTTTACCGACCACCGTCACACCGCCTGGGGAGACGGTGAATCCACGAGCACGGTCGTGGTCGTGGTCGACACCCACTTGGGCACCGTCAGGAACAATGACATTCTTGTCGAGGATCGCACGGTGGACCGTCGCATTGGAACCAATCGCCACATTGTTCATGACGATTGACTCATCGACTCGAGCCCACCGTTCGATGCGAGCCCGCGGGCCTAACACCGTGCGATAGATGTCGGTGCCGGAAATGATGCACCCGGCAGAGACCAGGGTGTCGTCGCAGGACCCGCGCATCACGAACTTGGCACCGGGGGCCTGTTCCTGCATGGTCCAGATGGGCCAGTCCGGGTTGTACAGGTTGAACTCCGGCTCGACCGAGACCAGATCCATGTGCGCGTCGTGGTAAGCATCAATGGTGCCCACGTCCCGCCAGTAGTCGGCATCCTTCTCAGTGTTGCCAGGAACCTCGTTGTCACGAAAGTCGTACACCTGCGCGTCAGCGGCGTTGACGAATCTCGGAATAACATCGCCACCCATGTCGTGCCGCGAGTCGGCGCTGTGGGCGTCGTCGTGGAGGGCCTGGACCAGGGCCTCGCGGCTGAAGATGTAGTTACCCATCGAGGCGAAAGACTCGTCCGAAGCGTCCGGCAGACCAGGCGGATCAGCCGGTTTTTCGAGGAACTCGGTGATCTTATGGTTCTGGTCAGCATCAATAATTCCGAAGGCAGAAGCGTCTTTGCGAGGCACTCGGATACCGGCGACGGTGCATCCCAGCCCGGAGTCGATGTGATACTGCAACATGGCGTCGACATCCATCCGATAAATGTTGTCGGCGCCAAAGACCACAACGTAGTCGGGACTCTGGTCATTGATGAGGTTGAGGGACTGGTAGATGGCGTCAGCACTTCCCTGGTACCACCGCGGCCCAAGACGCTGCTGGGCCGGGACCGGGGTCACATAGGAGCCCAGCATGGTCGACATCCGCCAGGTGATGGAGATGTGACGGTCAAGTGAGTGAGACTTGTACTGGGTCAGCACAGCGATCTGAGTGAGCCCTGAATTCGCCAGATTGGACAGCACAAAGTCGATAAGACGGTAGGTACCACCAAAGGGAACGGCTGGTTTGGCCCGGTCCATCGTGAGAGGCATAAGGCGTTTGCCTTCGCCGCCAGCGAGGACGATGGATAGAACCTTGGGACGCGTCTTTGCCATGGTCCTCAATCTACCGTCACCGAACACCCATGCAGGCAATCATCACAAGGTCGGCTGCACAATGTCGACGAGAGTTTTCAGTCTGTTGACCGCACCGCAACGCTACTACCCCACCGAGGCCGTCTTTGTGGGACGATCAAGCCATGTACGTGTCCGTCCTGACCCGCGAATATCCTCCTACCATCTATGGCGGCGCCGGCGTCCACGTCGCGCAACTCGTCCCCCAGCTTCGCACCCTCATCGACGTCGATGTGCAGTGCATGGGACAGCCGCGTGAAGGAGCCACCGCCCACGCTGAGAACTATCCGGAAGGTGCCAACGGCGCGCTGCGGGCCTTCGGCGCAGACCTGTCCATGGTCGATGCCATCCCTGACGAGGTCGACCTCGTCCATTCCCACACGTGGTATACCAATCTCGCTGGTTTGCTCGCCGGTGTTTTCCACGACGTCCCGCACGTCATCAGCGCTCACTCATTGGAGCCCGACCGTCCCTGGAAGGCAGAGCAGCTCGGTGGCGGTTACAGACTGTCATCCTGGGCAGAAAAGACCGCCTACGACGCCGCAGACGCCGTAATCGCGGTCTCTGAAGGCATGAGGGCCGACGTACTGCGGGCCTATCCCGAATTAGATCCTGACAAGGTGCATGTGGTGCGCAATGGGGTCAACACGGACGAGTTCCATCCCGTCACCGAGACCGATGTGTGCCGTGACATCGGGATGGACCCTGACCGACCTTCGGTGGTCTTCGTCGGGCGCATTACACGACAGAAAGGATTGGTCCACTTGGTGCATGCCGCTACTGAGCTTGATCCTGAGACCCAGCTCGTTTTGCTGGCCGGCGCCCCGGATACCCCACAGATTGGAGAGGAGTTCAAAGCCGCCTTCGAGGAGGTTCGTTCCAGCCGCCGAGCGCCGGTTATCTGGGTGCCGGAGATGCTCCCCCGCTCGTCGGTACGCCAGGTGTTCTCTGCCGCTACAGTCTTTGCCTGCCCTTCGGTCTATGAGCCACTGGGCATTGTCAACCTGGAGGCTATGGCCTGCGCTACGCCGGTAGTGGCATCTCGAGTTGGCGGTATACCGGAGGTTGTCGTCGACGGATCGACCGGGCATCTCGTCGACGGGGTCCCAACCGACTTGTCAACCCCAGAAGATGTCGCGACCTTCGAGTCCGCCTTCGCAGCCGCTATCAACGACCTCACTCGAAACATGGAACGCGCCAAAGCTTTCGGAACCGCTGGTCGTCAGCGTTGCATTGACGAATTCTCCTGGCCTCGAATCGCTGCGCAAACCGTCGAGGTCTACCAGACGGCAATCAAGCGTCACGGCTGACGGTTCGCTTTGTACGATCGTGCCCGGCTTCTTCGAGCCGGGCACGATCGTTAGTCATCTGCGTCAGCCGACGACGTCCTTGAAACACGCGAGCAGTTCCTGGGCTTCGTCTGCGTTGAGTTCAACAACCAGCCGACCGCCACCTTCGACTGGAACGCGCATGATGATGCCACGGCCCTCCTTCGTGACCTCCATGGGACCGTCACCGGTACGGGGCTTCATAGCTGCCATGTCACTCTTCCTCAATCACTGGGCAGTGGTGCATCTTCCATTATTCCGTATCCGGGCCCGTGGCGTCAGGGATGGGCCTACCCGTATTCGTGAGATCGGGTCCTTGGCCGGTCTCCATCTGGGAAGCCAGACGGTCGAGGAGCTGATCCACCTGACTCATTGAGTAGCCCCGTGGCACCACTGCGAAGCGAACTGAGCGCAGGCTCTCAGCACTCAAATCGCCCTCGGGAAGATCCGGGGCCGGACGGTCATCTACGATTGGCGGGACCTGTCCAAACTTCCCAGACCCCGCCATGACGGCGAGCCCGATGACGATGATGACGACAACAACAAGTAACCATGCCATGTCAGACCTCTCAACGAAAGAATTGGACGACAACCTCGGTTAGGTCATCGCGACGCTAACCACGTGTGCAGCGCCCGGTAGCACTCATCCAGTGAGCCAAGACGACAACACTCATCCACCTGATGAGCGCACAGCGCATTCCCCGGCCCGAAGTTAACAGCCGGTATTCCGAGTTGCCCGAAACGGGCAACGTCGGTCCACCCGTACTTAGGACCCGGTTCCCCGCCCACCGCAGCAACGAAAGACTTCGCCAACGGACGATCGAGCCCTGGTCTGGCGGGAGCCGACAGGTCAAGAACGTTCATCGGCCACTCATGGAAGAGATCCTCCATGTACTGCCGAGCCTGTTCGGTCGTCTTGTCGGGGGCGAACCGATAATTAATCTGAATAGTAGCGGTGGGGGGAATAACGTTACCGGCCACACCGGCGTCGAGCATCGTCGCATTGAGGCCCTCACGGAAGGTCAGCCCGTCAACCTCAACAAACGGGTCCCGTTCTTGCCAGCGGTTGAGACGCTCCAAAACGGCGGACAGATCATGGATCGCATTGTGCCCGACCCACGAACGAGCTGAATGGGCCGCCCGCCCCGGCACCTCAAGGGTGAAACGCATGGTTCCCTGACAACCACCCTCCACCCGGCCATCGGTGGGTTCCATGAGGATGGCGAAGTCACCGTCGATGAGGTCAGGGCGCCAAGAGGCAATCTTCTCCAGGCCGTTGTGCTCGGCCGCGATCTCCTCACACTCATAGAACGCCCAAGTGACATCCCTCACCGGATTCTCAAGGCTCACAGCCAAGGCGAGCGCGACGGCGATACCGCCCTTCATGTCGCACGTGCCCCTACCCACGAGGTAATCCCCGTCCGACCGCTGCTCAATATAGGACGGCAAGTTCTCGACGACCGGAACGGTGTCGAGGTGACCAGCAATGACGACCCGTTCCGAACGCCCAAGGTGAGTACGGGCAACGACAGAGTTACCGAGTCTCGTCACCTCAAGATGCCGATGTGGTGCCAACGTCTCCTCCACAGCATCGGCAATAGGCGCCTCGTGCATGGACACCGACTCGATGTCGACGAGTCGACGAAAGAGCTCGTGCAGGTCGCCCGCCGGCTTCAAGTCCATGCCGGACACCCTACCAGTGTTGCCACGGACCAGTCCGAGGAAAACGTGCGAAAGACGACCCTGAGATTGCTATGGTGAACGCACTTGACACATTACGCATTGCGGCATAGCGAGGTGACAAAATTGGTTCAACGAATGACGGCAAAAGGCCATCACCGACGTCAAAAACTCATCCGATCAGCAGCATCATTGTTGAACAGTGGTGGCCCTAGCGCCGTCACCATGAGAGCTGCAGCACGCATGGCAGATCTCTCACCCTCCTCTACCGTGTATTACTTTGATGACCACGAAGAACTCCTGGCTGAAGCCGCCAAACTCAATATTCGAGCGTGGGCTCACATCGCTGAAACGATTGCGGACGAGGCTGAAAACCATCGCCTCAAAACCGGGGTGGATGACGTGATCGAATACCTGATTCGAGCAATGATCACACGCCCAGCTCCTCTTCTCGGACATTACCTCGAGCTCATCTCAGCAGGAGACAACGAAACCATCTCCAACGCCTACCACGCCGGACGCGGCCGGCTGAACAATGCCATATCACGCATTCTCGCCGTCGCTAACCTCCCCTACCCAGCAGAGCTCGTGATCGCCGTCATTGACGGCGGAATCGTCACAGCGCTGTCTGAGGGACGCGATCCCCATGCAACCGTCGAAGTCCTTCTTCGCCAGCTGATCAGCCTGCCGACACACAAAGCCCCGATGTCACAAGCCCCGCCCACAACGGACTGAGACGGAGTCCCCCTAGACGACCTCACTGAGGTCACGCCCCGTGTGCTCATGCGAAGCGACCATGGCGCACAGGGACAGGAGCGAGACTGCTGTCAGGTACCACGCGGGTGCCAAACGTGAACCAGTCACCCCGATAACCCAAGTACAAACGGCAGACGCCGTACCTCCAAACACGGCATTCGCCAGATTCTGACTCACCGCGAAACCGGTGTATCGAAATTCCGTCGGGAACGACTCGGCCAAGTAACTCGCCATCGTGCCATCATTGGCAGTGAGGAAAAGGCACAACACTCCCTCTGCAAGGCATGCCTTCCACAGCTGTCCAGTTCCCATGACGATGAACAGAGGAACCGAAAAAAGGACGAAGCCCACACTGGCCACAACCAGCATGCGCTTTCGCCCTACATGATCAGAGAGCCAACCCATCACGAAGATTGCCAGCAGGTAGAACAAGAGGCTGATATTCACCGAAAGGAAGGACGCTCGAGAACTGAAACCTAGTTCATTCGACAGATATGTCGGCAGGTAAGTGAGGACGAGATAGAACCCCACCGCATTAAGCGATGCGACTCCGATGCTCACCAATAAAGATCGCTGGTGCTCACGCAAAAGTGTCTTCAATGGCCCAAGCCCCACGGCGGCTCCCGTTTCGCTCTCGCTGAGCTCCTGGTACACCGGGGAATCCTCGAGCTCGAGCCACACGTGGCGAGCCAACAGACCCAGTGGTCCGGCCGCCAGAAAAGGCAACCGCCATCCCCACGTTCCCACCGCCCCCTGCGGCAAACAGCCTGCGATCATCGCAGCGCTCAGGGATCCCATGAGCAGACCCGCCGCCGTCGAAGCTGGGACGATGGACACGTAGCATCCGCGGCGGCAGGCGGGTGCATATTCGGCCAAGAACGTGGCCGCCCCTGCATACTCCCCGGATGCAGAGAAACCTTGAACCATCCGACACACGAGCAGGCCGATGGGCGCGAACGCCCCTGCCACGGCAAAAGAAGGCAAACAACCGATAAGGAAGGATGCGACGGCCATCATGAGGATGGAGACTGAAAGGGACCATCTGCGACCGTATTTGTCCCCCCAGCACCCCCAGAGCACCGCTCCAATCGGGCGGAGTAGGAAGGACAGGGCGAATATGGCGAATGTCTGAACAAGAGCGTCCCTACTTGTTCCTTGGGGGAAGAACACTCTGGAGATTATCACTGCCAAATATGAATACGTGGCATAGTCGAACCACTCCACGAAGTTCCCGAGAAACGAGGCAACAATGACCTTCCTGACGACCCTCGAGCGGTCCTCCGACATCAACACAGCCCCATTTCAACCGCAGTCAGGGACACTTCGCTCGTCCTTCGGCAGGTGATCACGACCGAACAGCTCAAAGACAACAGGACCCGCTCCTCCTAGCACGATCAGGGCCCCACCAATCGAGCTGGTTAAGGTAAGCGACTCGCCCCACACAAGCCACCCTAGCAGGAGTGCGATGACACACTCCCAGTACGCGGTCGTGGAGAGCTCCACGGCTTTCAAGTTCTTTCCCGCCACGACCAACAAACCAATAGCCCCCAGGCCACATACCGCGAATAAGACAATCGCCCACAACCAATTTCTTCCGGTCATAACAGCAACTGGATTAGTTTGGTCTAAGAACACAATCCTCAGTGCCAACACCACCGATGCACCTACTGTACCGAAAACGAAATTCCAGAATCCTCGTATTTCTGAGGGAACGTCACCTCTGTAGCGATAGAAAAATAGTGCCAGGCCATAAAAAACACCCGAACCCAATCCAAACAAATCTCCAAGCGGTTTTCGAGGAAGACCTTCTACAGCGCCGAATTGCAGCCCGAAAGATACCACAGAGCCACCGCCCAGCTGCACCAAACCGACCGTAAGAAGCATGCCCGTGAACACCAGCATGAAGAAAATACCGTTCCGAAGACCCACTCTCTCCTTCAGAAAGATCCTTGCGAGAATCGTCGCGAAGAGCGGACCGGTATAAATGAGGAATACCGCGTTAGCGATCGTCGTCATGAGGGTGGCTGAAACATACAAGGCCAACGATGTGCCTATCGCTAGTCCGCCTCCGACGATGGCCGGTGAGATCCGGATACGGCGAAGCTCAGACCATTTTCCAAGTATGACGATGATAAGCAGAAATCCCAGGACCCCGACCATCATCCTACCAGTGGCCAAAAAATCACCGATGATGTACTTACTGCCCGTCGTGGGATCCACAGGAGTGCTGAGACGCCCGAAAGTACCCACCAGCCCCATACCCGTTGCAGAAAGAAGCATGGACACGAATCCCACTTTCTGGTTCATCGTACCGACGCCTGGAACTTCCTGTTTGACGTTGATGATGCCCGGCTCCATGTCCATGACATGCTCCTTTTTGCTAGGCGTGATACTGCCATATCAGGCCCGGCGGCCCGGTAACGGACAACGCAAGTTCCGTACCGAGCCACCGAGATCCGTCAGTCATGACATGACCACGGGGTTTTCTCACACCAAGGTCGGGTCGTCGACCTGATTCGGGAAATAGTCCTCACAGGTACCTTCGCGATATACATCAGCCGTGGCGCAGTGGAGACCTCCACCGAATGGGTACGCGTCACGGAAGGCGACCGGGATGACGTTCATACCCAGCTTGTCCATCTGCTCCATCTGATGAACTTCCGAAGCCTCGCAGATGACCGTCTTCGGATCAAGTACCAAGCAGTTCATTGATAGCCACACAGACGAGTAGCACAATTCTGGAGGCGTGTCGTGCGCCGGCTGAGCAGCATCAACGATCTGCCAGTCATTGGCCTCGAAGATCTTCCTCTGCTCCTGCGGCAGTGGACGATTCGGGTTGTTGATGATGAGCCCCGGACGAAGCGGCACAAAGGTCGCGTCGATATGGATCGGGTACGGATCCCCAGGGAAATTCACCGCGTGAACGCGGAAATCGGGGTAGTAACGCTTAAACCACTCCATTGACTTCCGGTTCGTCGTCAGACCGTGCTGGATGAAGAGATCCTTACCCATCCGCATGACATCGGCCGCATCCCACATGGGCTCGACCTCCGTCGTGACGAAATCCTTGGCCGCAGTGCGCTCAAGACGCTCTTCGAGCGAAACCCGCTCGTCATAGTAGTTGTGCTTGTAGCTCTTATCGGTGAGACGCGGGCGTGGAGCCTGTGTCCACTTGAATTCCGGATCATCCTCAAAATAGGAGTTCATGAGAGGCCAGTAGGCCAAGTATTCGAAATACCGACAGCGGAACGAATTAGCTGAGGCCATGATTTCGCTGCCAATAGTAAGCAGGATGTCCCGAGGAGGCATGCACGTCATCATCGAGTCGTTACGGAAATCGGGGGTGCCAATGGCCTGATTCCACTGGAGCGGAGTCGGACGATCGACCTGGACTCCGTGCTTCTCGAGAACATCGACAAGATTGTCGAGCTGTGCATTCGCCTTCTCAACCGTCTCGAGCGGACGCGGCCCCCACATCCCTCGCATGGCAGAATCCACCGGAACCTTCTCGGAAGTCGCCGGCTCCTCTGGCGGAATGACGGAGTTATCCGCACGTCCGACGATAACTCGTTTCAGCGGATCCCAGTCGTTCCATGAATTAACAATCTTGGTCATCATTGATCCTTTCCTTGTTTTCCCATTGGCCGGTGCCACCATCTCGAAGGCGCACGCACCGCTATCCTTGTCGAGTCACTTGTGCATCCCGCAAAACTCATCGAGACCACATGGGCCACTCACCGATGAAACAGCAGGGTCGCCGGCGTCTGCGCTCGTCGCCGCCGGGGACACTTCAGTAAATCGGGCACGCACCGACCAGCCACAATCAGAAACTGCGGACTGCTGCGTGTTCATCGATCTCCCCTGCCTCACCGTTGAGGAACCATCACGACGTTTTCAACAATAGCGCAAAGTAATACATGTGTACAAGACCTTCACACAGCTTTCTTAGTTCCGTTTCTCCTCACCGTCTTGTCGGCGCTGCTGGTTAGACTCAGTGCATGACGCAGACGACGACTTCGCAGACCGCCTCGGCCGACCGCCGAGCCTGGGGATGGGGCTTGGCCACCGTCCATGAGGACGGGGGCGTGCTGGATACCTGGTACCCTGAGCCTCAGCTGGGCTGCCCCGACGACTCTTCCGCCCCTGCTGATCTGCACCGAGTAACCGAAGCTGGTCGTGACGCTATCCGCAATGTGCACACTGAGGTGGTGCACACTGTCATCGATCTCGACGCCGCGCCGGTCGACGTTTCCGACGCATATTTGCGCCTGCACCTTCTGTCGTCCCGCTTAGCTATTCCCCGCACCATCAACCTCGATGGCATCTTCGGCGTACTCCCAAACAATGCCTGGACGACGATCGGCCCGATCCGCATGGCCGATCTCGAAAAGGCCCGCATGGAGGCACGCATTGCCCATGCCCCCTTCACCGTTCTTCTGATCGACAAATTCCCGCGCATGGTTGACTTTGTCGTCCCCACTGGTGTGCGCATTGGTGACGCCGACCGAGTCCGCCTGGGGGCTCACCTAGCCGTGGGAACCACCGTCATGCACGAAGGGTTCGTCAACTTCAACGCCGGTACGCTAGGCCACTCGATGGTCGAAGGACGCATCAGCCAGGGTGTCATTGTGGGCGACGGCACCGATATCGGCGGCGGAGCCTCCATCATGGGGACCCTCTCAGGTGGCGGCAAAGAGCGGGTGACAATTGGTCGCGGCTGCCTGCTTGGTGCTGAGGCCGGAATCGGCATTTCCCTGGGTGACAACTGCGTCGTCGAGGCTGGCCTCTACGTCACTGCAGGCACCAAAGTAACTCTGCCTAACGGCAAGGTTGTCAAGGCCTCTGAGCTCTCCGGCGCCAGCGACATCCTCTACATTCGTGATTCAACGACGGGGATCGTCAAGGCGCGCGGCCGCGGTAACCACAAGATCGAACTCAACTCGGATTTGCATCAGAACTGACATGACGAAGCCCTCTCCCCGCCGGACCCGCCCTGCGGCTACGCGACAACGACGTAAACGTCGGTCTGCCAACCCTGTGAGGTCGATTGCCGCCCTCATGGTGGTACTGACGATCCTGGCCGGGCTGGGCTGGGGAGGCTACAAAGTATGGAAGGCCGTCGACCCCTTCGCCACGACGGAGCCTGAGGGTTGCCGAGTGGTGGTCTTAGGCCAGTCCTACGACCTCGATTTAGAGCAATCCCAGAACGCCGCCATCATCACTGCCGAGTCAATCCGCCGTGGCCTTCCGACCCGTGCGGCCGCCATCGCTCTGACAACGGCTATGCAGGAATCAAAGCTACGCAATATTGACTACGGGGATCGCGACTCCCTCGGGTTATTCCAACAGCGTCCCTCCCAGGGGTGGGGAACCGCCAAGCAGATCATGGATCCGTGGTATTCGTCGGGAAAGTTCTACGGGGAACTGGTGAAGTTCAGCAACTGGAAGACCGTCAGTATCAATGACGCCGCCCAGCAAGTACAGCGATCCGGATATCCCGAGGCCTACCGCAAACATGAGCCGCTAGCGAAGGCATGGGCTTCAGCACTCACGGGTCATTCTCCCTCAGCATTGACCTGCATCAATAGATCCTCCAAGACGACAACCGTTCAGGAACTCGCCCGCACGGCACGTAGGGCACTTGCACCGAAGGTCGCCACCCAAGTAACTGGCCCAACGGTGACATTTACCGCTACTGACCCGGTACTTGTGCGCGCGGCAGTGGCGTTGACGATGGCAAGCACGAGCCTGGGGCCAATCGACCGCGCGACGGTCGCAACGACGAGCTGGAGAGCAGACTCCGAGCATTACGCCTCATGGGGCGCGGCCGCCGGTCCCTCAGCGAGCCCAGCTGCCAGCGGGACGGGCTGGGTCTCCGGCACCGTCACCGCTCGGAGCTAGTCAAGGCTGTATCCGCTGGGCGGCGGCATTAATCCTCTCGTCGGTAGCCGTCAGTCCGATACGGACATGGTCGGAACCACCGGCAACGTAAAAATCACCGGGAGAACAGAGAATTCCCAGATCGGCTAGTCGATCCAGAGTAACCCGGCAGTCCTCGTCGTGAGTCGCCCACAGGTACAGCGACCCTTCGGAAAGGTCGATACGGAAGCCGGCCTTCTCCAAAGCTGGCTTCAGGACATTGCGACGTAGCCGGTACCGCTTCACTTGCTCAAGCACATGGGAGCGATCTGCCAGGGCAGCCTGCATAGCAGCTACCACCGGGGCTGGAATCATGAGTCCCGAGTGCTTACGCACGGTGAGTAGCTCACTGGTCAACTCAGCATCCCCAACGGCAAACCCCGCGCGGTAGCCGGCCATATTCGATCGCTTGGACATCGACAGGCAGGCCAGTAAGCCGGTGACGTCACCGCTGTTGACTCTCTCGTCTAGGACCGAAACCGACTCCCCTTCCCAGACAAACTCGCCATAGCACTCGTCGGAGGCCAGCACAGCCCCCGTGCTGCGCGCCAGATCCACCCATGCTTTCATCTCGTCAAGGTCGAGGACGCGACCTGACGGGTTGGCCGGGGAATTAATCCAGATAAGGTCAGGTGCGACATCGACCTCGTCAGGCTCATTAACGGCAACAATCTTGGCCCCAGCAAGCTGAGCACCAACCCGGTAGGTCGGATAGGCGCACGCTGGTATGACGATGGTCGAATCCGGCCCCAGTCCAAGCTGGCCAGGCAGGGAGGCCACCAACTCTTTGGTCCCGATAACTGGCAGAACGCTAGTCTCCTCAAGGCTGGCGGGCGCACCCCAGACCTGTTTCATGTGATCCAGGATTCCGGCTCGCAGGGCAGGAGTCCCCCACACCTGCGGGTAACCGTGAGCGTCACCAGCCGCCGTAAGCGCCGCGATGGCAACGCCCGGGGCGGGATCGACCGGCGTACCCATCGACAAATCGACGATGCCGTCGGGATGGGACTGAGCCTTACGCCTGGCCTCGGCGATGGTATCCCAAGGAAAGGTAGGCAGGCTGGCAGAGACGTTACGGCGACTCATTCGCCCTGTGGGGGCAGGGTTTCGACGGCCGGGTGGTCCTTGTGGGTCGGGCCAAGCCGCGCAGCACCGCCCGGGGATCCCAGCTCGTTAAAGAACTCGGCGTTGATGTCAAGGAACTTCTCCTGGTCGCCGGGCAGGTCATCCTCGTAGTAGATAGCCTCGACGGGGCACACGGGCTCACAGGCACCGCAATCAACGCACTCCTCAGGGTGAATATAAAGGCTACGCTCACCCTCGTAAATGCAGTCGACAGGGCACTCTTCGACGCAAGCACGATCCTTGACGTCCACGCAGGGCAGACCGATGACGTAGGTCACGTCTTCTCCTTGTTCCGGCCCTAACAAGGGGCCTGATAGACATTCACGGTTATCATAGTGCCGCCTCGCGACACTCACCCCCAGCATGCAACGATGCCCACGACCGTCAGTCAGTCGCGGGCATCGAAAACAGGTTGCGGCGCCGTCAAAGAGCAGCTACCAGAGCGTCAACGCTTGCCTTCGCATCACCGAAGAGCATCCGGGTGTTATCGGCGAAGAACAACGGGTTCTCCACACCGGCATATCCGGGCTTCATGGAGCGCTTGAAAACAACCACCTCATGGCCTTCCCAGACGTGGAGCACTGGCATACCCGAAATCGGGGTACCAGGATCCATAGCGGCAGGGTTAACGGTGTCGTTGGCGCCAATGACCAGGACAACGTCAGCGTCGGCGAAGTCGTCATTGATCTCGTCCATCTCCATGACGATGTCGTAGGGGACGTGGGCTTCGGCGAGCAACACATTCATGTGACCGGGCAGACGGCCGGCTACCGGATGGATCGCGAACTTAACGTCCACACCATTGTCGCGCAGCTTCTTAGCCAATTCGGCGACTGGGTACTGGGCCTGAGCCACGGCCATGCCGTATCCGGGAGCAATAATGACCGAGGACGCTTCAGACAGCTGGGAAGCCAACTCGTCAGCCTTGATCTCAGTGATCTCCCCCGCAGGACCCTCACCCTCAACCGCCGGGGCATCGCCAAAACCACCGAGGATGACCGACACGAAAGAGCGGTTCATAGCCTTGCACATGATGTAGGACAGGATGGCGCCGGAGAAGCCGACGAGGGCACCGGTGACGATAAGCACCGGGATGTGCAAACTAAATCCGGAGAAGGCAGCTGCCCAACCGGAGTAGCTGTTCAGCATCGAAATGACGACTGGCATATCCGCGCCACCGATAGCGGCGACGAGGTGGAAGCCGAGGAACAGCGAGGCCAGAGTCAGTAGCGCCAGCGGCAGCCACGCAATACCACCAGAAACATTGGAGAACCAGATACCGCAGGCGATGATAACGACCAGCAGACCAAGGTTGATCCAATTACGACCTGGCAGGGTCAGTGGCTTTGAAGCGACTTTGCCCGAGAGCTTGCCCCAGGCCACCAGCGATCCCGTGAAGGTAAGAGCGCCAATGAAGATGCCAATCCAGATCTCGGAAAGCTGGAAGGTGCTGGCACCGGTTCCCTCCTCAGCGAACGCGTTGAACCCGATAAGTACAGCGGCCAGACCGACGAAGGAGTGCAGCTGAGCGATGAGCTCAGGCATTCCGGTCATCTCGACCTTAACGGCCTTCCACACGCCGAAAGCGCCGCCAATAAGCATCGGGATGAAGAGCAAAACGATGGATACCGGCGAGTATCCCGGCAACTTCACCAGAGCGACGATCGTCGCGACAATCGCGATGACCATGCCGAGAATGCCATAGGCATTACCCTTCTTAGAAGTCTCAAATTTAGACAGACCGGCCAGGGCAAAGATGAACAGTAGGCCTGCGACGATGAAGGATGCGTTGACGAAATTCACCAACGACCCGGCCAACGGGGCAATAAGAAGTGTTGACGTCATGGATCAGGCCTTCCTGAACATCTTGAGCATGCGCTGGGTGACCGTGAAGCCGCCAAAGATGTTGATACTGGCAATAAGCACAGTCAACGCGGCGACAATCCGGATACCCCACGATTCACTGCCGAGTTGGGTGATCGCACCAACGATGATGATGCCGCTGATAGCGTTCGTGACACTCATAAGCGGGGTGTGGAGTGCGTGGGTGACGTTCCACACCACGTAGTAGCCAACGACGACCGCGATGGCGAAGGTGCCAAACAAGGCTACGAATTCCATCGGGGAGAAGGTCAACAGGGCAATCAGCGCGATCGACAGCACTGCGACGATGCCGAAGGTCTGCGGCCACGGGCGCGGCTTTTTCTCCGGGGTGGCCGGAGCACTGGCAATCTCGGCTTTGGCGACAGGCTTGGGCGCGGCAGCGACCTGTACCGGAGGTGGAGGGAAAGCCACCTGACCTTCGTGGCACACCGTCATAGTGCGGATGACCTCGTCGTCAAAGTTAAGGACGAGCTCGCCGTTCTTTTCCGGGGTGGCCAGTTTAAGCAAATTGACGAGGTTGGTGCCGTAAAGCTGGCTGGCCTGACCAGGCAGGCGAGACGGCAGATCAGTGTAACCAATAATCGTCACACCGTTATCGGTGACATAGGACTCACCGGGGCGAGTCAACTCGCAGTTGCCACCCCCTAGGGCAGCAAGGTCAACGATGACGCTGCCAGGCTTCATCGCGTAGACCATCTCGGCAGTGATGAGTTTGGGGGACGGCTTGCCAGGGATAGCAGCCGTGGTGATGATGACATCGTCCTTGCCAGCCTGTTCCATGTACAACTCGGCGGCGCGGGCGTTGTAGTCGTCGCTCGTCTCTTTGGCGTAGCCGTCAGAACTGACGCCTTGGTCAGAATCTCCGGTTCGCACGTGTAGGAAGGTGGCGCCCATCGACTGCACCTGCTCAGCGGTCTCGGGGCGGACATCGGTGGCGTAAACCTCGGCACCCATCGAATTGGCGGCGCCCAGTGCAGCCAAACCGGCGACGCCAGTACCGATGACGAAGACTTTGGCCGGCGGAACCTTGCCTGCCGCAGTGACCTGGCCACCGAAGGTGCGTCCGTAGGCGAATGCCGCCTCGACGACGGCGCGGTAACCGGAGATATTGGCCATCGAAGACAGTGCGTCCATCGACTGGGCGCGCGAAATGCGCGGGACCATATCCATGCTGAGACCGGTGACGCCAGCTGCGGCCAGCTTCTCGGTAAGGGCGAGGTCCTGGCGGGGATGGAGAAAGGTGACGAGGACGGCTCCTGCGCGCATGAGGGAGATCTGGTCGTCGGTGGGTTCGTTGACGGCCAGTACGAGGTCAGCCTTCCACGCCTCCCCCGGTTCGACAATCCTTGCTCCGGCCTCTTCATACGCGCGGTCAGGCTGAGCAGCATGCTCGCCAGCTCCGGCCTCGACGACCACCTCGTAGCCGAGTTTGAGTAGGGCGGGAACAGTCGTCGGAGTCGCGGCGACCCGATTCTCACCTGGGAGTAACTCCCGTGGGATTCCGATGATCATGATGGTGACTTTACGGCCAAACGTCCTTACCCACGACACCGGGGTTGCACGTTTCCCCAGATTGGGGGCTATGTGGAGTGAAAAATGGCGCACCCCACTTGCAGTAACCCACCGCATCTTCGAAGGAAATCAGCTGCTCGGATGAGGCCCCTTGAGGTCAGAAGCCGGGTCCAAGGCTGCGGCTGGGCAAGGGGCTGACCCCACTGGTCCTGAGACGGTTCTGGGAATCCGGGTTATCCATAACCAGTGGTATCAGACATCGCCCCTACAGTGAGCAGGCCACAGCGGTGACCGCCCGAGGCGAGTGTTCCACTAGGCAGATACCCGCCGTAGTCCCCTACTTGGTCACTATCGTTACCGTCCATGGACGTCAACATCCGCACCATGGAGGAGCGCGATCTTCCTGCCGCAAGCCGCATCTACAACCAGAGCGCCGTAGCAACCACCTACTCTTACACAGTGGTCAACACCAACGTCGAGGACCGTCTGTCCTGGTGGCGCGAACTGATAGCCGATAGCAGACCACTCCTGGTAGCAGAGGTCGACGGAACAATGGCGGGATACGCCAATTACCACCGTTTCCGCGAGGGTGGCGGGTACGACGTCACAGCGGAGGTGACGATCTGGCTCGATCCCCAGGCGCGAGGACAAGGGGTGGGACGCAAACTCATGACCGAGCTCATCCGCCGCGCCCGTGCAGATGATCGCCTGCGCAACCTCCTGTCGGTGATCGATTCGGACAATGAGCGCAGCATCAGTTTCCACTCGGCGATGGGCTTCGTCGAAGTCGGGCGACTGCCGCACATCGCGTACAAACTAGGCAACTGGCGTACTGCAGTGCTCATGCAATTAACTCTTGATTGATCGTTGTCGGTCACGTCGCCACCGACCAGGCCCGCCACCGGTCCCACACCGCATGGCGATGTCGGCTGCGGCATCGCTAAGGTTGCTCTATGACCGCGTACCATGCTGACGCCAGTGACCTCGAAGGCAAAGAGATCCTCACCTGGGAGACCTTCGGTGACGCCGCCGAAGAATTAGCTGCCCGGATTCATCATTCGGGGTTCGATCCCGAGATCCTCATCGCCGTGGCACGCGGCGGCATGATCCCTGGCGGAGCCCTCACGTATTCCCTCGGGGTCAAACTCACCGACGCCATCAATGTCGAGTTCTACACCGACGTCCAGGAAACCCTCCCCGATCCCGTTCTGTTGGCCCCGATGCTTGACACCGAATCCATCAGGAACAAGCGAATTCTGATCGTCGACGACGTTGTTGATTCCGGTCGCACCCTGGCCCTGGTACTCGAGTTGCTGCGCGGCTTCGAAGCCGACGTCCGCTCGGCGGTGCTCTATGCCAAGCCCACGACCGTCATCAACCCGGACTTCGTGTGGAAAGCCACGGACAAGTGGATCGTGTTTCCCTGGAGCGCGAAACCTCCGGTCGGTCAACGTTGAGCGCGAAACCTCCCGTTGCTCAACGCTGACTTCGACAGCACGGATCCGACTGCGACGACCACCTCGTGGAAGGACACTGCTCCCGGATCAGGCGTTCCCAGCGACTTGTCCCCCAGCGGGCGCGCCCGACCGACCGTGGCTGTCACCTCGGAGGTCGCCTGAGCTGCCATGTCGGCAGCATGACAGGCTGATTCCCAAGCCTGCGGCAGCGGATCAGACGAGGACTCGAGGGTCGTGACGAAGGGGTCCATGGCATCAACCATCGTTTTATCGCCGACGCTAGCCCCTCCCAGCCGGATAACAGCGTCGAGGGCTGCTCGAGCCGCCCGAGGGATGGTGTCCTCGCCTGCCGGGTCCTCGTCACCAAGTACCGCTCCGATGGCGGTCAGCACTGCTCCCCATAACGCATCTGAGGTCCCTCCAGCATGCTCAGACCATGCTGAGCCGGCCGCATTGAGAGTCGTTGCCGCACCGGCACCGTCCCCGCTCACCCGTCGTGCCTCGGCAAGGGCAGCCCGGGACCCACGTGCCATGCCAATACCGTGGTCACCGTCGCCAGCCACAGAATCGAGACGGCCCAACTCGCTACTGCGTTCCGACAACCTCGTCGCCACCACTTCCAGAGCTTCGACGATAACGCCCGCAAGACTCCGGGAAGCTCGAGATCCCGGGTTAGCAACCATGACCCGCTCAACCTCCTGGGGCAGCGGCGTGGTATCAAAATCCACCTGACCGACAGTTCCGCGTCGGTACGCGGGAGTGTCGCATGCTGCCAACCACAACGGCTCGATGACGTCGTCGAGCCACACCAGAGTCAGGGAGACTCCGGCCATGTCGAGGCTGGTGACAAATTCTCCCACCTGCGGATCGACAATTGCCAGGCCAGCTTTCTCAAGATGACGGCTGATGTCATTCCACAGTACGAAGAGCTCCTCGTATTTAGTACTGCCCAGCCCGTTAACGATCGGCACCACTCGAGTCCCAGGATTCTCGGGCCGGTCAGCCAGCAATCTGTTAACGAGCATGGCAGCCACCTCGTCTGCGGTGCCCAAGGTCTCATCGTGAATGCCGGGCTCACCGTGGATCCCCATGCCCACGCCCATCTGGCCTGCCTCGACTCGGAATAGAGGCTCGTCGGCTCCCGGCAAAGTGCAGCCTGCAAAGGCCACTCCGAGGGACCGAGTGCGATCGTTAACCCGGTCAAATATCGCGACGACCTCGTCAATGTCCCGGCCCTCCTCACAGGCCGCCGCTGTGACCTTGAAGACCGGCAGGTCGCCAGCAATTCCCCGACGCTTGAGATGGTCCGGCGCCGAAGCAATGTCGTCAGTAACGAGCAGGCAACGCGCGTCGATCCCCTCGCTACGAAGCCGCTCTGCTGCTTGCCCAAAGTGCAGGACGTCCCCGGCGTAGTTGCCGAATCCAATGAGGAGCCCGGCGCCACGATCAGCGGCTTTGCACACTGCATAAGCCTGGGAGGCCGAGGGAGAGGAGAAGATGTTCCCGCACACAGCACCATCAGCGAAGCCAGGACCGACCCAACCTGCAAAGGCCGGGTAATGTCCCGATCCCCCACCGACGACGAGGGCAACCTTGCGATCGGTACGGGCGGCGCGAACAACTCCCCCGAATACCGGCCTCAGATGGTTCGGGAAAGCGCTGACAAGCCCCGCGACCGCCTGAGATGGGAAATTATCGGGATTATTCACAAGTCGGGTCATATCTGGGTCTCCTGTCATCATCGTCGATGGTGTTTTCCCCATGTCACATGGTAATTGGCGCCTGCGCAGCCTGCCCGACGTAACAGAAATGCGACACTAGAACTGACGAAGGAGATCACATGACGCACACCATGCCAGCTCTAGTTCTCAATGGCCCCGGAGACGTCCAGGTAGCCGAAAAACCCATACCCACGCCTGGTCCCGGAGAGGTCGTGCTGGCCGTCGAGGCGACGACAATCTGCGGCACCGACCTACGCATCATTTCCGGTGAGAAAACCGCCGGGGTGCGCCCCGGGGTCACCCTCGGTCACGAGATCGCCGGAAGGATCGCCTCCCTCGGCGAGGGGGTGGAAGGACTGGTTGTCGGGCAACAGGCAACTATCTCCATCGTCGTCTCCTGCGGCACCTGCCGGGCTTGCCTCGCAGGACGGGAGCACTTATGTAGCCACTGCGAGCTCGTCGGTTACGGCCTTGATGGTGGCCTCGCGCCGTGGTTGTGTGTGCCAGCCCAAGCGGTCTCTCGCGGCAACATCATCCCGGTAGCTACGGAGATACCAGCTACGCGGCTGGCCCTGGCGGAACCTCTCTCCTGTGTTCTTAACGGACATCGCCGTCATGGCGGGGTGAACCCTGGGGAGACTGTTGTCATCATCGGCGGCGGGGCTATCGGCCTGCTTCATACCGCGCTCAACCTGGCATGCGGGGCTGGGCGAGTCATCCTGTGTGAGAAGCACGCGGATCGACGCGACCGCGCCGCAGCCATGGGAGCGGTGACGACCTGTCCGGAACACCTTTCCGAGGTTGTCACCGAGCACACCGGCGGATACGGGGCCGAGCTTGTCATCGTCGCTATCGGTCGTAACGAATTGACCGAGGAATCCCTTAACCTCGCGGCCCCGGGCGGACGCGTGAGCTGGTTTGCTGGTTTCCCCAAAGGATCAACGACGACCATCACCCCCAATACGGTGCATTACCAAGAGCTGACGATCTCCGGAGGATCGAATGCCAGTCGAGCAGACGTTCACCGGGCGGTCGACATGCTCGGACGGGGAAATATCGACGAAACCCCCATTGTCACTCACACTTTTGGCCTGTCCCAGTGGACCGAAGCTGTTGACGCCGTGCGCGGTCACGTCGGTGTCAAGATCGCTATCGATCCCCGCCGTTAAGTCGCACCCCGTCACGCAGCGACTGCCGCCTCACAATCTCACCGAGAGGACCCCAGCATCCGGGTTGCCGAATCGGTGCGCTGTCATCGAGACCGACTGCTCTCGCAGGAAAGGTAGAAGTTCAACCTGTGGGGCACTGGTGACCTCGTTGGCCCACAAGGCTAAATCGGGATCACCGTCAGCCTCATCGGCAGCGCGGGAGGGATTACCACCGACGAGCCGTACTCGGCTAGCCCCTAGGCTGGCGTACCAGTCCTCGTCGCTAGCAGTGGTGACGGCCACACCGACCGAACGCAACGCCCGGCCCAACCCTTCGCCAAGACTCGGGTCCAGGCACACCGAGATATTGTCGCCGGCAGCCAGGAGTCCCGCAGCAACAACGCGAGCGACATCAACCAGTTTGGCGTCAGCACAGCCTCTTACCTGTGTCGAGGCCGGGCGATACCTCAAGATGTTGCGCTCTTTTTCCAGCCCGCCAACGTCGATAGAACGTCCAAACCACTCATCCCACTCGCGAGCATCGCGGGCGACCGCGTCAAGAAGCCAGGCACGCTCGTCACGAGTAACCAACCCCTCGATGTGGCCGACGAACTGCTCGACCAGAGCACAGGGACGGTCTGCCGGAGTCGGGGCCGACACCTCAGCTCGACGCCAAGTCCCCAACACCTGTAAATAGTGGTAGCCACCGGCCTTGGCACCTGGACCGACCGCTGAACGCTTCCAACCACCGAAGGGTTGGCGACCGACGATGGCTCCCGTGATGCTCCGGTTGACGTAGAGGTTTCCAGCATTGGCCCTCTCGGCCCAGAACTCGATCTCGGCGGGGTCCAGAGAGTGCAGGCCGGCCGTCAAACCGAAAGCGGTGCCGTTCTGATACGCGATAGCGGTGGCTAAGTCAGGAGCGTACATAATTCCGGTAATCGGGCCGAAGTACTCAGTGAGGTGGTACGGATCCCCCGGTTTGATGCCACTGCGCACGCCGGGAGACCAGTACCGGCCTTCCTCGTCGATGCGCACCGGTTCCAGGGCCCATTCCTGGCCCGGGTCAAGCTTCGTCAAACCATCGAGCAATTTGCCGCTGGCGGGCTCGGCAAGCGGACCCATCTGGGAGCGCAGGTCCGACGGCGATCCCACCCGAATTGAGGAGGCGGCGTCAAGGATCTGGTGGCGCAATCGCTGAGACCGATAGGCCTGACCCACCAGGATAATGAGCGATGCTGCCGAGCACTTCTGTCCGGCATTGCCGAAAGCCGACTTGATGATGTCGGCTGCGGCCAAGTCGTAGTCAGCGTTCTCTGTGACGATAATGGAGTTCTTGCCACTAGTCTCGGCCAGCACTGGCAGGTCATGACGCCACGACCGGAACAGCTTGGCCGTTTCCCAAGCTCCCGTGAGGATGACCCGATCGACCTCGGGGTGGCTCACCAGGTGTTTACCAGCCTCATTTTCCTCAACATCGACGAGCTGCAGAACGTCCCGCGGGATCCCAGCCTCCCACAGGCATTCAGAGATGACGGCAGCACAGTGGCGGGCCTGTGGAGCGGGCTTGAGTAGTACTGACGATCCGGCGGCCAGAGCGGCAAGGGTGGATCCGGCGGTAATAGACAGGGCGAAGTTCCACGGCGGGGTGACGACGGTCACTCGTGGCGGCACAAACTGGGCACCGTCGACGCCCTCGAGCTCCTCGGCTCGGTCGACATACCAAGCAGCAAAGTCGATAGCCTCAGAAACCTCGACGTCACCTTCGGCCAGGATCTTGCCGGTCTCAGCACCGGCCACTGCCAAAAGGTCGCCCCGGCGAGTAGCGAAAGCGTGCGTCACCGTGCGCAGTATTTCGGCACGTGCGTTCCCGCCACGCCCAGCCCAGGAGTGTTGAGCCTCAAGGGCGGTGGCAATGACGGCATTAACCTCGGCAATGGTGTCGAGGTGGTTGTTTGCCAGGGTGGACTCCCCCAGCTCACAGCCCTTCATCTTCTCGGCAACCTCACCGGCCCAGACGCGGATATTGGGCAGAGAGGGATCAGAGTCAGTGGACTGGACAAACCCATTGGAAAGATCCGGCGCCCGATCAGGCTCTTGCTCACGACGAGGCTTCGGCACTTCTCGAGTAATCCCAGCCACTGCAGTGCGGAGCCTCGCCTCTTCGCGAGCGAAAAGTTGGGAATCGTGGCCGAGCTGAAAAATAGCCGACATGAAGTTTTCACTAGCAGCATTCTCTTCTAGCCGACGTACCAGATAGCTGATCGCCACATCAAAGTGGGCAGGATCGACAACCGGCGTGTAGAGCAGCAGCCCACCAACATCAGCTCCGATGCGTTCAACCTGGTCAGGAGCCATGCCGAGCAGCATCTCGAATTCGACCCGGTCGCGAACCCCACGATGCTCACAAAGCAGCTTCGTCAGTGCAATGTCAAAGAGATTGTGGCCAGCGACGCCATACCGCACCGAATGGGTACGTTCGGGAGTCAGCGCCCAGTCCAGAATTCGTTTGTAGTTGGTGTCAGTGGCAAGTTTGGAAGGCCACGGGGTCTGCTGCCACCCGTGAATCTCGGCATCTACCTTCTCCATCGCGAGATTGGCGCCCTTGACCAACCGCACTTTGATCCCCGCCCCACCGGCAGCGGTACGACGGTCAGCCCACTCAACAAGACCTTGCAGAGCGGACAGCGAGTCGGGCAGGTAGGCCTGAAGGACAATGCCAGCCTCCACATGACGCAATTCGGGGCGGTCAAGGAGCTTCTGGAAGACTTCCATTGTCAGATCAAGGTCGTGATATTCCTCCATGTCGAGGTTGATGAACTTCGGCTTCGGGGAGTTCTCAGCCAAGTGGTACAGCGGCAGCAGCTGCTCAACGACCTCGTCGACCGTCGCCTTGTGAGCCCATAAGTCGAGCTGGTTGACGACAGCCGAAATCTTGATCGAGACGTAGTCAACATCCTCGCGGGCCAGTAGAGCCATCGTCCCTTCGAGGCGGGATGCCGCCTCGCGATCGCCCAACACAGCTTCGCCCAGGAGGTTGAGGTTAAGCCTGACACCCGCACTCCGCAGTGCTTTGAGGGTGCGAGTCAACTGTGCCGGTCGCGCATCAACGACGAGATGGCCCACCAGCTGCCGCAAGGCATGGCGTGCAGCTGGGACGACGACGTTAGGAGCTACGGGGGCCATTCGTCCGCCTGCCCGCACCGCCACCTGCAGTGCAGCAGGCAGAAAAGAACAATCCACCTTTGCCAGTTCCGCAAGATTCGCCGCTGCGGTGCGAGCGTCCTCAGGGCGGACAACCCGATCTATAAAGGCCAGAGTGAAAGGCAGACCAGCCGGGTGGGACAGCACGTCGGAGAGCAATCCCGCAGCGATCTGTGCACGATCTGTCCGTCGCTTCGATGCACCGTTGGCATCTCGTAACCAGGTGTGGACTTGGTCAACCGCCTCGTCAGCCAGGTCAGCAGGGCGTGGGGATGGGGAGCCCCAAGTATCAGCGTCGATGCTCATGACATGACTGTAGCCCGAGCAGACAACAACGCACGTACACAGCCCAACGATGTAAGAATATCGCTGCGAATACCTCGAGAGGACAGCTCATGACGCAGACCGCCACCAAAACGAATGCGACGACGCACAAGGGCATCGAGACAACCGGAATCGAGATCGTCAAAGAATCACAGCGCACCGCACGGCCCCAGGACCTTTTCCTTCCCTGGTTCGCCTCAAATGTCTCGGTCTTTGGCATGAGCTATGGAGCCTTCATGTTGGGATTCGGGGTGTCCTTCTGGCAGGCGATAGCCGCCACCCTCGTCGGCGTCATCGTCTCTTTCGGGTTCTGCGGCATTATCGCGATCGCCGGTAAACGCGGCTCCGCACCAACGATGGTGCTGTCTCGGGCAGCCTTTGGTACCCAGGGCAACAAGATCCTTGGGGTCATCTCCTGGATGACCTCGATTGGTTGGGAAACATCTCTCGCTATTACAGCCGTCTTAGCGACGACGACGATCTTCCGCCGACTGGGCTGGAGCTCCGGGAACTCGGTCAAGATCTGCGCCACTATCATCGTGGCCTTTCTCATTGTCGGCGGTGCTGTGGCTGGTTATCACATCATCATGAAGTTGCAGGCCGTTTTGACCTGGATTACCGGTATCCTTACCGTGATTTATCTAGTGATGGCGGTCAGCCATATCGACTGGCACGCCGCAACATCTTTGCCTGCGGCATCCTTCCCAGCCTTCGTCGGCACGCTCACCCTCATCATGACTGGCACCGGGCTGGGCTGGACGAATATCGCTGCCGACTGGTCACGTTACCAGTCGCGCACATCTCCCGGGTTCGCCATCGCCTTCTGGAATGTCTTTGGGGCCTCTTTGCCGCTCGTCATCCTCATTACCGGTGGATTGCTCTTAGCTGCATCCTCAAAAAATCTATCCGACGCCATTGGGGCCGATCCCATTGGCGCGCTAGCAACCATCCTGCCGACGTGGTTCCTCATCCCGTTCTTGTTGGCTGCGATCCTCTCCCTGTTGGCCGGTGCCATCAACGGCATCTATTCGTCTGGACTCACCTTGCTCACCCTGGGAATCCGAGTCCCACGCCCAGCAGCTTCTCTCATTGACGGGACGATTCTCACCATCGGGACCCTGTACGTCGTCTTCGTGGCTCCGAACTTTATCTCCCCCTTCCAGTCCTTCTTGGTGACGCTGGGTGTGCCGCTCTCAGGATGGACCGGCATCATGATGGTCGATATCACCCTGCGCCGCCGTCCCTACGACGAGGCCGATCTCTTCAATGGCTCTGGGCGCTACGGTCATTTCGACCCCATCTCAATCATCACCTTCGTCATCGTGACCGTCATCGGGTGGGGATTGGTCGTCAACACCTACGAGGGCGTCAATTGGAACGACTGGCAGGGATTTCTGCTTGGGCCCATTGGATTGGGTGGGCGTGAAGGTGATTGGGCCCACGCCAACCTTGGAGTATTCGGGGCCCTCGTCCTCGGCTATGTTGTTACCCTCATCGCCCGGCGCGGCACCGTGCGTCGTCAGGAGTCACGATGAGCCAGACGTGGCTAATTGTCATTGACCCCCAGACAATCTTCGCGTCCCCCACGTCCCCGTGGGGCTCTCCTGCCTTCCCCACTATCATCGACCCGATAGATCGCATGGTCGCTGCCTTCCATGGCCGAACCATCGTGACGCGCTGGATTCCCACGGCTACTCGCTGTGGATCTTGGTGTGACTACTTCGACCGCTGGACCTTTGCAGACCGTCCCGCAAATGACCCGATATTCGACCTTGTCGATGAAGCTCAGCCATGGGCAGAACGACCGACGATCGATGTCGCCACCTTCGGCAAGTGGGGATCTCAGCTGTCAGCCGTGACCGGTGAACACCCCCACCTCCTGCTAGCCGGCGTTTCGACCGACTGTTGCGTCATCACGACAGCCTTGGCCGCCGCCGATGCTGGGGCTTGGGTAAAAGTTGTGTCTGACGCCTGCGCCGGATCCGCACCGGATAACCACGAGGCGGCCTTGACCGTCATGGATCTGTATTCCCCTCAGATCGACGTCGTGACCAGTTCGCAAGTCCTTGCGACCCTCGCCTAAGGCTGTAGATAACCGATTTTCTTGGTCATCCTGGCTTCTTTGGACGCCCTGACTTGCCGATGCGCTTCATGAATACGACAATGGTTATCACTTGCGTACTGGAAAGGGACCATCACACATGCATCGACATCTTCTGGCCATTGCCACTCTCAGCGCCTGTGCTCTGGCAATGGCAGGCTGCTCCAACTCCGGGCCGGACTCGGGATCCGGCCCGTCCGCCAGTTCTGACAAGGTTGACGTCGTCGCTTCGACTAACGTCTGGGGCTCGGTCGCCCAGGCGATCGGCGGGGACAAGGTCAATGTGCACTCCATCATCGACAGCCCCGATCAGGACCCGCACGACTACGAAGCCACCGCCAAGGACAAGCTCGCCTTCTCGAAAGCCAAGATCGCCATTACTAACGGCGGCGGCTATGACGACTGGGCTACCAAACTCGTGAAGAGCACCAGTCCCCAGGCGGACTTCATTGACGCTGTCGAGACCTCTGGCCTCAAGAAACCCGGCGACAAGGAATTCAACGAACATGTCTTCTACTCGATCGATAGCGTTCGCAAGGTGGCCAAGGTCGTTGAGTCTGATTTGGTCAAGACCTCGCCGGATAACAAGTCCACCTTCGAAACCAACCTCAAGGACTTCGAGTCCAAGCTCACCGACCTCAAGGCCCGTGCCACCAAGGTCGGTAAAAAGCATCCACATAGCACCGCTATCGCCACCGAGCCGGTAGCCGGCTACTTACTTGAGGACATGAAGATCAAGAACATCACCCCTGACGAGTTCGTCGAACAGTCTGAAACTGAGGCCGGTCCATCCACCAAGGTCGTTCACGAGACCACCGACCTGCTGACCCAGAAGAAAGCTTCCATCCTTCTCGTCAACGGCCAAACCAGCGACGACGTCACCAAGGCCCTCCAGAAGGCTGCCAGTAAAGCAAACGTCCACGAGGTCGGCGTCTGGGAGACCTTCCCGGAGGGCGTCGACAACTACCCAGACTTCATTGGCAAGGCCATCGACTCCATCGACAAGGGCTTAGCTTGACACTCGTGACATCACATCATTCTGACACCGCCGGGACGACGATGAGGATCGAGCCTGCCAGGCTCACCGACGCCAAGGTCGCCTTCGGGAACCGGGTGCTGTGGTCGGGACTCAATCTCATTGTCGAACCCGGCGAATTTATCGCCGTTCTGGGCCCCAACGGGGTGGGTAAGACCACCCTGTTACGAGTCCTGTTAGGGCAGATTCCGCTAACGGCCGGGACCGCTATGGTCGCTGGCCGTCCGGTGCGCCGCGGTTCGACCCATATCGGCTACGTCCCTCAGCAACGATCCCTCGAGACGACTGCTCCCATCCGTGGGCGCGACCTCGTCGGGATGGGAATTGACGGGCACAAGTGGGGGTTCGGCTGGTTTAGCCGGTCGCGGCGGCGCCGTATTGACGAAGCCATCGCCTCAGTCGGCGCCACAGCCTTCGCTAATGCGCCGCTGACGATGATGTCGGGTGGTGAGCAGCAGAGATTGCGTATCGCCCAGGCGCTCGTTACTAATCCTCAGTTGTTGCTGTGTGACGAACCGCTGTCCAGCCTCGACCTGCGCCACCAGCAAGAGGTCACCCGACTCATCGACAATGCGCGCCGGACCCGCAACCTCGGGGTGCTCTTCGTCACCCACGAGATCAACCCCGTGCTGCCCTACGTCGACCGGGTGGTCTACGTCGCGGGCGGCAAGGTTCGCGTTGGCACTCCCGACGAGGTGCTGCGATCGGACGTTCTCAGCGAAATGTATGGGTCCCACGTCGAGGTGTTCCATCGCGGTAATCGCATCATTGTCCTTGCTGACGAAGAGCGCTCGACCCACCTGCATGCCCCGGGCCGACGAATCTGAGGAAATGGGCTGACATGGTTTTCTCCACAATTATCAATTTCGACAGCTTCAGCCAATTGGTGCCGCTAGTCCGCGGATCGATCATTGCCGGGATCATCCTCGGTGTGCTTGCAGGCCTTATCGGCCCGATGATCCATGCTCGAGATCTAGCCTTCGCTATCCACGGCACGTCGGAGCTTTCCTTCGCAGGTGCTGCGGTGGCCCTGTTCTTCGGAGCATCGGTGACCAAAGGCGCCGTCGTCGGATCCCTCGTAGCTGCCCTCATCCTGGGACTACTGGGTGTCAAAGCAGCAGAACGCAATGCCTCTATCGGCATCATGCTGCCTTTCGGCATGGGAATTGGTGTGCTCTTCTTGAGCCTGTACAAAGGCAGGTCGTCCAATAAATTCGGCCTACTTACAGGACAGATCGTCGCAGTGGATACCACGGAATTGAGCACCCTCGTCGTCGTAGCGATCTTCGTAGCAGTGTGTCTGGGTATTATCTGGAGACCATTATTCTTCGCCTCAGTGGATCCTGAAGCCGCCAAGGCGCGCGGGGTCCCAATGCGGTTCCTATCGATTGTTTTCATGCTGCTGCTCGGCCTCACTACAGCTATGGCAGTACAGCTTGTCGGTGCCCTGCTGGTACTGAGTCTGCTCATCACTCCGACGGCCGCTGCTGCCAAAGTAACGGCCCATCCATTGGCGATGTCGTTGCTATCTATCGTGTTTGCAACGGTCTCTGCCGTCGGAGGAATCATGCTGTCGTTGGGGCCAGGCTTGCCTATTAGCCCCTACGTAACGACGGTAAGCTTCCTCATTTACCTCGTGTGTCTAGGGTTGGGAGCTATTCGTCAGCGCCGTGGCTGGAGCCGCCGAATCGTCTGATATCCCTACAACAGTCCCGTCGACACCACTTGCCGACAGGATGTTGCCATCTCGGCGTCACGATGTCGTCACCTGAACGCAGTGAGCTGGCACGGTATTCCGTCGAGAAGATGATTCATGCATTGCTATATCAAGCCGGTAAAGTTCGAGATCGTCAAAGTCCGCCGCAACAATGGCGGCACTAATCAGGTCATTAGGGACGGCACCCCGATGAACGGTGTTGCCAGCTGACGGCTCCCCCTGCTTCACACCCGAAGCCATCCGGCACTTCTCACACCGTGACGCCTTCGCTTCCGTCAGGCAACCAGCAATTGCCCCGTACTGGAGTTTGAGCACCGCATGGCTATCGCTCCTTGTCTACGTGGTATCCCTCACAGCCGATAGCTGAAAACGAGGCGCACCAGTCGCAAACGCAGTGACCATAATGGCAAGCACACTGACCGCCCACATAGTGACGGGTAGCGCCGCAATGGTGGGGTCGAAGGATTGATTCGCGTCGGTCGATCCGATCGCGGCATTGATCGCCCAGCCAGCCAGAACTCCAACCACCAGTGACATCGTCTGGGCTGGCAGAATCGTGACGATCATCTGCATCAAGAAGGATCTTCGCAGGATACGGGCGGGAGTACCCACGGCTTGTTGAACGGCAATGGTACGCCGCATTCCCCAGCGCAATTCGACAAAAGCTGCAGTACATGCTACTAGGATCAGCAGGAATCCGGCCGCCAGGCCGCTACGCACGATTCCCTGCTGTTGGATAAACGCCTGTAGAGTGTCGGGATTTTCGGCCCCGGCGTAGGCCGCATAGGACGGCGCAGCTCCGTGGAGTTGATCCACAAGCCGATCGAGGTCGCCAGTTGTGGAGTCTGCGGTGAACTCCAGGATGTCTGGTGTGAGACCTGCCAGTCTCGGATCGTTGCGAGCGAGGAGGGCGTCATCGTCATAGGTGACGGGTAGGCGGCTGACGGGCTTGATGGTACGAACCGTGGTGTGTTTATCGTGGCCAAAGGTCCATGTCGATGACGCGTCTCGCCTCGTTGCCGGCGTCCTGGGACAGGATCGCGGATAGGGATCGAAGGCGGCCAAGTCAGCGCAGGAGGCCGCGACGAGGGTACGACCGTCGGTAGCCGTGTAGATCATACGTCGGGGCCGGGTGACGCGCCAGAGGGCTTGCTGTTCGGTGGCGGTCCGGTCGGTGAAGGGGACCTGGACGAGGACGTGGTGGGGGTCCCCCGCAGTATCGTGGGTGCCAGAAACGAGGAATCCCGATCCAAATCCAGCTAGACCGACCATAATCGTCAATGCGATCACCATCGCAGCGGAATCTAGATAGTGAGCCCGAGCCAGGGTCAACCCAAGACGGGTGGGCAGTCTCAGCTGTTCACGGCCGGCACACCATACGATGATGAGGTGGGCTGACATGACGGCACCGAGAGTTCCAAACACCGCTGCGCCCATGATGTATCCAGCGGCGTGGTCCCCCAGGCGCTGGCCGTCGTGGGCGAGTGCCATCGTCAGGCAGATCCAGCCCTCCAGACCGATCGCAGCCACCACGAGGAGAAGACCAACGATCCCGAGCAGATGACGCACTGTCCCAAGCCGGGCACGGCGGCGCGGGGGGCGGCGTGAAGCCAGCAGCCTTCGCAGGGCGCGACGGGCCAACCAGCCACTCGCGATCACCATGATGACGACGATGATGAGCCACTCAGGCCATCTCAGCCTCGCCTGCCAGGGCCACCACGTTAACCCGAGCGTCCCACTCGATCCATGGGCGTTTTGAACGGGAATGAACAGTGCCAACCCGAGCAGAGCGCCTAGGCCAGCGGTCCCAGAAACCTCGACGGCGAAGACCTGGCCACACCAGTCGGGGTCGCATCCCATGCGCACCAACGTCATGAACCTGTCGCGGCGCGAGGCAGCCGATAGGCTCAGTGACGTCCACAACAACACGGCTGCCGGCAGCGCCACCAGTCCGATCACCTCGATCCACACGGTACGCGACGACACCCCAGAATCACCGATTCTGGTCAAGCCGAAGGCCTTCAGCTCGCGGCAACCAGCCTGATCGGAGGTGGTCGTAATCGAGAACAGTTCATCGGGTGAAGCCAAAGCAGCCCGATCCACCACCACCGGATCGATTGTGCCTAAGCTAGAGATGTTCACGACCCCGGCGTCCATCAACGACTTCAGACGCGGGGACACGATGGTGTGACCAGGTTGGGGCCAGTGCTTTAGTCCTGGGGGTAGGCGGTCAGCAGGGTGGTTCACCACGAAACTCGTCCAGGGCGTACCGTCGACCTGTAATTCCTGCACCTTGAAACCGGTATGCCCGTCAGCAGGCTCATCCGGAGCAAGGATGGGGGTACGCGCGTCACGCACTTCCTGCTGCTGAGCGGTGACGCGAGGCAGGGTGACACCCACCGCTAACCCGAGTGTGGCCAAGGCCACACCGACAATCATGACCAACGATCGCACCCGCTCATGACGACCCGCCCCACGGCTCAATCGCAACGCCAGACGCACACCTTTCACGACGCGTCCCCCACGATCCGCCCATCGGCCAAACGAATGATCCGAGCATTTCCCGGCAACGTGTGTTCATCATGGGTAACCATCACCAAAGTGGAACCCTCGGCGCGAACCAGTTCGTCTAGCAAGTCGATTACGGCATGGCGGTTCGTGGTGTCCAAAGCGCCAGTAGGTTCGTCGGCCAGAACGACCGCCGGACGGTGTGCCAGGGCACGACCCACGGCAGCACGCTGTGCCTGGCCTCCCGACACCTCGCTGGGCCTCCGCTTGTTGCTCTCGCTCAGGTCAAGGATCTCGGCAAGGTGGTCGGCGCGCTTCAGTGCGTCCCGGCGCCCAGTGCCAAGAAGCTCAAGAGGCAGGGCAATGTTGTCACGCAATGTGAGCTCGGGAACCAGTTCAGAGTTCTGAAACACCAGGCCGATCGTTTGCAACCGCCACGCCGCACGCCGCCTGTCATCTAGCCCGTATACATCCACATCGCCATGTGCGACCCGCCCTCTCGTCGGCGCCTCCAAACCGGCAAGGCACATCAACAATGTTGACTTACCCGAACCAGAAGCACCGACGACCACGTTCACTGATCCCGCAGGCATGACCAGCGAGACACCGTCCAATGCGGGTCGGCCCGCGTGGGGGAACTGCATGACCACGTTGTGACATATCAAGGAGTGCCGGTTGAGCATGGGGTAGCCAATCCGTCGAGGTTCAAAGCAATCATCAGGTGGTAATTCGCTAAACCATGACCGCCATCCCAATGCTCCCACATGCGCGCCCCAACTTGGATTTATGCCATGTTATGCATACTTATACGTTATGTCGTGTCACCTGGGCCCGGTGAACTGGCGCGCTATGTCGTCGAGGTGTACACCGGGGTCGCTCCGGTGTTGGCCACCGAGCCGAATGGCGTCAAGCCCGCAATCGGTGAGCTGTACCTCGACGTCACCAAGCTGGCATGGACCGCTGATCCGTCCGGCAACACCTCCGAGAGGATCGCAATAACCTCGGTGGGGGCCACCGTCACGCTGTCGAACGACTCCGACGGCCCCGGCCACCACTGCTCCCGAGGCCCCGGCTCCGACGACTGCTGCTCCGGGCACCTCGGCCTCGATCGACGACAACGGTTGCGGTCCGCCGCACACCGGCGTCTGATCACAACCCGTATTGCGGTCGCATCGACACCAGTTTGACGATCTCGTCATCGGGCAGTTCCCGCAGTCCGTCGCGACGCTCGAGTAGGTAGGTGATCTGCGCCGTGTACTCGAGACGCTCCATGGCCATGTACGCGGCCCAGACGTCAGGTCCCCAGGTGAACGCTCCGTGGTATTCCATGAGGCAGACGGTGTGAGTCTTTGCGTACTTCGACGTCGCTTCAACAACACCCGGTGTCGACGGGGTGGCGTAATCAGCCAGCGGCACCTCGGGCATGACAATCGAGGATTCCGGCATGAGCTGTTCGGTTAGAGCTCACTCTCGAATAGCCATCACCATGGCGTACACAGGGTGAGCGTGAACTGCTCCGCTAATGCTGGGATTGGCCCGATACTGGGCCAAGTTCATGAGGGCCTCACTCGTCGGTCGGTATCCCTCGCACGGCGGTTCGACGACGGTTCCGACGAGGACCAGGTACGCGGACGGAAGATGTCCTTGGTCTCAATGTTGTGCATCGAGACCGGGATGCGCAGCATGGCTGCCAGGGTGAGAACGTCAGCGCCGATATGGCTGTACCCCGTCGAGGTGTGGTTAGCTCCCCACTTATCCATCCAGTCATAAACGCTACTGAAGGCTCCGCTCGAGGGAATGCGCGACACGAAGAACGTTGTCGGCCACGTCGGGTCCGCCCGCTCAACGATGGTGTCTGTCCCCTCGTCCGGGAGCGTCCGTCCCTCGACAATCTGCAGGGTCGGTCCAACTCCAGCGACCATGTTCATACGAACCGCTGTCACCGTCGTGTCCCCCACCGTCGTGAAGTGGGTCGAGAATCCGCCGCCCGGGAAGTACTCCTGGGTCGCCGAGTGGAAGGTCGTCGCAGCGAGATCGGCCTGGATGTCGTCCTCGGTGAGATCCCACCAGTGCTTGATGACGGGAGTGCCGTCCGCCTCGGCCTCGCATTCTGTCGCGTTGAGAGTGCTCGCGCCGGAATTCCTGAAATCGACGAAACCACCAGCGGCACGACCGGTCAGCTCATGACCGGTGACGCGGCGAACGGCCTCCGGGCTCCAATAGGTACGGACATCGCTAAAGAACTGAGGACGCTGAGTGAGGAGGCTGCCGAGCAGCATCGCTATCCCGTTGAGGGCATCTCCCTCGGTGGCAAAGACCTGGGGCTGACGCAGTCCATCCGAGTCGAAGCTGGTGTTGAGCAGGGTTTCCATGACGTCGCCGTTCAGCTTGCCATCAGTCCACTGACGCTTGCCCTGGAAGCCGGCGGCGATGGCGTCGTAACCACCGGCCTCTTCCTTGAATCCCATGTCGGCCAGACGCAAATTGCCGTTCATGAGGTCTCGGGCAACCAGCACCATCTTGACCGAATACTCCAGCTGTTCACGCTTGTCAGCATCGCTGTGCTGCTTGTCAGCCGGATTTCGGTCCTCACCGATGCTGAGACCCATGCCATCGCCCACTTCCACTCAACGTGGTCATAGATACCCGCGGTGATCCTGCGGCCGAGTTCCACCATGTCGATGTACTGGCTGCGCATGCCCAAGTAATCCTGAAGGGCCTGCTCAGGGACATGACATCCGGCAATGCCCATCGACACGGTGCCCATCGCCAAGTAGCTCCGGACTCTCATGAGCCCGACTGCCAGGGCGGCTCGTCCGAAGCTGAGAATCCGGGCCGAGACGTCGTCAGTGAGGGCGTCGTCGGCATTCTGAACATCATGACCGTAGATGGCGAAGGCCAGAATACCCAGCTGTGTGTAGGCCGCCATGGCCGCAGCCACGGTGACGGCTCCAGAACGTTCAGTGGCGTTGAACCCCCTCGCGTGCGGAATGTCCGGAGTCAGGACGAGGATTTCGGCGATGCAGTCCCACGAGGCGGTGACGGTGAGATCCGCACAGACACCCATAGCCTCGAGCGCACACCACGACGGCGTCCGTCGATGAGAAGTCGCATTCCGATGGCAGAGTTCAGAGAGCGGGTCTTGACGTCGATGTCAGGGGCGTCAAAGCATGGAAAACCTTCCAGATATGTGATGAGGACGAGATCGCACTGCTCAGTGCTCGATGAGCTCCAGTCCGATTGCGTACTGGGTAGGAGAAGCGGGAACCTCGATGACGGTGCGACCGTCACGGGTCTGGGTTTCGAGGACAGGTCCGCCAAGAACACGGGCCTGGCGGTACTCGCCTTCAACGACGAGGCGATCCGCACCGACGACATCCTCATTGGCGACGCCCCAGGCGAACAGGTGGGAATCCTTCGCCGTGAGATACCACTCGAGGTTGTCGCCCTGAGCGGAAATTTCGGGATCAGCAGGACGAGCAGCCATGATCCCCTCCCCACAGACGTCCATCCACCCGCCGATCTCCCGGAGTCCTCGACGGACCGAATCGGGCATGTGGCCCGTGGCGTCAGGGCCAATACCGAGCAGGTAATTCCCGCCTCGCGAGACGATCTTGATGAGGTTCGCAATGATCAAGCTCGTCGGCTTGGCCGGATCGTCCGGCGACAGGGAGCACCATTCCTTCGTCAGCGTCAGGCAGGCTTCCCACGGATAGTCAAGGATATCCTCCGGAATCTCTTGTTCCGGAGTCCGATAATTCTCGTGGGGGCCATGCACCGCTCGATCGACGACGATGATTCCCGGCTGTATTTCGCGCGCACGAGTGGCAATGTCATCGATACCAATAGGTTCCTCAGGCGTACTAACCCAACCGGCATCAAGCCACAACACGTTCATCGGACCGTAATTGGAAAGGATCTCGGTGATCTGGTCCATGGTGAAATCAACGAACCGCTGCCAGCGCTCGGGCTGGGCTTCAAGGTCGTAATTGTGAAAACGATCATGGATCCGCTTGGAACGGTCCCAGTAGCAGGCATGCGACCAATCGGCTTTGGAGAAATATGCACCAGTTTCCAGTCCTGCGCCCCGGAAGGCATCGACGACCTCGCGCAGGATGTCCCGACGCAGACCGGACGACTCTGACGTCGCCTTGAGGTTGGTGTACCCCGAGTCGTACATGCAGAACCCATCGTGGTGCTTCGACGTGAAAACGCAGTACGTCATTCCGGCGTCAGCACAGGCATGGGCCCATTCGGAAGCGTCAAAGTCCTCGCCCCGAAAGGTCTTGGCCTGATCGTAATACCAGTCCTGGTAACCGGCGTCATCGTTCGGGTCACCCGGGAATTGGGGCGCCTTGTCGGTAAACCAACCCAGGTCGTCGCGATGCAGGGACCATGACCCTCCCTGACCAATGGCGGAGTAGATACCCCAGTGGACGATAACGCCGAAGGTGAGGTCCTGCCAGTGCTTGAGGTTCTTGACGACCAGGGGGTCGGTCGGCCATTGGTATCCGGGGTCCTCAGACCCTCCGAGAGCGCCGGCTGCCTCCAGCTCTGCGGGATCGAGATCAGCATTGTCGGTCATGGTTCACTTCCTTGTGTCGGGGGAAAGGCATGGGAGTCCCAAATGTCATAAGTGCGTTGTGTGGATGGGTGAGGGTGGCACAGCTCAGAATTTCAGTCCGCCTTCCTCGATGCCACGGAAGAAGTAGCGCTGGGAGGCTAAGAACACCAAGAAGATGGGGATCACGGCAGTAATGGCGCCAGCGAGCACGATTCGGTAGTCCGTTCCGAATGAGGACTGCAGCTGCGCGATACCGATCATCATCGTGTAGTTCGAGGAGGACTGAGTGATGAGCAGCGGCCACAGATAGTCCTGCCACGCGAAGATGAAGGCTGTCAGGCCGACGACGAGGGATCCCTTGACCTGTGGCAGGAAGATGGTGAAGAACCTTCGCACTTCACCCGCACCGTCGATATAGGCGGCGTCCTCGATCTCATCCGGGATACCGAGGAATGCGGCCCGCATGAGGAGCACATGGAAGGGTCCGATCATGCCTGGAGGCCAGATACCGATGATGGTGTCGTAGAACCCGAAGGAACGGACCTGCGAGTACAACGACAGCATGATCGATTCAAAGGGGAAGATCAGAGCTGACAGGGCAACGGCCGTCACCACGCCTCGACCCGGCCATCCCTTGCGGGAGAGCATGTAGCCACAGACCGAGGAGAAGACCAGGGCAGAGACGATGTTGAGGCCGCACACCGCGAACAAGTTGGCGATGTACCTCACGATGTCAGTAGTACGGAACAGCTCACCGAACGCGTTGAGGGACCAGTGCTGCGGGAATGCCGTGGCTCCCTTTCCGTAGATCGGATCTCCGGAGCTCTTGAAGGCTCCCAGCAGTGGGAGAAACACCGGGCTCACGAGGACGACAAAGACCACGAGTAGGGCGATGTAGTGTCTGAAGAGACCCCAACCATGGAATTTGGACTTGTTGATGGAGCGTTTGCGCACGCACAGTGCCGAACTCGCAGGAAAAACAGTGGATGTGGTCACCGGTATCACTTCTCACCAGAGCGACGGTTAAAAACCTGACCGATAATGATGAAACCAACGGTCATGACGAAGAGGAAGACGGCGGCAGCCGATCATCGAGAGGATTGAGACAAGGGCCATCATAATCTTCATGCCGGGGACGGTGACCGTAAAGAAGGACTTCACAGCGCCTGCACCATCGATGACTGCGGCCTCGTAGAGGAGCTTGTCGATATTCGCCAGCGCTGTCAGATACATCAGCATGTAGTAGGGAACTCCAGACCACAGGGTTATGAGGCACGACGAGATGATCAACCACCAGCGCCCAGTGAGGAACGGCACCGGGGAGTTGATCACGCCGGAGCCAACGAGGAAGTTGTTGACCAGACCGTTGTCCTTGAGGATCGCACTCCACGCCAATGCGATGACCACCAGAGATGAGATGGCCGACAGGTAGAAGAGAGTACGAAAAATGCCAATACCGGGGACATGCTCTTTGACAAAAACACCGAGGATCAGGGGAAGCATTGTCATTAACGGGACGACGATAATCGCGTAGACGATTGAGTTCAGAACAGCATTCCATAATGCGTCGTCTGCGAAGATTTTTCCGTAATTTCCAAAACCGACCCAGTTTCCCCCTCTCCCAACGGAGTCGTATCAGTAAAGGAAAGCCTGAGCGTATTGAAGAACGGATACACGTAGAAGTAGATAACGAGAAGTAGCGGGACCCCGACCCACAGATACGGCACCCATGGTTTTCGGAATCGTGCTGATCCATTCACAGCCTGTATGCGTCCATGGCGGTGACCACCCGAACGCCGTGAACCTCGAGGACGAGACATGAAGAACCTTTTCGTATGTGAGCGGGGGTGAATTCCTGGTCCGGACACGGAGGGGCGACCGTGCCCCCTCCCACCAAGGATGACGTCACCAAGGGAGCTTCGCCAGCATCTTGTTCATCTTGTCCTGAGCAGTGTTCAGGGCATCCTGCGGCTTGGAATCACCCATAATGGCAAGGTTGACATTGTCAGCCAACGCGGCGCTGACGCCATGCGTGACATAGAAGTCAGGCATGTAGGCCTCAGCCTTGGTCGCTTCCTTGGCGCAGATGGCGCGAGCCTGAGCGAAGGCATCCTTGCCCTGCTCCACACCGGTGATCCACTCTGCGAAAGCGGCCGCGAGCGAAGCGTTCTTGGTCTTCTTCGAGATCGCGATGTATTGCCCGGAAAACAGCGGCTTGATGCCGTCATTGAGAGGCTCTGGGCCAACACCGGTACGGGCATATGCCTGGGCGGCATTCTTTTGGATGTTGCGAAGAAAGGACGCATTCGGCGTGCCGAAAGCCAGGGATCCTTCACCGTAGACCTTGGACCGATGGAGGCCCCCGGCAATCGAGTCCTTCGAAATTCCCCCTTGGCATACATGTCGGCCATCGTCGTCAGCCAGAGTAACGCGTTGGATTCCGAGGCAAAAGTGAACTTGGTGAAGTCGTCATTCATGACCTTGACGCCGAGGGCACGCCATTCCGCGAGCATGTACCACGACGTGTTGCCATAGACCGCCTGCTTGCCGGCAGCGGTGATTTTCTTGGCGAAGTCGAGGTACTCGGTCATCGTCTTCGGCGGGATTTCGGGATCGAGGCCAACATCCTTGAAAATGTCCTTGTTGTACGTCACGACGAACGGGCCGAAGTACCAGGGCAGAGCGGTGTGCTCGTTGTCCTTGCCGAGTTTGAGTTTGCCCCAGACGTCCGGGACGAACTTGTCGCCGATACCGGGCACCGAAGTCTCGATATCGAGCAGGTAATCAGCCCTCGACAGAGCCATGATGGTCGAGGACGGCATATTGACGACGTCAGCCATCGTGCCATTGGACGCCTGAGTCACCATCGTGGTGTCGAAGTCGTCAGTGCCCGGCAGATCCGTCCACTTGATCGTGCATCCGGAATGCTCTTTCTCGAACTTCTTGATGAGGTCGTTGAAGAACCCGTCAAAGGTTCCCTTCAGACCCTGAGCCTGGAAGGTGATCTCGCCCGACAACGTGTCCAGGTTGAGTTGCGACGCCTTCGCCGTAGCAGAGCCGCCCTTGTCGCCACCTTCCCCACACGCGGACAGTCCGACACCTGCAGCCAGCGTAGCGCCCAGACCGAGGTCACGGCGCCGCGAAATTGGCAACGAATCTGACATGAGGACCTCCATTGGTCTTCCACCCACGGACACGTGGCCCACGCGCGTAGACGTCGACTTCTATCGTCGAGTTAATGGGAGCGTAGCACCAAATGCGAGCGCAAACAAACAGGCGCGCAAAAAATTCCATGAACCATTCAACCGTGCTTTTTGCAATAATGAGCATCATCGTCGATCGACCCGATCGACGTCGCTCAGCAGCCCCGCCCAACCTCCAGGTGAATCGCCATGTCATCAAGAGCAACCCTCAGCGACGTCGCCAAAGCATGCGGCGTCTCCTCGCAAACCGTCTCCCGGGCGCTCAACGACAGTCCACTCGTCCGACCTGAGACCAGAGCCAAGGTCATGACCGCCGTCGAGACCGTCGGATATGAACCAAACCTCGCCGCCCGCGCCCTCGCAGCTGGCGGATCACGGGCGGTTGGAATCTTGCTGACGACCCGTCTGACTCACGGCATGTCCACAACCTTCACCGCACTGGTAGGCACACTGCGGGAGCATAGTCGCCCATTCGTCCTCGACACCGCGATCGAGAATGACGAGGAATCCCTACGCGCCGCTCTGGCTCGACTCCGCGGCTACAGCGTCCAGGCAACCATCTTGCTGGCACAACGAGCCAAATCCGTTGCCATCGCATCCCAGCAACGCCACGGCGACAAGCTGGTCTCTGTCATCGCAGGGCACCCCGACTCCCCCGAGTCACCAATTGTCGCGATCGACCAAGCACTGGGAGCCCGTCTAGCCACTAAACACCTCATCGAACAGGGCTACCGGAATCTTCTCCATGTCCCTGGCGACCTGGAATGGCAGGACGCGTCAGAACGGCTTTCCTCCTACATCGCCGTCTGCAAAGAGGTCGGCATCGACCCTGCATGGATGCCAGCCAATTCCTGGGGAGCCGAAGCCGGGGCAGCCGTGGCTGAAGAACTTATCGCCGGACATCTCCCCGACGCGGTTCTCGCTGGCAACGATGACATCGCCATTGGCATGTGTCACACATTCCTCACTCATGGCGTGAGGATCCCCGACGACATCGGCATTGTGGGATTCGACGACATCCCTCAAGCTCGCTGGATGACCCCATCCCTCACCACGGTCGTCCAGGACTTCGAAGCACTCGGACGCCAAGCAGTCGAGGCCGCGGAAGCCCTCATCGCTGGAGAGGCTCCGGAGTCGTGCCAGCTCTCCCCCACTTTGGCGGTGAGGCACTCGTCACGCCGGCACTAAAGGACGTTCCAATATGAAGTTATATCCTGCTATGTATAATGATGCATTTTGCGGTGTCACTCCGACACCGAGCCCTCCCTCAATGCCAATATCATCAAGTCGCTCAACAACGACCCCACCATCGCCACGATAGTTCCCAACGACATCAAAATCCGGCACCCTCCACAACGGCGCCACAGCCAACTACACACCCGCACAGTCATCGACACCGACGGATCCACCATCATCAGCTACGACAGCGCTGGTCTTCGTCCGGGGTCTTGTGACGAACCCAACTATCAGTGGTCAGTAGTGTGGCTGTACTTGCGTGAGGTCAAAATCATTACTGGTATCAGTTACACCATCCTGCTGACGCGGCAATGCCCCTCGGAACCGCCGTAGCACTTCTCATGGCCATCATGAGGCAGTCCCACATTCTCCATTGGGGTGCCCTTCGGAGATCTACAATTCGCCAGCGTCGAGACAGAAAAGGCCGTCACAGCGCTAGCAGCCGCCATCATCGGTCTGGGCCTCAACGAGGGCGCCTACCTGGCCGAAATCACCCGCTCAGGTTTGGAATCCGTCGACGTCGGCCAGACTGAAGCAGCCAAAGCCTTGGGCATGAAACCGTCCCTCATCATGCGACGCACTATTATTCCTCAGGCGATGCGAGTCATCATCCCTCCGCCGGGCAACGAGACCATCGGCATGCTCAAGACGACCTCGCTAGTTCTTGCTTTGCCCTTCACTCTCGATCTGCAATATGCCACCAGCGCCATCGCGAACTGCACCTACGCTCCAATTCCCCTCCTCGTCGTCGCTGCCTGCTGGTACCTCGTTATGACGAGTGTCCTCATGATCGGGCAACATTTCCTCGAGCAGTACTTCGGTCGCGGATTCAACGGGAGGTCTTCGTCGAAGCGGCTGCGCCGCCAGGCCGCCATCCAGGCGGCTGGAACTACGTATAAGAACATTGCCCTGGAGGTCGAGCAGTGAGCACATCCGCCGAAGCATTTGCAAGCGCCGAACCGATGGTGCACATCACAGGGCTGCACAAGGAGTTTGGACCCCTGCACATCCTCAAAGGAATCGACCTCGACGTCGCCCCTGGTGAGGTCTGCGTCCTGATCGGCCCGTCAGGCTCCGGAAAATCTACCTTGTTGCGGTGCATCAATCAGCTGGAAACCTTCGAAGTCGGGGAAATCTGGGTCGGTGGTCAACGTGTGGGCTACGAACACGACCCGCTCCCCGACGGCCGGCTCAAGAGGCTTTCTGACAAAGGCATTGCCGCCCAGCGCGCTCGCGTCGGCATGGTCTTCCAACGTTTTAATCTCTTCCCTCATATGACCGCCTTGGGCAACGTCATGGAGGCCCCCATCAAGGTGTCGGGACTTACCAAGGAAGAGGCGAAGCCGCTGGCCATGTCTTTGTTAGACCGTGTCGGCATGGCTGATCGGGCTAACCACTACCCCACTGAGCTGTCCGGTGGCCAGCAACAGCGGGTCGCCATTGCTCGCGCTATGGCCATGAAGCCCGAACTCATGCTCTTCGACGAACCTACCTCGGCCCTTGACCCCGAACTCGTCGGCGAAGTGCTGAACGTCCTCAAGGACCTTGCCGGCGAAGGTATGACGATGATCGTTGTTACCCACGAGATGGGATTTGCCCGCGAAGTCGCCGACCACGTCGTGTTTATGGATGACGGAGTCGTCGTCGAAACTGGCTCCGCCAGTCAGGTCATTGGTAACCCGAAATCTAACCGCCTACGCGGGTTTATCGATTCTGTGCTATGAAATGTCGTGTCGTCATGACACAGTGACGGTGTGCATGACGACCAGATGATCAGGCTCGGCCAATATCTCAAGTTCGCCAACCTTGCCGAGACTGGCGGGCAAGCCCGCGAACTTATCGCATCGGGGATGGTCAGCGTCAATGGCGAGGTGGAGACCCGGCGGGGACGTCAGCTCCACCCCGGTGACGAGGTGACGGTCACGAACGGCGGGCAGACCGTCACAGCGACTGTCGATCTCACCGAGCCTGACGTCCCCTGGTGATACCGCGCATACCTATCAACGTGACGAGTGGCCTGAACCATATGGCCCAGGTCACTCATCATTGACAGAATCCTAGCAATCAGGCCGATTTTGCAGCCTTGACCGCCTTGCGGGCATCAACAATGCCCGTACCGCAACCGGTCTTGCATTTAGCCGGGTTCACCGACTGTTTGAGGATTTCCTTGATCCTCGCGGGGGTGAGGTTCGGGTTGGCCGCGATCATGAGAGCAACAACGGCGGAGACGTGCGGGGCAGCCTGGGAGGTGCCCTCCATGTAGCCGTAGGTCGGGGCCGCAGGAGTCGTTTCGCCGTTATTCAGGGTGGATAGGATCATGTCACCGGTGCGGTCGTCACCGCCAGGAGCGGACACGTCAACGGTCGAACCGTAATTCGAGAAGTACGACTGGGCACCAGTCTCACCGGTAGCTCCGACAACGACCACATTGCGGCAGTTGCCGGGTGTCGACTTACGGACGTCCATCGCCTCGTTACCGGCTGCCACAACGACGGTGGATCCGCGAGAGACGGCCGCATCAATGGCTCGCTGATACGTGATCGGGCAGTAGTTAGACGGACCGCCGAGGCTCAGATTAATGACCTTAGCGGGGTTGTGGTTAGTGGGAACACCCGGAACCTCGCCACCAGAGGCCCACGTAATACCGTCGGCAATATCGACGTCGGTCCCACCGCAATGACCTAGCGCTCGAACCGGCAGGATCTTGGCGCCAGGGGCGGCTCCTGCGACACCCCTAGCATTGTTGGTCGCAGCGCCAATAATGCCCGCCACGTGGGTCCCATGCCACGACGACGGCACGTCACGCCGGGTGCAGGCCCCCGCACGAGTCCAATCGCCCTCATCGGAGGGATCCGAATCGCGACCGTTACCATCGCCGGCGGCATAACGATCAGAGATGAAGTCGTAGCCAGGTAGGACCTTGCCATCCAGATCCGGGTGCTTGGTGATGCCGGAGTCGATGACGGCCACGGTCACTCCGGATCCTGTGTTGGTTGCCCATGCGCCGGGAGCGTCAATCCCGTTCTCAGAATTCAGGCCCCATTGACGGTTCCAATACTGGTCGTTCGGGGCCGACGACACTGCAGCAGGATGGACACCGGTGTTCTCATTAATCGTCATATGCAAGACGGGCTCGACGGATTCCACCTCCGGGTTGCGTTCGATCTCAGATGCAAAAGCCTTAGCCGCCGTAGCATTGAGCCCTTGAGAAACCTGAACCGACATGGAGTTGTTGGCACGCGCCAATGACTCAGTGACGTGGGCACCTCGCACCTTCGCAGCACGATCCACTAACCCTCGCAGAGACGTGCTGGTTGCCTGCATCGCGGAGGCGGCATGAGCGGTCCTAACGCGCTGGGCAGAGGCCGAACGGTCCTTAAGATGAACGACGAATCCGCTGGTGGACTGTATAGAATCGGAAGTGCGCAGCGGTGAGATAGTGAAGCCAGGAGCGGCGCTGCTGGGGACTGCGGTCGCGACAAGTGATGCGCCGGTGATCGCACAGAGCATCAAGGTCAACGTACGGCGTAGTGCCATATGTCCATTCCTCTCAGTTTGCTGAAGGTGAAACGAACCTAGGATGACAGTGGGTCATTTATTTAGACATAGCCTGACACAGCCTATAAATGTCTCGCACGACAATCGAGAAATCTCCCTGAAATACGACCGAGCTCGCCTGGATAGCGAGTGTGCGTCCGGCATGACGAAGTCGGGGGCACTAAACGTCCCCAGTTACTTCTGCTGGCTGGCCCATCAGCTCAGGACCCGCTCGTTAACTCTCCCTGAGCCCACGGAAGGCTCGGCACGGCACGAGCAAAGGCACGCAGAATCTCCTCGGCCCCCTCCAGAGCGCTAGTAGCCTCGATACCCAGACCGGCCTCAATGCGCTCTGCCGTCTGCTGAACGCTGGGGTCGGTATCAAGTGACTCCAAGATCTCGTTGCGGACCATATTCCACAGCCATTCCCGCTGCTGCTCAGTACGACGAATTTGGAGGGAACCATCCTTCTCTAGATACGCGCGGTGGTCAACAATCGCCTGCCAGACATCGTCAAGGCCCTCCTTGGTGTACGAAGAGCAGGTGAGCACCGGAACACGACGCTTGTCCGCGTCAGAGGAGACAAGCTTCATAGCAATTGAGAGATCTCGGGCGGAGACTCGCGCATTACCCGCATTGTCGCCGTCAGCCTTGTTAACCGCGACGACATCAGCCAGCTCCAGAATCCCTTTCTTAATGCCCTGAAGCTGGTCACCAGTTCCAGCAACCGAGAGCATAAGGAAGGTATCGACCATTCCAGCCACCGCCACTTCAGACTGGCCAACGCCCACGGTCTCAACGAGGACGACGTTGTAGCCAGCCGCCTCCATGACGATCATGGACTCGCGAGTCGCACGGGCAACGCCACCAAGGTGGCCCCCCGAGGGTGAGGGACGCACAAACGCCTCGTCACGATTAGCCAGATCGCCCATCCGGGTGCGGTCACCAAGAATCGAACCACCGGTTCGCGTCGAAGAGGGATCGACGGCCAAAACCGCGACCTTGTAGCCAAACTCATCGATGAGTCTGCCGCCCACGGCGTTAATAAAGGTGGATTTACCGGCACCCGGAACGCCAGAGATACCAACTCGAATGGCATCACCGGTGCGCGGCGCTAGCTGACGCAGCATCTCGCGCGCCATCTCACGATGAGCCGGCTTGCTCGACTCCACCAGAGTCAGCGCCCTGGCAATGTGCTGGCGGCTCCCGGCCAGAACTTGCTCAACCAGTTCGGGGACGTCGATCGGCATGATCACCATTTCTTTCATCAGGTGGGTACTTCTACCGTACCGCCCGAAGACGACGTTTACGGTTGCAGCCCCATCCCGCGTGGTTTTCCGTAGTATCCCAACATCGGGAGCTCACGAGGCCTTCGAAACCTAGGCTCCGAAGGCCTCGTTCAGGTTAGCAACCTATCGGGCTCAGTCGTCGTTGTGCGCGGCGAGCAGCTTCTCCATCAACTCAACGGCAGCGTCCGGGATAACGGTGCCAGGCGGATAGATGGCCGCCGCGCCATCCTTGCGCAGCTCGTCGAAGTCCTGGGTCGGAATGACGCCACCGACGACAATCATGATGTCGGAGCGACCAAGCTTGTCCAGTTCCTTACGCAGGGCCGGCACTAGCGTAAGGTGCCCGGCGGCCAGTGAGGAGACACCGACAACGTGGACGTCACCCTCAACAGCCTGTCGAGCAGTCTCCTCCGGGGTCTGGAACAGCGGGCCGACATCAACGTCCATACCAAGGTCAGCATAAGCGGTCGCGACGACCTTCTGGCCACGGTCGTGACCATCCTGGCCCATCTTCGCGATCATGATACGCGGACGACGGCCTTCCTTCTCCTCAAACTGCTTGATGAGCTCGTGGACCTTCTTAGTGGACTCAGAATTGCCGGCTGCCTTGCTGTACACGCCTTCAATGGTACGGATCTGGGCAGTGTAACGCCCGAAGACCTTCTCCATTGCGTCAGACATCTCACCGACAGACGCATCTGCGCGGCCAGCGTCAATGCACAGCTTGAGCAGGTTACGGTCAGGATCACTCGGATCCGGGTTGGCAGCTGCCCAGGTGATCTTCTCCAGAGCGGCCTGGCACGCCTCCTCGTCGCGGTTGGCGCGCAGCTGCTCGAGTTTGGCCTTCTGTTCCTTGAGTACCTGAGTGTTGTCGACCTTGAGGACCTCGAGGGGCTCCTCCTCGTCGAGACGGTACTTGTTGACGCCGATGAGGGGCTGACGACCCGAGTCGATACGAGCCTGGGTACGAGCAGCAGCTTCCTCGATGCGCATCTTCGGGATGCCCTTCTCAATGGCCTTGGCCATACCACCGGCCTTCTCGACCTCCTGGATGTGAGCCCAGGCCTTGCGAGCCAGCTCGAGGGTAAGCTTCTCGACGTAGGCCGAGCCGCTCCAAGGATCGATAACGCGGCAGGTGCCCGACTCCTGCTGGATGAACAGCTGGGTGTTTCGAGCAATACGGGCGGAGAAGTCGGTCGGCAGAGCGATGGCCTCGTCGAGGGAGTTCGTGTGCAGGGACTGAGTGTGTCCCTGAGTGGCTCCCATGGCCTCCACACAAGTACGAATCACGTTGTTGTAAACGTCCTGGGCTGTCAACGACCAGCCAGAGGTCTGCGAGTGAGTGCGTAAGCTCATCGACTTCGGATTCTTCGGGTTGAACTGGTGCACCAGCTTGGCCCACAGCATGCGGGCCGCACGCATCTTGGCGACCTCCATGAAGAAGTTGGTGCCAATGGCCCAGAAGAAGGAAAGACGCGGCGCAAACTGGTCGACCTGTAGGCCCACCGACTCACCGGCGCGAATGTAATCAACGCCGTCGGCCAGAGTGTAGGCCATCTCGATATCGGCGGTAGCGCCAGCTTCTTGCATGTGGTAGCCGGAGATCGAGATGGAGTTCCACTTCGGCATGTTCGCGCTGGTGTACGCGAAGATGTCGGAGATAATCCGCATCGAAGGCAGCGGCGGATAGATGTACGTGTTACGAACCATGAACTCCTTGAGGATGTCGTTCTGGATCGTTCCGGCGAGCTGCTCGGGCTTGGCGCCTTGCTCCTCAGCGGTAACAACGTACAGGGCAAGAATCGGCAGCACTGCGCCGTTCATCGTCATGGACACCGACATGCGGTCCAGCGGGATGCCCGCAAAGAGCTCACGCATGTCCAGGATGGAGTCCACGGCCACGCCTGCCATACCGACATCGCCGGGAACACGCGGGTTGTCAGAGTCGTAGCCGCGATGGGTCGGCAGGTCGAAGGCGACCGACAGGCCCTTCTGACCGGCGGCCAGGTTACGACGGTAGAACGCGTTGGACTCTTTAGCGGTGGAGAATCCGGCGTACTGGCGAATCGTCCACGGCCGGAAGGCATACATGGTGGCGTACGGGCCATGTGTGAATGGTGGCAGACCGGCGTAGGTGTCTAGCCAGTCCATGTCACCGTAGACGTCCTCGGAGTAGAGGTGACCAACCGGAATTTGCTCCGGAGTGGTCCAGGGCTCCTGCTCACCGGCGGCCGCAGCCAATCTGGCGAACTGCTCCTGCGCATCTGCGGGAACCGAAGAATCCCCGAGGTTAATGGAATCGAAACGAGGCAGGGTGGTCACTTGGCAACTCCCAACGTGTCCAGAGTGGCGGTCAGGACGTCCACGACGTCCATCCCGAGGTAGATGCGCCCGTCGATGACCTTCTCGGCCTCGGCGGCATCATCACCGAATTCCTTGAAGGCACCTGACAGGTAAACCAGCTTGGCGCCAGCCTCCTTGAGGGCCTTGGCGACCTCGAGACCTTGAGCCGCGTAGGTCTTGGCGTTCGAGCACAGGTCGGCGATATCAGCACCAGACTCCTTAAAGGCCTTCACGACCTCCTCGGTGGTGCCCCCCTCACACTCGGGGGTTTCCATGCCGGCGATGTGCCATACCGGGGCGGAGAATCCCTCGCGCGGGCCAAAGTCACGGCGGGTTCCCAGGCAGGCCAGGAACACTTTTGGACGCTCAGGGCAAGTGGCAGAGCGATCAACGAGGGCCTCGAAGACCTCGGCGTCACGGTGCCATTCCAGACCCTCACGGGCCGGGGCTGCTGGATACGGTTTGGTCTCGACGGACTTGGCATCGAGCAGCGGGAACTCACTGACGGCCGTAATCGGCTGCTTGCGAGTGGCAAGACGCTTGGCACGCTCGGTGTTGAGCTTGTCGAGCTCGGTGCGGACATGGTCGCCGGTGAGGGCGGCAGCCATGCCACCAGCAGCCTCGACGGCCTGGAACTCGGCCCAACCGGCATCCTCCAACTTCTTGGTGAGTGCCTCGACATAGAAGGAGCCACCAGCTGGATCATTAGCGCGACCAATATTCGACTCTTCAGCGAGAATGATGCCGGTGTTGCGAGCGATACGACGAGAGAAGTCACTCTTCGGTAAACCAATAGCGGCGTCGAAAGGCAAGGTCGTGACCGCCTCAGCGCCACCGACAGCAGCACCGAAGGTTGCGATCGTGCCACGAAGGATATTGACGTAAGGATCGTCGCGAGTGAGCTCGCGCCAGCTGGTGACCGCTTCTTGACGGGCACCACGCTTAGCAGCCGGTACCTCGAAGACCTCGCCAACACGGTTCCACAAGGTACGTAGGGCACGCAGACGGGAAATAGTGAGGAACTCGTCGTGGGTGGCCGTGACGCGGAAGTTGATGGAATCGAAGGCCTGCTCAGCTGTCAGCCCCTGCTCAATGAAAGCTCGGACGTACTCAACGCCGGTCGCGACAGCCCACGCGAGTTCGTGCACGTCGCCAGCACCGGCGTTGTGGTAGATCGTGGCGTCAACGACGAAGGGGCGGGAGTTCTTGTAATTCTCGGTCTTCTTGACCCACTCGGCCATCCCGGACAAGTCTGGGTTACCGCCATTAAGGGCCGCAAAACCGATGGGGTCCAGACCGAGGTTAAACGACAGCTTGTCAGCATCGATCTTGGACTCAATGTAAACATCAAGGAGAGCCTGAGCAGCGGCCTCCTGGTCATCACGGCTAGAGACCTCAACCTTGGCCAGGTCGAGCAACACATCCTTGAGGTCACCCGCAATGTCCTCGGGCTTAATGGCGTCAGCCCCGACCCGCAGCCACAGGGACGTCACGCCACGCTCAAGGTCGGCGATAACGGCCTTTTTAGTGAACGCGACATCGGGATCCTCATGAAGGGCCCGGACATCCCATGCATCCATGCCGCCTTCACGGATCGTGGTACCACGAGTGAACGGCGGCACGCCCGGAACACCGAGCTTCTCGGGGGCATCCTGACGCCGGTACATCGGCTCGATCTGGATGCCGTCGACCGTAGTCGGCTCGAGGCGCTTCATTCCCTGCTCGATGTTGAGTTCCTTGCCCTCGGGACGACCCCGGTTCAGAACCTTAAGGACCGCCTCCTCCCACTGCTCGTGGGTGACCTTCGGGAAGTCCCCGGCCAGGCTCAACTCCTCAGGCATCCTGTCCTCGACGGACTTGGATGCGAGGTTGTCAGGATCAGTCATTCGTTAGACTCCTGCTCCGCTGTGGATGGTTGGACGACCTCGGTCGGCCCTCGAGACCTCGGACGCTGTGGTACACGCGTAGTGCACCACACGCTCTGGCAGGTATTCGGACTCGTGGGCACCTCGTCTGCCGACGAGTCCTACGTCACCGCTTCCCAGACCGAAGCCCAGTGCTTGATCGCTGCCAAACCGATTCGAGAACCGGATAAGCGACGATGGTGATGTCGTTCCCACTCACCGCTGCGGGGCAGTTCCGGAGTCTCACCGGATTCCCTCTTACCGCCTCAAAATCCCACGAAGGATTCCTTGGCACCAGCAGGTACGATACTAGGCCGCGCACAACCACCTCCGTGCAGCGGGGTCACAAGTGCACGATTGTGCACATGCAGGATGAACGGCCGCGCAGTAACTGCTAGAGCCTGCGGTACTGGGCTCAGTTAGCCGCTTTGGACATGACACCCGTACTCACCAGCCATTCACCAGCGGCCCACGAGGTGTTAGCCTCGCCGCTATTGACAGCTGAGCCGCTGACAAGGAGGTCAATCATGGCATTGCAGGAAATCGAATTCACTTCACGCAACAGACGCGACGCCATCCAGGCATGGGCTTACGAACCAGTGGGAACGCCGGCGGCCGTCGTCCAGATCATCCACGGTCTGGGTGAGCACTCACGCCGCTACCTGCACATGATTTCAGCTCTGCTAGATGCGAGCTTTATCGTCGTCGCTGACGACCATGCCGGCCACGGTCGCACCGCCATGCAGTCGGGCCAGTGGGCTGACGCGGGCGACAACTCCGCCGAGGTTGTCATTTCCGACGAGCTCACACTGCAGCAGCAGTTGACAGGCCACCCTGGGTGGTCTTCGGTCACAGTTGGGGTTCCCTGATTGCCCGTGCGATGGCTACCCGCCCCAACGCCCGCCTCGACGGCTTAGCACTAGGCGGCGTCGTGGCGCAGCTACGCGGCCTCGAGACCACCCTTGACCACGAGGCGCTCGCGAAGGCCATGGCGACCAACCCGGCCGGTCCCGCCCCCGAGTCCCTCGTCGCCCAAATGTTTGACGGATGTACTGACCGCTTGAGCGAAGGCGACGGCCCCACCGGCTGGGTGGCTCGTAACAGGGACGTGGTTGCCGACTACGGCAAAGATAAGTTCAATAATTTCGGTGCCCAAATGAGCACGCGCTTCCTGCAGGGTTTCGCCGACATCTACGACATGGCTAACGGGGAGGGCTTCTATGCGGCGATGCCGAAGATCCCCATCGCCTTGTTTGCGGGCAGCGAGGATCCTGCGGGCAACTTCGGCACCGGCGTGCAGGCTGTCGCGCAACGCCTGCGAAGGGACGGGCACGACGTCGAGCTACACCTATACGACGGCCTGCGCCACGAGGTGCACAACGAGCCCGAGTCGCGTGCCGACGTGGAATCGAGCCTCGTCACCTTCGTAGATCGAGTGGCCAAGAGGAATTAGGCGGTCGCGATAGTGATCGTTGCAGGGCTCACCCTGGACGGCGAGCCCTGCAACGAGGTGTTGCCGGAGGCCGGAAAAAGGTGACTGGTGTCGTACGCCACATCGCTGCCTTAAACTCATGGGGACCCCCGAAAGGACCTCCCGTGAAGATTGCCGTTGCAGGATTGGGCTACGTCGGAATGGCCAATGCCGTGTTGCTGGCCCAGCATAACAGCGTCGTCGCTATCGATATCGACGCTGAGCGGGTCGATATGGTCAACAACCGGCATACCACCATCGTTGATCCCCTCATAGCGGAGTACTTGGCCCATCACAACCTGGACCTGCGCGCCACCACCGACCCGCAGGAAGCGTACCGGGGAGCAGACTTCGTCGTCATCGCCACCCCGACCAACTATGACCCTGGCCAAAACTACTTCGACACCTCAAGCGTCGACGAGGTCCTTGATCTGGTCCAGGAACTCGCCCCTCACACGACGACCGTCATTAAATCAACAATCCCGGTGGGCTTCGTCGAGGGCGTTCGCAAGGAGCGCTCCGGGCTTGACGTCATCTTCTCCCCCGAGTTCCTGCGAGAAGGTAAGGCTCTGTTCGATAACCTTCACCCCTCGCGGATCGTCGTCGGGGCGGACTCCCCCAAAGCCCACCTCTTCGCCGACCTCATGGCTGCCGGGGCCGTTGACACCAATGTCCCGGTGCTCTTCGTCGGTGCCACCGAGGCCGAGGCCATCAAGCTCTTCGCCAACACCTACCTGGCGATGCGGGTGTCCTTCTTCAACGAGCTCGACACCTATGCCTCCCAGCGCGGGCTGTCTACCCGTCAAGTCATTGACGGGGTCTGCCTCGATCCTCGCATTGGCAACCACTACAACAACCCGTCCTTCGGGTACGGCGGTTACTGCCTGCCTAAAGACACCCGTCAACTATTAGCCAATTACCAGGACGTGCCACAGACCCTCATCCAGGCCATCGTCGACTCCAACACCGTGCGCAAAGACTTTATCGCCTCTGACATCATTGCCAGGGACCCGAAACGGGTGGGGATCTTCCGTCTGGTCATGAAGGCAGGTTCGGACAACTTCCGTTCCTCCTCGATCCAAGGCGTCATGAAGCGCATCATGGCGAAGGGCATCGAGGTGGTCGTCTACGAGCCGACCTTTGACGGCGACGAGTTTTTCCACTCGGAGGTCACCAAGAACCTTGCCTTCTTCAAAGCTAACTGCGACGTCATCATTGCCAACCGGATGTCACCGGATTTATCCGATGTCGCTGACAAGGTCTACACCCGGGATCTCTTCGGTGGGGACTGACCCGGGCGATGCCGGTCACAAGGATCAGGCTCCGCTAGACCAAACGACCTGACCGGCTTCCCGGATGAGAACCGAGCAGCCATCGCGCACATCAAGTTCGACGATAAGAGGTTCGACCCCCGGCACGCCGGTGCGATAGACATAGCGTTCGTTCGTGAGATCCAGGGACTCGGTGCGAGCGTCCACCAACCACGGATGTCGGCGCCGCAAGCCAAGCAGGCTTTGATGAGCGCGCAGGGTGTCGGCGCCGAGGTTCGACAAATCCGCCGGGCTGGCGGGGAATACCGGGCGAATATCGTCGTCGCCTCCGAACCTCTCTTCTTTGACTCCACGATAAGCTAGCTCGTCCCCGTAATAGATGAGCGGGATACCTCCAATGGTGGCGAGTATCGCGGTTGCGAGAACTGCGCCGTCCTGTCCCACCCTCGAGGCGATACGGGTGACGTCATGGTTGCCGACGAAGGTCATCGGGGTGAAGGCATCGCTGAACTCGTTATGGCGGCCCAAAGCATGATCTAGCTCGAAAAAGTTACGAGACTCGATAGAGGACCAGATCCCTTTCCATAACTCGTACTGGGTCACCGGATCCATCCCCGAGGCTCGAACGATACTCGCATAGTCGCCGTGAATAACTTCACCGAAGATCCACACGTCAGGGTACTTCTCTCGCACCGAGGGCAGCACCGCAGCCCAGAACTCAGGATTGACGGAATAGGCGGCGTCCAGCCGCCAGCCGTCAACACCGCGACCGCACCAATAGTTCATGATCCGGGTGACATGTTCCCGCACTGCGGGGTTGTCGTGGTTGAGTGCGACCAGGTCACTATGACCCTCGAAAACGTCGAGGCGCCCCGCACACCAGCGAACCATGCGGCCGGCGTCTGAATCTGGCCCAGCACTCTGCGCATCCTGCACGATGCGGTTGCGACGCGAGACGTGGTTGAACACCCCGTCGAGCAGTACTGACAGACCACGAGCATGGGCGGCCTGAAGCAGGTGATCGAAGTCATCGTCGTCGCCTAGCCGAGGGTCGATAGTGAAGTAGTCCAAGGTGTCGTAGCCGTGGCTAGCCGAGGAAAAGACCGGCCCTAAGGCCAGACTTGAACAGCCCAGTGCCACGGCATGGTCAAGCCAGGCTCCCAGATGAGCGAGACGATGACTCACCTCCTGAGATTCCAGTCGTGCCGGAGCTCCGACGAACCCCAGGGGATAGACGTGCCACCCAATGAGGTGGTCAACCCATCCGGGCCGATAAGCCATGATGCCTCCCCGTTTGTCACGGCCGATCAATTACCACCATCATGTCAGTCGTGATGAAGATCGGCCGTTGAAAGGTCGGCATGAGGCGCCTTGGTGACAATCTTGTGACCGACCCACAACGCCAGGAATACCGGAATGCTGATGTAAGCGACGATCATGTCGGTGACATCACCGCTGAGAACTGCGTCACGTCCCTGGCCGAGAGTAACGATGACGCACAACACCCCGGCGACGATAGGACCGGCAGGATACCAGCGCGCCCGATACGGCAACTCGGACAGGTCGTGCCCCTGAGCCTGAAAGGCGCGCCGGAACTGGATATGGCATATCGCAATACCGATCCATGCGATGAATCCACACAGACCAGAGATATTGACCAACCAGGTGTATGCCTGGCCTGACCCCACCAGAGATGTAGCAAAACAGGCCGCGCCGACAAGAGTAGTGACGATAAGAGCCGGCACCGGGACACCTCGTCGACTAGTACGGCCAAGGATGCGAGGAGCTTTGCCCTCACGCGCTAGGGCGTAAAGCATTCGGGTGGACGCATAAAGACCAGAGTTACCAGCCGAAAGCACCGAGGTAAGGATGACCGCATTCATGACAGCCGCCGCAGCAGCAACACCGGCCCGCTTTAGGACCAACGTAAACGGGCTGACAGCAACATCGGTGACCTCGCCCGCAAGCAGGTGCGGGTCAGTATAAGGCAGCAACAAACCGATAACGGCGATGGCACCGATGTAGAAGATCATGATCCGCCAGAAAATCTGACGAGTGGCCTTGGGGATCGTCATTCGGGGGTCTTTCGATTCTCCTGCAGCAATGCCGATGAGCTCGGTGCCCTGGAAGGAGAATCCAGCAATAAGAAAGACAGTCAGGATGCCACCGAACCCGTGAACGAAGGGCGCGTCACCGCGACGCCAATGAGATAGACCAGGAGATGTCCCCATCACGCCGGCGATCATGAGGATCCCAAGCACCAGGAAGACGATAACTGCCGTCACCTTGATGATGGCGAACCAGAACTCGCTCTCACCATACGCGCGGGCAGACAAGACGTTCAGGAGGAAGAGCAACGCCAGGAATCCGACCGACCACATCCAGGCCGGTACACCGGGCCACCAGTAGGCCATAACGATGGAGGCAGCAGCTAATTCAGCAGCGACCGTGATGGCCCAGTTGAACCAGTAATTCCACCCCAATGCGAAGCCAAAGGAAGGCGAGACGAATCTGGTGGCATAGGTTTCGAATGCGCCTGGCACCGGGAGATAGGAGCTCATCTCGCCGAGAGACTGCATAAGCAAGAAGACCATAAGCCCCATAGCGAAGTAGGCAACCAGAGCTCCACCCGGCCCAGCTTGGGAGATGGTGGCACCAGATGCCACGAACAGGCCAGTACCAATGGCCCCGCCGATTGCGATCATGTTCATGTGCCGCGAGGAGAGCCCGCGCTTCAATTCGCCGTCCATGGTGGTCCTCAGATAGGAGCGCCCCGCCCTGCTGAACGAAGCGTCGGCCACTGTACCGCCCTCCCCCACCTCCTTACTCAATACTCCGTATGTCGATACGCGGCACAAAATCAGGGGCGCCCCGACTTTATGCCAAAACGCCCCTCAAAACCGACGTGAATCAGGCCTTGGACGCAGCCTCGAGGGCAGCGTCGTAATCCGGCTCGGTAGTGATCTCATCGACGAGCTGGGTGTAGGTAACCTTTCCCTCAGCGTTCACGACGATGATGGCGCGCGCGAGCAGATGCTGCATCGGGCCATCGGCGAGGGTAACGCCAAGGTCCTTACCAAAATGGGAGCGGAAGGCCGAGGCGACAACGACGTTCTTGATGCCCTCCGCACCGCAGAAGCGAGCCTGGGCGAATGGAAGGTCACGAGAAACACATAAGACGATGGTGTCGTCGAGTCCAGCGGCTTTCTCGTTGAAGGTGCGCACACTCGTTGCACACACTCCGGTGTCCACACTCGGGAAAATGTTGAGGACGAGCTTCTTGCCCTTCAACTCATCGCTTCTCAGCTCCGACAAGTCACTCTTGACGAGAGCGAACGACGGCAACAAGGAACCGACCTGAGGAAGGTCCCCGACGGTGTTAAGGGGTTTTCCCATCAAAGCGGTAGTAGCCATGTCGGTACCCTATGCAGGCCAGACCATCGACCACGAGTATTCGGCAGATGATTCACTCATGGGCGAACACAGCCGACACCTCGTCCAGAGCGCAAACTTCGTCGCTGGACAAGACGAGGTCGGGAGCGGCTAGCAAAGCATCAAGCTGGTCGATAGTGCGCGCCGAAGCAATAGGTGCGGTAACCCCTTTAGCCAGTAGCCACGCCAATGAGACCGAGGTCACCTCGACGCGATGGTCCCCAGCAATCTGACGCAATTGATCGAGGACAGCGAAGGCCGCCTTCTCGTGCTCGGCGTCTGGCAAGTACGCCGCCATCATGGATTCTCGGGTGACACCGTGCAGGTCGTTCCGCGTGGCGTACTTGCCTGTGAGGAACCCCGACGCCAGCGAAAAGTACGGGAAGAGGGCCAGACTGTACTCACTGGCGAGCTGACCATAGCCCTGCGGATCCTCAACGTCTGCGCGATGCAACAAGTTGTACTGGGGCTGCAATGCCACCGGGCTGGCTAGTCCTTCATGCTCGGCCACCTCAAGCCACTTCTGCTCGCGGGCCACCGAGAAATTCGACAAGCCAACCCAGCGCACCTTGCCAGCCTTGACAAGCTTGTCAAAAGCCGCTGCCATGTCCTCGATCTGCTGGGTGTCGTCGTCGAAGTGGGCGTAGTAGAGATCAATGTGGTCGGTATGGAGCCGGGCCAGGGAAGCGTCAACTGCGGCAGAGATGTTCTCCGGCGCCAAGCCCTTGAACTCTGGGTGGGTAGCAACTTTCGTGGCAATAACGATGTCGTCACGTCGCCCGCCTTGTTCCAACCAAGAACCAATGATTCGCTCGGACTCGCCCCCGTTATTGCCGTCGGCCCAATGGGAATAGCCGTCAGCGGTGTCGACCAGCGATCCCCCGGCACCAAGGAAAGCGTCGAGGATGGCATGGGAGTCGTGTTCATCAGCCGTCCAGCCGAAGGTATTGGCCCCCAAAACCAATGGTCTGATGTCCAGATCTGTGCCAGGGATACGAGTCATGAGACCTCCTAGACGATGCCCGGGATCAGGACCGGTCAACCAGATCGATGTCAACCATGATCTCGGTGGCAATGGCTTCTAGTTCCGAGCGTAGATCGTCGAGGGTCGTCGCGTTTGTAATCCGGCACTGCACCTGCGCCTCAAAGAGGATGCCGTCCCCCATCGGGGCCTCACGCAACCCAGTCGAAAGATCGTCGATGGTGACCCCGAGGCGAGCCATGGTAGCCGTTACTTTATGGATGATGCCCGGATGGTCGTGGCCGACGAGGTGAACCACCAAGGCAGCCTCGCCCTCATCCTGCTGCGGGGTAGTCGGGATAGTATCAGTAACAGTGACCCGCAAGCCCTTGACCTCAAGACCGGCTAGGTCAGCCTTAAGAGGCTCGACCTTAGAACTTTTGATGTCAACGAGGACAATCCCCGCGAAGGCACCAGCGAGCCGTGCCATACGGCTATCAAGCCAATTTCCGTCGTAATGGGCAACAATTTCAGACAAGTCGGAGACGAGCCCGGAGCGGTCGGCGCCGACCACGGTGAGAAGGAGCTGAGTCATGACACGAGTCTACGCGGCCCCGGTCACCACCGCGCCCTGGTAGTCGCAGTGGGGCCATCAAACTCCGTGAAACCGGCATCAACGACTCTCACCCGAGCAACATCAGAGTCCCAATGCTCAACCGTGGGTGTAACAACGCGAACTCGAAATCCGTCGTGGCGCCAGGTTTCCAGAGTGTGGCGGTCATCGTCGTTACCGAAGCTCATAGCCTCGTGGGCGAGCTGGGCGGCATGGCCACACTGAGCGCAAGCCTTGCCGGTAGTCATCTCAATGCGAGGGTTAATTTCTATCGTGACAACGGGTTCGGTAGTGGCGGAATCGCCGTCGGCAGGCAAGTTGGTGCCGGCGACCTGAAGTTTGTCGATCTGCTTGGGCTGCGGGTGCACCGGGGCTGGAACGAAGGCCCGTACCCTGGCTGGACCAGTTTCGGGACTGGCATACGGGGGTGGATCCTGGCTGATGGTGACGCCGTCGAGAACCTGGACGTCGTCCCATCTCTTTCCAGAGGCGCGGCGGACGATCTTGCGGATGCGCTTGTCAGACCACTGCCGCACGGCGTCATGCCATGGGCCTCCCGGTTGGGTACGAGGATCATCGAGAAGAAAGACGACGGCTCGCGCTGCCGCCTCGCAAGCGTCTACCTGACGTGCCGGGTGATGTTTATCACGAAGTAGCACCAGTTGCATTGCCCAGGGGTCGGGTTCGTGGTCGGGTGTAGTCACCCGTGGCACGATACCGGTCAGACCGACAACGGAACAGACGACACATCACTGTGTCATTGTGAAAACTCTCCTCAGCGCTGTGCCGCGCACTGGCCTTTGTGAGCGCTCGCCCGTGACAAAGCGCCAATCTCGCCATGGCGCTCCATCAATTCACTGCAACCAGTCCCTTGGCTGGCAACCCTGTCTCAGCCATTTCGCGGAACAACCTTGCAAGATCTTCTCCTTCAACTCCGACCTTACAAACAACGAGGACAGTGTCGTCACCCGCGATGGTGCCAAGCACTGTATGGACACCCGAGGTGTCAATAGCTGAACCCAAATATTGTGCTGCGCCCGGAGGAGTCTTAATTACCACCGCACCGTTATTGTAATTGACAGCGATGCACAGTGAGTGACACATACGAGCCAAATGGTTCCGAGCAGGCAGCCCCGTCGTCATTTGGGAAGGATGCTCACCCTCAGGAATGCTGTATTGAAAATTCCCCAACTGATCTCGACCGCGCGCCGCCCCTACATCCTTGAGGTCTCGGGAAAGAGTGCCCTGGCTCACGACTATTCCCTCGGCAGCTAGCCTACGCGCCAATTCAGCTTGGGAAGATATCTGCTCAGATCGAATTAAAGCGCTAATGCGCGACAGCCTTGCCGCCCTAGATATGAGAACCGGTCTGTGATCATCGTTCGACAACGACATCGCCCCTTTCGCACACACCCGTCACGAATACCCTAGAGCCTTAACCCATGGCAACCCCGCCGGGACTCTCTAGCGTCGTCGTGTACTTTGTACACGGCATGCTACTATCCCGGCGGGGCTTCAGTTCATCGCTGTCAGGGGATGATGGCAGTCCCGTGCGTGCCCGCGACCAGACCTTGGATGTCTTCCAACGACCCGATCACAGCACGTTTCCCGGTAGCCAACGCAAAGTTGCAGGCGGCCTTAACCTTCGGACCCATCGAGCCAGCGGCAAACTCCGTGTTGAGGGCATCCGATGCGTGCATCTGCTCGATGCGCTCCTGATCAGGCTCTCCCCAGTTGCGGAACACACCGGCCACATCGGTAGCGATGACCAGCAGGTCCGCGTCGACACGCACGGCGAGTTCGGCTGACGCAAGATCCTTGTCAATGACTGCCTCAGCCCCGTGCAGAATACCGTCCTCGTCGTAGACGCAGGGGACGCCGCCGCCTCCGGCACACACCACCATGACGCCGGAATCCACCAACTGGCGGATCGCCTTCTGCTCGATGATGTTCCTGGGCTGCGGGGACGCGACCACACGCCGGTAGTACTCTCCGTCCGGGGCTATCGTCCAGCCCTTCTCAGCCGCCAGGCGCCTGGCAGTTGCCTCGTCGTAGACCGGGCCGATCGGTTTCGTGGGATGCTTGAAAGCAGGATCATCTGCGTCGACGACTGTCATCGTGATCATGGTGACGATCTGCTGATCCTGAGGCATCACATTGCCGAGTTCCTGCTCGATCATGTAGCCGATCATGGCCTGTGACTCTGCGCCCAGGACATCCAGCGGATAGATACCGACTTCCTCGTAGGCTGTCGATTGCAGAGCCAACAGACCTACCTGGGGGCCATTACCATGGGCTACAACGACCTCGTGATCGACCGCAACCTCCTTGATGTGGTTTGCGGCGATGCGCACATTGGCACGCTGATTCTCCGCCGTCATGGTCTCGCCACGCCGCAGCAACGCGTTACCACCAAGTGCAACCAAAATCCTCATATTCTTCCTCAGATCACTCGTCAGGCCAGGGAGGACACCAGGACGGCCTTGATGGTGTGCATGCGATTTTCCGCTTGGTCAAACGCGATGCAGGCAGGCGACTCGAACACGGACTCCGTCACCTCAATGCCATTGGCCAGCTCCGGGTAGGTCTTGGCAACCTCAGCACCAACCGCCGTCTCACTGTTGTGGAATGCCGGCAGGCAGTGCATCACCTTGACGCGCGGGTTACCAGCAGCCTTGACCAACGCATCATTGATCTGGAACGGCAGCAAGGTGCCGACCCGCTCGCTCCAGCTCTCCACAGGCTCGCCCATGGACACCCACACGTCGGTGTGGATGAAGTCGACATCGCGCACGGCCTCCTCCGCAGAAGCGGTCACCAGCACCTTGCCACCGGACTGCTCGGCCCACTCGCGGCAACGTTCCACCAATTCGGCCTCAGGCTGCAGCCCCTCGGGAGCACCGATACACACATCCATGCCGAGCTTGGCACCCAGCAGCAGGAGCGAACGGCCCATGTTGTTGCGCCCGTCGCCGACGTAAGCGAACTTGATCTCGTGGAACGGTTTCTCAGCATGCTCACGCATGGTGAGAGCGTCAGCGAGCATCTGGGTCGGGTGGAACTCGTCGGTCAGGCCATTGAAAACCGGGACACCTGCGTATTCAGCCAGCTCTTCCACCACCGACTGGTGGAACCCGCGGTACTCGATGCCGTCATACATACGCCCCAGGACGCGGGCCGTGTCCTTCATGGACTCCTTGTGGCCAATGTGAGATCCGCTGGGCCCCAAGTAGGTCACGTGAGCACCCTGGTCGTGAGCCGCCACCTCGAAGGCACAACGGGTACGAGTCGACGCCTTCTCGAAAATGAGGGCAATGTTCTTCCCCTTGAGGAGCGGCTGCTCCGTCCCGCAGTACTTGGCTTCTTTGAGATCTGCAGCCAAGCCGACAAGGAACTTGATTTCCTCAGTACTATGATGCGCCAACGACAACAAATGACGATTCTTCAGATTAAAAGCCATGATCTGATATTCCTTCCTTGATATGTCCGCTTCGTGCGGCGGACGCATATTACCTGTTTCGCTTTGGGACTTATCAGTAATCCACCGGATCACGAGTGATCGGGCAGGTCATGCAGTGGCCGCCCCCTCGACCGCGTCCCAGCTCGGCGGCCTTGATTTCGACAACCTCCACCCCGGCCTTCGCGAGCAAAGCATTGGTCGCGGTGTTGCGGTCGTATCCAACGACGACACCGGGCTCAAGAGCTACCACATTATTGCCGTCATCCCACTGCTCGCGTTGGGCTTCCCAGCAGTCGCCACCCGTCTCGACGGTACGCAGACCATCCAGTCCCAAGGAGCTGGCGACGACATCGGTGAAATGACGGTCGTCGACGCGCACCGAGAAGCCCGCCGCCTCGCTGCTGGGCTCGAGCACTAGCGGGGTGATGGTATCGACCACTGGCTTGTAAAGAGTCACGAGATCGACGTCGCAGAAACTAAACACCGTGTCGAGATGCATGGAGGCCCGGTCCGGCGCCATGGCCGCGACCACCATCCTGCGTGCTGCATTCTGGGCAAACAGGGAACGCGCCACCTGGGTGATGGCCTGCCACGAGGATCGCTCACCCATTCCGATAAGTACCGTGCCGTTGCCAACCGGCATGATGTCGCCACCCTCGAGGGTGGACATGCCATGATCAGCCTCGGCGCAGCCGTACCAGATCTTGAAGTCACGCTCGGCGAAGATGGGGTGATGAGTGTAAATGGCGCTAGCCAGGACGGTTTCCTGCTGACGAGCCGGCCAACGCATTGGGTTGAAGGTAACACCGCCGAAAATCCATGCCGTGGTATCTCGAGTGAACTGAGTATTGGGCAGCGGCGGAATGAGAAATTCATTTTCACTGTGCGCCTTGATAAGCGCACCAAGAACGTGCTTGCGTCTGTCCGCAGGCACTTCGCCGTAAGCTACGCCACCAATGAGATACTCGGCCAAGGTGTCCGAAGGCATGTCATTGAGCCAGTCCCGAACATCCTCGTCAACACCCAGCCCAACCGCGTTGGGGGACAACTTCCGGTCAAGTACCCAGGAACGACCCTCAGAGATATCAAGAACCTCGGACAACAGTTGATGCATTTCATGAACGACAATTCCACGTTCCCGCATCTTGGCCACGAAATCTCGATGATCTTCCTGTGCTTTTTCGACCCACAGGACGTCATCGAAGAGCAATTCTCTACAATTGCTTGGAGTGAGCCGACGATGCGCCAGACGCGGCTCGCACACCATCACCTCACGAAGCTTGCCAACTTCCGACCATGCACCAATGGGAGTAGTCATTTCTTAACCTTTCATCGTGGGGAAACAAGTTCCCTGCCATGGCAATCACCGCAGCACCGTAGGATTGCCCTCTTACATCACTGATTGTGTATATATTTATGAGTTTCCACATTAAGGGTGGGTAGAGCAATCACGTCAAGGAAAGCCTCCCGGTAACTATGGAAATGATGGATACCACGGAAATCAACGCCAGCAGGACAAGAACGCCGATCTCGTAGGGTTTGAAAATCCGTTTGGCCCGCTGCTCACGCTTGGCCCAGACGAACACTGCAGCACCAGGCAAGTAGAGCAGGGCCGCAAGCATGAGAGCATCCGCGCCTGCGGCAACGACGAGCCAGATGCCGTACAAGGTTGCGACAGTTGCGACCACGGCATCACGCACTCGCTGTGATCGGGGACCGTTCTCATAGGTTTCGCCCTTGATCACCATCTTCAGGGCGAATGCGGCTGACAGCAGGTACGGCACCAGGATGAGGGCGGCAGCCAGGGTCGCCATCGCCAAGTAAGCACCGTCCCACAACACCGTCATGACAAGGCATATCTGGGAGACGATGTTGGTGATCCACAAAGCGGGAGCTGGAGCCTCATGTTTGTTGATCCGTCCGAACAGTTTCGGCATGGTGCCGTCCTCACCCGGCACCTGCATCGTCTCACCGCACAGTAGGATCCAGGCCAGTAGAGCCCCAAGCAGGGAAATGATGACACCAGCACTGACAAGCACCGAGCCCCACGGCCCGACGACAGAGGACAGAACATCACCCATAGACGCGTCGGGCAAGCCGGCCAGCTTGGCCCGATGCATGATCCCCATGCTCAGGAGGTTGACACCGATGAGGAGAACCAGGACGAAGAGAAAACCACCAACAGTCGCCTTGCCCACATCAGAACGTTTGCGAGCACGCTTCGAGTAGATCGACGCACCCTCGATCCCAATAAACACCCACACGGTGACGAGCATCATGCTCTTGGTCTGGGCAAAGACACTGCCCAAGCCCGCGTGGCTCCCCCAGAAGTCCTCGGTAAACACACCAACATCGAACGCAACAGCACAAATGGCAATGAATGTTATCAACGGCACAATCTTGGCAATTGTCGCGATCGTGTTGACAAAAGCAGCAGTACAAACCCCAGCCAGAACGAGAGCGTGGGTCAACCACAGCAGAACTGACGCCGCAAGCACCGCCCACACGGTGTTACCACCCGCGAAAGCAGGAACAAACTTGCCAACGGTCGAGAAAAGCAGCACCAAATACCCGACGTTGCCAATGAGGGCAGAGAGCCAATAGCCCCACGCCGAGTTGAACCCGATGAAATCACCAAATCCCGCCTTGGCATAGGCATAGATGCCGTTATCCAGATCAGGACGACGGATAGCCAACTTCTGATAGACCATCGCCAAACAGATCATTCCGATCCCGGTGATCGTCCAACCAATCACCATAGGACCTGGACTAGCGGCAGCAGCAATATTCTGCGGAAGCGAAAAAATACCGCCGCCGATCATGGAACCGACGACAAGAGAAAGCATTGCGGGGAATGACAGCTTCCCAACATTGACGTCTTCACCCATGGATACTTCTGTAGACGCCTGTCCAACGACTTGCTCAGCCATACTCACCTCATAACCCTTCGCCACACCATTGTTGCGATGGCCAGCTGGCGAAGCGCCTGGCCCCAGAATGACCATAGGGAGGATCTACAGCGGACGTCAACTGATCCTAAACCAGCATCTAGCGCCATATTCAATTAATATTGAAACCTTATTCAACAACGCAAAAATACATCCATCAGAAGGCTGCTTCACACCCGTTCCCAACCAAGCGCCAAGCGAATCTAATGACGTCTTAGCAGATCTATATTCATCCGAGAGTCATCCCCGAGAACCAGCGATCGCAAGCCGCGACGCCGCAGGCACCCCTACCAGGTCACTGCCACCCCTCAGGACACACTCCTCCATCGAGATGAACCCCATCCAACCATGGATACCGATCACAACGGCTCTAGACAGCTCAACGTCGAACCCATCCTATGAAACATGATACGAGCCGGCCAGTCCACTGGTATACGCATAGTTTCTGCAAAGACAGATCAGCAGCAACCAGTCAGACAAGCTGACGTCCGACTCAGAATCATCCATAACCACGGCAGTGACGCCCACCGTATCTTAGGCATGTTCATCGAAATAACGTGGCCCTTGGCAAGCGCGCTCAACGGCCCACCACCTTCGTCATCAATTCATTTTTTGGCTGCTCCGAGCTCACGATGACATAACGAAACTCGCAAGTCTTGCCATGCACGGCCGAGTAACTAATTCTCACAAACCATTGTATGTTCCGCAAGCCCGAAGCTACGCGCACGCTTCATCCCATGCTGAAATGATTCCGGGCCTTTCACTCACATATCTAGACTCGAACACATAATAGGTCGAGCAACCGCTGGGCTGTGGCAGCGGACGAGGCCGGATTTTGACCAGTGACCAGCGTCTTGTCCGTAACGACGTAACTATCACCGTCAGGACCCTTGCTGTACCGAGCGCCTGCCTGCTTCAGGGAGTCCTCTACGAGGAAGGGAACGACGCCAGTCAGGCCGGCGGCCTCCTCCTCACCGTCGGTGAAACCGGTCACCGAACGATCGGTAACAAACAGCGTTCCATCGTGTTTTTTGACGGTGTGCAACACACCGGGGGCATGACATACCAGACCCAGCGGCCGCCCCACGGCGTCGCTATCCAAGATGATCTGCTGCGAGGTGGGATCGTCCGCCAGATCCCACAGCGGACCGTGGCCACCCGGGTAGAACACCGCGTCGAACGTGGCGATATCGACCTCCGACAACGGGGTGGTAGTCGCCAAGGCACGTTTGGCCTGCTCGTCAACATCGAAACGGCGAGTGGCATCGGTCTGCATCTGCGGCAGCGAACTCGTCGGGTCGATCGGCGGTTGCCCACCCCGCGGCGAGGCTAGGGTGACGTCGTGTCCGGCGTCACAGAACACGTAATAGGGGGCGGCGAACTCCTCTAGCCAGAAACCCGTCTTGCGGCCGGTATCACCCAGCTGGTTGTGGGACGTGAGAATCATGAGGATTCGAGACATGGAGGGTGTTCCTTTCGCTGTGTCGTGCGGTGGCGCTTTTCGCAATATCCGTCGCGTGGCGCCGGAGCGCTCGATGCCCCCGAGGGCTGACCTAGAAGCGTCCCCAGGAGCACCTGACGTCAGTCGTCGACGACGGTGACGTCAACGCGGATATTGCCCCGAGTGGCGTTCGAGTAGGGACACACCTGGTGGGCCTTATCGGCAAGCCGCTGGGCCTCGTCGTGCGGCAGAGCCGGGATAACGACCTCCAGGGCGACGGCAAGGCCAAACCCCTCCCCGGCCTGACCGATTGAAACCCGTGCGCCCACCGAGGAGTCGCCAAGGTCCTTTTTTGCCTGGCGGGCCACCATCTGCAGGGCGGAGTGGAAGCATGCGGCATAGCCAGCCGCAAACAGCTGCTCCGGGTTCGTGCCCTTACCGCTACCACCCATCTCGACGGGAACAGCCAGATCCTCAGACACGCGACCGTCGGGACTTTGGACGTGACCATTGCGGCCGGCACCGGTAGCAATAGCCTCGGTGGTGTAGACGGGCTCGATCTCGATCATGGTGTCTCCTTACTCGCTGGACGAATGTGCGCTGACGTTTCTGTCGTGCAGCGTTATAAGAAACATAGCGCGCAACTAAGTTGTGTCCAATCTTGTTGTGCATCTAATATCCTCCCCGTTGTGCACGATCAAACGCTCGACCTCGACGACCAATTCTGTTTCTCCCTCTACCGAGCTAGCAGGGCGGTCACGCGCGCCTACCGACCGCTGCTCGAAGGCATCGGTCTCACCTACCCCCAGTACCTAGCCATGCTGGTGTTGTGGCACGCTGAGGGTCCGGTAGGCGTCAATGACATCGGAACGCGATTACACCTCGATAGCGGCACCCTGACTCCCCTATTGCGCCGCCTGGAAGACGCCGGCTTCATCACCAGAGCCTGGAGCAACGACGACGAACGGCGGCGCATCATCAGTCTCACAGAGGGAGGGCGCTCGTTACGTCACCAGGCCGCCGGTTTACCTGAGCGGATGCTAGCGCCGTATCCCACCCCGCCACAGGAGCTGGCCCAGGTAAAGGCATTTCTCGACGACCTGGCCACCCAGCTTGAGTGATGACTCAATGCCCCATGCGAGACGATTAGACGACATTGTCAGCATGGGATTCACGAGCCACTCTCGGTGCCCGAACCCCAATTGCGGTATGACGAAAGGTCCCCTTTCATCGTGCATATGCTCCTACTGGCGATCATCTACTTGGCTTTCATCAGCCTGGGTCTGCCCGACTCCCTGGTCGGCGCAGGATGGCCAGCCATGCATGAAAGCCTCGGCGTACCGCTGTCATGTGCAGGGTTCATAACCTTCATCATCGCCACCGGGACCATCATCTCGAGCCTGATGTCCGACCGGCTTACAACGCGTTTCGGCCCAGGACGAGTGACTGCGGCAAGTGTCGCGCTGACAGCCGCGGCACTGTTCGGCTTTTCCTTCTCGACTCAGTTTTGGGTGCTGTGCCTGTGGGCGATGCCGTATGGACTAGGAGCTGGAACGGTCGACGCCGCACTCAACAACTATGCAGCCCTGCATTACACCGCTCGGCACATGAACTGGCTGCACGGCTGTTGGGGACTCGGAGCATCGATCAGCCCGTTCATCATGAGCCAGGCGTTAAGTAGCGGTCACGGATGGCCGTCGGCCTATCGCACGGTCGGAACTCTGCAGGCCATACTGACAGCGATCGTCACCGTCAGTCTTCCGTTGTGGAACAAGACGCGGAAGATCAACGGCGGTGGCTCCGCAAAGCTGTTCGACCACGTGCCGACACGCGCGGCCTTGGCGACCCCGGGAGTTCCTGCCGTTCTAGGGGCCTTCTTCTCGTACTGTGCTGTCGAGAGCACCTCGATGCTATGGGCGGCATCGTACCTGGTGTCGGTGCGAGGGACGGACGGCGCGACCGCCGCAGCGTTCGCGTCTCTCTTCGTCCTGGGGATCACCGCCGGCCGGTTCTTGGCCGGGTTCGTAGCCGAACGCATCGGTGACCGGATGCTCGTGCGTGGCGGGTTCATCACGGTAGGAGTTGGCGTCGTCCTCGTCGGGCTACCCGGTGTGCCGTCATGGGTCGCCCTGGCAGGTCTGGTCATCGCAGGGCTTGGGTCCGCACCGATCTACCCTGCGATCATCCACTCCACCCCAACCACCTTTGGCGCGCACAACTCACAAGCGATCATCGGCATCCAGATGGCCGCAGCATACGTCGGGACGACGCTCGCTCCCCCACTGTTCGGGGCGATATCAGCCAACACCGGATTATGGACACTACCTCTGTACCTGATCGTCCTCGTCATCTTCGGCCTGGTAATGTCCGAGCATGTTACACGACGCGAGCGCGCCAGAGCACAAGACGGGTAGTCTCGACACGTTCGTCGTCGAGCCGGTTCGCGTCGATCCGACATATCTATCTGGAGGCTCCCATGGCCGTTCCGGTTGACTTCACTACCGTCTCGGCCCAGGGGCTGGAAACCTCCGAGCACCCCGAGGCCTTGGCAGGTTTACGCGCCAACGAAGCACGGTATTTCCACAACAAGTTCAAGCACACGTTTGAGGTGTCGCCTGCCAGTGAGGAGCCCTACGCACTCGCATGGGTAACCCAGATTCTGGCCGAAGAACGTGACATCACCATTGCCTCCCCAGCCCTGGAGATCAGCATCAATGACGTTGAGGGAATCCACTGGGTGCATGTGTTTTACGCGTCGGGCCTGGCGATCAACGTGCTGTGGACGGTGGCGAATTCCGGAAAACGGGCAGTAGGGTTCAAGCTGTGTGACGGCATGGACCAACCAGCTGAGTTGTCCGCGTTCAAGTTCGCCCGGCAACGCTCAAAACTCGCCGGAACCATCCGCGGTAGCTACTTCGTCATCAAGGGTGACTACCCGTACTGACGCCTACGTACCGGGCTAGCCACACCAGGCTTATGAAGCGACGAGAAATCAGTGCTCCGAAGGGCCCGAACGTTCGATTACTTCGAGTCGGTGAGCTTGAATAGGAGCTGCTTAGCGCGGCGGCGCTCTACCTCAGGATCCGTCGCCTGAATGAACTCCGTAGCGTTGAAGCCATCACCTCGACGGCGATTCTGTGGCGGTTCTAGGCCCTCAATAAGAAGGGCTTCCATGGTGGAAACGAGCATATCGACGGCAAAATTTCCACACGGCACATCACCGAGCGTCCCGTCATCTTTCGCGATTAGCACACCAAACCAAGAGAACCGGTCCCAGCGACCTGCAAGGCGATCGCGCGTGTGATCCCACAGGCGGGGCCCCAAACGTGGCTCAGTAATACGGCCTACGCAGATCACTCTCTCACCGGAGTAAAGAATGTAGACGCCGACCTGACCAGAAAAGTTAACGGGTTTAGCAACCTTCAACTGGGCCCCTAAGAGGGTCTGTCCGCGCTTGTCCCAATCCACTTCGTCACGTCTCCAAAACATGCCGAAAGCGTTAAGAAATCCGTTGTTTTCCTCACCCGCCTCAAGTGCAGTCGGCGGGATCACCCCGCGGGAATCCGGCAACTCAGTCTCCGACTCCTCGGGAGGCACCGACTGTGGCGTCCTTAAGCTGTACACACCTCGATCTACGCGGACGACATTCTTCCGCAAGGTCGTGGAGATCGTGGCAGCCACCGTCGCAGCGGGGGTAGCGCCAGTTTGTTGACGGAGACCGCTGTCCAAGATGCGCTGAGCGATCTCGGAGTAGTGCAAGGGCTCCTTGGCTTCCGACAGCACCTTGAGGATGGCCTTTGGCTACGGCATGTTATTCATACCAATAAGGCTACGCCAAAGATATGACGGATCTCAGATGCGGTTAAGCCAAGTAAGTATCAAACCAGAGCTACACGTTAAATCGGAATTCCACTACGTCACCGTCCTGCATAACGTACTCCTTGCCCTCCAACCGCAACTTCCCAGCAGCCTGGGCCTCCTTTTCGCCGCCAAATTCAACAAGGTCGCCGAAGGACACCACCTGGGCCTTGATGAACCCCTTCTGGAAGTCGGTATGGATGACGCCAGCAGCCTCAGGGGCGGTGTCGCCCTTGTGAATCGTCCATGCGCGGGACTCCTTCTCCCCCGCAGTTAGGAAGGTCTGTAGACCAAGAGTGTCGAAGCCCACCCGCGCGAGCTTGTCTAGACCGGGTTCCTCGATACCCGCATCCGCAAGGAACTCAGCAGCGTCCTCGGGCTCCATCTCGGCCAGTTCAGCCTCAAACTCAGCATCCAAGAAGATCGCCTCAGCAGGAGCCACCAACTTCTCCATCTTGGCCTGGAAATCGGCGTCAGCGAGCTGATCCTGGTCACAGTTAAAGACGTAGATGAAGGGCTTTGTCGTCAGCAGGAAGAGGTCATGCAACGGCTCGGGATCGAGCCCGGCTGAGAAGATCGTCTTGCCCTCTTCGAGCACCGCCTTAGCCTGCTCCCACGCCTCGACTTTGGGACGAGACTCCTTCTTGATCGCGGCTTCTTTTTGCAACTTGGGCAGTTGCTTCTCCATCGTCTGCAGATCAGCGAGCACGAGCTCTGTAGTAATGGTCTCGATGTCGTCGGAGGGATCGACGTGACCGTTGACGTGGGTGACATCGTCGTCTGCGAAACACCTTGTCACCTGGCAGATGGCGTCGGCTTCACGAATGTTAGAGAGGAACTCGTTGCCCATCCCCTCACCTTTGCTAGCGCCTTTGACGATTCCGGCGATGTCGACGAAGGACACCGTCGCAGGAATGGTCTTAGCGGAATGAAACATCTCCGTCAGCACATCGAGGCGCTTGTCCGGCACCCCGACCACGCCAACATTCGGCTCAATGGTCGCGAAGGGGTAGTTCGCCGCCAAGACGTCATTCTTGGTCAGCGCGTTGAACAGAGTCGACTTGCCGGCGTTGGGAAGACCGACGATTCCAATCGTAAGTGCCACGTTCGGCCACTCTACCGTTCAGCCGGCACCCAACCCACTAACCACCTCCCATCAGCGCTCCACACGGGAACGTCGGGTCATATGCTTGAGGCTCAGTCAATGTGGCCGAGTACTGTCGGCACATTGACTGGACTTGGAACCAATCGGCTCAGGCTCCAGCCCAGTAGGCCCCCAGCGCCTTGGACAGGTACGTCAGGTCGGCCGTACCGGCAAGTTCACGAGTGGAATGCATCGACATCAGCGGCACTCCGACGTCAACCGTCAGCATGCCAAGCCTCGTCGCCGTCAGCGGCCCGATCGTCGAGCCGCACGGGACCGAGTTATTCGACACGAAGTTCTGGGTCGGCACCCCAGCAGCAGCGCACGCCCGCTGCCACAGAGCCCCACCCACGCCATCAGTGGCATAACGCTGATGAGCGTTAATCTTGAGTAATGGCCCCTCATTGAGCAGCGGGTGATTCGCCGGATCGAACTTCTCAACGTAGTTGGGATGCACACCGTGCCCGGCATCTGAAGACACACATGAGGACTTGGCAATCATTGCCCGGTAGGCCGCACCCGTCATCCCGAACCCCTCAGCGATGCGCACCAAGACGTCCTCGAGGAACGGCCCGCAGGCACCCGACCTTGTCGCCGAACCGACCTCTTCATGGTCGAAGCAGGCCATGACTGCCACGTCGCTGGTCGGCTTGACGTCAACGAATGCCGCGACCGAGGAGTGAACCGAAGACAGATTGTCCATACGCTGGCTGGCTAGAAATTCCCCATAGGGTCCGATGACGGCCGGGGACTGGGTCAAATGGGCGAAAACGTCGTGGAAGGCCAGTTCGTCGCGCTTGATCCCAGCCGCCTCACACAGCAGGTCCTCAACGTCAAGGTCGGGCTTCCCGACCGACAGAATCGGCATGAGGTGACGCTGGCGGTCCAGCTTGAGGTCGTCGTTTACGGTGCGATCCAGATGCGGCGCAAGCTGGCTGATGCGCAAAATCGGCCCGGTTCGCACTAAATGAGCCTGACCGTCGCAAGTGACGAGGCGCCCGGACAGCCCAAGATCACGATCGAGCCAGGAATTCAGTAGGCCACCGCCGTAGACCTCCATACCGACCTGCTGCCAACCCTGGTTAGTAACGGTGGCGTTCGGCTTAAGCTTGAAGGACGGGGAGTCGGTATGGGAACCGACGATCCTCGCCCCCAGCTGCGGAGTCACTTTCTCTGGAGTGATCCAGGCGATGACAGCTCCATCCCGCACCACGTACCGGCGCCCTTCGACGGATGGCCACGACTCGGTCTCCTCTAGACGCTGAAATCCGGCCTGCTCCAGCCGCCGCGTCAGCTCCGCCACAGCGTGATACGAGGTGGGAGATGCTTCCACGAAAGAGATGATGTCGCGGATGTGATCCGAAGTCGGGACGCTCTTGTCAGCCATGACGACCATTCAACCATCACCCGCTGTTCTTCACGACGAAACACGACCCTGGCTGAATGTGTCAGACCCTACTGGGACCCTCGTGGCATGACGAACATCGTGGTCGGGCTTATCGGACTAGCTATCGGTGTGGCCTTGGGGTGGCTCATCGCGCAATTGCGCACGTCCCAGCGCATTGCCGAAGCCACCTCGGCGGCACGTGTGGCTACCGAGCGGCTGGAAGCAGCAGAGAAGATCGCCACCGATCGTGACGCCTTGGCCACTCAGTTCAAGGCTTTATCCGCCCAGAGCATGGCTGACCAGAACGAACGCGCTACCCAGTCGGCACAGCGGACAATGAGCGACGCCCAGCGCCTGCTGGCACCCGTGTCCCTCGCCCTCGAACGACTTGACCGGCGCCTAGCTGAAGTCGAGCAAGAGCGTACCGACATGACGGCAAGCTTGCGCGAACAAGTCGCCGGGGTGAGCACGGCCGGAGAGAGCCTGCGCAAAGAGACCGCCAGTCTCGTCGCCGCATTGCGCAAACCTCAGATCCGGGGAGCGTGGGGCGAGATGCAACTGCAGCGCACTGCAGAGGTCGCCGGAATGCTCGAACACTGTGACTTCCAAACCCAGCAGACGACCACAGCCCAAGGCGCCCCGCAACGCCCCGATATGACGGTGAAGCTCTCAGGTCGACGGTGTATCCATGTCGACGCCAAGACGCCGCTGGCCGCATTTCTTGAGGCCGCGCAGTGCGACGATGCTGAGGAATACGACGCCCAGATGGCCCGTTTCGCACGCCATGTTCGCACCCACATCGACCAGCTCTCGGCCAAGGGTTACTGGCGCACCGACCTCGACTCCCCCGAGTTCGTCGTGTGCTTCCTGCCTTCCGATGCCTTACTTCAGGCTGCACTGCAGGAGATACCCGACCTCCACGAGTACGCTAACCGACGCGGGATCGTGCTGGCCAGCCCATCAGTACTCATTCCGATGCTACGCACGGTCGCCCTAGCCTGGCGGCAGGAGGCCGTCGCGAGATCTGCGACAGAAGTCGCAGCACTAGGACGCGACCTTCACAAGCGTCTAGGAACCCTGGCCGGCAACCTCGACAAAATGGGACGATCCCTGACCTCGACGGTGCGAGCCTACAATTCGGCCCTGGGTAGCCTCGAGACAAGGGTCCTCGTCCAAGCCAGACGTTTCGAACATCTCGGGGTAACCGCCGACGACATCGCGTCCCCGGCCCCCATCGAAGAGGCGGTACGCCCCCTCACCTCGCCGGAACTGACCGAGAACCAGACTGAGGTGGGCCTTCCGGAATGAACCTCACTTGGCCGTCGTGCGACGTTTTCGCAGTTGAGGCGGCAAGGCGAAGGACAACGACTCCTCAATGAGGGTCTCTTCCTCAGCCGGCGGCCAACCCTTCGAGATGAGCAGATCGATCACCCCCTGGACGAGGGCCTCCGGCACCGATGCCCCCGAGGTCACGCCGATGGTGGACACACCGTCGAGCCAGGTCTCCTCGATCTCTCCTGCGTTATCCACCCGATAGGAGGCTTTGGCCCCCGATTCGAGGGCGACCTCCACCAAACGGCCAGTGTTGGACGAGTTCTTCGATCCCACCACGATGACAAGGTCACATTGAGGAGCCATCTGCTTGACGGCGTGCTGCCGGTTCTGGGTGGCGTAGCAGATGTCGTCGGAAGGCGGATCGATGAGCTGAGGATGTAGGTCGCGAATCCGATCGACGGTCTCCACCGTCTCGTCGACACTCAGCGTTGTCTGGGACAGCCACGCCACGGGACGGTCGCGGTCTAACGCCAACCCATCAACATCCGCGGGAGTCTGCACCAGGGTGATGTTCTCGGGAGCCTCGCCAGTCGTCCCCTCGACCTCCTCGTGACCGGCATGACCAATAAGGAGGATCTGGGTGTCTTGGTTAGCGAACCTTTTGGCCTCGTGATGCACCTTCGTCACCAGTGGGCACGTTGCGTCAATAGTACGAAGACCACGATCGGTGGCCTCTTTCTTAACTTGCGGGGACACGCCGTGAGCCGAGAACACCACGAGGGCATCGTCGGGCACTTCGTCGAGCTCATCAACGAAGATCGCTCCGCGCCCCTCCAAGGTCTCCACGACGTGGCGGTTGTGGACGATCTGCTTGCGCACGTACACCGGAGCGCCATACACCTCTAGCGCCTTCTCAACGGTCACCACCGCACGATCAACGCCTGCGCAGTATCCACGCGGAGCAGCTAAGTACAGCTTCTTATTCGTGCACGCCCCCGTAACAGCCATGATCCTGAGTCTACGGGTACGTCGGCATCTGACGAACCCGTTCAAGTTCGCCTGCCGAGGACCCGCAGAAAGTCCGTTTACCTAAAATTCCCTGAAGGTGCATCCGTGGTGTCCCTCAGGTGCCATTTTTATTTCCTAAGTTCTGGGTTATGAGCGCTCCTCATGACACACACGTATCCAGACGACTGCGCCGAGGTCTCGCCTCGGCGTGTGCCGTTGTTACCGCAATAGCAGCCTTCTCCCCAGCTCATGCGGCTCCGTCTCCCAACAAGGCCGGGCCGATGTCGGGTTCTACTGGCCGCACTACCGTCGGTCAGCTGCTGACTCCAGCCGGTCAGCTCACCACCCTTGGTGACCTCCCGCTCAATGAGGCTTTATCCCCCGATGGCAGGTACCTCATCGTCAGCAATAACGGTCAGGGAACCCAGTCCCTGCAGGTCATCAAAACTGCCACTGGCAAGGTCGTCCAGACCATCCCCTATAAGTCTCCCGAAAGCCTGTACATGGGGCTGGCCTTCAGCCCTGACGGC